>CACGMO010000021.1 GCA_902574225.1 uncultured Alphaproteobacteria bacterium
GCCTGTAACACCAACGGTAGTGAGAAAAATAGGTGATATACCATTTGTTCCGGCAACGATTGGGGCTACGTTTACATAAGGAATGTAGGGACTTGCTTTCTTACCTGTCCAAAGAGCAACATTATTGACACCTGACATTCTAGAAGAACCCACGCCCATTGTGCCCTTTTCAGCAACGAGCATAATGCTTTTATCAGGATGAGCTACCTTAAGTTGTGAGATGTCATTCTGAGCCTCTTTTGATATAAAACATTGTCCATGAAGTTCTCTATCTGAGCGAGAGTGAGCCTGATTGCCGGGTGATAGCAGGTCGGTGGAAATATCACCTTCAGCGGCAACATAGGATACAACTTTAATTTTTTCAGGAATTGCATCTAGCTTAGTAAAAAATTCTGCTTTTGAGTAACTTTCTAATATATCTTGAGCTATTTTGTTGCCAGCATAAAATTCCTTTGCAAGCCTTTTTGTATCAGCTTCATAAAGAAACACTTGCGTTTTTAAAACAGTAGCTGCTCGTTGTGCAATCATCACATCTTCATGAAAGGCTAGGTCTAAGAGTACTTCTACGGATGGACCACCTTTCATGTGAGATAGTAACTCAAAGGCATAATTTTGATCAATTTCGTCCAAAAGCTCGCTCTTTAGAATTAGTTTTTTTAAAAACTTTGCTTTCACCGATGCGGCGCCGGTGGTGCCTGGTAATGTATTGTAAATAAAATGTTTTACTGCATCATTTCTGTTTGGAGATTTAGGTTCCAAAATTATATTAATAATTTCTTCTAATAGATCTCCTTGATCGATAGGCTTCGGACCAAGCCCGAGTTTTGAACGCTCTATTATTTCTTGTAAATAAGCTTCATATAACTCCAAAATTATTCCCCCTTATACAATTTTTGAAAATTTTCAAAGCATAGTTTTAACAGCAAGATAATATAATCTTTATCATAATCATGCAAGGTTTCGGAGATAAAAGGTGTTAAAAAATGGGTCTTCAAGGGACTTTTCAGAAAAAATTTAAAATAGTATTAGGGCAATGCACTAAAAGTTTAAGAAAATTTTGTATACTTTTTAGTGTTCTATGCGACAATAAAATGTCAATTTGGTGTCGGAGATATAAAATGAATGAGAACTTACCAACGCTCGTTGAAAATGGGTCTGTAACAATAGAGGAATGGCGCACACGAGTTGATCTTGCTGCTTGCTATAGACTAATGGCTCACTTTGGTATGGATGACTTAATTTACAACCATATCTCCGCTAGAGTTCCAGGTCCTGACGAACATTTTCTTCTTAATCCATTTGGATTGCTTTATGAAGAAATAACCGCTTCAAATCTTGTGAAAGTTGACTTAGATGGAAAAATCATTTCAGAAACAGACGATAAAATAAATCCTGCGGGTTTTGTCATACATTCGTGTATCCATCGTGAAAGACCAAATATGCATTGTGTAATTCACACACACACGCCTGCTGGCGTAGGAGTGTCTTGTCAAGAAGAAGGGTTATTACCTCTTAGCCAAACTGGATTGTTATACAAAGATTTGATTGGATATCATGAGTACGAAGGACTAGCTTTAAATTTAGACGAACAAAAAAGATTGGTAAAAGATCTTGGAGAAAAAAAACAATTACTTATTTTAAAAAATCATGGCTTACTCACGTGTGGTCGCACGATACCTGAAGCATTTATAATGATGTATTATTTGGAGCAGGCTTGTAAGATACAGATATCTGCACAGGCAGCAAGTAAAATTAGTTTACCTAAGCCTGAAGTTCAGGATTTGGTACATCAACAGGCGATGAAAGGTTTTGGATCGAAGTTAGGTGAGTTGGAGTTCGCAGCTCTGAAGCGAAGATTATCACGATTAGGATCTGATTATGAAACTTAAGAAAAGTTTAGAATAAATATAAATATTATTTAAGAAAGGTTGCAAAATCGTTTAATGGCACGCGCTCACTCACTAGTGTATTTTCAGGAGCTTTTGCGGCATAACCCATAGACATCCCAGATATTATTATTTCTTCGTCAGGAATATTCAGCACATTGTGAACAATAGGTCCGAATTCACACCACGCTTGTTGGGGACAGGTTTCTAGACCCTTACCTCTAGCGAGTATCATAACATTTTGCATAAACATTCCAACGTCTAGCCAGGATCCATATAAAAGTTCTCGATCCATCCTAAAAAAAAGCCCAACTGGAGCTCCAAAAAATTCGAAGTTACGTAACATCGCGACTTTTCTTGCTGGGTAGTCATCTCTTTTTATTCCATAAAGTTCATACAGTGCATAACCAACCGCTCTTTTTCTAGATAAGTACGGTTCTTTCAGTTTAGATGGCATATATTCATATTCTAGATTGGCGTTACCTGTCTCTGCGGCTTCTAAAACCGCATTTGTTAATTTTTTCTTTGTTTCTCCTGTGACACATGTCACTTTCCACGGTTGAGTATTGGTCCCAGAAGGTGCCCGTGAAGCATCTTGAATTATGTCTTTAACAAGGTCGATACTTACTGGATCAGGTAGAAAATTTCTTTTCGAGGATCTCTCAATAACAATTTTCCTGATTAAATGATCTAAACCCTTTGAGTCAATAATATTATCCATTATTCTGTTCCTCTAAAATTTCATTTTTTCGTCGCTCTCTAAGAACAAAGCGCTGAATTTTCCCACTCGGTGTTTTCGGTAATTCACTTACGTAAGTTATATTTCTTGGATATGCATGAGCAGCAAAATTTGTTTTTACCCACTGTTGAAGGTCCTTAGTAAGTTGATCGCTGTTCTCTGTTCCAGGCATTAAAACTACAAAAGCCTCAATTACTTCACCCCTTACCTTATCTGGGGTAGCAATTACAGCACATTCTGCAACCGCATTATGAGTGCTCAGAGCAGACTCAACTTCGAAGGGCCCAATTCTATAGCCTGCCATAATAATTACATCGTCATCCCTTGTGGAGAAGTAGAAATAACCATCTTTATCTACCGACCCAGTATCTCCAGTTAAATAATACTTTTTATTTTTTGAAAATTTCTCAGCACTTTTTTTAGGATTACCAATATAACCTGTAAACCAGGAAAAGGGACTCCTATCAATTATAAAGGCAACACGCCCCGGGACACCCGGTTTTTCCGGTATATCTTCATTATTTTTCAGGACAATAGCTGACCAACCTGGCATTACCTTACCCATGGAACCATCCCGCAATGCTGTTTTGAGTTCTGGATGATGATGGTTATTTATAACCATACTAGTTTCTGTCTGACCATAATGGTCATGCACAAAGAGGCCAAAGAAAGACTTTGCCCATTCATTGATTTCTGGAGTTAAAGGCTCTCCAGCACTTGATAAACACCGGAGCTTATGTCTATTTGAGATTTCTATTCCATCAGCCCGAAGTGAGCGATAGACTGTCGGTGCAGCAGCAAAATTTGTAATTTTTTGCTTCTCTATTATGTCGACAGTTGCTTGTGCACTGAAACCACCTTCGAATAAAATAGCTGGGGTACCCGTGGTTAAAGTAGCAAGAATACCACAGTAAAGTCCATAAGCCCAACCTGGATCTGCTGCATTCCAAAAAACATCGGTCTGTCTTAAATCATAAGCGAATTCTGCATATGCTTCTATACATGAAAGAGCTTTCGTAGGAAGACTAACACCTTTTGGCTCACCTGTTGTTCCAGAAGTAAAAATGTGAATAATGGGAGCTTCTGGATCTAAACTTACCTCTTCTTTAAGGGACTTATCAGTTGCTAATAAATCCTCCCATCTAGAAGCCCAATTGGGTGTTTGATCAAAACTAGCAGTTGTAATAACTTCGACTTTACCATTTGTTGCAAAATCATCTGATGGTTTAAGTTTTGACTGTTGTTTTTGATCACAGAAGACTATTTTAGAATTACTTCCATTTACTCTAAGTGTTATGGCTGGCGTAGAGAAAGCTGTGAATAAGGGTACGTGAACGGCGCCTATTCTCCAGATCGCTAATAACGTGATTATGTACTCTTTGCTTTTCCCCATGAGCGTGGCAATTCTATCACCTTTTTTGACGCCTCTTTGTTTCAATCCATTTGCTATTGAAATAGACTGAGTTTTTAGCTCTCCATATGAAAGAGCATATTCTTCCATCTTTTCGTTTATTATTTTATACGCAAGTTTAGTCGCAGGATATTGATCGCAGAGCAGATAATGAACACTCTTTGAGGAAGTTGAATATTTAGCAATCAATTCGCTAACCCGTAGGGTGATTTTTTCACTGGTATCCATATATTTAACCTATTTATGTTTCATAAAAAATGCTTAATATATGATATATAAATTGATTTTATAATAAAAGAAAAACGCAGACTAACCGTGGTCTGCACGAGCTTATTTAGGAGCTAACCTTTTGACGTAAGAGGAAATACGTTCTATTAACATATCAAAGGTAGCAAAAATTATGCCCAATATACTCTACAAAGAATAATTTCTAAATGAGGGTGATAAGCAAATATTTATATGTTGAGTTATTTAAACCATTTTTGATATTCTCGTTTACGTTTATCAGTATATTGTGGTTGGTCCAAATTCTACCAAAACTTGAAGGATTGGTCTTAAATAACCAACCTCTAAACATATTCATTTCTGTGGCAATGAATACTATTCCCCAGGTAGCCTATTTTGTAATACCAGTTGCAGCTTTTTTTTCAACCATCTATGCGATAAACAAACTTGTGTCAGAAACTGAAATTGTAGCTATTACAAGCTCAGGTTTTTCAATTCTTTCTTACGCAAAAATTATTTTCATATTTGGGTTAACTGTAAGCTTAATACTATTTTTAATTACATTTTATGTTTTACCAAAAAGCGCCTTTAAACTTCAGTCTATCTTTTTTGATATAGAGCAAAATTTTGCCACAAAATTCATCGATAGTAGGAAGTTTTTACATCCAATATCTGGTGTAACTATCTATGTACGAGATAAATTGGAAGAAAATCAAATGACAGGAGTTTTTGTGTTTGATGATCGAAATGACAATTATTCATTATTATATTCTGCAAAAGAGGCTGCCATTAGAGATAACGGTGGTATTAGAGATTTAATCATGCAGGATGGCGAGCTGCAAATTATGTCTAAAGATGAAAAGAGTGTAGTGTCTGTAAGATTTGAGAGATTTGGGATTAATTTAAATTCTTTTATACCAGAAAAACAGTATTATTTGGCTTCACCATCTGACGTTTCACCAATCACTGGAATTGTGAAATCTAAAGAACTTGCTGAATTAACTGATTATTCCTCCTCTGAATATTTAGCAGAGAGCCATATGAAGTTAGCTTCGATATTGTCTCCAATAGCTTTATGTATGCTGGGAGGGTTAGCTCTTATAGTGTTTAACAGTGAAGGATATAGAACTACTGTGATTGTAATTTTCCTATCACTGGTGGCTTTAGTAATGCAAGTTGCCATTATTTCGCTGAAATCACTTCTTGTCCTCAATCCAGATACCTTTTTACTTATCTATCTTCCGCCTTTAGTTGTTCTTATGGGAATATTATTAGTTGTTCATCTAAAAGACACATTTGCTTAGAGTAAAAACTGAAGGTTACGCGGAAAGGAGAAAATAGTATTTCTGGAAAGATTTGGCGACTACATCAATTATTGTAATTTGAACAAAATTCAAATAGGTTTTATCGATGCTATTAAAAGAAGTTAGGTCAGCTGGGCTTATTGTCGCATATGTAGGATTATTTTTTTCCTTTTTAATGTTAATTCCATGGATAACGTCTGTTCTTACTGGTTGGGAGGGAGGCACGTCTTTTCTTTGGTCAGGTTTGATGGCTTCGATTGTTTGTGTTTTGGTGGTAATCGCGTGTTTTGGTGATCAACCAAAGGTTACCCCGAGATTTGGGATATTAGTGGTTAACATGTTGTGGTTTTTGTTGCCAATTTTATGCGCAATCCCATTAGTCAATTCTTCTGGAAACTTAAGTTTCGTAGATGCTCTGTTTGAAGCAACTTCCGGACTTACGACTACTGGGTCAACCGTAATGACAGACATATTAAGCTATGATCGCCCAATTCTTTTATGGAGAGCCTTGATGCAATGGGTTGGAGGCCTTGGCATACTCTCACTAGGGCTGATATTACTTCCTTTTTTGAGAATTGGAGGAATGCAGTTGTTTAAAATGGAGAGCTCCGATAGATCCGACAAGCCCTTGCCAAGATTAGTGGAAATTTCAAGATCAATTATTATTATTTACGTTGTTTTATCTTTGGCATGTGTCGTTGCTTACCTCTTTGTAGGATTGGCACCATTCGATGCTCTAACACATGGTATGACTACCGTGGCCACCGGTGGTTTTTCAACGCATGATGAGTCTCTTGGCTATTATGATAGTTCGTCTGTACTGTGGGTTGCTATACTGTTTATGATAGTTGGGGGCCTACCTTTTAGTGTATTTGTTGCAATTTTTTTTACGCGCAATATTCCCAAGTTAGACCCTCAAGTGCTGACTTTCATAGTAATTATTTTTTCTTCTTGTACATTATTGATACTTTACCAAAATGGTGGTGAAGCAAGATCAATATACGTTAACACCGAATATATTTTCAATGTAGTTTCTATAATAACAACCACGGGATACTCTAGTGGAGATTTTATGAATTATGGTTCCTTAGGTCCTGTGTTATTTTTCTTTTTAATCTTTATTGGAGGTTGCGCGGGTTCTACTGCTGGTGGGATTAAGGTCTATAGATTTATTGTGTTGGGGCAAGTAATTAAGACATCCTTAAGGCAACTGATTTATTCGAAGGGTGTATTCCTATTGAGATATGGAAACAAACTTGTTGATCAAGACATTTATCGCTCAACAGTAACAATGATCTGTTGTTTTTTTGCCTGCCTCATTTTAGTAACTTTAAGTCTAGCTTTTTGTGGGCTAGATTTTATTACTGCTATATCTGGAGCAACTACTGCATTAGCGAATGTTGGCCCTGGAATAGGTGAAATAATTGGTCCATCTGGAAGCTTCAAAAGCCTCGATGACGTCGAAAAATATATATTAATATTGGCAATGATTTTAGGAAGGCTAGAACTTTTAGTGGCAATGGCATTTTTCCTGCCCATCTTTTGGAAGCAATAAGTTATTAACCTGTAGTTAAGTCAGGTATGTTAGCAAAATGAATAAGGGACTCTGGATTAGCCAAAGCTTCTTTGTTTTTAATTTCTTTTCCATGTACAATGTCTCTAACTGCTAGTTCAGTTATTTTCCCAGAACGCGTTCGAGGAATATCTGGAACAGCAACTACTTTAGCTGGTACATGTCTTGGGGTGAGATTTGTTCTTATCTGATTAACTACTTTTTCTTTAAGATGTTCAGTTAGCTCATGGTCATTTTGTAACTTTAGAAACAAAACTATTCTAACATCATTGTTCCAATTTTGTGCTATTACGATGGCCTCAGCAATTTCATTGAGTTTCTCAACCGTATTATATATCTCAGCAGTGCCAATCCTCACTCCGCCAGGATTTAGGGTTGCATCTGATCTACCGTAAATTACCACCGTACCGCGCTCAGTTATTTTGGCCCAATCTCCGTGATGCCATATCCCTTTAAACTTTTCAAAATATGCTTCTTTGTATTTTGTATCGTTTTGATCATTCCAAAACTTTATGGGCATTGATGGGAATGGAATTTTGCATACAAGCTCACCTTCCATATTAACCAAACTTTCTCCACGCTCGTTAAATATATCCACGTCCATTGCTAGTGCTCTGCATTGAATTTGTCCTTTGACTACAGGGCTCAAAGGGTTACTTAAAACAAAACAGCTGAGAAGATCTGTTCCACCAGAGATCGATGCAATCTGTACATCTGGTTTTATATTGTTCAAAATGTAATCATAACTATCCGGGCTAAGTGGAGAGCCAGTCGAACAAATGGTGCGTAGATTGCTCAACGCGAAGTGTTTCTTCGGCGCTACATTAGATTTTGAAAGTGCATCGATATATTTTGCTGATGTACCGAATATGCTCACCTTTGATTTTTCAGCTATTTTCCATAGGTGTTCGGGATTTGGATAAAATGGACTTCCTTCATAGAGGACTATAGAGCTTTGACAAAATAGGGAGCCAACCAACCAATTCCACATCATCCAACCACATGTAGTAAAATAAAACATTTTCTGCTTTTCGTATAAATTTATATGAAGCAGGTGTTCTTTTGCGTGTTGAATTAGAACTCCGCCTATGCTGTGTGTTATGCATTTAGGTTTGCCAGTGGTACCCGATGAAAAAACAATATATAAAGGGTCATTAAATTTGCACAAAACATAGTTCTCTAATTTGTCTGACTGAAAAACAGTTTTAAAATTTGTAAAATTATCAATGTCTTTGGAAGAATTTATATATTCAACAACAATGATATGTTCTAAAGAGGGAAGGCGTTTAGATATTGTTTTAATTTCCTCTGATCTATCAATCACCTTTCCATTATAAAGGTAGCCGTCCGTGGCAATCATAATTTTTGGCTCTATTTGTTCAAAGCGATCTATGACCCCCTCAATACCGAAGTCGCTGGAACAGGAAGAAAAAATAGCTCCTAAGGCAGAAGTGGCGAGCATGGATATAACTGTTTCAGAACAGTTGGGCATGTAAGCACAGACACGATCCCCTTTTTTGACCCCCTTGCTTTTCATCCAGCCAGCCATTTTTAGAGCCTTACTTTCAAGTTCTTTTCTGGTTAACGCATTGGTTAATCCATCTTCTCTAAATTCCTCTAAAGCTATTGCATTATCTGCAGCTCGGAGTAGGTTTTCTGCATAGTTTAGTTTTGCGTCTGGAAAAAACCTAGCGCCAGGCATCCGCCCAATATTTTCAGAAATTTTCGTGCCCTTGCTTCCTTTTATTTCAGAAAAATCCCACATTAAAGACCAAAACTTTTCGACATTATTAACTGACCAATCCCAAATATCGTGATAGTCTGTTTTTATTGATTGTGAGTATCTTTGATTTACAAATTCAATAAACCGAGATAGGTTGCTTAATTTTTTACTTTCACTACTTGGTTGCCAAATGATTTCATGATTATCCATTTAAAGGCCTCTTAATATTTTAACTAATTTACTAGGGTCATTTATTATACAGTCCGCACTCGCTTGCTGCAGTTCTTCTTTAGCACTATAGCCTTAAATGACTGCAATTGTATTTATTTTAGCATTCTTATCCATTTCAATTTCATGAATTATATGCTTGATCATATACGCTTTTTATTTTTTTTACTTAAGCTTTTTCAGGGAGCTTGACACTAATATTGATAGTTAAAAATAACAAGGAAGCAAATACCGAAAATGCAGCAAAAAATTTGAACTGATGATCAATGAGATAGCCTAAGTCTATTAAATAACCACTTAAAATAGGTCCTATAGCAGAACTAAAAACCATAATGGTTACTCCAACCGTACGCACTGACCCCAGATATAAAGATCCGAAGAATTCTGGGAAAAAAGTTCCATATACCACGATGTATGCCCCTGCGCTTAAACCTAATAGGATAAAGATAAGGAATAATTCCAAATAACTTGTAGCGATCGATAAGAGTAATAACCCTGAGATGAGAGGAAAAAGAAAAACAGGTAGAACAGTTTTTGTGGAAAGCTTATCCACCAAATAACCGATTAAATACAAAGAAAAAAGAGTTGCAGCTGAATAGGCTGGAATAAATAGTACATATGTTGAAAGATCCCAACCTTTTATTTCCACTAAATGAACTTGGTGGAAGAACAGGGTTGTTGTAATCATAGGAGAAGTCATTAGCCCCGGCACTGCCGCCCAAAAAATCCAACTCCTTAACATTTCGGATCGCTTCCATGATTTTTTCAACATACCTACCTGCTGATTTTCTTTCTGTGGCTTGGTGCCCTTGTTTCGCTCTGTTTTTGCGAGAAACCTAACTGAGGCCAATATTAGTATACTCATTATTATCGATACATACCAGCTGGTCTGCCAACTTAGAAGGCCTATTAAAGCAACAAATATTGTAGGCATTATAGCTTCTGCAAGAGTGTAACCAGAGTTCGCAACGGCGACTGCCTTTCCCTTATTTTTAAAAAACCATTTGCCACAAAAGACCATTGATATGTGCCCAAGCATTCCTTGACCAAAAAAACGGAGGCCTAGAATAATAAAAACTAGCCCCCATGTAGAAGTATTGTTTGCCATTAAAAATACAAAAACTATTAATCCAAAAATGACCGACGTGCTAAGTCTTTTAGCTGAAATTCTATCTGCATAACCACCCACAAAGAGGATAAGAATTGCTGAAGATAAAGTCGCGCAAGAGTAGATCAGTCCCCATTGACCATGAGTTAACTCGAAAGTAGCCCTAATTTCTCCCGAGTATAATGAAATGAAGAAAGTCTGACCAAAAGCAGAACAAAAAGTAAGAATAAATACTACATAGAGCCAGCGTAAATTTTTTATGTAAAAATCTATATTGATCATTGAACTTGTCAGTAAAAAGTTTGTATTCTTTAATAACAATAGTCGTATACTTGAAACTATAATAGGAAAGAATTAAATGTCAGAAATTATAAAAGTAGAGCATTTAACAGACCACATAGTCGAGGTTTTAATTAATAGGCCAGAAAATTATAACACATTTAATACAGAACTCAGGCTAAGTCTCGCTGAAAAATTGAGGAAAATTGATCAAAATAAAGATACGAGAATAGTGATATTGAGAGGAGAGGGTCCTGGTTTTTGTGCTGGCGCCGATTTAAATGATGGAGGGCAAATGCCTCCTTCAAAACAGCTTTTAGATGAGTATTTTCCCATATTTGAAATAATCTCAAAAAGTCAAAAACTTTTCGTAGCTGCCGTCCATGGATCAGCAGCGGGAATAGGAACGGCTTTAGCAATGAATTGTGATTTTACAGTGATGGCGGCTTCCTCGCGTATTTCAATGGTGTTTTCTAATATTGGCTTGGTGCCTGATGGAGGAGCAACGTATCTTCTCCAAAAATCTCTAGGCTATAGAAAAGCTTTAGAGGTAATTGTGTCGGGCAGCCATCTATCTTCGGAGGAATGTCTAAACTACGGATTAGCAAACAAAATATTTCAGGATGGTAGCTTTATTGATGACGTAAGAGGCTGGGCCGAAGAATTATCGCAAAGATCGCCTTTAGCGGCATCTGCTGCAAAGCAAGTAATGCGTGAAGATACATTTAAGGCTTACTGTGATAGATTTAATCATGAAGCGAGAGAACAAGATAATTTGATGCTGAGCAACGATTTTAAATCTGCTGTAGAGTCATTTTTTAAAAAAGAAAAACCAAATTTTACAGGGACTTAGTGTGACTTTGGTCTCAAAGAGAATTAATCTCTTTGGCAATTTTTGCACTTGAAACTTCGTGGATCAAATGGCCCTCACTTTCAAAAAGCTTTATTTTAGCGTTAAACGCTTTTTTGTGAGCCCTTACAGATGTTTTATAATTTACAATCCCATCGCGCATGCCTGCTAAAAAAAGAGTTGGAACACTGACTTTTTTAAGTTTTTTTTCAATATCGCCGATATCCCAATTAGAAATGAATGCCAGAGTGCCGGTAACATGGTCCTCATCAGTCATGAGTTTCATATAGTAGTCAATATTTTTACTATTAAGATTGCTCCCAGATATTGATAAAAATTTTCTAAGACTTGTTTCGGCACTATTAAAAAGCCTTATCCAATATTTAGTTAAAGGGCTCCCATAAAACACTTTTGCCATTAGTGGAAAAATGGTCCCAGCTGGACCTTCAAATCTCTCTAGAGCACCATTTATAAGAACTATGGATGACAGAGGTCCCTCGTAGATAACGGATAAGGACAAAACGATTACTGCACCGATAGAGTGACCTACAAAGACGTTTGGTTTAATCTTTAATGACTCAAAAAGAATTATCATATCCCTCACAATAGTATCGTGTTGAGGTTGTATTCCTTTTTTTATCTTTGAGAATCTGTGTCCAGGTAGGTCAACCGCCAAAACTTGAAACTCATTTAGTTTTGGTATTAGATTGGCCCAAGAATGAGAAGAAGCTCCAGCTCCATGGATAAGGAGTATAATAGGGTTGCCTATTTTTCCAATTAGTTGATAATGCCAGACAAAATTATCGGTCTCAAGGAACTTACTATGTTCAGAGTATGGCCAAAAATTATTTGAAGCGTCATTTACCATCTCTATGCACTATATCGATCGCTGAACTGCTTTTGAAATGCTGCTGGAATTAGCCATTGGCAATTGGAAATAATGACCGTTTAGCTCTCTTGCGAGCTCATTAGCTATTGGTGTTTTTCTTCTAGACGTATCAATAAAGATATTATTGATAGCGTTTCGTTTTATTAATGATGCTACGAAAGTTGTATCCTCAATGGCCTTGACCCGGTCTCCCACTCCATCGAGCGACATGTTTCCCCTACCGTCAGATAACAGGATAATAATAGGTTTTATACTTCGGGACCTAGCTGAATTAGCCAATTTAAATGCTTCGAGTAGACCATTAGCCAAAGGTGTAGCACCACCTCCAGGCAGTGCACTTAATTTTTTCTTGGCTGTCACAAGAGATTTTGTAGGTAATAGTAAAGGATCAGCTTTCAATCCACTAAAAGAAATGAGAGCAACATTATCTCGCTTTGCATAAGCATCGGATAATAATATCTCGATAGCTCCCTTTGCTTCATTTAACCGCCCAATAGCATTAGAGCCCGAGGCATCAACTAAAAATATTAGAAGCCTCTCTGACTGCTTCTCAAATCTTTTTATCATAATGTCTTGTGGATAAATGATAATTTTTCTATTTTTTGTAATAGAAGAAGATCTTATTTTTTGCCAAGGGATAGATTTTGTAAGCGTCCCCATCAAATCAATTCTTTTGTCAGAAGAATATTTCCTATTAACGGAAGGGATAGGGCGGCCTACAGAGAAATTATTGTTTCTTTCTCCAGATCCAGCTGCTTCCCCATAACTAATAGATTGAGAATTTTTTGACAAAAGAGTCTCAATGAGGCTGCTTGGGAGAGAGATTTTAAGAGCATCTATGAGCATTTTTTTGTCTTCACTATTTAGTTCTGTTTCGTTCGCTTTACTTTCATTATCATCTCTTGATTGTTCTTGTTCAGGCGTCGCTACTTTCTCCTCTTGTTGAAATTCTGGAATTTGTTTTGCTTTATGAATCATTGAGAGGGAAATAGCTAGGTTTATGTCTTCTCTCGTTACACTCTTTTTTCCTTTATAAGCACATAATGACTTAGCAACTTTTAAGGTGGTAAAAATTATATGCATATTGGAAATAGAAAACATTTCGGCGGACGCGATTAAGTAATCCAATATTTTTTTATTCACTTGTACAGCCGCTAGCTTTTCTTTAGCCTCAGAAATTTTTTTTCTATTTATAGAAACTTTTTTCAAATCTTTATGTCTTGTGCCATCCAGATTTATAGAAAAAATAAGATACTCGGATAGATTTTCTCTGGGCACTTCGTTACTTTCGCTTTCGTCTAATGCAATAAAGAATTTGTTGCTGTTGTTCTTAATTTTGTTTCTCAAAAATGTAGCTAGACCTTTTTCCATTTTTTCCGTGTTAGTTAAAATTAAAGCGATGTTGTCGGATGAGAATATATCTTCGTTATATTTTGGCGTGCCAAAGGTTAGTGTATCGACCATGTTAATGTTCTTGACAAAGTCGGTTGGATTTTGAAAGGGATAAATTTTTTTCAATCGTTTTGGTTTTAATAGGGACAAGAGGTTAGAAAGAAACACCGTTCTTAATGTTGAATAGTTGGCCTTTATAGATAACGAACCAAGAGAGGGATCGATACTACTAACTGTTAATATGCCCTGAATGAGAGCATTTACATCGAGCTCATGTTCAAGAAAGTCAATTTTATTTGTCATCTATCAGTTCATTGACTTTTCTTTTCACGCGTACCTCTGAACTTGTATCATCCAATGGATCCCTTCTCAGTCTATGGCTAAGAGTGTAAACAGCTATCTCTCTAATATCCTCTAAAGTCGGCTTTGTTGTCTCATTAAACGCACAGAGTGCTCGTAAAGCCCTCAAAAGTGTTAATTCTCCCCTCAATCCATCAGAGCCCACCGCGATACAAATTTCAGCACACTTTGATAAAATACTATCGTCAAGCTCAATATTATCTAAAGCATTTTTTGCATGAATTATTTTTTTTTGCACTGTTAAATCTTTCCGTCTCCACTTCCGTAAAAAAGCTTGAGGATCTCTTTCAAACTCGTCTCTTCTTTTAATCACTTCAATCCTTTGCGATATTTCAGAGGGGGAACCCACATTTACTGAGAAACCAAATCTATCAAGTAGCTGCGGTCTGAGTTCACCCTCTTCAGGATTCCCAGAACCAATTAAGACAAACTTTGATGAGTGTCTTATAGATATTCCATCCCTTTCGACTAGGTTCTCTCCTGATGCAGCAACGTCTAAAAGCAGATCAACGATATGATCCTCAAGCAAGTTGACCTCATCTATATAAAGGAAGCCACTATTTGCTTTGGCTAACAAGCCTGGTTCAAACACTTTCCTGCCCTCAGTTAAAGCAATTTCTAAATTTAGTGCTCCAACAACTCTGTCTTCTGTTGACCCCAATGGAAGATCTATAACAGGAGTTGAACGTTCTTCAAACTCAAGAGACTTCTTTTTTTTACACTGATCGCATAGATTAAATGAATTCTGACAATTAAAGGAGCAATCTATTACAAAATTTTGCTTTGGTAATAATCCGGCGAGCGATCTAACAATGGTTGATTTCCCAGTACCTCGATCTCCAAAGACGAGTACGCCTCCAATTGATGGATCGATTGCTGTCAAAATTAGAGCAAGTTTCATTTGTTCTTGTCCAACTATTGCTGAGAATGGAAAATACTTATTCACTTGCTTCCTTATTTATATTTATTTCTGGCCATTGGCCGATTTGTTTGTCTATTGCAAATCGTGCATAGAGTTCCTCTTTAAACCAATTATTTTCCCTTACAGCTTTAATAGCCTCCTTGTGAGGCCCATGATTTCTAGCAAATTGATCCATGCTTTCCTGACTTGGCCATATTGAGAAGGTGACTTGGTGAAACCAGGGAATTTCTCCTAAGCCGATTTTAAATAAAACATTTCTATTGAGCCCAATTGTTTTTGATATATCTGGCACTCTTTTCCAAAACTTTAAAAGGATACTCGTTTTTATTGTTGCTCTTGTAAGCGCTACTACAGGAAATGTTTGATCGAGGTTATCAGTTATTTCAAACGGGTTTCTTTTATCCCAACTACCCCAAGATCTGGTAGGTTTTAGATATAGCGTCCAGTTTTCTTTCGATCTATTTTTATATTGTTTGAAAATTGATGAGTTGGCTATGTTTTGATCCGCATCGGTCACACTATCCCATACTGCCATGATAGCATAAACATTAGGGTTTAATACAGGGGTAAAGCCTTCCCCCACACCACTTCCAAAAAGTTTATAAAATTGCAGGCCTTTCATCCTTCTCATATATAAATGTGAAAACCCCATGTGGGAAAAAGCCCAAAGTTTGCCAAATATGGACTGGAACCTAAAAAAACTTATGGTAATTATTTTAATTATCTACTCCAAAATGGCTTATTCAATTCAAAGCATATTTTTTATTAAAAATATTGTCAAAAAAAACTGACATGTTTAAGATCAGATATGTTGAAAAAGACCGACGAAACGTACTTTGATGGTAAGAGTGAAGTGGAAAAGCCTTCTGTTGCCATTATTGGAGCGGGATTTGGAGGCTTGTCTGCGGCAATGCTTCTCTCTAAAAAAGGGTACCATGTCCACGTTTTTGATAGATTACAAACTGTTGGTGGTCGCGGGTCATCCAAAACTCAAAAAGGACATCGATTTGATCTAGGTCCAACGATTTTGACTTTACCAAAAAACTTTGAAGAACTTTGGAAGAGATGTGGGGATGATCTCAATAAACATGTTAAGATAGAAAAGCTTAATCCATATTATGATTTGATATTTGAAGATAATGATGTTCTTTCAGTTTCTGGCAACAAATCAAATTTTGAGGCTCAAATTAAAAAATTTGCACCGAATGATCTTAAAGGATATCGAAAGTTCATGCGTTTATCAGAAAGGCAATATAATTTCGCGTTTTCAAAAAAGGGCTCAATGGGAAGAAGTCCCATGCATAGACTATGGGATACTCTAAAGGTTCTTCCAATATTTGCTCTTCTAAGAGCAGATAGGTCAGTTTATAAAAGTGCTGCGAGCTATGTATCCAACTCAAAGCTAAGATTTGCGTTAAGTTTTCATCCACTTTTTGTAGGTGGGAATCCCTTCACTGTTACGTCCATGTGGGGTTTAGTGAATTATTTGGAGCATAGATTTGGTGTTTACTATATTCACGGAGGAGCTCAAGCCATGGCAAATAAAATGGCAGATAAAATTAAATCCTCAGGGGGTCAAGTAACACTTAATACAACAGTTAATAAAATTTTAACAAAAGATAACAAAGCAATTGGAGTTCAATTGGAGTCTGGAGAAAAAATTAGCGCAGATTATGTAGTGTCAAACGCAGATCTTCAGAATACATATGATAGTTTATTAGGGCACCAAAGAAAGAAAAGGTGGACCAAACATAAATTAGACGCGAAGAATTGGTCAATGAGTCTCTTTGTTTGGCATTTTGGCACGTCAAAAACAAGATCAAAGTGGAAGAATGTCGGGCATCATACAATTCTGGTGGGACCCAATTATAAAAAAGAGGTTAATGATATTTTTATAAAAGGGAAGTTGCCTCAGGAAATGAGTTTATATGTACATAGACCTTCTGTCACTGACAAAACTTGTGCTCCAAAAGGAGACGATACTTTTTATGTATTGGCTTGCGTTCCAAACCTAAGTTTTAATAATGATATTCACTGGCGTAACATTGAAAAAAGCTACAAGAAAAAAATACTTGATGTTTTAGAGAGAAGACTTTTGCCTGGGCTGGGCCGATCAATAAAAACCGAGTATGTTATGACCCCCCTTGATTTTAAAGAAAGATATTTGAGCCATTTCGGAAGTGGTTTTTCCTTGGAACCTCAAATGTTTCAAAGCGCCTGGTTTAGACCTCACAATAGATCAGAAGAGCTTGATAATCTCTTTCTTGTTGGCGCTGGTACTCATCCTGGGCCAGGATTACCGGGCGTTCTTGCATCTGCAGAAATATTAGATGAAATTCTTCCGGATTTGAAAAAGGTTTCGAATAAAACAAGCTATTCCACCAATAAGAAAGTAATGCAGGTTTAATCAAATGTATAACAAAGAAGATCTGGAAACCTGTTACGAAATAATTAAAAAGGGATCCCACTCTTTTTATGCTGCTTCACAAATTCTTCCCAAAAAAGTACGCGACTCTGCAATTGTTTTGTATTCATTTTGTCGAATTGTCGACGATGCAATTGATGATAGTCAGGCAAAATTGCTATCTCTAAAAAAGCTTTTTGTCAGACTTGAAAAAGTCTATTTGGGAAAACCTGAAAATCATGCCTCCGATAGATGTTTTGCAGAACTTGTTAGGTTTTATGAAATGCCAAAGGCACTCCCGATGGCTTTATTAGAGGGAATGCAATGGGACGCTGAAGGGAGAAGGTATAAATCTCTTTCAGAGTTACGCTCTTATTGTGCACGCGTTGCATCAACAGTCGGCGTAATGATGTGTGTCCTAATGCGAGTAAGAGATAAAGATATATTAGCACGTGCTTGTGATCTAGGTGTGGCTATGCAACTTACTAACATTGTGAGAGACATAGGCGAAGATGCAAGAAGTAACCGTATATACATTCCTACTGATTGGCTGAAGGAAAAAAATATAGATTTGAAACATTTTCTGACAAGCCCTAAACCTTCCAAAGAGTTAGCTTCAATCGCAAAACGTTTATTAGAAGAAGCGAGACGATTATATAAGCGTTCAGAATCGGGTCTTTTTGGCCTCCCAACTTCCTGTCAGCCAGGAATATATGCAGCCCGCTACATTTATGAAGGTATCGGAGCACATATTGAGTCTGTTCAATACGATAGCATTAACCAGAGAGCGATAACCTCAAAATCTGAAAAGATAACTTTGCTTGCTTTTTCTTTTTTAAAAACTCTTAGTTCTAAAATTTTGCCAGTTTCAGCTGTTGTACATGCTCCCGCTTTAAGAGAAGTGAAATTTCTTGTAAATAGCGCACAGAAGAAAAATCATGGCAATGATATGGTTCTTTTTTCTGGCAAAAGATTGATGGACGTTTTAATGGAGCTTGAAAAAAATGATAAGAAAAGCATTTATTTATCAACATAGAGAATTGGAGTTATGACAGAGTCGATATTCATTTTTTTGCTAGGTTTTTTGGCGTGTCTCGCAGCTGGGTCTACCGGTTCTTTATTCCCAACAGGAGACTGGTATAAATCCCTTAACAAACCTAGTTGGACACCTCCAGATTGGGTTTTTCCTATTGCATGGTTATATTTATATATAGCCATGTCATATTCTTTAGTTAGAGTTTACGGAGCTCCTAACAATGACTTATTATTGATTTTTTGGGCTCTTCAACTTGTATTCAATACTTTATGGACTCCCGTATTCTTTGGACTCCACAGGATAAAGTTAGGTTTTATAATTCTACTATGCCTTTGGGTTTCGGTTATTATCATGGTTGTCCTAGCTTTTTATACTGATTTAATAGCAGGTCTTCTACTTACTCCTTATATAGTTTGGGGTTCCTACGCAGGGGTATTAAATTTTTCTATTATTCAATTGAATAAGGAGAATTCCTAAAAAATTCGAGGTATCTTTGCGCATAGCAAAGGTTTTATCAGTGGGTTTGTAAACCTTTTCATATCCAAGGTTTCATGAACTCCAGTAGTTTTTTCTTTATCAATTTGGGTAACTAACTCACTTCTGGAATAAAATGGTGCATCCAGCAATGCCCGGCTTTGATAGGGTGAAAATTCCCTATCCGATCTGGCAACCCGTTTAATGAGCCACTTTGTTTTTGATATAGGTTTAAGAGGAGGTGCTTCTACCTCTTCAACTGAGCCATTTTTATTAAAGCGCAGTGCTATGTTGGTACTGCTGCCGTCAACTAGATCAGCGTCGTAAAATGTGAGGCATTTATCTTTAAAAGGTAGACGACTCCAGGTCCAATAATTGAAATCTTGTTCTAGTGCCCTTGTTCCAAAATTTCCATCGAGGTAAGCGTTCCCTTGCCAACTCCATCCTTTCTTATTTGTTTTAATCTCTATACGTGAAATTGGAGAGAATGGTCTCCATATGTGTGTCCCGTCAGGTTTCAACAATACTTCCAAATCATTTACATTTTCTGGTGTAACAGTGATGCAACCTTCAATTTTATCGAAATGTGGAATTGTTATTTCGCTAAACTCTAGAACAAGCTTCTTGCCATCCCACTCTAATTTACTGGGCCCTACCTTAAAAGAATTTTTGGTAATTTTAACATGGCGTTCCCTTCGCTCAGTCATTGTCCATCTTCCCCCTTTACCATATGTCACAATATTTATTGAACAAAAGTCATGAGGGTTTTTTCTACCAGACCAACTATACCATGGGGAGAAGACCGAACCTATGAAGGCAATAATTGAAACTGCTTTTGTGCCGTCATCTGAAAGGCCATCCATGTACCACCATCCGTACCCGTTGGGTGGGATATTCAGATCAAAACAAGGTCCCGTTTTATCATTTCTGCCGCATGCTTGCCTGATAGAGCTGCCATTGGCAAACCCGGTCCTGGATGAGTTCCCCCTCCCGCCAGATAAAGGCCCCTTATTTTTGTTTTTGTGGAGGGTCTTTGGAAGGTTGAAAGTAGTCTCTCGGGGCTCAGCCCGTAGATTGATCCGTCCGCGCCCGGTGCTAGTTTTTCGAATGCTCTCGGAGTTGCCAGATTGTGTGAATTCGGTTTGTTTTTGAAGTATATTCCCATTTTGCTGAGTTTTTGAAATGTTCTTTCTTTGCATAAATCATACTCCTTGGTAGCAGTAATTTTGTTTTGAGTGAGTGAGGGCGCGTTGATGATTATCTCAAAGCGATTTTTTGAGCGACTTTTTAAGCCCTTTTCTTGCTTGCATATATATAAAGTGGGGTCTTTAGCTATTTGTCCGGCTGATATACTATCAAATTCATTCTTATAGTTCTCATTAAAAAAGACATTGTGGTGGGCTAGTTCCACCCCCGTAGTTTCAGAAGCAAATGACCAAACATAGGCAGATAAAGATCGTGGTTCAGTGGCTGTTTTTTTCATTATATTTTTTAAGTTACTACCCAAATTACCTTCTCTAAAGTTTCGTGGATCTCCATTAAACAATACAGTTTTGGATTGGTACCTTTGTCCATCATTGAGATCTACGCTACACACCTTGTTATCTTTAATATTAATTTTAGTAACAGACTTATTGAAAATGAACTTAACACCATTTTCTGTAGATAATTGTTTCAATTTATTCGCTAGACTATGAAGACCTCCTCTTACGCGCCATACTCCCAGAAACTCAACATACCATATGAGTTGTAGCAGGGATGGAGAATTGAAAGGCGAACCCCCAACATATGTCGCATATCTTCCAAAAAGTTGTCTGAGCTTAGGTTCGCTGAAATATCTTTCTAGCTTGCTCCAGTAGTCGGTTGGGAAGCCCAAAATGTTAATTAATCGAGGAATACTTTTTAAAAAATCTTTTTTTATGAAAAAGCTCCCAGGGTAGTCATTTCTTAACAACGTGTTATTAAAAGCAAAAAAAAGGGTCTCACAATCTCCATGAAATTTGTCAAATTCAGCTGCTGATTTTTTCCCAAATACTTGCTCTATTGAAAAAAGATTTTTTTCATGGGTTGAGAAAAGATCTAAACATTTTCCATCGGGCCAGTAATGTCTGGCTAATACCTCTTCTTTATACAAATCTAATTCCTTAAAAATATTTAGATTTGCTTGAGTGAATATTTCCTGAAAAACGTCAATTAATGTCAAAACTGTAGGCCCTGCATCAATAGGACCCTCTTGACTTGAAAAGGCTCTTAACTTTCCTCCAGGGTATCCATTTCTTTCAACAACAGTTACTTTTAATCCCTTTTGGGAAAGCAAAAGGGCAGAAACAAGCCCACCAATTCCTGCGCCTACAATGATTATATGTTCGTTTTCTTTTTTCATAAAAGGTATTTTATTGACTTATTTTAAAAAGTGTCCAAAATTATTTACATAAATTTCCTATGATGTCTAATTTTTACCACAGGAATAGATATGAAAGAAAAGTTAGAAGAGGCACTGAAAAAGGCAATTAAGAAGGCGAGCAGATCGCCTGCCCCTCCAAAATTGGCTGCGGCGATGGATTATGCAATCTTTCCAGGCGGTGCTAGAGTACGGCCCCAGCTTAGCCTCGCTGTTTCCAATGCGTGTGGGTTAGATAATTTTGATCTTTCAATGGCTTCTGCGGTTTCAGTCGAGATGATGCATTGCGCTAGTCTAGTGCATGATGATTTGCCAGCATTTGATAATGCGGAGGTTAGGCGGGGTAAGCCTACTGTTCATAAGGCCTTTGATGAGCCTTTAGCTGTTTTATGTGGCGACTCTTTAATTATCTTAGCAATTCAGGTGCTAGCTGCTAACGGTTTGAGCGCTCCCAAAAGGCTTGGTAAGTTAATAAATGTTTTAACAACGTCAACGGGTATGCCTTACGGTATCTGTTCAGGTCAAGGTTGGGAAAGTGAAAAAACTATTGATCTTAGTTCATATCATAAACTCAAAACGGCTTCATTGTTCGTAGCGGCTACTAAAATGGGGGCAATTTCCGCTGGAGAGGATCCAGAACCATGGGCAGAACTTGGGCAGAGAATAGGTGAGGCATTTCAAGTTGCTGATGATTTAAAGGACTTTTCTGACTCTCAAAAAAGTGGTAAATCGAATAACAGAGATAAGGAAAATGAGCGCCCGAACGCTGTTTTAAAGCTGGGAGAGCAAGGTGCGATTAAAAGGCTTCAAGATATTTTGGCGGGAGCTATAGCTTCTATTCCCTCGTGCCCTGGTGAAGTTGAATTGATTAAAATCGTCAGAAGTCAGGCAGAACGTCTAACCCCAGTAGAGCCTCTTCAAAAGACTTTGTAAGCCACTTATATGTTTAACAGGTGTTTAAGACTGTTCCGATCGGATGATTTTGAAAGAAAAAATTAATTCGCTTTATATAAGCTATTACCGATTGAAGGTTAATGTCTTTTCATCAACCAAAGTGCATGAAGCTATCGCTAAAGTTCCAATTCTTAGGGCCCTCATCAGTTATGAGGGCAATAAGATTCATGAGGTTATGTCAGGTTTTGTCTATTCACAAATACTCCATTTATTGATCAATTTGGATATCTTTCAATTTCTTAAAAAAGAAGGGCGATCTCTGGATGAAGTTAGCCAATTTCTGGAGATTGCGAATGAAAGGTCTTTGTTGTTACTGCGTGGTGGATGTGCTTTAAACTTGATTTGCCACAAAAGAAATAAATACTGGCTAACAAGGTTAGGCGCGCAAATAGTTGGAGTTCCTGGTCTAATGGATATGATCCAACATAATCAAATTTTATATCGAGATCTCATAGATCCAGTCAAGATATTGTACGGGAGGACCGAAACAGAGCTGGGTCAATTTTGGCCCTATGTTAGAAAAGAAGCAAAAAAAAAGAATATTTCCACTAAGGTGTCTTCCGAATACAGTAAGCTCATGCAAACTTCCCAAAGGTTGGTTTCGGAGCAAACTTTGCAGGCATATAGCTTTAAAGGTGTCAAAAGAATTCTAGACATTGGCGGTGGCACTGGCGCATTTTTATTAGCGGTAAAGAGCAAGTATCCTAGTATCGAAGCTACTGTTTTTGACTTGCCTAATGTAATAAATGTTGCAAAGAACAATCACCAAAAAATTGATGATATAGTAGGGGTCTTGAATTTTTGTCCTGGTGATTTTTTAAAAGATGATATTCCTTCGAATCAAGATGTTATAAGCTTAGTAAGGGTTTTGTATGATCATGAAGACAGCACTGTAGAGTTGTTGCTAAAACGAATCTACGAGGCTCTTCCGAAAGGTGGTTCTTTGTTAATAACAGAGCCAATGTCCGGTGGAAGCAAGCCGATGCGTTCCAGTGATTGCTATTTTTCATTTTATACTATGGCAATGACAACCGGAAAAGTGCGCTCTTTTGAGGAGCATAAGGCGATTCTTCTCAGGACTGGCTTTTCAAATATTGTTAAGCATGTAGTAAGTGCGCCGTTCATTACCCAAGTTATGAGTGCAAAAAAGTAGTTTTTTTTTTGCATAAAAGCCATATGTCAGAAATTTATTACAGTTTTTGTCTAAATTTATTGACATTCATTTTTGAGTTGGCTTTAATTATGGGATATTTACGTAAATAAAGGGGAACAGCTTTTTGATTGGGTATGTAAGAAAGCTTGACAATAAAATCGGTTTAACAAGGGGGACCATAGGTTTCCACTTAGTTTCTGTCTCGTTAATTCATGAAAATCACAATAATTGTCATTATTTAATATGGAAACATTAGCAATAGTCATTGATAACCCAGGTAAATTGGACCTGCGTAAAGTTGCCCTTAGGGAACCAATTACAGGTGAGGTCATTATTGAAACTCAGTTCTCTGGGGTTTCTACAGGTACTGAACGTTTGTTTTGGAATGGTGAGATGCCATTTTTTCCTGGAATGGGTTATCCTCTAGTCCCAGGTTATGAAACGGTTGGGGTGGTAGTCGACAACAGAGCATCCAGGAAACTTAAGGTTGGCGATCATGTATTTGTCCCAGGGGCAAATTGCTATAAAAACGAAAAGGGTCTTTTCGGTGCATCTTCTAGCCTTCTTATTGCTTCCGATGAAAAGCTCATAAAAATAGACCCTGATTTGAAAGCTCAAGGGACACTATTTGCACTGGCAGCAACTGCTAGGCACGCAATCGCAGGGCTTGGGAACAAACTTCCCTCACTTATTATTGGTCATGGTGTTTTGGGAAGGTTGCTAGCTCGATTAACAATAGCAGCTGGTGGAGAAGCCCCGATTGTATGGGAAAGTAATCCTCTTAGAGTGGGTAATGAAACAGATTACGACGTTATCAATCCGGATAATGATAATTCTTCCGATCACGAATCGATTTATGAAGCTAGTGGGGATATTAGCGTTTTGGATAAGATAATTCCAAAATTGAAAAAAAATGGCGAAATAGTTTTTGCTGGATTTTATTCATCTCCTATTTCTTTTTCCTTTCCGCCTGCTTTTATAAAAGAGGCAAGGTTTAGGATTTCGGCAGAATTTAATACTGAAGACATAAATATTACACGATCACTATTAGAAACCGGTGCTCTATCTTTAGAAGGTTTAATATCGCATGAGAGTAATGTAAATTTCTCGAAAGCCGCTTATCGACAATCTTTTGAAGATTCAGAATGCTTGAAAATGGTTATTGATTGGAGGGATGTAGCATGAGCTTAGATAACCCGACTCATACTTTAGATAAGAAAGACTTAGAAAAACACCACAAGGACCTTCGAGAAGAAGCAAATCAACCTATCGACGAAGTTCCAGTTGGTGAGCCAACAAAAAAAACTCAGATAATAGCGATCTACGGTAAAGGAGGCATCGGTAAAAGTTTCACTCTTGCAAATCTTAGTCATATGATGGCAGAGCAAGGAAAAAGGGTTCTACTGATAGGATGTGACCCAAAATCTGATACAACTTCTCTCTTATTCGGGGGAAAGGCTTGCCCAACTATACTTGAAACATCGACTAATAAGAAACTTGCTGGCGAAGAAGTCACCATTGGAGATGTGTGTTTTAAAAGAAATGGCGTATTTGCGATGGAACTCGGTGGGCCAGAAGTGGGAAGAGGATGTGGAGGACGCGGCATAATCCATGGCTTTGAGCTATTGGAAAAGTTAGGGTTTCACGATTGGGATTTTGATTACGTATTATTGGATTTTTTGGGTGATGTAGTTTGCGGCGGATTCGGATTGCCAATAGCAAGGGATATGGCTCAAAAGGTTATATTGGTAGCCTCAAATGATCTTCAATCTCTATATGTAGCAAATAATGTTTGTTCAGCAGTGGAGTATTTCAGGAAACTAGGTGGAAACGTCGGTGTGGCAGGCTTAGTAATTAACAAAGACGATGGGTCGGGTGAAGCGGCAGCTTTTGCTGAGACGGTAAAAATACCTATTCTTGCAAGTATACCTCAAGATGATGATCTGAGAAAGAAGTCCGCAAATTATCATATTGTTGGAACAAAAGAGTCGCAGTGGGGAGACTTGTTTGCTGAACTAGGAACAAATACAGCTGAGGCTCCACCACTTAGACCAAAGCCGCTTGACCAAGATGGTCTTCTCAATTTGTTTGCAGCTAGTGAGACAGGAGCTGACTTTGTGTTGCAACCAGCTACTGATGCTGACATGAGAGGAAAATTTGCGAAACCCAAAGAGTCGTTAGAAGTTGTATATGACGAAGTGTAAAGAGAAAAATTAATAAGAATGAGCACAAAGAGAGAAATAAAATATGATGCAGCAGATCACGTCAAGTTGAATGATGAGGTCAATGTTGATTTAGAAGACAGGCATCATGGGAGTGTAGGCACCACATCTGATGGCCTTTGTGGGTCCTCATCTCTTAAAGGTAGTGCGGAAAAAGGCGCAAACAAAGAGCTCATACAAAATATGCGAAAAGATTACCCCTTGGGTCCTCATGATAAGCCACAAAGCATGTGCCCCGCTTTTGGCTCTCTAAGGGTTGGTTTGAGAATGAAGCGAGTAGCAACTGTGCTGTCAGGCTCTGCATGCTGTGTCTATGGGTTAACTTTTGTCTCACATTTTTATGGAGCGCGAAGATCTGTAGGTTATGTACCTTTTTCCTCTGAGACGCTGGTAACTGGAAAACTATATGAAGATATTTTAGCGTCTGCACATGAAATGGCTGATCCCGATAGGTTTGATGCTGTTGTCTTTACAAATCTATGTGTTCCTAGCGCGTCTGGCGTCCCTTTGAGGCTTCTCCCAAAAGAAATTAACGGGGTTAGGATAATTGGTATTGACGTGCCTGGGTTTGGAATTCCCACACACGCGGAGGCGAAAGACGTCTTGGCTGGTGCATTACTGAATTATGCGAAAAACGAAATTGAGTCTGGCCCAGTATCTGCCCCAGCTTCAAAGAAATCAGATAGACCGACCGTCACATTGTTGGGAGAAATGTTTCCGGCAGATCCTATGAATATTGGAGCAATTTTGGAGCCACTAGGGTTGGCCGCGGGACAAGTTATACCTTGCAGAGAGTGGCGTGAATTGTATGCAGCGCTTGATTGCGGCGCCGTTGCAGCTATCCATCCCTTTTATACCGCTGCTGTAAGAGAGTTTGAAGACGCTGGTAAGCCAATTATTGGATCCGCCCCGGTGGGTGTTGAAGGTACTAATTCTTGGATTGATAGTGTAGGTGATACTTTTAACATTGCCAAAAAGATCATTGGGGAAACAAAACAGAAGATTCTGCCGCAAATACAAAAATCTCTTGATGACAAAAAAATTAATAACAAAATTACGGTATCGGGCTACGAGGGCTCGGAACTTATAGTAGCAAGAACGCTAATAGAGGCCGGCGCTGAAGTCCCTTATGTAGGAACTGCCTGTCCCAAGACTAAATGGTCTACTGAAGACAAAGATTGGTTGGAGAGTAAAGGCGTTTTTGTAAAATTTAGGGCGAGTTTGGAGGATGATATCTCAGCAGTGAAGAGCGTTAATCCTGATTTGGCTATTGGAACGACCCCGGTCGTGCAAAAAGCTAAAGAGTTAGGTATTCCCTCTCTTTATTACACAAATTTAATTTCAGCTCGGCCAATTATGGGTTTTGCTGGGGCTGGAAGCTTAGCCGAAGTAATATTGCAGGCTATAAGCAATGGTTCAAGAATGGAAAAAATGAAGAGTTTCTTCGAGGGTGTCGGGGAAGGTGATACAGCAGGAGTTTGGGAGGGTAAGCCAAACCTTAATCCCCAGTTCCGAGCCCATCAAGCAAAAAAAATAGAGAAAAGAAAGATCGCTGCAAAGGCGGAGGAGATGATTTAGTGTTAATTCAGGATCACGATAGAGCGGGAGGATATTGGGGGTCAGTTTATGCTTTTTGTGGCGTAAAAGGCCTTCAAGTTGTTGTAGACGGTCCAGTAGGGTGTGAAAACCTTCCAGTGACATCAGTTCTTCACTACACAGATGCTTTGCCTCCACATGAGTTACCAATTGTGGTTACTGGCTTAGGTGAGGAGGAGTTAGGACGAGAAGGAACAGAAGGAGCTATGAAACGTGCCTGGGATACCTTAGATCCTGTATTGCCAGCTGTTGTAGTAACAGGGTCAATTGCAGAAATGATCGGAGGAGGTGTGACACCTCAAGGCACTAATATACAAAGATTCTTACCAAGGACTATTGATGAAGACCAATGGCAGGCTGCAGATAGATCTATGACATGGCTTTTCACTAACTTTGGAATGACCAAGGGAAGAATGCCAAAAGAAGCAAAAAGGGATGAAAATTCTAAACCCAGGGTAAATATTTTGGGTCCTATGTACGGCACTTTCAATATGCCCTCCGATTTAGCAGAGATTCGAAGACTTGTAGAAGGTATTGGTGCAGAAGTAAATATGGTTATGCCAATGGGTGCTCATATAGCAGAGATGTCGAAGCTTGTGAACGCTGATGCAAATATTGTGATGTATAGAGAGTTTGGTAGAGGTTTAGCTGAGTTATTGGGTAAGCCTTATTTGCAGGCCCCAATTGGTATCGATAGTACAACTAAATTCTTAAGGAAATTGGGTGAGATACTGAATATTGATGTTGAAGGCTTCATCGAAAAAGAGAAGCATTCAACTATTAAACCAGTATGGGATCTTTGGCGATCTGTGACGCAGGATTTTTTCGCAACGGCTAGTTTCGGGATTGTCGCTAATGAAACATATACAAGAGGTATAAAGAACTTTTTGGAGAATGAATTAGGTCTTCCCTGTAAATTTGCGGTGGCAAGAGTAGCTGGGAAGAAGACCGATAATGAAAAAATTAGAAATCTCATAAAGCAAACTAGACCTTTAGTGTTGATGGGATCCATAAATGAAAAAATGTATCTTGCGGAGGCAGGCCAAGGTTTCGGACCAAAAGCATCATTCATTCCCGCTAGTTTTCCGGGAGCAGCAATTAGACGTGCTGTTGGCACGCCGATGATGGGGTACTCGGGATCAACTTATTTATTGCAAGAAATTTGTAATGGATTATTTGATGCTCTCTTTCACATATTGCCTCTTGGATCTGATTTGGACAAAACAGATGCGACATTAACCAAATTGAGAAAAGAGCTACCGTGGGATCAGGAAGCTAAAGATATTTTGGAAGAAATTGTGGCCAAGCATTCACCGCTAACTAGAATCTCTGCCACTAAAACGCTTCGTGATCAAGCCGAAAAAATAGCGCTTGAAAATGGAGATAAGAAAGTAGCGAAAGAGATTTTAAAAATGCTTAATCCAGAGGGTGAAGAAATTAACAAAAGTAATAAGGTTGCATAAGGAGGGACTGCGATGAGAAGAACAAGAAAAAAGCCAATTTGGGAGTATAGAATTTATTTCTCAGTGATTTTTATATTTTCATTACCTGGAGCACTGCTCACCTGTATGAAAAGTCTTGTAAAAGGAAAAATTGAAAAAGATATGTTTAGTAAGGCATGGGCAAATGCCAAAACAATAACGCCCATGATTTTTTCATGAGGGTTTTAAAGAATTCTTACCGTCTTTTGGCGGAAGGATCGTTGCTAGCGCATAAGGTGCTTGCAGCGCAACAGTCACTTAATCCGGAGGATGTATAATGGCTGGAAATAATGACCTGTCTTTATCAGGTCTAACAGATGAACAGGCGCAAGAATTACATAGCGTATATATGAGTGGACTATGGACATTTACTATAATGTGCATATTGGCTCATATAGCGACATGGATCTGGCGTCCTTGGTTCTATTTCGGTTGAGGAGAGAGAAATGAGTCACTTTTATAAAATATGGCTGATATTTGATCCTAGACGAGTGTTTGTCGCACAGGGCGTCTTTCTCTTCTTGCTAGCAGCAATGATTCATTTAGTGTTGCTCAGCACCGATCACTTCAATTGGTTTGAGGCCGCAGCAAGAGCAGCTGGCTAAAAACCTACGAGTCGCTGTGGGCGAGAACCAGTCCCCCCTTAGGATCTCGCCCGTGGCATTCTGACTGTCCGTTTGTCAGTCAGCAGAGTAATTTGAATGGAGGTCATAGGATGGCATTACTCAGTTTTGAAAAAAAGTATCGTGTTCCAGGCGGTACTCTTATAGGTCGGGACTTATTTGACTTTTGGGTCGGGCCGTTTTATGTGGGCTTCTTTGGAGTCTCGACAATTTTCTTTGCTGCCCTTGGTAGTATTATGATTTTTTGGGGCGCTGCTCAGCAGGGGGTCTGGAACCCCTGGTTAATAAGCATAGAGCCACCGCCTCTTGAATATGGGCTAAAAATGGCTCCTATGAATGATGGTGGTTTATGGCAAGTTATAACGTTGTGCGCCATTGGAGCATTCGGTAGTTGGATGTTAAGACAGGTAGAAATCACGAGAAAGTTAGGAATGGACTATCATATTCCATTTGCCTTTTCTTTTGCAATTTTTGCCTATGTTTCTTTGGTTGTTATCAGACCAGTATTAATGGGTGCATGGGCTCATGGATTTCCATATGGTATTTTTTCCCATTTGGACTGGGTGTCTTACACTGGATATCAATATGGTAATTTCCATTACAATCCAATTCATATGCTTGCAATTGCGTGTTTCTTCACTACTACTATGTTGCTTGCATTACACGGTTCATTAATCTTGTCGGCTGCTAACCCTGAAAAAGGAGAAGATGCAAAAACACCCGACCATGAAGATACGTACTTCAGAGATTTTATTGGCTACTCTATTGGTACATTGGGTATTCATAGAATTGGATTATTCGTTGCCCTTAGTGCCGGCTGGTGGTCTGGAATTTGTATCATTATATCTGGACCTTCTTGGCTAATGCCAGATGGTGAAAGCTGGATTGAATGGTGGGATTGGTGGCCAAATTTCTTCACATTCGCAAGTATAGGAGGTTAAGATGGCAGAGTACCATAATATTTTAACACAGGTTCAGGTTCGTGGCCCGGCAGAAATGGGTCTTGACGAAAGAGGAATAGTGGCAAAAGAGAGAGGTGTCGAGCCACGATTCTCCTCATTACTGGGGTATATTGGAAATGCCCAGCTGGGTCCGATTCATCTGGGCATGTTTGGAACGATAGCGTTATTCTTGGGAACGGCGTGGTTCTTTCTGACAGGAGTAGGCATGCTCCAATCAGTTGATTGGTCATGGCAAGCCTTATGGAGGGATTTATGGTGGATTTCTCTTGATCCTCCTGGTGAGGAATATGGCCTTGGCTTTCCACCCATTTGGGAAGGTGGATTATACTTAATTGCAAGTACTTGTCTCTTAATAGCGGTTTTAAGTTGGTGGATTAGATCATACCTGCGGGCCAATGAATTGGGAATGGGAAAACATGTTTGTTGGGCTTTTGCTGCAGCAATATGGCTATTTCTCGTAATTGGTCTTTTTAGACCCGTGGCTATGGGCACTTGGTCGGAAATGGTTCCTTATGGGATTTTTCCACATCTAGATTGGACAAATTACCTTTCTTTAAATCACGGCAATTTATTCTATAATCCCTTTCACGCGCTGAGTATCGTCTTTCTATATGGCTCTGCTCTACTTTTCGCAATGCATGGAGCAACTATATTAGCTACCTCTAGAATGGGAGGAGACAGGGAACTCGAACAAATCTATGATCGTGGCACAGCCTCTGAGCGTGCTGCTCTGTTCTGGAGATGGACCATGGGCTTTAACGCTTCTATGGAAGGAATTCATAGATGGGCTTGGTGGTTTGCAATTCTTTGTCCTATCACCGGTGGAATAGGCATATTACTAACTGGAACGGTTGTCGACGACTGGTTTAGTTGGGCAGTTCTTCACGGTTTTGCTGTCGAAGGCGGCTTGTATAACGGGCCCAGTTAGATTATTCTATATTCACGTGGGGGAAATGTTTCCTCCACGTGAAAAATAAGTTACACATCTCAGTTATGAAACCTACACTTCTTGATAAAATAAATTACCCTGCTGATCTTCGGCATCTTTCAGATGTAGATCTCAAAAAACTTGCTATAGAATTGCGCAATGAAACAATTAGAGCGGTTTCTGAGACAGGAGGACATTTAGGATCAAGCCTAGGCGTTGTAGAGCTAACTGTTGCAATACATTCAGTGTTTAATACACCGCACGATAAGTTGATATGGGATGTTGGACATCAATGTTATCCACATAAAATAATTACTGGTCGCAGAGAAAAAATGAGTTCTCTTAGACAAGAGGGAGGACTGTCAGGCTTCACAAAGAGAAGTGAAAGTGATTATGATCCCTTCGGAGCAGCGCATTCATCTACCTCGATATCTGCAGGCTTAGGATTTACGGTAGCTAGAGATATGGGAATGGCTACTGGAGATGCTGTTGCAGTTATTGGTGATGGATCTATAAGTGCTGGAATGGCTTACGAAGCATTAAATAATGCGGGTGCTGAAGGGAGAAGATTTTTTGTTATCTTGAATGACAATGAAATGTCTATCGCCCCGCCGGTTGGCGCTATGTCGAAATATTTATCCAGCCTATACGCAAACCAACAATTTTATACTCTTAAGGAATTAGCAGAGAATTTTGCGAAGTCACTACCAGGGCCACTTAGAGAAGGGGCAAAACGTGCTAGAGGTTTGATAACAGGACTAGCTGGTGGAACGGGAAATACTTTTTTCGAAGACTTGGGTTTTTCATACGTCGGTCCAATAGATGGACATGATTTAGACCAACTACTACCAGTTTTAAGAACAGTCAAAACCAGATCTGAGGGACCAGTTCTAATACATTGTGTTACAAAAAAAGGAGCTGGGTATGCACCAGCAGAAACGTCTGCGGATAAATATCATGGTGTGTCGAAATTTGATGTTGCATCGGGAAAGCAGCACAAAGGCAAATCAAACGCTCCATCATACACATCAATCTTTGGTCAAACACTTGTAAAAGAAGCAGCTCTTGACGAAAAGATTGTTGCTGTCACAGCAGCAATGCCCTCAGGAACAGGATTAAATATTTTTCAAGATAGTTTCCCTGGTAGAACTTTTGATGTTGGAATCGCAGAACAACACGCTGTCACTTTCTGTGCCGGTATGGCAGCTGGAGGTTTAAAACCCTTCTGCGCAATATATTCAACTTTTCTCCAAAGAGGATATGATCAGATTGTTCATGATGTGGCTCTCCAAAAATTGCCAGTAAGATTTGCAATTGATAGAGCTGGGTTGGTTGGCGCTGATGGAGCTACGCATGCAGGTTCTTTTGACGTAGCTTACCTTTCTAATTTGCCAGGTTTTGTAGTAATGGCAGCATCAGACGAGTTAGAGCTAATGCATATGATCAGAACATCAGCAGAGTACAATGAGGGTCCCATATCATTTAGATATCCAAGAGGTGAAGGGATAGGTGTAGAACTTCCTGAAAGGGGTGAAGTTCTTGAGCTAGGGAAAGGAAGAATTTGTAAAGAGGGCAATAGGGTTGCAATATTAAGTTTTGGAGCACATCTCAAAGAAGCATTAGACGCGTCCGAGGAGTTGGAACAGTTAGGCATTTCAGTGACTGTTGCAGATGCTAGATTTGCTAAACCATTAGATGTAGATTTAATAAAAGTGCTTTCAGAAAACCATGAGATGTTAATTACCCTCGAAGAGGGATCCATTGGTGGGTTCGGATCTCATGTGGTTGACTGGCTACTCAAAAATAACATGATAAATAACAATCTAAAGGTAAGAAGTTTATTTTTACCGGATAAATTTATAGATCAAGCTTCACCAGACGTAATGTATAAGGAAGCTGGACTCGATGTCACAGGAATTACAACAACAATTCTTGATGTTTTGGGTATAGCTGATATACGAAGCAATAAAATTAAGATTATAAAGTAAGCCGGTCAGTTTATAATTTGTTCAAAATGATCTTGGACGTATATCCTCAACCAAGGTGTAAACTTATCAGGCGATAGTGATATTTCTTCCTTTAACCTGTCAAAACAAATCCACCTCACCTCTGCCACTTCATCGTTATTAAGCAGTATTCTTAAATTATCTTTTTCTTTTATTGAGCCAACAAAGACATCAACATTCTCGTTTTCGATTAAGCCATTTCCAACATCGGCTTTATAGTCGATTTTGTTTTTATAGACTAACTCTGGCACCTTTATTCCCAACTCTTCTTTTAATCTTCGGTGAGCGCATTCCATGGGATCTTCTGACCATAAGGGGTGTGTGCAGCAGGTATTAGCCCATAAACCGGGCGTATGGTATTTCATTGATGCTCTTTTTTGAATTAGTACATTATTATCTGAAATTAAGAATACCGAGACCGCTTTATGCCTTAGACCTCTTTTATGAACTTCCAGCTTTTCTAATGGTTGTAGAACCCCTTGATCCCATGCAGGAATAAAATTAATATTCATGTGGCTTTAACCATGCCGGTGAGGTGGGCAATATTTTTAAACATTATTTTTAGGTGTGCTATTGGTCTCGAACGAGATAGTTTTTTATGCATATAAGATTCAAAAGTTATTCTTTGAACATCTATGTCTTTGCATAAAGTTACAAAACGCTCTCTTCGGTCATCAGATCTATAATACGCGTTTTGCATAGCACCAAGAACTTGAAAAACTGCTTTATGTTCTTTCATAAAATTCTTTCTTGCTAAGCCTAAATATTTCGAGTGTCCATTAAGCAAGCATTTTTCAACCGCATCCGCTGCATACTTACCTCCTATCATTGCATAATAGATGCCCTCCCCTGATGAGGGTGCTACTACCCCAGCAGCATCACCTGCAAGTACAACATTATCTCCATTATCCCACCTCTCCAAGGGCTTAAGCGGGATCGGAGCTCCTTCTTTTCTTATGGTTGAACATTTGTCTAATCCTGCTTGAGTCCTGAGATCGCTAGTAGCCTTCTTCAGGTTAACGCTATTTATCCCTGTTCCCATTCCTACACTCGCCGATTTCCCATGAGGAAAAACCCATCCATAAAAATCAGGCGATATATCTCCATTATAAATAACATCACATCTATCTGGATTATATTCACTAGTTGCTTTCGGGGCCTCTATTATCTCATGATACGCTATAACATAGGGGATTTTATGTGCGTCCTTGATTGTATTTCTTGCAACATTGGATTTAGCACCATCTGCGCCTATTACATATCTTGTGAGGAGTGTGGAAATTTTTTTTGTTGAGTGATTATTAAAATCAACCTTAGTATATTGTGAATTTTTAGATAATTTTACAAATGTGCCAGTAAACCGTTTTGCCCCACATTTTGCTGCTCTTTCCCGAAGATATTCATCAAAGAATTCTCTATCTACCATTCCTACGTAACCATTTTCTATTGGAATGTCTACTTTCCTATTCGTTGGTGATATCATCCTTGCTGTCTTGATTTTTGCAACTAATTGAGACTGAGGTATTTCAAAGTCTTCAATTAATCTTGGAGGGATAGCACCTCCACAAGGCTTTATTCTTCCTGCTCTATCTATCAATGCGACTTTGAAACCTTTTTTCGCCAGTTGCTCTGCAGCTGTTGCGCCGGAGGGTCCTCCTCCTATAACTGTTATATCATAGATCATTTTAATTCACCGATTGTAGTATGTTTTGATTTTGATCGAGTTCATCCTTTTTAATAATTAATGAACCCAAAAATGCTGCAGCTATAAAAAAACTTGCAGCAGTTAGAAACACTATTCCATATACATTTGGGAGGGAATTCATCATAAGTCCAAGTATATCGACCAAGACTGTGCTAAAAAAAACAGCAATCATAGTTGCATAAGCTTGTGCTGCCCCCCATATCCCCATACGAGTACCTGTGTTGTTATCACCCGAACCTCTACTTGCTAAATGCAGCATGGTTCCCAATATTCCCGCAGTGAATACACCATTAGATATTCCGAAAAGAAAAACAACTGAGTTTAATATGCCTGCATCTCTATATGTGATTCCAAGAAGAGAAATTATAAATAGTGAAAATGCAGAAAAGAGGCATCCAGTGATTAGCCAAAATTTTTCTGATCCTAGGCGTTCATTTTTAACAACCGATAAAGAAGCAAATCCAATTCTAAACTTTGAAAGGCATAGGATAATTAAAATAATTCCGATTAATGTCCCAATCTTATGGAATCCATCAAGTTTTGTAGACTCTCCAACTGCAAAGCCGAAGACTTCTCCAGCGAAGGGTTCCAATATTGGATCTTGCATTGAAAAAGCACCCATAGAGATAAAAATAAAAATTGTGAAAAGCCTTGCTTCTCTTTCCATCCATACTTTTTTGATACCTTCAAAAAATGGTTCGTTATAGTTAATAGCATTAGGTGTGCGAACATCTGCATTATTTCGCAGCGTTTTTTCTAAGTTTTTCAAGCTAAGATAGGACAAAATGTTGGTAATTATAGCAAGAGAGGTCGTGATTTTTATAAGCTTTTGATGAGAGTAGGGATCTAATATTATGCCAGCCGTTATACCAGTTATTGCAAGTCCTAATATCATCATAAGAAAGGTGATAGAGGCGGCAAAGCCCTTCTGTGATTTAGAACTATAAGAGGCAAGAAGAGCTAGAAGAGGGGTTCCTGCTGCACCTACCCCAAACCCAATTAGAGTGTACGAAAATAAAGCAAGCATTATTCCATATGCGAAATTACTTTCAATTAGAGGTATAGAAGCAGACGCTAGTACTCCACCTATCCCTAAAATTAGCATTCCAAATATTATCCACTGACTCCTGTTTTGAGTTTTATCAGATAAGTAACCCCAATTGACTCTCGTTAACTGAACTGCATAATGAAGAGCAATCAAAAAACCTGCAATCGTTGCTGGTA
>CACGMO010000022.1 GCA_902574225.1 uncultured Alphaproteobacteria bacterium
CACGTGCTTCTTTCCTCTCTCTCTCCGCCACAATGGTTTGTCAGGAAATGGCCATATTACTTTGTTCTGTGGTGGCGTTTTCCACCGATACTCATAATATCCCCATCCTTTTTCAAAATTTTTGCTGGTTATTAGTGTTGTGCCATAATTAAATTTAGCTTTATGAGACCAGGAACCATGAAAATCAAGATTTTTATAAATATTGAGCGATCTCTTTAATCTTCCGACGCTTTTATAGGCTATGGCAAGATTTGCCCTAGCTTCTTGGTAAGATGGTTGTTCCGCAAGAATTTCCTCGAGTAACGCAATAGCTTCGTATACATTGCCTTTTTGCGATTCAATATTTGCAATATTCATTTTCGCGGCATAAAGCTTTTGATCTATCTGAATAGCTCTCCTCGAATTCAATAGAGCTTCATTTAAAAGTCCCAGCCTCCTGCATAATATTCCAGTTATATTATAGTAAGTCGCATTATGTGAATGATTTTTTTCTATTTTTCTACAAATCTCTAGTGCCTCTTTGTAAGCACCCAGTTTGGCAAGTTCGATTACCTTTACCAAATCATTTGTAAGACTGCTTGTACTTTTTTTTTTTCATTTTAAAAAAAAAGGGCGGGAACATCCCGCCCTCTTCAAATCAATTGTAGCTCACTTAGAACTTAAAAGATGCAGTCAACGTCGACGAACCTTCGCTCGTCATGTTAGCACTTATGGTTCCAGCTGAACCTAGTGGTCCAGTAGCACCAATTGTAGTAATTGCATCATCTTTGTTGTAAGTACCGGTTAATGTGATAGTTGGAGAAATCGCCATAGAACCAGATGCGATTAGGTTATCCCCAGTTGCACTTGTTCCAGCCTTCTCTTGATATGTAATACCAACAGAAGTTCCACCACCTGCATAGCTCAGACCTACTGTACTTATGCTCTTGTGTACTGCTTTGAGTGCAAACACTTCAGTGATTGTGTTTGTACCTGCGTATGCTCCAGCAGTATCAGTCAGTGCAGCGTAGGTAAGGCTCTTATCCTGGAGGCCATCAGAGTTTTGCGCGTTTGTTGCGTTCAACGTCATACCACCACCAAGATCCACAGCGGCTGCAAGACCCATTGAATAAGTAGTACCTGCGTTTACTCTCGCAATGGTAAGACCAATGCCACCTAAACTTGTTCCTATCGAGAAACCGAGGTCGCCGTCAGCTTGCCATCCTAGACCGTAGCTCATTGTACCGTAAGATCCTTTTATACCAACTGTCTGGCTTGCAGTCTCGAGGTCATCTCCATCCATTTCATTATCTACCTGGATAGTAGCACCGCCGAGAGCCATAGTGGCCTGAAGCTGACTATCAGCAGCATTTGTGTCTAAAGCAACGTCCATACCATACATGGTAGAAACTGCGGCCGTAGCAGCGTGCTGGGTTTTACCGACAGATAATGTCAATGTACCATTGCTTAAAGCAACTGTACCACCTGAAAGAGATCCACCACCAAGGTTAAAAGATCCACTTGTAGTCGCTGTCCAACCATCACCTGCTGTCATAACTACGCCCAATGAGGCTGTTGTGTTGAGTTGAGGTGAGTTTTCAGCAGCTTCAGCTTGCGCATCCTGAGAATCTGCGAAAGCCTTCAAGTCAGCGGCAAGATCGGATGCATCTGATCCAGAAGGTGTGGCTGTATTTAAAAATACTTCGTTAAGTACATCTAAGGCTTCACTGTGTGAACCACCCAAGAAGTCATCAATCACATCTTCAATTGCTGAAACATGGGCTGCCGTTGTTGGTGGCGCGGTCAATGTATAACTAGCATGCTCACTTATCAAGGTTGCCATTGAAGATAGCTGGTTTGATGCGGACGCATGAGACGCAGCGGCAGTAGTGGTATTAGTTAATAATCCAACGGAAACTTCTTCATTACCTCTGCCACCATTCAGTACGTTATACAATCTATCTCTTTTCGCTGCCTTTTCAGTAGCTGTAGTGATGGCTGATGCCGATGGGTTTGTTAATGTTATAGACATAGATCCAGACCACGTCATCGGATGTGAGTGGTGGAAATATGGTTGATCAGACACGGCAGTCGGATCAGCAGCAAATGCCGGCGCTGAAAGCCCAACTATCGCTGTTGTCGTTAATAGAACTTTTTTCATGTTCTTTCCTCTATTTAAATGTTTACATTTAGGTGCACCTGCTTAAATAATTTTGCACATCGAATATGACTTAAAAATCCAAGCAAATATTCCCTATATTTCTTTCTTCTACCAAAAAGGTCAAGAAAGCTTTCTAGTTAGTTAGTTTGTTTTTTTTTTATGATGTAAAATTGCAACAAAAAAGGGGTGAAATTGACGAACTGGATTATAGATGATAGTTGAAGAACAGGGAAAAACAAATTTTTACTAATATCAACTCCTCATTTTTATGGTAACAGGCAAAAATGGAACGGTATAACGCAAAATTAACTGAGAAAAAATGGCAGAAAATATGGGAAAAGGAAAAGACCTATCTCACTGGTATGGATAATAATAAAGAAAAATATTATGTACTCGAAATGTTTCCATACCCCTCCGGGAAGATTCATATGGGTCATGTGCGAAACTATACAATGGGAGATGTGATAGCCCGTTATAAAAGGCATAAGGGTTATAACGTTTTGCATCCTATGGGATGGGATGCTTTTGGTATGCCTGCCGAAAATGCTGCAATGGAGAATAATATTCATCCAGGAGCATGGACGTATAAAAATATAGAAGAAATGAAAACCCAGCTTAAACCGATGGGACTGTCAATTGATTGGTCGAGAGAGTTTGCCACCTGTGATGAAACTTACTACAAACAGCAGCAAGAACTTTTTATTGATATGCTAGAGCAAAATCTGGCATACAGGAAAAAATCACTCGTAAATTGGGATCCCGTTGACAAAACGGTATTGGCAAATGAACAGGTAGAAAACGGGAGAGGGTGGCGTTCAGGAGCCGAAATTGAAAAAAAAGAGCTTACGCAATGGTTTTTTAAAATTTCCGACTTTTCGGAGGAGCTTTTAGGAAGTTTGGACAACTTACCAAACTGGCCAGAAAAAGTGAAGACAATGCAGAAAAATTGGATAGGAAAGTCCGAAGGAGCTTCAATAACTTTCAATCTTGAAAATTCTCATAATCTGGACAAATTAGAAGTATTTACTACACGACCGGATACCATATTTGGAATGTCGTTTTGTGCAATATCTCCAAACCATCCATTGGCTGAGGAACTTGGGCAAAGTAGCAGAGATGTTAGGCTTTTTATAGAGGAGTGCAATGCTTCATCGACCGATCAAGCAAGCTTAGAAAAGCAAGAAAAAAAAGGTATTGATACTCAGATAAAAGTAACACATCCCTTTAATAAGAAAAGCGTACCTCTCTATATAGCAAATTTTGTTCTTATGGATTATGGATCTGGAGCTATTTTTGGCTGCCCAGCACATGATCCACGAGACCTAGAATTTGCTCTGAAATATGATTTGGATGTAGTTCCTGTTGTATGCCCTCAAGATCAAGACGAAACTACATTTAGAGTGAAAAAAGAAGCATATACTGGAGACGGCACGATTATAAATTCTGAGTTTCTGAATGGGATGTCCATCGAGGACGCAAAGGAAACGGTTATCTCTTTATTATCTAAAAAAAACATGGGTGAAAAAAGAGTAACCTATAGGCTTAAAGACTGGGGTATTTCGAGACAGAGGTATTGGGGATGTCCAATACCAGTTGTGCATTGTCAAAAATGTGGCGCAGTTCCAGAAAAAAAAGAAAATCTTCCTGTAAGTCTCCCGGAAAATGTTTCTTTTCAAAATCCCGGAAATCCTCTAGAGTCTGCACACGAGTGGCTTAATGTAGAATGTCCTGTTTGCGCCAACCCAGCGAAACGTGAGACAGATACAATGGATACGTTTGTAGATAGCTCATGGTATTTTATAAGATTTACTAGCCCTAAACATCACCAGCCTACTGAAGCAAATGAACTTAAATATTGGATGAGTGTAGATCAATACATTGGCGGTGTTGAGCATGCTATTCTGCACCTCTTGTATTCTCGCTTCTTCGCTCGAGCTATGAATAAAACTGGGCACCTCTCTGACAAATTTTTAGAACCCTTTTCAGCATTATTTACTCAAGGAATGGTTTGCCACGAAACCTATAAAGACCCAGAGGGCAATTGGCTTTCACCAGAGGAGGTCAAAATATCTGCGAATAGTTCAGGAAATAGAGTGGCAAAATGTCTAAAAAATGGTTCACCAATTGAAGTTGGTCCATCCGTAAAGATGTCTAAATCAAAAAAGAATGTAATAGACCCAATAGACATTATAGATCAATTTGGGGCAGATACCGCAAGGTGGTTTGTTATGTCTGATAGCCCTCCAGAGCGAGATATATCTTGGTCGATAGAGGGAGTTGAAGGTGCATGGAGACATCTTAATCGTGTTTGGCGCTTGACAAAAGAAATTACTGAACAGTTTAAAAAAAATAGTAAAAAGACGGAGCTAAACAAAGATAGGCAGATCGATGACTTTGTCATCAATGCATCAAAGTTTATTGAAACTTTTTCATTTAATAAATCAATTGCAAAAATTTATGAGCTGACCAATTTTCTCGCTAATAAGGACACCAGTATCGAGCAAAAAATATATGGAATAAAATCGCTAGCGTTACTAATGGAGCCTTTCACACCTCATTTATCGCAAGAAATTTGGGTTACAATAGGTGAAAAGGGGCTTATTGCTGAGGCTAGTTGGCCAGACATCAAAGAGTGGGAGATTAGTAAGGAAGAGGAAATAATTCTCCCTATTCAAGTAAATGGAAAAAGAAAAACGGAAATTTCCGTTTCTCCTGATCTTACTGAAAAAGAACTTAAAGATTTGGTTCTTGAGCATAAAGTAATAAAAAAGGCTACTTTAAATTCAGATATAAAGAGATTTATCTATGTACCAAAACGAATTGTTAATGTCGTAATATAGAAGGGCGAGCTATTTCAAAGTATATATTTATTGTCTTCGTTATTTGCGTTAATGCAAGCTGCGGTTTTTCACCACTCCACAAAGACTTAGGCTCAATGAAGATATTCGAAAACGTTGATATACAAAAAGAAAAATCCTCTATAGCTTTTTTAATTGAAGAGGCACTTGAGGAGAAAGCAGATTTTGCAAAAAGCGGGCAAATTTCACTACAAATCGAACCAACTATAAAAAATTCCTATGGGATAATAACGAAAGAAAACGAGATAACCAGATATTCAGTCACACTGGATGTGGATTACCGCTTATATAACAAAAGTAATAAAAAAATTCTTCTAAGCAATAAAGTCTCCGCAACATCGGATTATAGTGCTGCTGTAACCTTCACAGGCTTTGCTACAGAAATGGCTCGAAGGGATACATATGAGAGACTTGCTAATACTGTTGCCGAAAAAATTATAACTGATGTTTTAATTAGTTATTCGAGAGAAGGCTCTCTTTGATTTATTACAGGGAAAAAATAAACGGTTTCACTGACACATTCCATAATTGCTCTGTGATTGTACTTGTAAGCCAAAATTATAACTTATTACAAAAAGAAGCACAGAAAATATCAGACACGATTGCTGGGCCAAAAGCAGATGACGAGATGAGGATAACAAGGTATTTCAATAGGGAAATTAATGAAAAAAAACAAGATATATTATCAAGTCTGAGAACGAAAAGCTTCTTTCCTGGCCGTCAAATTATATTGTTGAGTGGCCTTTCCGAAAAAGATTGCAAAATCATAAAGGAAATAGATGCTGAGTGGCAAAATGATGATGCAATAACAATTGTTATGATGAATGAATTATCAGGGAACTCTGCGTTTAAAAAATCAGTCGCTTCTAGTACTCGTGTAAATCTTATTATTTATCCCAAGCAGAAAATTGATGATGAGTTTTTGATGGGGAAATTAGCAGGAGAGGGTATGAATTTTGATGGGAAAGAAATATTAGACATTATTACCGATTTCGCAAAGTTCACTCCAGAAGCTATATTTGAAAGGGAGTTTGAAAAGTTAGTTCTTTTCAAATTAAATGATAACAAACCTTTATCTGTAGATGATTTTTTTAATATAATATCAGTAAATTATGAGATAAATGAATTGAGTTTGGCAGTCGCATTGGCTGAAAGAAATATCGTAGAATTAGAAAAAGGGTTAAATGCATTTTATTCACAAGGAAAGAGTCCCATATATATATTGCAATTTGTATTTGCTTACTTTTATAAGTTATCCCTAATAAAATTGCATGGGCCTAACAGCTTTGACGCAAAACGTGAATATCCTTTCCTTAGAAGTAATGATCTTGAGAGGGCTAAAATTCATGCAAAAAAATGGTCATTAGATCAAATAAGCAGAGTAGCCGACGCTTTAACAATATCAGATCTAAAATTGAGAAAATATTCCTCATTGTTTCAACGCTCAATCTTAACTCAATGCTTTCATAAAATTTTGACAATATGATTCTCGTGGTACACTTTTTAAAAAACCTAAGGAAGATAATTCTTTACCCTATATTATTTTTTCTTTCTTATGTTTGGCGCATTTTGCATCAATTTAGAATTATGTTCGGCAGATATGAGAAAATGCCAATTCCGATTGTATGTGTAGGCAATATCACCTTAGGTGGTGCGGGGAAAACCCCTACAGTAATTTTTTTGGCAAATTACTTACAAAAAAATAATATCGAAGCACATGTTGTTAGCCGAGGATATGGAAGAAAATTTAAAGATAGCGTTCTTGTTGATCAAACAACCCATAGTGCTTATGAAGTAGGTGACGAACCTTTGTTGATTTCTAAATATGCTAAGGTTTGGGTATCAAAAAAAAAGAAAGAAGGAATTTTAAAAGCCTTCAGGGCGGGCGCTGAATTAGTGCTTCTGGATGATGGCCATCAGAACTTTTCGATTTCGAAAGATATCAATATTTTGGTATTGGATGCTGAAGTTAACCTTGCAACTGAAAAAATATTTCCTTTAGGAAACTTAAGAGAGCATCCTCAATCCGCAATTAACAGAGCCGATTTTTTGATTCCTATAGGTAGTGCAGATTCAAATAAAAATTTAGAGGAACCTTTTTTTCATAACTATAATGACCAGATTATAAAGGGAAAATTTGTGCCTTATATCATTCCAAAATTAAGGAAACGAAAGCTTGTCGCATTTTGTGGTATTGGAAGACCGGAGAAATTCTTTTCAATGCTGAAAGAGCTAAATCTCGACATTATTCAGGAATACTCATTTCCTGACCATCATTTTTATTCCGAAGAACAGCTTACCAAAATATGTGACCTTGCTACAAAAAACAACGCCCTTGTCGTGAGCACGGAGAAAGACTTCGTAAAAATACCAACAACTTTTCAAAAAAAAATACATGCAATCGGTATCGAATTACATTTGTCAAAAAATAAAAAACTACTATTGGAATTAAAGAATTTAGTTCGCTAACTCTTTATCAATTATTTTCTTTAATTCATCGTAGGACCGGTTTGTATATTTCATTCCATTTATAATAAAAGTCGGAGTAGATTCAATAGCGTCTTTATCAACGTAAATCTGATATTGACTAACCAAGTCTAATGCTTTTTCCTGATCCTCTAAGCAAGAAATTGCTTTTGCCTTCTTAATTCCAGATTTTGCAGAGATTTTTAAAAGGGCATCTACAATTTTATCACTAGACTCGTATCTAGACCAGTTTGACTGCTCGGAATAAAGTAACTCAAGCATGCCAAAATACCTATTAACCACATTTGTGCAACGGGCAGTCAGAGCTGCCCACAACCCCGCTTTATCAAAATAGATTTCTCTATGAATAAACTTTACTCTACCAGTTTCGATATACTCCTTATTCAACTGTGGATAAACATTAGAATGAAATGCGGCACATGCTGGACAAGTCAATGAAGCATATTCAACAAACACAACCGGTGCGTTGTCATTACCTTTCACCATTTCAATATACTTGTTTTCAACTTTTGACGGGTCTGCAGCATAGGCAAATCCTGAAATAAAAATTAATAAAAGCAGCACATATGCGCTTATCGAATATTTCTCATTCTTCCATAATCTCATTTTTTTTCCTTGAATTACAAAGGTTGTTTTTCATTTTGGCTAGTGCATTCTCTAATTGCACGACCGCGAGTTTGGGGTCGGTGGTTTCTATGCTTTTTGTAGCACTAAAGTCATGCGAATTATCTAATTCTACAACGTTTTTTCTATCAATATCATGTAATCGTTGCAATTTTATCTGAACTATCACCTCTTTTGAATAAAAAGAGTTAATCATTTCGATAATATCTCGTACTTGTAAAGATAATTCTGCCCCATAGGGACCAGTCATACCAAGGTAAAGAATATTTTTATCACCACCTTTAATAGCTTTAATTTTAATTGGATGAGCTTTTTTAGATATTTTTTCCCCAACAATAGTATCCCAAATGCCGTATAGCTTTTCATAGCTGATCATATTTAGTTGACCATGTCTTTTTACTAATGGTCCAACTAAATTAGCAATGGATTTAAAATTTCTTTTATGATATTTCATTTCTTACATAAACTATCTGGCCATTATAGATTATGGTATATCAAATTGAAATGGCAATTATAAGTAAAATTCTGCTGAAATGGTATGCTGAGAACGGTAGAGTGCTACCGTGGCGGGTGAAGCCCAAAGATGCAGCGGCTGGACAAAGTCCCGATCCATATAAAGTATGGATATCTGAAATAATGTTACAGCAAACCACTGTAAACACAGTTATTCCTTATTTTAAAAAATTTATAAAAAAATGGGATTGTATAGATAAGCTTAGCTATGCTGATGAACATGATATTTTAGCTTTTTGGGCAGGTCTTGGTTATTATGCACGAGGAAGAAATCTTTTGAAGTGTGCAAGGGAACTGAGCGAAAAGTATGACAGCGAAATACCAAATGACAAAAAGACTTTATTGAAATTACCAGGTATAGGTGAATATACCGCTTCAGCTATAAGATCAATTGCCTTTGGTGAAAGAGAAGTGGTGATTGATGCAAATATCGAACGAGTCGTTTGTAGACTTTTCAAAATTGAAAAGCCTATAAATCAATCTAAAAAAGACATTAAGAAATATGCTTCCCAACTTTTCCCTAAACATTATAGTGGTGACTTTGCTCAAGCATTAATGGATTTTGCAAATGCAGTTTGCAAGCCGAAGAAACCTGATTGTAATAATTGTCTAATTTCGAGATACTGTTTAAGCTTAAAACTAGGTTTAGTGGAAAATATTCCAGCAAAGCCAGTCAAGAAAGAAAAACCGATAAGAAGGGGTTTCGTTTTTTTCATTAAAATACATCCAAACCGTTTCCTACTTGAAAGAAGGCCTAGTGAAGGAATTTTAGGAGGACTTTTAGGTTTCCCTACAACTGAGTGGGAGGTGAAAAAAAAAGAACCTACTTTACCATTTAAAGCAAACTGGGATTTCACTAAAAAAGTAGTAACACATCAATTTTCCCATTTTAAATTGGAACTCGAAATTGTTTTAGGCGACAAAACGGATCCTAAATTTGATAAATCAAAATATTTTGTAGTGGAACAACAAAACTTTGATTTAATGTCGTTACCGACATTAATGCGAAAAGTGTACACAAAAGCGATCAATCTTTAATACTATTTTGCATTTGCATTCATTGTTCTAGCTTTTTGTCTGAAATAGTCTATCGGGATTAGCTCACCACCTTTTATAACATGCCAATAATTCCATCCATTGCATGATGGAGATCCCTCTAATATAGCACCAACCCTATGTATAGAGCCTTTAGCTTTATGAGTAATTAACGTGCCATCGGGACGAACTCTAGCTACATATCGCTTGTTAACAGAAGTTAGTTCATCACCAGGCTTTAAAAGACCTCTTTCTACAAGCTGACCAAATGGCACCCTTTCTAAATCCTTTTTTGTCTCGGTTATTTCTAGATCTTTTTCGGAATAAGGACATGCTTTATTAATACGTTTTTGAGCTTCTTTGAAGTAACTCTTATCCTTTTCTATGCCAATAAATTTTCTCGCTAGGCGTCTCGCTACAACCCCAGTGGTTCCAGTTCCCAAAAACGGATCCAAAATTAAATCACCTTTCTTCGTGCTTGCTATTAATATTCGGTGTAAAAGTGCCTCGGGTTTCTGCGTTGGGTGTACCTTTTTTCCATCTTTTCCCTTGAGTCTTTCTGAGCCTGAGCATATTGGTAAAAACCAGTCAGATCTCATTTGTGTTCCATCATTCAGCTCCTTTAACGCGTCGTAATTGAAAACATACTTTGATGCGTCAGATTTGGCAGCCCATATTAAAGTTTCATGAGCGTTAGTAAACCGCCTACCCCTAAAGTTTGGCATAGGATTGGATTTTCTCCAAAATACGTCATTTAATATCCAATATCCCAAATCTTGTAAACTGGCTCCGACTCGAAAAATATTGTGATAAGATCCGATCACCCATATAGCTCCATCCTTTTTTAAAATTCTCCTAGCCTCCATTAACCACTTTTTAGTAAACTTATCATAATCGTTGAAGCTAGAAAATTTATCCCAATCTTCCTTAACACCATCAACCTTTGAATTGTTCGGACGTAACAATTCATTGTTAAGCTGTAGATTATAAGGGGGATCCGCAAAAATTAAATCGACTGAGTTCTCTGGCATTTTTTCCAACAACGAGATGCAGTCTTCATTAAAAAGTTCTGTCTCATTAGTAGATTGGAACATGTGCTCCATATTTAATCTCATAATTGGCCTCAATATTTTCGTAAACGTTGAGTCAAATTATTAAACGCGTCAAATTTTTTATTTAAAAACAGTCACTTATTTTTCATAAACACAACATGTTGTATATGGGCCTAAAGGATCTTCTATGTTCAGTATTAATACCCAACTTATTGATAGCGGCTTTATGTTGGTCCACTCCATATCCTACATTCTTTTCCCAGCCATAACCTGGAAAGCGTAAATTTAATGATTTCATATGAAAGTCGCGTGACACTTTTGCAACAATCGAAGCCGCCGCAATGCTTGCTATTTTATTATCCCCTTTGATAATACTGTAGGCTCTCGAAGCAGATCTGTAAGACACCGGTAATGTGTTTCCATCAAAGTATAGACAATCTTCTGGCTTAGCAACTTTCTCAACGGCCTTTTGCATTACATATAGAGAACTAATCGAAATATTAAAGCTATCAATCACCTTAGCTGAAGAAAAAGACACTCCAACGGAAAAAGTTTCTAATATCTCAAAATATAATTTAATTCTCTGACGGGGGCTTAAGGTTTTTGAGTCAGCTAGCCCAGTAATATTGTGGTTTTTGTCAAACCTTACTGCAGCTGCCACAACCGGTCCAGACCATGCGCCCCTGCCAACCTCATCTACTCCACAGTGAAAACCTAAATCCCTAAAATCTTTCAATTAAGTTAAACCTTTAAAAACGTATTTTATAATCGAAGGTTAATTTTTACATGTCAATAAGGTCATTTACCTGTAAATTAGTATCCAATAACTTAAATAATCCAAAATTTATTCGTTAGTAATAAATCATGGGTAAAAAATGGTAAGCGTATATGAAAGTTTGGATAATAGTTTCAGTGATGTTTCTTATGGAGAATTCTCAGGTGAAAATTGCCGAAACGGTCAATGATAGCTCTCGATTTTTTAATACAGAAGAACAGTGCCTCAATTCCTTGGAAAATAAAATGCTTGATGGAGATAATATGGTTGAGTTTTTTGGTGGAGCATTTGTAACGAGCGGCTCGGTTTTTCAAAAAATCAAGCAATGTATGGCAATGGATTTAAAAGAAAAACAACTAAAACGACTTTTACGAGAAATGAAGTAATCTATTCATATTCCTACAAAATTCACATTTTTCGTAAGATAAAATATTACCACAAAAAAAATAATTGCCACAACACCAAAAAAATATATCTTATTTTTTAACCTTGACGATTGTTCCCTCATTTCATCGGAATTCTTTCCGAAAAATTGCCTAAAAGTTTCTTGCAGCTTCCTTACATCTTCCTTTTTTATTGTTTGCATGTCGGCTTTAAAATCCTGACTTCTTTCTGATTTATTTTTTTTTATCAAAACTTACCAATCTTCAGAATATCTCAACCGTTTTTAGTGACTAAAAATAGAAGAGAGTATACCTTTTTAAAAATGCTTCCCTATCAGATGACATAATAATGCAATCGTTAATAAAGTAAAAGAGGTAACAATGAAATTAACTAAAGAAACTATATGGCATTTTACTTGTGATTTTTGCAAACTTTGGTGGTCGTTTGCGTCAAGTGATGAATTTCAACCAAAGAAAAAAATATTCTGCCCTCATTGTGGTAAGAAAAACGAAATCGACGATGACGCTTAGTATCTAATAACTTTGAGAGTTATATAACTTATATAAACACAAACTTTAAGCCAATATCGCTCCGGTATTTAAGTTCGGTCTCTTCCCATATTCCTATAAAATTAAAACATGTTATTCACATTATTCATGAATTGGCTATAATTTATCCTAAAAAAGGACCCGTAGTTAAACGGATATAACAAATCCCTCCTAAGGATTAGTTCTAGGTTCGATTCCTAGCGGGTTCGCCAATTCAATTTTTATCATCATTTTTATATTGTCTAATGAAATCTTCTAAGAGCTTTGGGAGTTGAGGACCAAACTTTCGCAGAACTTGCGCTATCTTCAAAAAATCTCTCAAAATAGCTTTTGGTCCCAAAGTAGCAGCTATATATTTTTCAACAACAGGTCGGGCTGTTTCCCACATATTTATATTTGGATCTAAGCTTCTGGAAACACCTTCAACTACGACCATTGTCCTCTGCAATAGCAATAACTCCGTTCGAGTTTCCATTCCAAATTGCTCAGTTACTTCAAATAATCTAGATAGTAATCTAGCCATCGATATGTCCGAGGCCTCCATACCAAATATTGGTTCACCCACTGATCTAAGGGCTTGAGAAAATTCATGCACATTTTGATTTTCTGGAACATACCCAGCCTCAAAATGTACTTCTGCAACTCTTAGATAATCACGCCTTAAGAATCCTATAAGGATTTCCGCATAAGTCTTTCTGGTATACTCGTCTATTCTTCCCATTATGCCGAAATCCATCACTACAAGAGTACCATCACTTCTACATTTCAGATTACCTTGGTGCATATCCCCATGAAAAAAACCATCCCGCAGAGCTTGTGTCAAAAAAGTCTTGATAATTCTTTTTGCAAAGCTCTCAATATCTACTCCGCTCTTCTTTATTCTCTCTATATCCCCAACCGACATTCCGTCTACCCACTCTGTTGTTACAACTCGTCTACCAGAAAGAGACCAAATGACTTTAGGAACATAAAAATTACGATCACTTTTTGTGTTTTCTGCAAATTCAGCTGCGGCTGATATCTCCATTCTTAAATCTAGCTCCTCACGCACCAGTCTTTCAAAATGGTTAATAACTTCTTTGGGCTTAAGTCGCCTGAAGCTCGGTATAATAAACTCTATGAATTTTGCTAAAAATAACAAAGCAGCTAAGTCTTTAAGAAAAACCTTTTCTACATCAGGTCTTAATATTTTCACTGCTACCAATTCCTTTGTTTCCTTAACGGTTGCTTTATGAACCTGAGCAATTGATGCAGCGGCAACTGAATCTGAAAATGAAGAAAAAATACTCTCAACAGGTCTTCCAAGCTCCTCATTTACGATTTTTTTTGCCTCTGTGGTTGGGAAAGGATCTAAAGAATCTTGTAGAACCTTAAGCTCATTAGCCAAGTCAGCTCCCACTATGTCGGGCCTTGTAGATAGCAATTGCCCAAACTTAATATATGCAGGTCCCAATGCAATAAGCGCTCTAACAATTGGAGATTTCTTGTATGGCCCTTTGATCCCAAAAACAATTAAAGGTTTCCCCATGAATAAGATACCGAATTTTGTCAGCTTTGAAACTTTGGTAATTTTCAAGACCTGTTCAACAGCGCCGGTTCTAAAAAAAGTTCCAACCACCCTAACTAATCTAAAGGGGTTATGAAACCACTTCATTAGATCTTCCAGCCGCTGTGCATGGAAACCACTCCTTGAGTTAAGTTCCTGTATTTAACCTGTCTGAAGCCAGCTTCAGCAACTAGATTTGCGAGTTCTTCTTGAGAGGGAAATTTTCTTATACTCTCAATTAAGTATTGATAGCTTTCAGCGTCATTAGCTATCAACTTTCCGAGCCTAGGAACTAAATTAAATGAGAATGCATCATAAATCTTGTTTAAGGTCTCATTTTCAACTTTACTAAATTCAAGGATCATAATTCTTCCTCCAGGCTTTAAAACTCTCAAGGCTTCAGATAAACACTTTTTTAAATCCAAGACATTTCGTATTCCAAATGAAATTGTATAATAATCAAAAACCTCATTCTCAAAAGGTAATTTCATTGCATCTCCACACACCCATTCTAAGCCTGTATCTATTTGCCTAACATTCGATCTTTTTTTTCCCTCCTTAAGCATATTTTCGTTTCTATCTAGTATTGTTACCCTTGCTTGATTCTTAGTTTTCTTAATAAATCGAAAAGCAATATCTCCAGTTCCACCTGCGACATCAAGAAGATGTGTATTTTTTCTGGGCGCGAGCCAATCGATAAAACTATCTTTCCATAATCGATGTAAACCCGCACTCATCAGATCGTTCATTAGATCATATTTATAAGCAACACTATCAAAAACCTTATTTACTAACTTGGGCTTTTCTTTTTTACTAACTTTTTTGAAACCAAAATTTTCCATCTTTTACTTTTCTAACAATGAACAAGCAGCTTCACTCGTTGAAACCTTTAAAGAAGCTCAAATATGTTTTTCCGATTTTTTTGCTTCTTAAGAGTTCAAGTCCATCCATTTTTTCTAATTCTCTATTACATTCATATATAATTAACGAATTAATCTTTGTCACTCTTAACTCTTTTAACCTCATAAAAACTTTACTAGCATTTATCAGCTCATACGGCGGATCTAAAAAAACAACATCAAACTTATTACTAGGTGATAAATTTTTATCAAAAAAATCATGGTTCATTACGCTCAAGCAATTTACATGGTCATTCTCATGAAACTTAAAGTTAGCAAGATTTTTAGTTATGCATTCACAAGCTTCACTATCTTTATCTAAAAAAGTAACTATTGAGGCTCCTCTAGATATAACCTCAATACCAATAGCGCCCGATCCAGAAAAGCAGTCAAAAAACGAAATCTTTGAAAAATCAATATTGAAACCGTGCTCCAAAATGTTGAATAATGTTTCTTTAACCCTATCTGACGTCGGTCGAGTAATGAAGCTCTCAGACCCTTTAAATTTTTTGTCATTTGTTAGGATTTTTAAGCCTTTTAGTTTTCCACTGAGAACTCTCATTTGAGATTTAAAGCGTCTTTAATATCAAAATTTATGTCACGTAGAATATCTTTTTTTGGAGATTTTTTTTCTTCAATCAAACGTTTACCTATCATATAGCTATATGGGTCATTAAAAGAGTCAACTGCCAGCAAAATCTCGTCTTTATAATACCAGAATGACACTTTATTCTTTATTTTTCTTTCTATAATCTCAGTAAAACCGTCACAAAGGCCCGCTATTTGCAACTTTTGATCAAACTGTTCGGTCCAAAACCATGGCTTTGCATTGAAGTTGGTTTTTTTGCCAGCAATGTTTAATGCAACTGTTTGACCTTGATCGATGGCATTTCCAACTGATTCAAGCCGCAAAAACCCTCCATTATGATCAAATGAAGCGCAGTCTCCTGCTGCATATATTGAGGGGTCGCTTGTCTCTAGTCTTTCATTAACTTTTATACCGTTTTCAATCTGCAATTTTGCATCTCTTGCGAGATCAACTTCTGGGTATCCACCAGTTGCAACTAGCAAAGTGTCCACATCAATCAGTCTCCCAGAAACTAGTTCAACATTTGTTACTTCACTATCAATGTTATTTATTTTTTTGACAAAATCATTTTCAATAATTTTAACTCCTTTTATTGAAAAGATCTCTCTAAAATAAGCTGCTGTTGGTTCTCCAGCCACTCTTTTGAGTATTCTGTCAGCCCCTTCAACGACTGTTGTGTTCATGCCAAATGAAGAACAAACCGACGCAACTTCCAGGCCCAAATAGCCACCTCCAATTATCAAAATCTTTTTTCCTGTGTGTAGCTGATTTTTAAGATTTTTAGCATCATGCAAATTACGCAAATAATAAGCGTTTGAATAATTATCACAATTTCTTAGTGGAGCCTTTTTAGCTTTACTACCAATTGCGATAACTAATTTAGTGTAATCAATCTTTTCTCCACTTTGCAAATGAACTTTTTTACTATCTCTATCTATTTTTGTAGCCTTCTTCGAGAGAAGAACCTGAATGTTGTTTGTTTTATAATAGTCAACTTTTTTCAGTAGAAGACGTTCTTCAAGAAATTGTCCGGTTAGAAACTTCTTTGACAGAGGTGGTCTTTGATATGGATAATAATTTTCTTCACATATCATACAAATATCACCTTTAAAACCAAGAGACCTTAATTGGCTTGCACAAGATATAGAGGCCTGACCGCCACCTATAATTACTATTTTCTCTATCATTATAAATTTGTAAGAAAGTTCTTCAAAAAAATCAATTAACGTAGTATTAAACCCTAAAATATATTAAGTACACATATACATTCATTAGAGGCCTTTTATGAAATACTCTGTCGGAGACGAATTTCCAGAAGTAATATTTAACTGGATGGATGACAAATTTGAAGTGCAGAAAGCTGGAACTGGCGAGCTTTTTGACAACAAGAACATTATACTTATTGGAATGCCCGGTGCATTTTCACCCACGTGCTCTATGATGCACCTACCAAGTTTCATTAAAAGTGCTAAGAAATTTAAGGACTTAGGAATTGATGAAATTTTTTGCGTTTTAGTAAATGATGTTTACGTTGCAAAGGTTTGGGGTGAATCAACCGGTGCAACAAAAGCTGGGATAAAAATTATTACCGATCCATTATCCATTCTTGCTGAAACTTTAGACTTTGAATTTACGGTGAAGAGTACAGGTTTATTAAGAAGGCTTCAGAGATTTACCGCTTTAATAAAGGATAAAAAGATCGAAAGGCTTTACTTTGAAAAAGAACGCGGGGTTTGTGATATGACTTCAGCACAAACCATTTTGAACGATATAACTTAAGTTTCCATCTCCACCTTATTCGCAAAATTAAGATCTAGTTCTGTTAACCCACCTGCATCATGTGTTGAAAGGGACAAGTCGACCGTTTTAAACACATTAGTCCAGTTTGGATGGTGGTTAATCTCCTCCGCTATAAATGCGATCCGACACATCCATGAAAATGCCTCCTTGAAGTTTTTAAAAACAAAGGTTTTTTGGATGTAGATTTTGTCCTCCGAAAAACTCCATCCTTTTGAAAGCAAATGTTCAAACTTTTCATCTATTTCTTTATTACTAAGTTTTCTTGTCATCTATTTTTCTCCTTTTTTGAATGGGCTGATGAACTGTATTTGTTTACTGCTATGGCTAACAATTTTTTTCTCTTCTTTTAAAAAATCATCCACAGCGTCCATAAAGCCTTTATGTGGGAACCAATGGCTTGAGTATGTTATACACGCTTCGTATCCTCTCGCAATCTTATGGTCTCCTTGAGCACCAGCCTCTACCCTTTTCAAACCTCGCTCGATGGCGAAATCTATAGCTTTATAGTAACAAAGCTCAAAGTGCATTGCAGGAAAAAACTGATTGCAGCCCCAATATCTTCCATACAAGCAATCTGATCCTATAAAATTCAAGGCACCTGCTACATACTGATCATTTTTTTTTGCCAGCACTAGTAGAATGTTATCTTTTAGGTTTTGCTTTAGACCCATAAAAAAATTCTTTGTGAGGTAAGGATAACCCCATTTTCTCTGTCCAGTATTTTGATAAAAATGCCAAAATGACTCTAGCTCTAGGTCTGTTAGTTGACTTCCAGTTAAAGATTTAATTTCACCACCGAAGTTTCTTGCCTGTTTTCTTTCCTTTGTTATATTTTTCCTCTTGCGGTGTGTTAATGACCCTAAGAAATCATCAAATGATTTATAGTCCCTATTAAACCAATGATATTGGATGCCTTCTCTTACAAGCAGATTGTTTTTTTTTGCAATACTAACAAAACTTTTACTACAGAAAGTTATATGTAATGACGAAAGATTATTTTGCTTAATGAGTCTCTTTGCTGATGAGATCATTTCACCAACCTTATCTTCGTAATCACTTTGTACTAATATTCTTTCCCCTGAAACAGGAGTAAATGGTACAGCAACTTGTAGTTTTGGATAGTAATTTCCCCCTGATCTCTCATAGGCATCGGCCCAACTATGATCAAAAACATACTCTCCTTGGGAATGATTTTTTAAAAAACTTACGATTATTCCTACTACAATATTTTTTTCTTTAAAAGTTATATAAAAAGGAACCCAACCGGTTTTAGGTCCTACAGAATTGCTAGTTTCCAAAAGAAAAAAAAAATCATATGACAGGAAAGGATCACCAACTGCCCTACTAGAACGGCATGCTTCCCATTCATCTCTTGATATAGACTTTATAGTTGTGCAAATTGCAGTTTCCAATATCTTCCCTTTGCAATCTTTACTCTGTTATATCAGGCTCATAATGTTCGAAGGTGATATTATCTACTAATCCCTTCAAACTCTTCTCGATCTCTCTTGAAGTAATTGTCCATGATAAAATTGCAATATTTAATTTTTTTAACCTTTTAACTCTGATATTTTTAATCCCTTTCCAGTCCTGAGAGATAAACTGTAATCTATTAGCAACTATTTCATTTTCAATTTTGTTATTTTTAATCTTGCTACCAATACTCTCAATTTTTGGAAAACTTGTAGTTAGACCCAAAGGAACCCTTCCAAACACATTTCTTTTTCTAATATACTTTATAAGATCTAAGTTGAAAGACATTAGAGCAACAGGGCCCTTGTAGCTTTTAAGATTCTCTGCAAGAACCCTTGTGAACATATTTATGTTTTTTTTTATGTACTTGGAGTATTTGATTTCTAATAGTATCGGCACACGGCCGTTTACTAAATTAAAAACCTCTTCTATTGTTGGCACTTTTTCATTGTTAGATAGCTTCGCTTTTTTTATGTAACTTAAGTGTTTATTAAAAACGAAGCCTGTTTTTGTTGTAAGCCGACCAAGAAAAAAGTCATGAAAAACGATAATTTTAAAATCCTTAGTAAACTGTATGTCCATTTCAATTGAGTAGTTTTTCTCAATTGCTAGCCTAAACGCTTCTAGAGAGTTTTCTGGAATTGTTTCAGAAACTTTCAATGACCTTATATGAAAGCCTCGGTGCGCAAAAGGTCTTTTGGTCAAGAAGCTGTGAGGGTTCCTCAAGGCTAGGATTCTACTTCAAATATTCCATCAATTTCAACTGCTACTCCAAGTGGTAGATTTGCGCCAACTGCCGTTCGAGCATGCCTTCCTTTTTCACCGAATAATTCAACTAAAAGATCAGACGCTCCATTGATAACGCTGGGTTGCTCGGTGAAATCTGGCGCAGAATTTACAAAACCACCAAGCTTCACAACTTTGGTGACTTTATTTAAGTCTCCATTTACTGCACTTTTCAATTGCGCCAGCAACGAAATGGCGCATTGTCTTGCTGCATTATATCCTTCTTCTACATTAAGATCTTTACCTAAAACTCCTCTAATAAAGCCATTTTCATTTTGTGACACTTGTCCAGATACAAAAACCAATTTATCGATCTTTACGAAGGGTATGTAGTTAGCAGCCGGTGGTGGTGCGTCGGGTAATACTATACCTTTATCGATAAGTGTTGCATTGATATCCATTTTTCAATCCTTTCAAAAAATCAAATGTTAAGGTATACTAATTATATCTATTTATACATAATTCCTTTATCTTAATAAACAAAAAGGTATTTTATGAAAAATACAAAAACTGAGATTAAAGCTTTTTTCCATCAATCTACAAATACCATTTGCTACGTCGTTAGTGACAAGGAAACAAAATGTGCTGCGATAATTGACAGTTGTCTAGACTATGATCATGCAGACGGTAGTTTAGACACAGAACACGCTGACTCTGTGATACAATACATCCAAAAAGAAAACTTAAAACCTGCTTGGATCCTCGAGACACATGTACATGCTGACCATTTATCTGCAGCTCCATACTTTAAGGAGAAGTTCGAGGTACCAGTTGCAATTGGTAAAAATATAACAAAGGTACAGCATACTTTCGGTGTTATTTATAATACTGAGCGAGGTTTTAGAAAAGATGGTTCGCAGTTTGATCACCTTTTTGAAGATGGAGAGAAGTTTAGTATTGGCAATTTAAATTGTGAGTATATTTTTACACCAGGCCATACACCAGCATGTGGTTCTTATAAAATCGAGGATAATATTTTTGTAGGTGATACGCTTTTTATGCATGATTTCGGTACTGCTAGATGCGACTTTCCAGGAGGCGATGCTCGTGATCTCTTTAAGTCGATAAGACGAATTTTAAGTTACCCTGGAAATACAAATCTTTGGATGTGTCATGACTATTTGACCGATAGTCGAAAAAATTATCAGTGGAAATCTACTGTGGAAAAACAAAGAAAGTTAAACCCTCATGTAAAAGATGGTATAAATGAAGAAGAGTTTGTAAAAATAAGAGAAGAGAAAGACTCGCGTCTAGGGGCACCTAAACTTATAGTGCCATCGATACAAGTAAACATGCGCGCAGGAGAAATGCCTCCACCAGAACGTAACGGAGTTTCATACCTAAAGGTTCCCGTAAAGTTTAAAGAGAAAGAATAAACTCAATTCATATATATTACTAATATGCACATTTCACTGAAGTCATTTTTATTCTGTTTTCTATTGCTTTTGAACTTATTCAGCTTCCAAAAATTATATGCAGATAGAATAATTCTATCCCAGCAATTGGTTAAAAATCTATACAATGACTTAGTTGCCACATCGATGAAAGAGCTATCCATTGATGAGCAAAAAATAGAGCTCAAAAACCTTTTTCAAAAATATGTTGATGTTCCTATCATAGCGAGAGCAGTTCTGGGAAAAAGCTGGCGTCAGTCTAATAGCGATCAAAGAAAGCGGTTTATTAGTGCATTCAAAACATATGTTTCTCACAAGTATGGAAGACAATTTTCAGAATTTAAAGGTACTACGCTAGAAATCACGAAAAGTCGTGATACTCTCACAAAAGCTGGTGTGCTTGTTTCTTCAATAGTCGCGGTCCCAGGCAATCCTTCTTTGAAAGTCGTATGGCAAGTATCAGATGGAAGTGGATCTTTAAAGTTAGTTGACTTGAGAGTAGAGGGTATATCAATGCTTTCAACTGAGAGACAGGAATTCAGATCAAAATTAAAGAAATTTGAAGGGTCTATAGATGACCTCATTCAAGCTATTCCCCATGAATAGCCCTTTAGTTATCCCATAAAAGAGCCCTAATTAAGCCTCCGATAAGAGAAGAATTTTTTGGTTTTCCATCCGCTTCAACTTGAGATTGAAACTGAAATTTTGTTACTGTCTCATCATAATTTCTTAACGTATCAAACTGATCAGGTGAGATCATTGCTATTTCCTTTTTTGAAACAAGCTGGAGGCTTATTTTTGTCATTATCTTGGAAAATATCTTTGCTGGCAAACCACCCCCATTTACGTTTTTCAATGGTTTATTGTCATCATTGCCCATCCATACACCAATGACATAATTATTCGAAAAACCAACAAACCATGCGTCTCTGAAAGATTGACTCGTGCCTGTTTTACCGGCTATTTGCCATTCTGAAACAGATGCATTTTTACCTGTTCCATTTTCTACACTCGAAAACATAAGATATTTAAGTGTCTGCGCGGCCAGCTTGGAAAATACTCGAAACCCTGGCTCAGAACCTTCGCTGATAATTACCTCGTTGGTTTCCTTGATACTTAAGTCTTTCCATCCCTTTGGGTAAACTCTTATACCATTATTTAGAATTCCGGCGTATGCAGAGGTAAGCTCTATTAAATCTACCTCAGACGATCCCAAAGCTATTGAAGGTTCACGAGGTATAGCCGTTTCTATCCCTAATTCTTTAGCTAAAGTTCTTACTCTATTTATACCAATTTTATCTCCTACCTTTGCTGCAACTGTATTTAGGGATTTTGAAAACGCTTCTTCCATAGTAACTTGACCAAGATACCTATTATCATAATTTTTAGGGGAATATTCCTTATTATTGTTTTTACCAAAAACGATCGTGACCGGCTCATCCATAAGCACTGTGTTAGGCGAGATACCAAGGTCTAGAGCAGCTCCATAGACGAAGGGTTTAAAAGCTGATCCTGGTTGTCGTTTTGCCTGATAAGCTCTATTAAATTGTCCTGGTATTTTATCTGAAGGTCTTCCGCCACTCATTGCTCTTACACGTCCATCTGCAGACATAACAACGACGGCAATTTGTGCTTTAGAATCCGACATGATTTGTGTTTCTAAGAATGAAGATATTGTGTCATCGACTTCTTTCTGAATTTTGGGGTCAAAGTATGTTCTTATAATAATGTCCTCTTTGCTTTGTTTTGTTATTTCCCGAGGTGCATCTTGCATTATCCAATCAGCGTAATAAGAACCTATCTCATTAATGTTATTTTCCTCAATTACAGGAAGCGCTTTTGCAGCCTCATTAAAATCTTTAATCGAAATCAATTTCTGATCTTTCATTATTTTTAATACTGTGAGCGCCCTAGCTTGTGACAGTTTTTTGTTGTTTATCGGTGAATACCTTGACGGAGCTTTTAACAGACCAGCTAAAAGTGCAGCTTCACCTATTGCAAGCTCAGATGAATTTTTATTAAAATATCGCTCAGATGCAGCCTCAAATCCGTATGCCCCAGAACCTAAATATACTCTATTTATATAAATGGAAAGAATATCTTCTTTAGAGTACGCATACTCTAAAGCTAAAGCAAAAGGTATCTCAAGCAATTTTCGAGAGATAGTCGATCTCCTGCAATGTTTTTGCGTATTGGAATCACCTTGTAAAAGGCAAAGTATCTTTGCTACCTGCTGAGTAATAGTTGAACCCCCATGACCGGAAAAGGGTCCTCTTCCTTCACTCAAATTTATTCTTATTGCGCCCAGAATTCCCCTTATTGAAATTCCGTAGTGGGAGTAAAAAGATCTATCCTCCACGGATATTATTGCATCATGAAGAGCACGGTTCAAACCATTCGATTTCAAAACACCACCAAATTGGTTTCCGCGCCAAGCGAACACATCATTATTTCTATCAAGAAGTGTTACCGACCCTCTTTTTCTATCATCTAAAAGTGTGGCAATTGGTGGCAGCTTATTTACATAATTGACCACCGCTATAAACAGCATTAAAAGAACTATCATAGCCACATTTAGGGACACCCAAAGTAAGTATTTTAATGTTTTTCTTAAAATTGTACTCATGACTAAATTAAACTTTTGTCTAACAACAATTACCCTGTGAAAAAATCTTTGTAAACCCAAGACTGTTTATTAAAAAAACGTACTTTTTTTGCCTAAAATTTAACCAATTACATTTTTTTGCTCAATTATTAATCAAATTTCTATGTTTATTAAAAAATTCAGCTTTAATGTAAAAAATTGCCGTTTCTATTTTTCGATGATCACCTACAAGTTGCATCAATAAATTGTAATTGCGAAAGGAGACTTAATGAAACTTATAATAGCAGTTATTAAACCTTTCAAACTAGAAGAGGTTCGTGATGCGTTGAAGGATATAGGCATCCAGGGCCTTATGGTTTCAGAGGTAAAAGGTTACGGAAGGCAAGACGGCCATTCCGAAGTTTACAGAGGAGCAGAATACACCGTTAGCTTTGTTCCAAAATTAAAATTAGAAATAGTGGTAGCAGACAAAGATGCCTCTAAAACTGTCGAGACCATTAGTGAGGTCGCTAAAACAGGAAAGATAGGCGATGGTAAAATTTTTGTTTCCCCCATTGAGTCTGCCCTGCGGATAAGGACTGACGAAAAAAATGATGATGCAATTTAACCCTATGTTTAAAAAGAAAGAGCAAAGAATGTCTAAATTATTATTTTTGAGCACTGCTGTGCTAGGTTTATCTTCGACAACATTGTTCGCAGATGGACATACCCAAGACTACAGTGAGTCTGGGTACTTTATATTCAATACGTTGCTATTCCTGATAGGCGGTTTTTTGGTGATGTGGATGGCCGCTGGTTTTGCAATGCTGGAAACGGGATTGGTAAGATCGAAGAATGCATCTACACAACTTTTAAAGAATGTTGCGCTGTTCTCTCTCGCGTCAATCGCATATTTCATTGTAGGATTTAACTTAATGTATCCTGGCGATGGTTGGATTATCGACGGATGGATGGGAGGTTTCTCGCTAACGGGTCTCGAGCCTGCTGGTGTAGGTGCTGATGGCGTCGACTTAACATACGCGTCGGTTGGGTCTGATTTTTTCTTTCAATTAATGTTTTGTGCCGCTACTGCCTCAATAGTTTCTGGTACAGTAGCTGAGCGTGTAAAGCTTTGGCCCTTTTTGATCTTTACCATCGTGTTAACAGGGATCTTTTACCCAATAAGTGCTTCATGGCAGTGGGGTGGCGGTTGGCTCTCAGAAGCTGGATTTTCAGATTTTGCTGGATCAACAGTTGTGCACGCAACTGGTGCAGCAGCTGCTTTAGCCGGTGCAATGGTAATTGGTGCCAGACATGGAAGATACAAAGATGATGGGTCTGTCATACCAATGCCTGGCTCGAACTTGCCACTTGCAACACTAGGGATGTTTATTCTCTGGTTGGGATGGTTTGGTTTCAACGGCGGCTCACAACTAGCTATGGGGACAATCGGTGATGTTGCTGATGTATCAAGGATATTCGCAAACACTAATACCGCAGCTGCCGGGGGTGCAGTCGCAGCTCTCATTTTAACCCAAATTATGTATGGTAAAGCCGACTTGACCATGGTATTAAACGGTGCGTTAGCAGGGCTGGTATCCATAACCGCTGAACCTCTAATGCCTTCGCTAGGGCTTGCCACAATAATAGGTGCTATCGGTGGAGTAATAATTGTGTTCTCAGTACCCCTACTCGATAGATTAAAGATAGACGATGTAGTAGGTGCCATATCGGTACACGGTATAGCCGGAATTTGGGGAACTTTAGCTGTGGTCCTCTCTAATTCGGATGCTTCGTTTGGGACCCAATTACTTGGTACAGTATCTATCTGCGTATTCACATTCGTTGTTTCGTATATCGCTTGGATGATCTTGGATATGCTGATGGGCGCAAAAGTAAGTGAAGAGAGTGAAGTTGAGGGACTCGATAAGACTGAGCTGGGGATCGAAGCTTATCCAGATTTTTCTAAGTAATATTTAGTAATAGTTTCTCCTCCTAAACCCACTCGTTTTTAACGAGTGGGTTTTTTTTTGATAGTATTTGATTTTTGATCAAAAAGATGGTTTGATTCTTAGATATAATTATAACTTTAAGGGTACACTATGACACAAAAACCGATGACAAAGGCACAGCTTGTATCGGCGTTAGCAGACGCTACAGGTTCCGATAAGGCATCTTCGAACAGAATGTTAGATGCATTATCAGGTATTATTACCAAAGAAGTAGCCGCAGGAGGCGCAGTAACAGTTCCAAGTGTTGGAAAGTTTTTTTGTAGAGCCAGACCTGAGAGAATGGTTAGGAATCCTGCCACAGGCGAGCAAATGAAAAAACCAGCTGATAGGGTAGTTAAAGTCACTATTGCAAAAGCTCTGAAAGACGTAATTAACTCGTAATAAAAATCTGTCCAAAATTGATTTAGATGGAGTTAAAACATATTTTGCTTGGGGTAGGCTTCGCTCTAATATGGGCTAGTGCCTTCCCCTCCGCAAAGATGGCCATTCAATTCTGCCCCCCATTTCTTTTTCTTTTTCTAAGGTTCTTGTCAGCTGGTTTATTCTCGATTTTGCTGGGAGCTTACCTTGGTCAGAGCCTTAAATTTGATCGCAAATCTCTTCTATGGATAACGATTTTCGGTTTAATTCAAAATGGCCTATATCTGGGCCTTATATTTTTAGCTTTGACAAAAATAGATGCTAATGTTTCTGTAATAATTGCAAGCATACTACCACTGTCAGTAGCTTTTTTTTCATGGGTATTTTTCAAATCTAAAATAAGTTTTTTAGGATTATTTGGATTAGTTGTTGGCTTAGCTGGCGTACTCTTGATAATGTTACAGAGAGTTGAAAAAGAAATTGAGCTATTAGGAATTACACTTTGCCTACTAGGATTACTGGCGACCACTTTTTCAACACTGATAATTACAAAAATAAAAATTAATAAAAATAATATACTTATTGTAGTCGGACTGCAAATGCTTGCTGGTAGTCTTTTCCTTCTTCCTTTGAGCTGTTTTTTTGAAATTTGGAGCGTTTCGTTTAACGTGACTTTTCTGTTTACTTTTATATATATAGCAGCCTTTCCAGGTATAATAGGTCCTCTAATTTGGTTCTATCTACAAAAAGAGATTGGGGCAGTGAAGTATTCTTCTTTTCACTTTTTAGTTCCGTTCTTTGGGATTGGAATTTCTTATTTTCTTTTAGGTGAAACGCTCACGCCTAGCGATATGATTGGGGTGATGGTTATAATTTTTGGGCTTTATCTATTAAATAGAGATAAAAAAGCAATTAAAAATCAAGATTTTTAACACTCAGGGCATGCTCTTGAATAAAGTTTTTTCTTGGTTCTACCACTTCGCCCATTAAACACGTAAATAAGTCATCAGCTTCTGTTGTTCTATCTCTGTCAACTTTTACTCGTAACAAAGTTCTTGCCTCAGGGTCAAGTGTTGTCTCCCAAAGCTGGTCAGCATTCATTTCTCCTAATCCTTTATAACGCTGAAGAGATATACCCTTTTCTCCCATTCTAATTACCTCACTTATAAGGCTGGTTGGACCATCTAGCTCCACAGTTGCTTCTTTTTTAACCAACACGGGTATTCCAAAAAAAATGTCCTTGAACTTGCTACTGAAATTTTCCAAACCCTCTATTAAAGAACTTTGAATTTTCGTAAGATCAACTTCTATAATCTCCTCAACTCCCCTTACTGTCCGAAAGAAGCCCAATTTACCACCACCTTCAAATCTACTGCTCCAACCTCTTTCATATTCTTTTGAAATATTGTCTAATCTTTGACAAAGAATTCTTTGACCATCTACGTCTTCGCCTAGGCTTTTAATCTTATTGATAACTCCGCTGAGCGTTGCCTGCTCTAAAATTCGTTTTATGTTATCGTCGCCAGCCTTTTCTAATAATTTAATACATTTACTAGATTCCATTACTATTTCGGCAAGATCTCTTCCAGATAACACATAATCATCAGTAATCTTAAGAAAGGTATCTTGAACCCCAGCATCCATTAAATAATTCTCTAAGCCCTTGTCGTCTTTTATATAAACCTCCGACTTCCCTTTTGATACTTTATATAGTGGTGGCTCAGCAATAAAAATGTGTCCTTTTTCGATTAGCTCTGGCATCTTTCGAAAAAAGAAAGTCAGCAACAATGTTCGTATGTGAGCACCGTCTACATCAGCATCTGTCATTATAATAATTTTATGGTACCTTAATTTTTCAATGTCAAAATCATCATTACCTATGCCAGTACCTAAAGCCGTTATCAAAGTTCCTATTTCTTGGCTGGATAGCATTTTATCTGGCCTTGCTCTTTCTACATTCAGTATTTTTCCTCTGAGAGGAAGCACCGCTTGATTTTTTCTAGATCTGCCTTGCTTTGCACTACCCCCAGCACTATCTCCCTCAACGATAAAAATTTCGCGTTTCGTTGGATCTTTTTCCTGACAGTCGGCTAGTTTTCCTGGTAGATTGGCAACATCTATGGAATTTTTTTTCCTTGTGAGTTCTCTGGCCTTTCTTGCTGCTTCTCTAGCAATGGCTGCTTCTATTACTTTAGCCACCACGATTTTAGCGTCACTTGGATTTTCTTCAAACCATTCAGATAATTTTTCATTAACAAAACTTTCCACCACAGGCCTTACTTCAGAAGACACCAACTTATCCTTTGTTTGACTCGAAAATTTTGGGTCTGGAACTTTAACAGATAAAACGCAGGTTAGACCCTCCCTTGCATCATCACCTGTAACACTAACCTTATCTTTGCTTTTTGACCCAAATGACCCGACGAACATGTTTACGGTTCTTGTTAACGCACCTCTAAATCCAGCTAAGTGGGTTCCTCCATCACCCTGAGGTATGTTGTTTGTAAATGGCAGGACCAATTCGTTGTATGCGTTATTCCACCAAAGTGCTACCTCAAGGGATATTCCATCTTTTTCCCCATAAATAAAAATAGGTTCATTGATTAGCGATACTTTTGATCTATCCAAATACTTTACGAACTCTTTAACACCACCTTCATATGAAAGAACTACCCTCTTTTCCTTCTCCTCTCTCAGGTCAACTAATTCTATTGTTACTCCAGAATTTAAAAAAGCTAACTCCCTCAAACGTTGCTCTAACGTTTTGAAATCATATTGTATGTTGGAGAATGTTTCTTCTGACGCCCAAAACCTTACTTCTGTCCCTTTTTTGTCTCCTGCTGGCCCTATCTTTTTTAAAGGACTTATTGTTTCGCCATTATTAAACTCAACATGGTGCTCAGAATTGTCTCTCCATATCCTTAGTTCAAGCTTAGATGACAATGCATTAACTACAGAGACCCCTACCCCATGTAAACCACCCGAAACCTTATATGAATTTTGGTCAAACTTACCTCCCGCATGAAGTTGTGTCATTATAACCTCTGCTGCAGAAATACCCTCTTCTTGATGAGTTTCTGTGGGGATGCCTCGCCCATTATCTGAGACTGCTACAGAATTGTCTGGATAAAGAGTAACTGTTACTTTGTCGCAATGTCCTGCGAGAGCTTCATCAATACCATTATCTACCACTTCATAGACCATGTGATGAAGACCAGATCCATCGTCTGTATCCCCGATATACATACCGGGCCTCTTTCTAACTGCCTCAAGCCCCTTTAAAACTTTAATGGACTCTGCACCGTAATTTTCAGTTTCTGCCTGTGGATCTGTCATCTCTACCTCTTGTAAATTACTATAACTTGTTATAGTAAAAAAGTCACGAATAACAGTTTAAAAATAATATGTAATGATATGTATATTTTATAAAAATATGGGAGTTTGGGTTTGATGAAAAGACAAGTTGTAGACCTCATCGGTAATACACCTCTTATAAAACTTGAAAAGGCATCAGAAGAAACTGGTTGTAATATTTTTGGTAAAGCAGAATTTTTAAACCCAGGACAATCGGTCAAAGATAGAGCTGCCTTGGAAATAATAAAACAAGCAATTGCCTCTAAAGACATTGGCCCAGGTGGATCAATAGTTGAAGGAACAGCGGGGAATACGGGGATTGGTCTTTCTCTCGTAGCTAGTTTCTATGGTTTTAAATCGGTAATAGTCATACCAGAAACACAATCGGAAGAAAAAAAAGAAGCCTTGAAAATGCTAGGTGCTAAATTGGTAGAGGTGCCTGCAAAGCCATATAGCGACCCAAATAATTATATCAGATACTCCGAACGATTAGCCTCTGAGTTAAATAAGGTTTCAAAGACAGGCGCTTTTTGGGCAAATCAATTTGATAACTTAAACAATAGAAAAGCACATATCAAAAATACAAGTCAGGAAATTTTTGAGCAAACAAATGGGAAGATTGACGGTTTTATCTGTTCTGTTGGAACCGGAGGAACCTTAGCAGGTGTTAGCATTGGATTGAAACAGAGAAACTCCAATATAAAAATTGGATTGGCTGATCCCGACGGATCAGCTCTCTTCAAACATTATACTGATGGAATTTTGAAATCTGAAGGTTCATCAATCACTGAGGGTATTGGTCAAGGACGTATTACTAAAAATTTAGAAGGTCTAAAACCTGACTTCAGCTATAATATTAAAGATGATGAAGCGCTAAAAATCATTTACTCTCTTATAATTGAAGAGGGTCTGAGCCTTGGCACATCATCTGGGATAAACATCTGTGGAGCGATTAAATTGGGCAAAGAGCTTGGACCCGGCCACACCATTGTTACGATACTGTGTGATCATAGCCAGAGATATAAATCCAAACTTTTTAATATTGAATTTCTAAAAGAAAGAAATTTACCTATTCCTGTTTGGTTTAAAAACGAAAATCAAGACTTACCGAACGTTTTAATATAATTGGAAAAAATCTGATTTATACAAAAGATTAATAGAAGCAAAAAGTAGAAAAATCATAAGAAACGTTTCAAACAACTTCTCGGATATGAATGATCGTATTTTTTCTCCTATTAAAAACCCAAAAACCGAAGGAAATATCATTAAACTGGAGACTATTAAGGTTTGGCTATCCAATAATTCGAAGAAATAGTGAGTAGAAAAAAGTCCGATTGAGCCAACGAATATGTAAAGACCTGTAAGACCAACGAATTGGTCTTTGTTGGCTTTCCTTATAAGAAGAAGTACAGCAATTGTTGGCGCCCAAACATGGGTGAACCCCGCGGCTGTACCTATAATGGCTCCTGATACAACTTGTATTATTTTATCAAACCCTCGACCAAAAGATAAAGAAAAGCCCGTCCAGCGATAAATTATAAAAATGAAAATCATTGAGCCCAGTAAAAAGGAAAGTGTTTTCTGCTCTAATGAAAATGAAAAATAACTGAAACTGAAAGTACAAACGAAAAGGGATACTAACAGATATTTATTTGAAAAAACCATATCAACCTTTTCAGTTGACCTGTAATACTGTAAAAAGTTCGTAACCAACGTTGGTATTATTATCATCATCATTGCAAGTCTCGGTGAGGTATAAAGGCTGAGAAGTGTTATTGAAACTATAGGTAGTCCCATCCCTATGCTACCCTTAACTATTCCAGCAATTAAAAAAACAGCAGCTGTTAGGAAAATAAAATAACTCAGGATATCATCATTAAAAAAGGTGGATAAATCAGACAATTAAAGTTTCTTTACTTTGTTCAGATAATCCAAAAGTTTTTTTGTATTGTTTTATTTTATTTTCTGGTCCCATTGCCTTATTAGAATTGTCTGACAATTTCACGGTCGGTTGTCCATTGGCAGAAACAGCTTTACAGACCAATGAAAAGGGATCCAATGCCCCATTATCAATCAAACCTCTAAAATCATTTGTTAATAAAGTTCCCCAGCCGAAACCTATTTGGACCCTTTGGTTAAATTTTTTATAAAGCTCAATAATTTTTTTTGTGTCCAGTCCATCTGAAAATATTATCAATTTTTCTTTAGTATCTTCACCCTTGTTTTGCCACCAGTCAATGGCACACTGGGCTCCCAACACAGGATCACCTGAGTCGATTCTTACTCCGGTCCATGAAGCAAGCCAGTCAGGCGCATTATTTAAAAAATTTTGGGTACCATACGTATCAGGTAGTATAACCCTTAAATTCCCATCATGCTCTTCATGCCAATCCTCTAAAACCTTATACGGAGCTTGTTTTAGTTCTGTCTCTGTTTTTGCCAAAGCTGAAAAGATCATGGGTAGCTCATGGGCATTGGTTCCTATAGCTTCAAGCTCACGTCGCATAGCGATGAGGCAATTCGAGGTACCAATAAACTTTGACCCCATGCCTTCACACATTGCCTGCACACACCAATCTTGCCAGAGAAAACTATGCCGCCTTCTAGTTCCAAAGTCAGCTATTCTCATGCCATCGAAAGGCTTCAACTGCTCTATTTTTTCCCACAGCTTTGTCATCGCCCTAGCATAAAGAACCTGTAACTCGAAACGCCCCATATTCTTTAAAACAGCCTTAGATCTCAACTCTGTTAGTACGGATAAAACTGGAACCTCCCAAAACATAACCTCGGCCCATGGCCCCTCGAAACTAATTTCAAACTGCCCATCTTTTTTTCTGATCTCATATTCTGGAAGCTTTAGTTTTTCTAACCAATCAATAAATGATGGTCGGAATATAGCGCGCTTTCCATAGAATAAATTTCCTCTTAACCAAGTGGACTCTCCCTTACTTAAGGATAAATCTCTTATATGGTTTAATTGCTCCCTTAATTCTTCTTCGTCTATTACGTTTGCGAGGAGTATTTTACTTGATCTATTTAGAACAGAAAACTTAACGGTCACGTCAGGCGCATTTCTCAAAACAAATTGAGCCATTAATAATTTGTAAAAGTCTATATCCAGTAAAGACCGCACTATTGGATCAATTTTCCAATTATGGTTATATACTCTGGAAGCAATATCTATCATAAAATCATAACACAAAGATTTTAGTCCAATTGCAAGCACTAATAGAAGGATATCAAATTACAATAATACGAGTCACATTGGTAAAATTTCTTGTTTTAAGTTTGTCAAATTATTGAAAAAATAAATTTTTTGATGATTTATCGTTGTTATTG
>CACGMO010000023.1 GCA_902574225.1 uncultured Alphaproteobacteria bacterium
CTAATGGTCCACATATAAAACATTGGTCTAAATCTTCCAGATCAATAAGATTTGCGTCGCTCAAATACGCTATTTTATCTTGTGTTATTCGTCCATTCAGAAATTCTGTGCTCTGGATCTCTCTTGAAAAAAAGTTAAAAATTAAAAACCTATCAAGATACTTATCTTTTATATCCTGTATTTCTGTTTTGTACATCATATCGGCGTACGTTTTATTTGAGTATAAAAGTGTTATTCTCGATTTGTTATTTCTTCTTAGTGTAGACTTTAAGATAGACATAATTGGAGTAATCCCTGACCCAGCCGCTATAAGTAGGAGATGATTTGCGTTTTCGCTATTGACAACAAAACTACCATCTGGGTTAGATATTTGGACTACATCCTCTATTTTTTTTGTTTTAAGAAATTCTGAAAACATACCATTTTTTATATGTTTGACGCCTATCTCAATAAAGTTTTTATTGGGTTCAGAACTGATGGAATAGGTTCTAGTGTGGTCGTCTTTTTTCATATTGAATCTGACACTGATATATTGGCCAGGTTTATGATTAAATTTCTCATGCAGAGAGTTGGGTAGACTAAATTTTATTCTACTGCTGCCCGCTGTCTCTCTCTTGATTGAGTTTATTTTAAGATCGTAAAATGTTTGTTTGACCATTTAAACACACTTAAAATGATCAAAGGGTTCTTTGCAATCCAAACATCTATATAGTGACTTGCATGCTGTTGAGCCAAATTCAGACACCTTTTCGGTTCTATAAGATGTACACTGTGGACACTTGACATCTTTTAATAAGGGTTCACCAATAGTATCTGCCTTCCTGGGATGTGGGGGTGAGATTCCAAACTCCTCCATTTTTTTCCTCCCATTTTCAGAAATCCAATCTGAGCTCCATGGTGGCGAAAATGACTTTTCAATTATGGCCGATATACCTATCTTTTTTAATTCACTCGCAATCTTTTCCTCAATGACTGAAATAGCTGGGCATCCAATATAGGTTGGAGCAATAGTAACCACATGGTTTTTGTCGTTGCGCTTAATTTCTCTGATTACTCCCAAATCGTCTAATGTTAGGAAGGGTAATTCAGGATCGGTCAAGTCTTTTAAGACATCCCATGCTTTTTCAGTGCCTTTTTCCATATTCACCAACTTGAGTTTGGATACGCTCTTTGCATATATTGTAGGTCTGAAAGTAAATAGCCAAATGCCTCACTGTGTTCACCTTTCCGTCCACCTCTCTTTTTTAAAATAATGTCTGGAAAATCTAAATTCCCTTTTTGTAGAATAGCCTTAACTTCGTTTTTCCAACTGTCAAATATCGATGTTGGTTCGGGAAGGAAATCATTTTGCGAGCACATTTCAGTAAAATCGTCATTATTAAAAAGTTCTCCTAAGAAAGGTTCTAAGTTTGCAATAGCGTTAGACATTTTTAAATTGCTTTCATCTGTGCCATCGCCTAGCGTGACAACCCATTGAGACGCATATCTCGAATGATATGAAGTTTCCAAAAATGCCTTCTCCGAGAATTCCTTAAGCTTTGTAAAGCAACATTCAATTTTCACTCTCTCCCAAAAATATTTCATAAAGGTAGAAAAATAGAAAAGGCGTAAGACAGTATTTCCAAAATCGCCGTTTTCCTGCTCAACAAGCAATAAATTTTTATATTCATGCTCGAGTCGCAGGAACGCTAATTGATCCTCATTTTTATATCTTGAATTTATTTCACACGCCAAGCAGTACAATGTTTGCGCGTGTCCTATTAAGTCCAGAGCGATATTAGGAAGTGCAAGATCTTCTTCGAGCGTGGGGGCATGTCCACACCATTCTGATGTTCTATGGCCTAATATTAGATTGTCATCAGCTATTCTCAGTAGACCTTCAAAAACCATATCGGCCATATTACTTTTCATTACATGTGACCTACATCATCTGGAACATCATAAAAAGTGGGATGGCGATAAATTTTATCGTCAGAACTAAAAGTTTCCTCTTTCTCATCAGGATCAGAAGATACTATGTCGATAGATCTTACTACCCAAATTGACTGTCCCTCTCCCCTACGACTGTATACGTTCCTCGCAGATAATATTGCCATTTCGCGGTCTGGAGCATGAATTGATCCACAGTGACGATGTGACAGGCCATTTTTTGGCTGGATAAATACCTCCCAGAGGATAGTTTCTTTTTCCTCACTAACCAATTTATTCAGCAGCCTGTAAGGCAGTTTGTTTCTTTAAAGCATGTGCATGTGCTGCAGCTCTTACCCAGCTACCTTCGTTCCAAGCTTTTTGTTTGGCAGATATCCTTTCATTGTTCATCGGACCATCCCCTCTTACTACTCTCCAAAACTCGTCCCAGTTTATTTCTCCATACGCATATCCACCTTGGCCATTATTTCTTTTTTTATCCCACTTCAAATCTTTATCGGGAACGGTAAGGCCGATTTTTTCGGCCTGAGGAACGATAGCATCCACAAATTTCTGCCGCAGCTCATCGTTTGTGTATCTTTTTATTTTCCATTTTACAGAGTTTTCAGTGTTAGGACTATCAGCATCACTGGGCCCAAACATCATAACACTTGGCCACCACCATCTGTTCAAGGCTCTTTGTGCCATTTCTTTCTGTGCTTTCGTCCCTCTAGCAAGGGTAAGCATTATTTCATATCCTTGTCGTTGGTGGAAACTTTCTTCCTTGCATATCCTTATCATTGCTCGCGCGTACGGACCATATGAACATCGGCAAAGGGGAATTTGGTTCATTATTGCTGCACCGTCGACAAGCCACCCAATGGCACCAATGTCTGCCCATGTAGGAGTAGGGTAATTAAAGATTGATGAGTATTTTGCTTTACCGGACAAGAGTTCTTGGTTCATTTCCATTCTTGATTTTCCGAGGGTCTCGGCTGCGCAATAAAGGTATAGTCCATGACCTGCTTCGTCTTGCACCTTTGCTAAAAGAGATAACTTTCTTCTAAGTGTAGGAGCTCGTGTGATCCAGTTTCCCTCTGGTAGCATACCCACAACCTCTGAATGCGCGTGTTGCCCTATTTGTCTGATCAATGTTTTTCTGTAGGCTTCAGGCATAGAATCTTTGGGCTCTATTTTTTCATCTCGATCGATTTTTTCCTGAAATTCTTCCAAAGATACTATTTTTTCGTTTTGTTTTCTAGCCATTGTACTTGCCTATCATTTAAGTGTAATCCTTTATAAATATCTTATATGTTAAAAAAGGTTGCTCTTCAATATCTACCAAAAAATATACCAAAAAAAATTGCGATAAGATTTTATCTAATGTTAATCTAACGGAAATCCAATTTTTGATTTAATGGAATTGTGGTATGACGCCTTTAGAACGAGCAAAAAAATCTGCAGAGACAATGTGGAAGAAAGATAAAGCTTCTAAGGGAATTGGAATAAAAATAGAAAGCATAGCCCCTGGAAAAGCTGATTTAAGTTTAATAGTAAAGCAGAAACACCTCAATGGGCACGACATTTGCCACGGAGGATTTATTTTTACCCTTGCAGACAGTGCTTTTGCGTTTGCCTGTAACAGCTATAATCAAGCGGCAGTTGCCCAAAATAATATGATTACTTTTATAGCGCCCGCGCAAAAAGGTGAAAAGCTGATAGCAAAGGCTAGAGAGGTTAGTCGAACTGGCCGATCAGGGATTTATGATGTTTCCGTTTTTAATAACAAGAAACAGAAAATAGCCGAGTTCAGAGGACTTTCAAGAACGATCGGTGGGCAAAACTTTAAGGAATAAATGAATGAGGGATTTAACTCCAAAAAAACACGAATTGGAACCAATCGAGATTGCATCTATTGACGAAATAAAAGCCCTACAACTTGTTAGATTAAAGTGGTCTGTCGATCACGCCTATAAGAACGTTGCATTTTACAAAAAAAAATACGATGAAATCGGAATTCATCCTAGTGATTTGAAATATTTGGAGGATATAAAGCTATTCCCATTTACAACAAAAGAAGATCTTAGAAAGAACTATCCATTTAATATGTTTGCACACAAATTAAAGGATATTGCTAGAATACATGCTTCATCCGGCACCACAGGAAAACCGACAGTTGTTGCTTACACGAAAAATGATTTGGAAATGTGGGAGCACTTAATTGAGCGATGTCTACGTGCTTCGGGCATGAAAAAGGGAGACATGCTTCATAATGCATATGGTTATGGGCTGTTTACTGGTGGCCTGGGCTTGCATGGAGGGGCTGAAAAAATGGGATTAACGGTTATCCCAGTTTCTGGTGGTATGACAGCAAGACAAGTACAGCTGATCAACGATTTTATGCCTAAAGGTATAACCGTTACACCCTCTTACATTCTATCTATTTTAGATGAATTCAAAGCACAGGGTTTAGACCCTAAGAAATCTTCATTGGAAGTTGGTATTTTCGGAGCTGAGCCTTGGACAAACTCTATGCGTAGCGAGATTGAGTCGCAATTTGATATGCATGCAGTTGATATTTATGGACTATCAGAGGTACTCGGACCGGGAGTGGCTAATGAGTGTGTTGAGTCAAAAGACGGTTTACACGTTTGGGAAGATTATTTTTATCCAGAGATAATCAATGTGGAAACTGAAAATGTTTTAGAGGATGGGGAGAAAGGTGAGTTGGTTTTTTCATCTTTATGCAAAGAGGCCTTTCCTATAATTAGATACAGGACCAAGGATTTAACAAAATTGATGAAGGGTACTGCGCGCTCTATGCGCAGGATGGAAAAGATAACCGGCCGCAGCGATGATATGATGATAATTAGAGGGGTAAATATCTTTCCCACGCAAATTGAGGAACAATTATTAAAAATAGATAGTTTATCCCCTCATTTTCAAATTAAACTGATTAAGGATGGAAGGATGGACAAGATGATAGTGTATACTGAGCACTACAAGTCAGAAGATGTGGAACAATCCTATGTGGAAAATTTGTCTGCTAACCTGAAAAAACGTGTAAAGGACATCATGGGGTTAAGCATTGAGGTAAATGTTGGAAAAAAAGGCTCGGTGCCACGGTCGGAAGGAAAGGCTGTAAGAGTAATTGACGAAAGATAATATCAAACGGAGGAAAAATTGGAAAAGCGAACAACTAAAGGAAAAAGCAAGCTTTATGAGAGCGTAACAGAAACTATAGGGGATACGCCTTGCATAAGAATAAATACTCTAGCACCCAAGCATGTAAATATGTATGTCAAAGCTGAGTTTTTTAATCCCGCCAGTTCAGTCAAGGACCGTCTAGCAATAAGTATTATAGAAAATGCTGAGCAAAAAGGCTTGCTCAAGCCAGGCCAAACAGTAGTCGAAGCAACAAGTGGCAACACGGGTATCGGATTGGCAATGGTGTGTGCGGCTAGGGGCTATCCGCTTGTCGTGACTATGGCAGACAGTTTTTCGATAGAGCGAAGGAAAATTATGAGATATTTGGGTGCCAAAGTTGTTTTGACGCCCAGAGCCGAAAAGGGTTTTGGAATGTATAATAAGGCAAAAGAGCTGGCCGAAAAAAATGGATGGTTTTTTGCACAACAATTTGAAACAGAAGCAAATGCAGAAATACATCAAAATACCACAGCACAAGAGATTTTGAACGACTTCTCGGATGTTGGATTGGATTATTGGGTTAGTGGGTATGGTACTGGAGGAACTGTTTCTGGAGTTGGACGGGTATTAAGAGAAAAAAGTCCTGGAACTAAAATAATTTTAACCGAGCCGGAAAACGCAGCTTTGATTGGTAGTGAATTGAAGCAAGATAGACATTCCGACAATACACCAGCTACAAGTCACTCTTCTTGGAATCCCCATTTGATCCAGGGGTGGACACCAGATTTTATACCATTTGTTCTGCAGGAGGCCATAGATAATAACTATTTTGACAAGTTGCTTCCCGTTTCCGGTGAGCAAGGAATTACATGGGCAAAAAGATTAGCGCGAGCGGAAGGAATTATTACAGGAATATCGGGAGGTTCAACATTTGCAATTGCTATGGAAGTTGCAAAAGATGCCCCACCTGACTCAAATATTTTGTGTATGTTGCCTGATACTGGAGAAAGGTATCTGTCTTCACCCCTTTTTGAAGAAATTCCTGAAGAAATGACTGATGACGAGAAAAAAATATCACTGTCAACACCGAATTATCAACTATAATAATAAGAGAAAACTTTTATGTTTGATTCGTTTTGTCCACGACGGTTTAGAATCATGCTCAAAAAGATATTTTTAAAAAATAATCCTCACAAAAAGACATAAAAGATAAAAAAAGTACTTTAAATCAATAACTTAGAAATTTGCTACTGATTCTCAGTCAAATTCAAAAAAAGGCTTTAATTTAACTGGTCAAGTCAATAGCTTTTTTATCAACAATTTTATCCACAGGCACTATCTCATTGAAAAATCTAAAAAATTGCTTTTTTTCTTACAGTAAATTTTCTAAGTAGTAGGATCCTTGCTAGGCTTTAGTAGACAGACGTAACGGAGGCTAACACCGTTATCAAGCCCAATTTGTTTATCACGATTCGGTTTTTTATTCAGTGATTTTGCAGCTTCAACACATGCATTTTTTGTTAGATAGGATCGATTCAGATCACTAATAGAATGCGATACATCGAACCCAATGCCACTTACTACAGAATATAGGAATAAACCCCACATCTGGTCAACCATTAGAGAACTCCCTTTATAACAATAAATACTATTAGTTGGTAATAATACTACTCGTAATTTCCTATTCATGATAGACCAATAAATGTCTTCATTAGGATAAATAGTTGACAAAAATATATTTAGCATACGGATCGAATTTAAACCATCGACAAATGGCGGACAGGTGCCCCGATGCAAGATATCTGGGAAATACAATGCTGAAAGACTGGAGACTAATATTTAAGTCGGTCGCTACTATTGAAAAAGATTTAGGTAAACATGTACCTGTAGGAGTTTTTCAAATCACTGAGGAGTGTGAAAAAGCTCTGGATATTTATGAAGACTATCCACAGTTATACGATAAGAAGGAATTAAATGTCATATTAGATGGCACTCAGGTGACGGCAATGACCTATATTATGGTTGGAAAATATGGCATTGCTCCACCATCTAGAAAGTATTTCAATGTGATTAGCGAAGGCTACAAAGACTGCGATTTAAACTTAGATTTTTTACTGGAGGCCCATGAAAATTCTATTATAGCTGACAGTGGTAAAGGATATGAAAGTGCTCGATGGAAGCAATGATCAGCTAGTATCTAATGCATTTTTTTAAGTAATAAGGGCAGTATTTACTACTGCCCTTATTTTTCGATTTTAGTCTTCCTCTGGTAAAACTAAATTAAGTATGACTGCGACTATAGCTGTTGGTGCGACAGCTGAAGTAGCTAACACTTTTACTACACCTGGAAGATATTGAACCGCGGAAGGTACTAAATTCAAGCCTAACCCTACAGCCAATGAAACAGCGATTATAACCATATTTCTTCTATTAAGTTTTACTTCACTTAATACATTTAGGCCGGCTGCTGCCACCATTCCGAACATAACTATAACACCGCCGCCTAATACTGGAAGTGGCATAGAGGCTATAATTGCACCTATTTTTGGAATCAGGCCACAGACAACCAAAACTATTGCTCCAATTGTCACTACATGACGAGACATAACCCCTGTCATACCTACTATACCGACGTTTTGGCTAAATGAGGTATTTGGTAACCCTCCAAAAACTCCCGCTACAGCGCTACCCAGTCCATCGGCATATGTTGCACCTGAAATTTCTTCATCGGTTGCTTCTCTACCTGCCCCAGCCTTTGTAGTTGCTGATGTGTCTCCGACTGTCTCTATCGCAGAAACGATACAAACCAATGTAACTGCGATTACAGCACCGAGACTGAATTCAAAGCCATAAGGTAATGGTGTGAGGCCGGAAAACCAACTCGCTTTAGCTACGGGTGCAAAGTTGACCATTCCTTGCGCAAACGCAAGGATGTAACCAGCTATTATACCAATTAACACAGCCGCATTCGATATTAAGCCTTTCCCAAAAAACTTACATATCAAAGCAACAATTACAACAGCACCTGCTACACTCCAATGCATTAGAGAGCCAAAGCTTTCCGCTTCCATTTGGAATTTTGCAGCGCCTCCAGCGGCATACTTGATTGCAACTGGAATTAAATAAAGGCCAATTGCTAGGATAACTAGCCCCGTAACTAGTGGTGGAAATAGCCACCTGATGTCTTTAATTACAGCACCAAGTAGAAAGTGAATTACACCTCCTATTATACAGGATGTTAATGCAACGGATAGACCTTGGGTTGCGGCAATACCTGCTAATACGCCCACAAAAGCAAAGCTAGTTCCTTGCATGATAGGTAGCCTTGCACCCACTGGTCCAAAACCGACTGTTTGAAATAGTGTTGCTATACCGGCAAAAAGCATAGCCATTTGAATTAAATAGATCTGCTCTGCTCCTCCAAATGCCAATCCTGCAGCACCAGCCACTATTACCGATGGAGTAACATTAGAAGCAAACATAGCAAGGACATGTTGAAGTCCCAAGGCGCTAGCTTCTCCTAATGGTGGTGTCATGTTTGGATCTGCGTATTGACTATTTATATTTGAATTACTCATCAATTTCTCCTTATATTGTTGTTGATAGAGTACTAGACACAAGATATGCTAATTAAGTATCCATGGCAATATATTAACGCCTCGGTAGTTTTTCAGTGGTTAAACTGTGACAAAGTTCCTACACTACTTAAATCCAACTAATTAAAAGACACGCAAGTTGAATAATAAAATTGAAAATACTTTATTCCAGTGCAGAGCAATAAATAAGGAATTTGGAAACGTTAGGGCAAATAACGACATTTCTATAAATGTAAGATCTTCCCAAATCCATGCATTATTAGGCGAAAACGGAGCTGGAAAATCTACGCTTGTAAAAATCATCTATGGGTTGCTCCAGCCAGACAGCGGTAGTATGACATTTTTAAATGAGGAATATTCCCCAAAGAGTCCCAAGGATGCAAGAGCCTTAGGCGTCGGTATGGTATTCCAACACTTTTCTTTATTTGAACCCCTGACGGCATTTGAAAATATCTTAGTGGGATTAGATAAGGAGCTTGGTGAAAAGGAACTCCATGCGAGTGTAATAATGTTATCTGAAAGTTATGGCTTAGAAGTAAATTTATCTTCTTTTATAGGAGATTTATCAGCTGGAGAACGGCAAAGAGTAGAAATTATCCGTGCCTTGATACAAAAGCCCAAGCTTTTGATTATGGATGAACCAACATCGGTTCTCACACCATTTGAATGTGAGAGCTTATTTAAGACTTTGAAAAAATTGGCTAGCGAAGGAACTTCTATTCTTTACATATCACACAAGTTAAAGGAAATTGCCGATTTATGTGACACGGCATCTGTTCTCAGAAAAGGCGCAATAGTTGGCGAGTATGATCCAAAAAAAATGACACCAAGAGAGCTTGGAGAGATAATGGTTGGCCAATCATTATTCGAACCTAAACGACCAGTGGCAGCAAATAAAAGTAACAAAGTTCTTTCTGTAAAAATAAACGAAGTTAAACCTGATACACAGTTTGGAGTGACATTAAAAAATATTGATCTTGCGGTTTATCAGTCCGAAATTCTAGGCATTGGGGGAGTTGCGGGTAATGGACAAGAAGAACTAATGCAAGTTCTCACGGGAGAGAAAAAAGATCGGAATGTTTCTATCAAATATATGGATAATGATATTGAAATGCTCAATCCTCGAGAAAGGCGAGAAATTGGGTTGGCTTTTGCTCCTGAAGAAAGACTTGGACATGCAGCCGTTGGAAATCTTAATTTATTGGAGAATAGCCTTATAACAGACCCTAAAAAACGCTTTCAAATGAAAATGGGTTTTATCGATTTTAGTGAATTAAATGAATATACGAATGAAATAATTGAGAAATTTAATGTAAAGACCACTGGTGTAAGTGCACTTGCTTCATCACTGTCTGGTGGTAATCTCCAGAAGTTTGTTGTTGGAAGAGAGATTGGGCAAAAACCTTCCTTATTCATAGTAAACCAACCTACATGGGGTGTAGATGCTCTCTCAGCGGCAAATATAAGACAGGCAATTGTTGATATAGCAAATACAGGTGCTGCTATTATTTTAATAAGCCAAGACTTGGATGAGATCCTTGAAATATCAAATAAGGTTGCTTTTTTGACAAATGGGAATCTTTCAATACCGACTAACACTATGGATATAAAAACAGACGAAATCGGTGCAATAATGGGTGGTATAAGTGATTAGAGGTATGCTTTATGTTTAAGCTAATTCCGAGAGAAAATGTTTCTCCGGTTCTTTCTTTGCTGGGCCCATTATTTTCCGTTGGGCTCACGATGATAGTTGGAGGAATACTATTTTATTTTCTAGGAGTAGATCCCTTTGCCGCTATAAAAATGATATTTTGGGATCCTTTAATGAGCGAAACATTTTCAACATACTCTATTCCACAAATTTTTATAAAAGGGGCTCCTTTGATTTTGATCGCGCTCGGCCTCTCTGTTGGCTTCAAAGCAAATGTCTGGAATATAGGAGCAGAGGGTCAGTACATTATGGGAGCCATATTTGGTGCATCATTTGCACTTTCTCTTTATCCGTTGGAAAGTATTGTTATTTTTCCTGCAATGATACTAATCGGTGTCATAGGAGGATGTTTATGGTCAATGATTCCAGCTTTTTTGAAAGTCAAGTTTCAAGTCAACGAGATACTAGTTTCTCTAATGCTAGTATATGTAGCGGAGCAAATTCTAGCTCTTGCATCATTGGGATTTTTAAGAAATCCGGATGGTGCTGGTTTTCCTGGTTCTCGTAATTTGAACCAATACACATCAGCCTCAAACGCTGAGATTATTGCGGGAACTGGAATACATCTGGGAGTGCTACTTTCTTTTTTGATGGTCATTTTTTTCTACGTGCTATTATTTCGGCACAGCCTGGGGTTCAAAATAAAGCTACTTGGAAATTCCCCAAAAGCGTCAGGTTTTTCTGGCGATAACCCTAACAAGCTCATCTTTCTTTGTTTAACTTTGTCTGGAAGTTTAGCTGGTTTGGCTGGAATAATGGAAGTAGCTGGACCTGCGGGACAGATCAACATTGACTTTAATGTCGGCTACGGATTTACGGCTATAATAGTAGCATTTCTTGGCAGGCTAAACCCTATTGGCATTTTTTTCGCTGGTATAGTCATGGCACTAACTTATGTTGGGGGAGAGCTTACGCAATTCATGCTTAATTTACCAGCTGCCGCAATCCAGGTTTTCCAGGGAATGCTTTTATTTTTCTTGCTCTCATTTGATCTCTTTGTTCATTACAAAATAAAACTCAAAGGAAATAAGTAAATGGATCTTTCGGAAATTAATTTCGCTGTCTTGGTTGCTAGCCTAATCGTGGCCTCAACACCGCTTGTTCTAGCGGCTCTTGGGGAGTTGATTGTTGAAAAATCAGGTGTCTTGAACCTTGGTGTTGAAGGCATGATGATAATAGGTGCGGTTACCGGTTTTATAGTTGGAGTAGAAACTGGGTCTGCCTATATTGGGATGATGGCGGCAGCAATGGCGGGAGCACTTCTTTCTCTACTATTCGCATTTATTATTTTGATAATGCAGGCTAATCAGGTGGCGTCGGGCCTAGCCTTAACTATTTTTGGGCTGGGAATAGCAGCTCTAATGGGTCACCCTTACACTGGTATAAAATCACCACAAATTTCAACCATTTCAATTCCTTTTATAAGTGAAATCCCAGTACTCGGAACAATGTTTTTCCAACATGATTTGATAGTTTATCTATCGCTAATATCTGTGCTAGTCATTTGGTACTTTCTTAATCGTATGAGAGCAGGACTCATCCTCAGATCAGTAGGGGAAGATCATGATGTAGCACATTCATTAGGTTACAGAGTAGTAACTATCCGGTTTTTGGCTATTACTTTTGGTGGAGCGATGGCCGGAGTTGGAGGAGGATATCTATCACTCGTGAGAGTTCCACAATGGACAGAGGGAATGACGGCCGGGGCAGGCTGGATTGCCCTTGCTCTCGTTGTATTTTCGGGATGGAGACCCTTTCGGTTACTTATAGGAGCCTATATTTTCGGCGGTATAACAATTCTTCAGCTAAACTTGCAAGCAATTGGGGTAAATATAAACATTGCGTTATTATCTATGGCTCCATATCTTGCAACGATATTAGCTTTAGTGGTAATATCAATGAGTCGATTCCGCGGGAATAGGGGAGCTCCGGGATGTTTAGGTAGATCGTTTGTGAAGATAACATAACACTTATTTAAAAATGGAGAGAATATGAGACAATTTATGAAATATTTTTCAGCTTCTTTTTTATTCATATCAATGGTGATTACTTCAAGTATCGCTATTGCGGCGGATTATAAAGTAGGCTTTATATATATTGGTCCTCCAGGGGACCACGGTTGGAATTATCAACATGACGTCGGGAGAAAAGCTGTGGATGAGGCTTTCGGAGATAAAGTAGAAACAGTCTTTCAAGAAAATGTTCCAGAAAGTGCTGACGCTGAACGCGTAATGACCCAAATGGCTCTCTCTGGGGCAGATATGATTTTTGCTACGTCTTTTGGTTACATGGAACCCGTGCTAAATGTTGCAAAGAAGTTCCCGAAAGTAAAATTTGAACATGCCACTGGATATATGACTGCCGATAATGTCTCAACTTATAGTGCGAGGTTCTATGAAGGCAGAACAGTGGCAGGCCATATTGCAGGAAAGATGACCAAATCCAATACAATTGGATATGTCGCATCATATCCCATTCCTGAGGTCGTTAGAGGGATAAATTCTGCTTATCTTGCCGCAAAGAAAGCCAATCCAAATGTGGAATTCAAAGTTATCTGGATTTTCACATGGTATGACCCTGCTAAAGAGGCTGATGCCGCAAAAACCTTAATTTCCCAGGGTGCAGACGTCATATTACAGCACGTTGATAGTTCTGCTATAATGACCGTCGCTGAAGAAGCGGGTGTGTATGCCTTTGGTCAGGCATCCGATATGAGTGCCTTTGGCCCTAATGCTCATCTGACGGCTATTATCAATGGATGGGCTCCATATTATGTAAAAAAGGTTAAACAGGGTATGGACGGAACTTGGAAGGGTGCTGAGCAAACTTTCGATGGAATTGGAGCGGGCATGGTCATTATTGGACCTCTTTCCGATAAGATTCCAGACAGTGTAAAGAAAGAGGCAATGGAAATCAGAGATGGTATTGCTTCGGGAACACTTCATTCCTTTACAGGTCCAATCAATAAGCAAGATGGTTCGCCATGGCTAAAAGCTGGCGAAACAGCTGACATGGGTACTTTACTAGGCATGAACTTCTATGTTGAAGGTATTGAGGGTGATATCCCGCAATAAGGTAAATTTGATAGTGGAAAAAGGCCCTACCAAGGGCCTTTTTTTTGGAGATTTGGTAAAAATTGAAAATATTTAAAGGAAGAATTTTTTCGTTTTTAAGGAAACCAGAAGATATTAATGATACTGGTAGCTACATCTATCTAGAAAAAGGAGGAGTAACATTTGATGATAAGGGAATTATCATTGAAGTTGACGATTATTCCAAACTTAGTAAGAAATACGAGAATACTGAAACAATAGATTTTGGATCTAAAATAATCTTTCCTGGGTTCATAGATCTACACAATCATTTCCCCCAAACACAGGTAATCGCTTCATATGGAACAAAATTACTTGAATGGCTGAATAAATATACTTTCCCAAACGAAAGCTTATTTGTTCATGATAAGCATTGTGAAAGAGAGTCAAAAATATTTTTAGATTTATTAAATCATAATGGTATTACAACTTCTGTTTCATTTGGATCAGTGCACCCTAATTCAGTAGAATATCTATTTCAGGAAGCGCATAGAAGAAACATGTGTGTTATTGCTGGTAACGTGTTGATGGATAGAAATGCGCCAGATACAGTTCTAGAGAAAGCCGATAAAAGCTATTTAAGTAGCAAAGAGATAATTAGTAAGTGGCATAATGTCAGCCGTTGCAAATATGCAATAACACCTAGATTTGCAATAACCTCCACTCCAGAGTTGATGGAAGTTTCTCAAACCTTATGTGCTGAAAATCAATCATGTTATGTGCAAACGCATTTATCTGAAAATATAGACGAAATTAAAACAACACTGGAACTATTTCCAGATCAAAAAGATTACTTATCTATCTATGAGAAATATAAGTTGCTCTCGAACAAAACATTATTAGCTCATTCTATACACTTGGAAATGAACGAGATTGAGAGAATGAAAGAAACAAAGTCTATTGCTGTCCATTGCCCAACATCAAACCTATTTCTTGGAAGTGGGCTATTTAAATTTAAAGAGTTAGAAGAGAAAGGAGTAAGAACCGCAATAGCAACAGATGTAGGAGGCGGTACATCCTTCTCAATGTTAAGAACGCTGGACGAAGCGTACAAAATTCAGCAATTAGGAAACTATAGCCTTAATCCCCTAGCTTCATACTTTTGGTCAACTATGGGTAATGCAGAGTGTCTTGGACTTCAGGATCAAATCGGAACAATCAAGACCGGAAACTGTGCTGACTTGATAGTTTTAAATAGTAAAAGTACTCCTTTAATGAGACATAGAATGGAAAAATGTAAAACGATTGAAGAAGAACTATTCATCCTTCAGACCTTAGGAGATGATCGAGCAATAGACTCGGTATTTATTGCTGGTAAAAAAATTAAATAACCTTACTGCTGATTTTTCAGCCTTATTTCTGCGATTTTGTGTATTTCCTCTATAGCTGTATCAAACTCTGTTTCAACAGTATTTTGTAGCCTCACCTCAATATTTCTAAATACTTCTTCTTTTTTTAAGCCTGATACAGCGATAATAAAAGGAAATTTGAATTTATTCATGTAGTCTTTGTTTAACATGCTCAATAGATTATATTCACTTCCAGAAAGATTATCTAGACCAGCTCGGTTTTGTTCTTTCTTTGAATGGGCTGTTAGGTTGTTCTGTTGTCCCTTCTTAATACCTAATTCTGGATGTTCTAAAATTAGTTTCATTTTCGATTGATGATCCATCTTGGTTACGTAGTCCTTCATTAAGCTCAATATTTCCAAGGGTGACAAGGTATCCAAACGCTGGTGCTCGTATATTGCAAGCGCTATATGAGGTGAATTTTCATACAAGCTGCCATAATGCCTAATGAATTTTTCTTGCTCCAAAGGTTGCCTTTTCTTTGGTTGTTTTTTGTCTCGTTATAGTTACCATGTAATAACAAAAAAAAAAGAGCTTTTAATAAATGACAGGTCTTACCACACATGTTTTAGATTTGACGCAAGGGAAACCGGCGGATGCACTTGAAATTAGTTTTTATACTACGCAGTCAGACAGGAAAGAATTGATTGCTCATTTTGTAACCAATTCTGATGGAAGATTAAATAAGCCAATATTTGATCAGTCAAATATTCGAGAAGGATGGTATGAAATGGTATTTCATGCTGGAAAATATTTGGTGGCAAAACATAAAATGAAAGAAACGGATTTATTTTTTGATAATATTTCTATCTGCTTTCAAATTAATGACCTAAAGCAACACTATCATGTCCCTCTGTTACTATCTAAGTTTGGCTACAGTACCTATCGAGGCAGTTAAGCATGGATTTTGATTATCTTGAGTGGATAGAATTTATGGTTCGATGGTTTCATGTAATTGCTGGAATTGCATGGATAGGATCTAGCTTTTATTTTATTGCGCTCGACCTAAGTCTAAGAAAATCATCCTCATTGCCTAAAGAGGCACACGGAGAGGCTTGGCAAGTTCATGGAGGTGGTTTTTATAATTTGGTAAAATATCTCGTGGCTCCAAATCATCTACCCGATCACTTAACTTGGTTTAAGTGGGAGGCTTATGCTACATGGATTACCGGTGCAGCGCTATTCATACTCGTCTACTATCTTGGCGCTGAACTATATCTAATTGATTATGAAAAAATTGAATTATCTAAAACTGCTGCTGTTTTAATATCAATAGCAGGTGTTATATTTGGATGGGTGATATACGATCTAATATGCAGATTGCTGGTTGGCAAATCTAATTTAGTATTGTCAATTGTACTATTAATATTTTTTGCATTTTTGTCTTGGGCATCCTATTCATTACTAAGTTCGAGAGGGGCTTTTATGCAGATGGGAGTAACTCTTGGTACGATAATGGTAGCAAATGTTCTGATGGTAATTATTCCAGGTCAGAAAAAAGTTGTAGCACAATTAATCGCCAAGAAGATACCCAGCCCTAAATATGGTATCCGTGCAAAACAAAGATCTCTTCACAACAACTATTTGACCCTTCCTGTAATCTTTATAATGATCGGCAATCATTATCCTACCGCCTATGCTACCTCCTATTCTTGGGTGATAATTGTATTGACCATAATTATAGGAGGCCTTGTTAGACATTTTTTTAATGAGAGACACGCTGGTAACAAGAGCCCGTATTGGGTTGCAATTCCAATTGTAATCCTATCATGGGGTTCTCTAATGTTGTCTGAAGTTGACGAACCTAGTTTGGACCAACTATCGCCAGAAAAGCTAAGCCTAATCGAAAGCTCATTTTCAAAAGAATTCAAAGATAATATTATGGAGGTGACGGCTTATAAATGTTCCACTTGCCATGTTATGGAGCCATCTTGGGAAGGAATGAAAAAACCTCCTAAAGGGGTTTATTTGAGCGAATTCAGTCACTTGATTAATAACTATGAAACAATTTATAAGCAGGTTGCAGCGTCAAGGGCGATGCCACCTGGCAATATTACTTTTTTAGAAGACGAAGAGCGGTTATTGTACGCAAACCTTTTTCATAAGATCGAGGAAATATTAAGAGAAGAGAAGTGAGCAGTATGGAAACGAAACTCAGAGATCTAGAAGGTTACCATGGCGAAATTCCTCACTTTAGCTGGCCAGGGGGTAGAAAGTTGGCGGTTCAATTCGTTTTGAACTTAGAAGAAGGTGGTGAAAATTCAATAATCTATGGAGATAAGCATTCCGAGACTTTTCTTTCAGAGATCATAGGTGCTGAGCCATTTTTTGGTCAACGACACATGTCCATGGAAAGTTTATATGAATATGGTACTAGAGCCGGTGTTTGGCGAATTTTAAAACTATTCAGAGAAAGACAAATCCCGATAACAATTTTCGCTGTAGCACAAGCTTTGGAAGAAAATCCAAGAATTGTAGATCAAATTTTGAAAGATAATCATGAGATTTGTTCCCATGGACTAAGATGGATAAACTACAAAGATGTTCCCAGAGCCACTGAAAAAGAGCATATGCAAAAAGCAATAGAGATTCAAAAAAGAATTTGTGGAGAAAGACCTATGGGTTGGTACACAGGTCGTACCTCAGAGAATACAAGGGATTTGGTTTGTGAAGAAGGGGGCTTTCTTTATGACTCAGACGACTATAGTGATGACTTACCATTTTGGTCTAAAATGACAAAAAAGCCGCACTTAATTATACCTTACACTCTTGATACTAATGACATGAGATTTCTAACCCCGCAAGGATTTCATAATGGCGAGCATTTTTTTAATTATCTTAAGGATAGTTTTGACTGTCTATACGAAGAAAGGCATGAAGGTTCTAAGATTATGAACATTGGACTTCATTGTCGTATAATTGGAAAACCGGGAAGGTTCCCAGCACTAAAAAAGTTTGTTGATTACATTCAGTCATTCAGCGATGTCTGGTTTACAACTAGAATAGGAATTGCGAGGCATTGGAGAAAGGTACTACCACATGAAAAATGAAGACAAATTAATAGTATCAAAAAAGGTTAATTTGGCATCACCGAAAGCAGGGGCAAAAATCATTGATGTGTCTGACGACTTTTTTGCAAAATGTGATCGAATGTTAAATGATACTGATCCCATTTTCATTGACGATAAATATGATGATCATGGAAAATGGATGGATGGTTGGGAAAGCCGTAGAAAAAGAGTAGAAGGAAACGACTGGGCTATAATTGGCTTAGGAGGCAGATGTTCTATAGAGGATGTAATAATTGATACTAGTCATTTTACTGGTAACTATCCGCCAGCTGCCTCGCTAGATTTCTCATCTAACAATAGTTATGAAGCAGGATCTTTGGACTGGCACACACTTCTTGAAAAACAGATTTTGAAAGGAGATCACATAAATGAATATAAGCTCCTAAAAAATCAAAATGTAACCTATGTAAGATTAAATATTTTCCCAGATGGAGGTGTAGCGCGGCTTAGACTTTTTGGAGATCTTATTCCCTTTTCTCAGGATCTATCTAAAGACTTAGAATTATCTGCTCTAAAAAATGGAGGCAAAATCATTGGGTATAATAACGCACACTATGGCAATGTAAACGCTCTCCTGTCTGAAGGTAGAGGAACTACAATGGGTGACGGGTGGGAGACTCGGCGTAGGCGTGTCCCTGGAAATGATTTTATAATCATTGAATTAGGAACACCTGGGCTGATTTCGAATGTAGAAATAGATACCTGTCACTTCAAGGGTAATTTTCCAGATAGAGCTTCAATTCAAACAATTGATTTAAAAAATGAAAAAGACAAAATAAAAGCATTTGAAGCTTCTAGTAACTGGGAATTTTTTTTAGATGAGAAAAAATGCAAACCAGACTTTATTCATAACTTTGGAAAAAATGATTTCTTACACGAAAATACGGTCTCCCACGTGAGATTAAACATCTATCCTGATGGGGGAGTTTCGAGATTTCGAATTTTTGGTCAACCAGTAAGCTAAAATGCATTTAAATTTAGAAAAGCTGACCATAAGCCAGAAATTATTCGAACCTTTTGGTGATGTAATTTCAAAAGGGATGGAAAATAATAAATTTCTGATAAATCAGGGATATTGTGAGAGGTTTGATGAGGTAGCGACGGTGCAAGTGCTGGACAAAAAAGCCAATCCAATCATTTCAATATTTTCTGCTACTCCTAGAAAAAGACCGATAAAAATTGATTATCTGGAGATGCATCCTCTGGCATCTCAAGCATTTATGCCAATACAAAAAATAGATTGGCAAGTAGTCGTGGCAAATGATGATGACGGATCCCCAGATCTTTCTTCAATCAAGTATTTCGAAGTGCCAGGTAATGTAGGTATAAATTACAATCCAAAAGTTTGGCATTTTCCACTGCTCGTTAATACAGCTCAAGATTTTTTGGTTATCGATAGATCATCAGCATTGGATGCAGGCAAAGAAAATTTGAGAGAGTTTTTTTTTCAAAGCAATGGTAATGAGATTTACATAGAGTGATCATTATGCACCGCAGCTAAAATTTTTGAAGGTGTTGCGGGAGCATTTAATAAATCTGCATTTGATGTTTCGCTAGCCATTGAGACGGCATTTTTCAAAGCCAAAAAGTGAGAAATGGATAGTAATAGAGGGGGCTCACCGACAGCTTTAGATCTAAATATTGTCTTCTCTTCATTGGGAGTATTCTCTAATAGCTTAATATTAAATTCAGGTGGTACATCTCGGCTTCCAGGTATTTTATACGTTGAGGGGCCAAGAGTTAAAAGTTTGCCTTCTGGATTAAAATATAGTTCTTCACAAGTTAGCCATCCTATACCCTGGATGAAACCTCCTTCTATCTGCCCTCTATCAATTAGGGGGTTGAGAGAGCTCCCACAGTCTTGAATGATGTCTGCCCTAAGTATTCGACTTTCTCCTGTATCAATATCTATAATTGCTTCCGATACTGCCGCTCCCCACGTGAAATAAAAATAGGGGCTTCCCTTAAATTTTTCCTGATCCCATGAGATTTTTGGTGTTTTATAAAAGCCCGTTGATGAAAGAGATATTCTGTTTTCCCAGCAGGAAAATGCTAATTCCTTAAAAGTCATGCTCTTATTTCCGCTCAGTATCAGACCGTTCTTAAATTCAATAGAAGAGGGTGGCTTTTTAAAAACTTTGCTCGCGTGTTTAAGCATTCTTTGTTTGATAACAGTAGCTGCTTTCCACGCAGCCATACCATTAATATCGGAGCCAGACGATGCAGCTGTAGCTGAGGTGTTTGGGACCTCATCGGTATTCGTTCCAGCAATATGTACATAGTCTAAAGGAATGTTGAAACATTCTGAGACGACCTGAGCCACTTTGGTAAATAGGCCTTGTCCCATCTCTGTTCCGCCATGATTTAGTCTCACCGAACCATCTGTGTATACATGGACTAATGCTCCTGCTTGATTTAAGGATACCTTATTAAAAGATATCCCAAACTTGGCAGGCATGAAGGCAATTCCTTTTCTGTAAGGCTGATTTTTATTAATTTGCGACGTGTTAAACCTTTCTACAAGAAGCTTTCTTTTTTCTAGACCTGCGAAAGTTTCCATCTCATTAATTATTTTTTCAATTTTAATATTTTTAACTATTTGCCCATAGGGTGTTTTAATTCCATTTTTAGCGGAATAATAATTTTCAAGTCTAAGTGCATCTAAATCGATTCCGAGAAATCGAGAAACTCTTTCAAGAATAGTCTCAATTGCAAGCATTCCTTGAGGGCCACCAAAGCCTCTAAACGCTGTGTTAGATACGGTGTTTGTTTTACATATATAGCCTCGTGCGGTAAAATTTTTAAAAGAGTAACAGTTATCTAAATGGGTCAATGCCCTCGACATTACAGGAGCTGACAGATCGCAGACATTACCTGCATTGCTAAGCAATTTGATATCTAATCCCTTAATCTTTCCTTTTTTATTAAAACCTACGGTGTATTTCACTTCAAAGTCATGACGTTTCCCGGATGATGCCATGTCATCTTTGCGATTAAGACGAAGCTTAACAGGCTTATCCAAAATGTATGCTCCTAGAGCTGCTATGGCGGCGTATATTGTTGACTGGCTTTCTTTACCTCCAAAGCCACCGCCAAGTCTCCTGACCTTACTAGAGATCTTGGCCGCTGGAATATTTAAAACGTTGGATACACCATGCTGGACTTCAGTTGGATGTTGTGTGCTTGACCAGATTGTGAACTCAGAGTTTTCATGCGGAATGGCAAGAGCAATATGTGTCTCCAAATAAAAGTGATCTTGACCTCCCATAGAAAATGAACCCATAAGTTTATGGGGTGCCTGCTTAATCTGTTCGTTTGCCTTACCTCTCTCAAAGTGAATTGGTTTTAAAAAGAAGTTTTTTTTCTTGAACGCTAAATCCAAGTCTAATATCGGTGTTTTATCTTTTTTATAGACAATCTTCACTTCATTTACGGCTGCCCTTGCTCTCTCCATTGATGAAGCAACAATGAGCCCGATAGGTTGGCCTACATAAGTCACCTCTTTTTCTGCAAAGATGGGCTCATCTGCAAAAATAGGCGCTATATCATTTCTACCAGGTATGTCTTTTGCTGTAATAACTGTAATGCTTGGATCAAATTTTTTTGCTTTTTCGGTATCAATAGAAGTTATCATACCAGATGGTATTTCTGAGAGGATAAGAGCTCCATGCAAAGTATTTTCTGACAATGGAATATCGTCTATGTACTCGGCTCTTCCCGTAAGTTGTCTGAAAGATGAATCTTGGTAGTGAGACTTTCCAACTGAAATATTATTTTTGTTATCTAACGCCATCAAATACTCATTATCGAATGTTGTTTCTCACCACTTATGGCGGATCTTTGCATTTTTTTTATCAATCCAACCATTGCAGCCGATCGATATTTTGCTGTCCCTCTAAGATCACTTATTGGAGAAATATCATGACTTAAAGCAGTTATTAGAGAGTTTTCGTTAAAGCGTAGATTACTATCCTTTAATAATTTACCCGTTTTATCTAATAACAAAGGCGTGGGTCCTACGCCCCCAGCAGATAAAATAATATTCTCTATAGTGTAGTTTTTATCCATCTTAAATTTGGCTGCCAGCGATAAAGTTGATATATCTTGATCATACCTTTTTGATAGCTTCCAAGAAAAAATTGAATCTTCCTTTTTTGTTTTTGGTACCTTAACCTTGTATATAAGCTCATTGCGTTTCAGAGCGTTCTTTCTATATCCCTTAAAAAAATCTTTAATCGGAATAGTTCTTTCTCCTTTTGGACCGAGTAGAGACAATTCAGCCTCCAATACGAAAAATAGGGGAGCTAGGTCACCAATAGGGCTCGATGTCCCAAGATTCCCTCCAACTGTTGCGGCTGTTCTAATCTGTGGAGAACCAAACCTAATAATTGTATCCAGAAAGGGGGAGAAAAATTCACGGCATAACTCTTCGAATTTAGACAGTGTAACACAAGCTCCTATTTCAAATGATGAAGTCCTGGTCTTAATTGTAGACATTTCTTTAATATTATTCAGAAATAATATTTTCTGTTCTTTAAAATTGGAGTCTTCCGCTTCAAGGTTCCAGTCTGTACCTCCAGACAAAACAGTATAATTTTTTTCCTTTGATATAAATTCAATTAGTTCTTTTTTAGAGTCTGGGTAAATGTAAGTTGTATTTCCAAAAATTGCGGTCTTTAATTTTGAGCCTTTACTATTTATAGGCATTGGAAACTTTATTTTTTCTTTGAGAGATTGGATTCCGTTCACTATTGGTCTATACCCTGTACAGCGACATAAGTTTCCAGATAGGGAGTCATGGATAACGCTCTCAGAAGGGCTTTTATGTTTTTCTTTTAATGCAAGCGCTGCCATTACAAAGCCAGGTGTGCAAAACCCACATTGCGACGCCGCCTCGGAGTTTAGTGCTTGAATTAAAGGTTTAGCAGAGCATAATTTGCTAGCACCTTCAATTGTTACTATATTTTTATCAATTATTTGTCCCACCTTTAAAATACAAGAGTTTACTGGTGCTAAGGATCCTTTTTCATCAAAAATCAATACAGAGCATGCACCACAGTCTCCCTCTGAGCACCCCTCTTTTGTCCCAGTAAATTTACAATTATGCCTCAAAAAATTTAGCAAGCTTATATTGCTGTCTATATTACGTGCGTAAACTTTCTTAAAATTTACATAAAAGCTAGGCTCTGATTGTTTATTTTGCTTTTCCATTATAAATTATCCGGCTCTACTCGAAGTTTTTATCATACATCATTGTGAGACTTAAAAATATTGTAATTTTTCTGAATCTAAATATGAGTTAAATTTGGGGTTTATTTATTGTAAAATGACAACAAAGCAATTTTTTTATGGTCAAGGGAGTTTAGAGGAAATGCCTAGTTTTGATATTGTTAGTAAATTGGATATGCAGGAAGTTGAGAATGCGATTTTTAATGCTAGTAAAGAGATCAACCAGCGATATGATTTTAAAGGTTCGAAGACCGATATTGAGAGAAATCAGAACTTGTTAACTGTAGAAACAGAAGATGACTTGAAAGTAAAGCAAGTTAACGAACTTTTAATAGGCCATTTTGTTAAAAGAGGTATAGACCCCAAAGCCCTAAAAGTTAAATCAACGGAAAGCGCTTCAGGTAATCGAGTAAGGCAAAACTATGATTTGCTGGAGGGGATTGAACAAGACACATCAAAGAAAATTATTTCTTCCGTCAAGCAGAGTAAGTTAAAAGTGCAGGTAAAAATACAAGGTAATGAGCTTAGGGTTTCAGGGCAAAAGAAAGATAGTCTTCAGGAAGTTATTTCGTTAGCAAAAAAGCTCGATTTACCTCTTCCTTTACAATTTATAAATTTTAGAGATTAGACCTCGTACATATCGGAAAACTTTTCATCTAAATAATTCAAAAAGGGCTCAGGCGTAAAAGCCTTTCCTGTAGCTTTTTTGATCAGGTCAGCAGGTTCGTATAGGCTTCCATGCTGATGTATGTTCTCTGCTAACCAAGTGGTTGCTAATGACACATCACCTTCCTCAAATCCGTCTGCAAGATCAGGAATATCTTTTTGCATCTTTTCAAATAAACAACCGGCATTTAAGTTACCTAAAGTGTAGGTTGGAAAATACCCAAATGCACCGATTGACCAATGAACGTCCTGGAGAATTCCATCAGAGGCTTTTTCAACATTACGGTCAAAATATTCCTTGAATTTTGCATTCCAGGCCTCGGGCAAATCCGGAACTTCCAAATTTTTTCCAATTACCTCTAATTCGAGCTCAAAGCGAAGCATAATATGTAGATTGTAGTGAACTTCGTCTGCTTCAGTTCTAATAAAACCGGTTTCAACCTTATTGACCAAACGGTAGAATTCTTCCTCATCTCTAATGCCAAATTCTCCAAAATAGCTTTTCATTTTCTTAAACAGCCACCTAGTAAATTGCCTAGATCTTCCAATTTGGTTCTCAAATATCCTAGACTGACTTTCGTGAATGCCTAAAGATACGCCAGAACCGAGAGGCGAGTGTAAAAATTCTGAAGACACGTTTTGTTCATAGCAAGCGTGTCCCACTTCGTGAATAGTACTGTATAAACAGTTAAATGGGTCCTTATTATCGACCCGGGTAGTAATTCGTACATCATCCCCACCACCTGAACAAAAAGGATGCGCTACAATATCAATTCTTCCTCTATCAAAGTCATAGAAGAATGTCTCTGCTATTTCATGGGCGAGTTTTAATTGTTTTTCAGTATTAAAGTCGCCTTCTAATTCGGGTTTGGAAAGTTTTGCTTCACTTATTCTCTGCCGCAAATCTAAAAGTCTTGGCTTCATTTCTTCAAAAATACTGGAGGTCTCTTTTTTTGTCATTCCAAATTCGTAATCATTTATTAACCCATCGTATAAATCTCCAGTAGGAGATAGACGGGATGCCTCTTCTCTCTTTAAATCAATTACCTTCTTTAAGTGAGGTGAAAACGCAGAAAAATCGTTATTTTGTCTAGCTTTTTGCCAGGCCATTTGAGCTAAGGATGTGGTAGCAGCCAAATCCGATGCGAGTTTGCTTGGTATAGCTTCTGCTCTGTCAAAGGCTCTCTTTATTAGTGTATAAGCTCTTTCTTGAAAAGGTGTTTTAGGTTTGGCTTGTTCCAATAACTTTCTGACTATTGAATTTTTTTTTCTATCGTGAATAACTTCTTCAAGTGCACCCATCTCCATGGCTCGAGAATTTCCACTCTTAGATGGCATCATTGTCTCCTGATCCCAAGCATTTCTACCCGCTACGGATTGGAGTAAACCAGTCGTTCTATTGTAATTGATCAGATGATCTATGGCTTCCATAAAGCTCTCTATTTTCTATTAAAATTTTTGTCTATTTCCAAAAAGTTAGCTGATCGACATTGCTGACCAATACAAAAAGAGGATGCTTAATAAACTCGCAACCCAACCTGCAGATCTTAATCCAATAATATTAAATCCGTATGCGATTACATAAACGATACGTGCCCAAAAGAAAACTTGAACAGCCAGATTAGTATTTGCACTGCTGGTTTCGGTCATTGCAAGTGCAAGGATTGCTGGACCTATCATCGCGAGTGCTATCACACAATTTAGAATAGCGCGCTCTAATCGTCCGGTCATACCTGAAAAATTTACGCCTTCTCGACTACTAAACACGGGCATAATTCCAACGTTTGCCAAGCTGGTGAGCTGTTGGACAAGGGTAGTTGCTATGATTAGAAGTCCATATAGACAGATATAGTACAGTTCAACGCTCATTTTTCATACCTCGTATTTTTTATATTACTTACCCCAAAATAGTTTATTATAAAACTGTTTCAACTACAAAAGATGCACGATGGATGAAATTCAATTAAGAAATCTTTATGGTCCTGCTACTGAGAAAGCATCTGCGAAGATAATGAAAAGCTTGGATCCACATAGTGTCAGTTTCATAAATGCATCAAATTTTCTGGTCATGGGGACTTTTGACGGTGAAGATATTGATCTCTCACCCAAGGGTGATCCAAAAGGTTTTGTTAAAGTGATATCTGATGATCGCATCGAAATAGCTGACAGACCTGGAAATAATAGGATTGACGGGCTTCTAAATATTTCTAAAAACGCAACTGTATCCCTTATATTTTTCATTCCAAAGGTGACAGAAACACTTAGAGTTCAAGGGAAAGCCACGATATCAAACGACCCAAAAGTTCTCGAAAAACATAAATTAAAATCCAATTTGCCAAAGACAGTTACAGTTATTAAACCAACAAAAGTATTTCTGCATTGTGGCAAAGCGCTACTTCGATCAAGTCTATGGAAGCCTGAAAGCTGGCCTGATACAAGACCCATACCCACGCTTTATGAAATGATTGAAGATCAGACAGGATTAAATTGTGAAATAAAAAAAGAAACTGACATTATAGAAATGTACGAACGTGAACTTTACGAAAATAAATAATGAATGCAACTTTTATGAATTATTTTATAAAAACAAAATGTGGACTAGAAAAGTACGATTTGCTCAAATCACGAAAAGGCATCTACGCAAAAATTAGATTTTATTGGTTCGTCCTCTTCGCATCAATAAGAGACTTAGGCCACAAAAAAAGGATTTAAAAAAACTTAAGTTAACGCTGAGTAATCTCCCGTAACCTTTGCACTAATAAGAGCTAATTTTTCACTTCCCCAAAATATTTCTTCTTCAAAGACAAAGGTTGGCACCCCAAATATTCCCATAGATAGTGCGGTATCCATTAAAGAGGTCACACAGTTTTGATTGTTGCTCTTCCAAGATATGAAATCAGTGCTATCAAGTTGAAATTTGTCGATTAAATTTAAAAGCACCTTTTCATTTTCTATGTCTAGCTCTCTCTTCCAAAACAATTGAAAGGACTCGCGCAAAAAAGGCAACAAAGTTTTTCCCGATTTTTCTTTGACCCATAAATGAGCCATAGAAAATAATGAGCTATCCCAAATTTTTTGAGTACCTAAAATTGTTTTCCCTTGTAGATTAGCCATCCTTCTGCAATCCATGTAGGAATATTTAACTCTGCGCCACTGATGTGCTGTTCTATTTGAAGAGATTATCTTCCCTTGGTTATTGACCGTTGCGCTTCCTAAATAGTCAGCAATATCCAGAGTGTATGGCAATATATTCCACTGTAATCCCAGTTGATCAAATATTTTTATCGCAGGGTCTAAAGCCAAGTAGGCATAGGGACTTTTTATGTCGATGTAAAAATCAATTGAATTATTAGACATCAGCAACTTAACTTAAATGATTTTTTAGCGACTCTACCTAGATTTATTAAAAGTTAAATATTGCTTAATCGGTCTTAGCGTATGTTTGCGCTGCGGTTGAATTAAATTCGAACGCAACTACTTCTTCGTCACCTACTACCCAACCATTGTGACCGGGTTCAATAACATAAACGTCACCAGGCCCAAAAACCTGTTCTGTGCCATCGTTATGCTTGGCAGCCATTTGACCAGAAATCACTGTTCCAACGTGTTTTGCTTGACAACTTTCTCCTCCAACCATTGGTTTGACACATGTTTCCCAACTCCAGCCTGGCTGAAGAACAAGCTTTGCAGCTGCTATGCCTCCTAGATCACAGACAGATACCTTTGCCTTGTCAGGCGCTCTCACTTCATCTGGATTATCAAATGATTTTTTCATTACTGTACTCATCTTTGTTCCTTTTTTAGTTCAAATGTAAAACTAATAGAAATTAATCTCAAATTGAAGTATAACTATTATCCTTGAAATTAACCAAATACTTTTTATCTCTAAAGGGGAGAGATAGATGAATAATACTGCCACGGAAAACTTCACGAGCGAAATAACGCCGGCCTTTCAGTTCGGTCTTCCCTATATATTTGCACCATTAATGATAATCTCGTGGATATTTGGGGGGTGGACAATACTCCTTGTGCCTATATTTGGGTACGTAGTGATTACTTTTTTTGATGCTTTGATAGGAAAGAAGCTAATTAAGCCCACCGAGAGTAGTGGTGGATCGGAGGACCGTTATAAATATGTTCTTTATGGTTGGGTTCCCGTACAGTTCTTTTTGATCTTTGGCAGTTTATTTACAATATTTATGTTCGACCATCTCAGTGGTACGGAAGCATTTTTTCTTATGATAGTTCAAGGCATAATATCAGGAGCAGTCGGGATTGTATTTGCACATGAGCTTATGCATCAAAAAACAAGGATTGAGAGATTTTTATCAGATCTTTTAATGGGGATGTCGTTGTATGGTCATTTTAGAACGGAACATGTTCTCGTCCATCACCGGCACGTTGGAACACGCAAAGATGCGGTCACTGCAAGATATGGTGAAAACTTTTATAAATTTTTTATCCGTGTTATTCCCGAATGTTTTTTGTCTTCTTGGAACACAGAAAAAGAGCTATTGCAGAAGAAAAACTTGCCTTTCTGGGATTTTCAAAATCCTTTTTTTATTTATTTCGGGCTCATGCTTTTCTTTCTATTACTAGCTATCTTAATCGGTGGAATACTCGGCGCTGTATGTTTTTTTATACAAGCTTTAGTTGCGGTACTACATCTGGAGGTCGTAAATTACATTGAGCATTACGGTCTTGTTAGACAGAAGTTAGACAATGGAAAGTTTGAGCCTACTCGCCCGCATCATAGCTGGAATGCTAACGACCACGCGAGTAATCTTCTGCTAATTAATCTTCAAAAGCACTCTGATCACCACGCGAGACCAAACAAGAAATATCAACATCTCCAATCATATGATGCAGGCGACGCGCCTCAGTTACCTTTTGGCTATCCTTTGATGGTGCTTATGAGTTTAATCCCACAATTTTGGATGAAAGTTATGAATCCAAAAGTCTTGGAGTGGAGAAAACGGTTTTACCCAGAAATACAGGAATGGTCATAGAGCCTGTAATCAACTTCCTGGAGGAGAGTAGGCACTAGCAACACTCTTCGCTGTCTTGAGAGCGCTATCTATATCAATCTCGCTGAGCGTTACGAGATCTTTGATTGCACCGCTAGCATTAACGGCAATCGCCGCGCCTAAAGCAACATCTTCAGATGGAACTTCGAAGGTGACTACGATATCGTATTGACCACGAGTGAACATCATATCTGTAAGTGTTGCGCCTGCGCTAGTCACAACAGCTTCCATTACTTTTCTTCTTTCAGCATAACTGCTTCCAATCATACCCTTCCATGCTGACTCATTATATTTTGCTAAGGCTATTACTTTCATTTTTATCTCCTACATTATTTTCATATCTACTATACCACTTATACATTAATATCTTAATAACTATTCACAGCCCCCAATTAATACGGGAAAGGCCATTGTCATCTAAATATTCGTTTGTTTTTGAAAATGGGTTTGAATCAAAAAATCCATTTGCAGCTGAATATGGTGAAGGGTGCGCACTTTTTATAATTAGATTTGCATCCCCGTTTAAAAAGGTTCCTTTTTCCTGGGCTTTTTTTCCCCATAAAATATAAACCAAATTTGTTTTTTCTTCATTTAATAAAGAAAGTACTTTGTCAGTAAAGATTTCCCAGCCCTTACCCTGATGGGATGCTGGTTTACTCTTTTCAACGGTCAATACAGTATTTAACAGTAAAACACCTTCTTTCGCCCACTTTTCAAGGCTTCCTGACTTAGGTCGGGCTAAGCCGATATCTGATTTTAACTCTTTGAAGATATTTTCTAGAGATGGGGGCGGTTGAACACCATCTTTTACGGAGAAACTTAGACCATGTGCTTGTCCCCTCCCATGGTAGGGGTCTTGACCTAAAATTACGACCTTTACCTTTTCAAATGGAGTAAAGTTAAACGCTGAAAAGATTTCTGATCCTATCGGAAAAATTTCCTTTCCCACCTTTTTTTCCGCCTTCAAGAAATCACTTAACTGTCGCATGTAAGGTTTTTTGAACTCATCAATCAGCCGCTTTCTCCAGCTTTCTTCAATATTGATAGTAGACAATTTATGTTCCTTGCTAAAACTGAGATGCAATTATTAATGTAATAGTTTATTATAAAAAAAGGTTACAGGGATAACTTATTTTAATGATTGAAAAAGAGCTCTCCGAAAGAATAAACATTGAAGTTGATAAACTTTTTGATGATCAAATAAGGTTCACTCAAAAGTTAACTAGATTTCCTTCTTTACGTGGCCAAGAGCATACAGCTCAAGATTTTCTCTTTGATGAATTGACAAAGCGGAATTATGCACTTGATAGGTGGACGGTGAATGTGGAAGACATTAAAGATCACCCAGGATTTTCACCGGTAAAGGTAGATTATTCAAATGCAATAAATATAGTTGGTACTCATAGACCCAAAAAAGAGATGGGCAGATCTCTTATACTTAATGGGCATATTGATGTGGTTCCAGAGGGACCTTATGAAATGTGGTCACGCAACCCCTTTGACCCAGCAATTGAAGGCGATTGGATGTACGGTAGGGGAGGTGCAGATATGAAAGCGGGCATCGTTGCAAACATATTTGCGATGGATGCCATAAGAAATCTAGGTTACCAACCGGCTGCACGTGTTCATATTCAGTCGGTAGTAGAGGAAGAATGCACAGGAAATGGCGCACTAGCATGTTTGGTAAGAGGATATAATGCTGAAGCTGCAATTATTCCAGAACCGGTAGATGATAAATTAGTTAGAGGAAATGTTGGTGTTTTATGGTTTAAGGTAAGTGTAAAAGGTTTGCCTGTACATGTAAGAGAAGCAGGATCTGGTCAAAATGCAATTGAAGCATGCTTTCCAATAATAAAAGCTCTAAGAAAACTTGAGGAAGTGTGGAATACAGAAAAATCAAATTTTAAATATTATAAAGATACCGAACATCCCATAAATTTTAATGTCGGTAAAATTAAGGGAGGTGACTGGGCTTCCTCTGTCCCATCTTGGTGTGACTTTGACTGTCGGATTGCAATTTTTCCCGATTGGGACCCAAAAGAGAAATCATTAGAAATAGAAAAATGCATTAGAGAAGCTTCACTGAATGATGCCTTTCTCTCAAATAATCCTCCTCAAATTGAGTGGAATGGATTTTTTGCAAAAGGCTATATTTTAGAAGAGGGTACGGATGCTGAGAAAGTATTAGGTGAGGCACATTTTCTTGCCTACGAAGGAGATATGAAAAGTTTTATTAGTCCTGCATACCTGGATGCTAGGGTATTTATGGTATATGGGGATTGCCCCTGTCTAGTATATGGGCCATATTCAGAAAACATTCATGGTTTCGATGAAAGAGTGAGCTTGAGTTCCGTTAGGAAAATAACAAAGACAATAGCTTTATTTATAGCCGATTGGTGTAAACTGGAAAAGATTTAGTTTTTAAAAAATCATTAAACGCCGAACTACTAATCTGGAATCATCCCCGTCGGCACAGCTTTACCTTTAATAATGAGCTTTGGCTCTTCTTTAATTCCAACGAGTTCGGGCCTGCTATTCAGATATTCGGATACGCCACTAAGATTTTCTATTGCGCTAAGAAAGCTCCCAATACTGGGCCAATCATCAAAGATAGTGGGCTCCAAAACTCGAATCATCGATAATTGATGGTATACGCCAAAATCACAGTATGAAGGACTCGCGCCCAGAAAAAATGGACCTCTTTTGTCGCTTTCTAAATATTTGTTAAAATAAAATATCTTTGGCTCAAAACCGGATAAAATTGTTTTCTTGAGTCCTTCATATTCCTCCCCGGTCTTAAAATTAATTGTTGCATTCAGGGGTTGGAATAGCTCTTGGCTTGATTCAAATATAGCATCGGCTATTGCCCTATTTTCTTCATTCGTGGGAAGAGTCTTCGCAAATTTAGCTGTATATCGCATTATTGAACCGCTCTGCCAAATCGTAGTCTGGTTATCTACAACCAGAACAGGCAGCTGACCAAACCCAATTTCTTTTTTCATTTCCGGCCAAGATTTTTTAAAATATTCCCACGCCATATGATAGTCATAGGGAACCCTGCCATAGCATAATTGCATTTGTATAGCTTCTGTAAACGCGCGCATTTTAAAATATACAAGATCCAGTTTCGGGAAAGATTTCTCCATCGGGTGTCTCCTAATTTTAAGTGCAGCGCAAATAACGTACGAAGCTATTGCGTTGCTAA
>CACGMO010000024.1 GCA_902574225.1 uncultured Alphaproteobacteria bacterium
GAAAATATGCCTAATTACTGGCGCTCGTAAAGGAATTGGACTATCTATAGGGCAAACGTTAGCCCAAAATGGTTATAGAGTAATATTTTCTGGTCGGAAGCTAAATGATTGTAAAGACACCGTAAATCAGCTTGTGAAAGACGGCTTTCAAGCAGTTGAATCTCCAATAAATTTATCAAACCTTTCTTCTTTGAAGCAGCAAACGGAGATGGCCTTATCGATTTGGGGAACTGTTGATATTTTAATCAATAATGGTGCGGTAATTGAACCTATCACTACGTTAGAAAAAATAGAAATACAAGACTTTGAGAAAGCCGTTAGGGTGAATTATTTAGCTCCGTCTATATTAATATCATATTGTTGGAACAACCTTCAAAAAAATAAAGGAAAAGTAATAAATGTGCTATCAGGCGCATCAATAAACGCAATAGAAGGTTGGACAGCCTATTGCTCAACAAAAGCCGCACTGCATATGATTAATCAGCAAACACATCTTGAAGGTAAACAGTATGGAATCTCATCAATTGGACTAAGCCCTGGGATGGTTGACACCGATATGCAAGGTAAAATTAGAGCTAGCGGGATAAATAAAGTCTCAAAAGTAAGAAAAGAAGACCTTATAAACTCAAAAAAAACAGGCTTATTTGCTTTATGGTGTGCTTCAAGTAACGCCAATGAATTTTCGGGGAAAATGATATCAGAGAATGATCAGATTGTTAGCGCTAAATACGAGGCTTGGATAAGTGCGCAGAATCTTAAGTTGTAACTTTTACATTAAGCACTTAAAATTTGACGATGGTGCCTTGCCTATCATAAGGCATAAAGTGTCTTGAGCCTTTTTAAATTGTGCAGAAAAGACTGTTTTAAAGGATAGAAATTGAGCAGCGAAAATAGTGTAGCTAAAGATCCCCTTTATGGATGGGTAATGGTCATTTCTGTCTTTACTCTAACCGCTCTTTCATTTGGCACAATGGGTTCGATATCTGTTTTCTTAAAGCCATTATCAAATGAATTTGGGTGGACACGCGCGAATACAGCTTTTGGCTACACTGTTGCGTCTTTAGGATCTGCTTTTTTTGGCATAATTTGGGGTTATATCGCCGATAAATATGGAACAAGGCTTTTCGGCTTTTTTGCTACCTTCTTTATGGTCTCTTGCTTATTTTTATTGGGCAAGCAGAGTAGTATTCTCCATTTTTATACATTATATTTTTGTTTTGGTGCTTTTGGGAATGCTGTTGTTGGCTCTCCTCTTTATGCCAATGTGGGCTTTTGGTTCAAGAAAAATCCTGGCTTAGCAATTGGAATAACTGCGGCGGGTGGGGCAGCTGGCCAAGGGTTAATTCCTTTATTGTCAACATATCTAATCAAGGCTTATGGATGGCAAGATGCGTATATGTATCTGTCCTACATATATCTTTTGATAATGGCTCCTTTTTCTTTCCTGATCAAGGAGTCGCCATGGCGAGAAAGAGCTCGCATTGCCATAAAAGATGACTTCAGGGATTTTCCACTTAGTGAAAAAGAAGTTATTACTTGGATTTCGTGTGCTGTGATTTTTTGCTGTATATGCATGTCGGTACCTATCGTTCATTTAATACCCTTACTTACGGACGCTTCATTCTCAGATGACTTTGCCGCGAGCGTTTTCCTTGTTCTAATGGTCTTTGGAATAGTTGGACGTATAATTAGTGGAAAACTTGGAGATATTATTGGTGCCCTACCTACATATATTCTAATGTCTATCGGCCAAACAATTACGGTTCTTGGCTTCCCATACATAGATTTAAAAGTTGGTTTATTTATTCTTGCCGCGGCTTTTGGTTTTACATATTCCGGTGTAATGTCAGCAATATTAGTCTGTGCAAGAATGATGGTATCGGCAAAGTTAGCTGGCAGAGCGATGGCCCTAGGTTCTTTTTTTGGTTGGGTAGGTATGGGCTTAGGTGGGTATTTTGGAGGGTTACTTTTTGATATAAAAGGCGATTATACTTGGTCATTCCAGTTTGCATCGCTTATGGGGTCTGTTAATCTTTTAATTCTCTGGCAATTTCACTTACGAATAAAGGCTAAACAATTAGTGATCGCTTGAAACTAACTTATTAACGGCAACTCTTTTGTTGCTCTTTTTGTTAATAGAACTGGTCCATCCTTAGAAACAAAAATGTTTTCCTCATGAACTATAATTTTTCCAGGTTTATACTCAATCGAAGGCTCAATCGTGAGAACCATATTTTCCTGAATAATAGCATTATCAAAAGAAGAGATTGATGGAGGTTCCGTCAATTGCAACCCAACTCCATGGCCATATCTACCTTCACCTTTAACCATAAACCCAAAGTCTTCAATTTTTTTGTTTATTTTTTTCCATACATCTTGTGTCTTTGCACCTGGTACTAAATTTTTAATGCCTTCTTCTGTTGCATGCCATAAAATTTCATTTGTTCTTTTGAGTTCGTCGGATACTGGTCCAATTGTAAAGTTTCTGTCAAAATCACAAAAATAACCATCATATGTTGCACCTGTATCTATAAAAAGGAAGTCTCCTGAAGAAATTAATTTATGAGTTGGATTTCCTATAATCTGAGAGACACCTCCTTTCCCCGACACAACCGGCAAATAGGGAATATTATCCGCTCCCCTCTTGAGAATTTCTCTCTTCACTTTAATTGATGCACTCCGCTCGCTGTCGTTCACGGATATGATTGTGGGTAATATTTCAAACACCTCACTAACGATTTGCGCTACTTTTTCTATTTTTTTTATTTCATTAAAAGACTTAACCGTTCGAAGAGCCCAAATCAAAGAGGACCCATCAACGATATCAAACTTAAAGTTATCCTGAAGAAGGTTAAAATCTATGGTCGGCATTCTGATGCTCATTTCTTTTCCTAATTCTGCACCAATAGCACCGAAACGACTTGGAAGAGTCTCGAGGAGAGACTTTAAAGGAGAGATGTCATCTCCTTTGAGATTTGGAGATGGCCATGTATGAATATCTTTTATGAAAGTTTTTTTAAAAAGCTTTTCACCTATTTCTGGAATTATAGCTATGGGGTTTCCAAAAAGCGGTACAACTAAAAACCAAGATCTGGTAGGACTCTCCCAGAAATTAGTATCAATACCAGTAAAATACCTCAAATTTGATGGAATAGTAATCAATAACGCATCAAGTTTATTCTTGTATAATAGCTCTTGGGCTCTTTCAAAACGAATTTCAAATTCCTCATTTGAAAAACCGTAATCCAATGTTTTGGCATTTCGCATGCGTCGATTTTAGATATAAAACCAGTTAATTGTCGATTAACTTTTACTTATTAATTAGGCAACGTCGAAATAATCTTGAATCTGGAGATACTTATACTTCATTTCAGCTATGTAAGGACCAATTAAGCCACCATTCCATTTTCTTCTAAATCTATTAAAAACTTCATGCTTACTACTTTTTCCAAGCATGAAATCAGCAAGAACCATAGCAGACCCAGGCGCTGTATTCATTCCATGTCCTCCAAATCCCATCAGGGTGAACACATTTTTTTCTTCATTTCCAATTTTAGTAGAGCCAACATATGGCATGTAGTGACTTGCATAAGCCATATTCCCAGACCAAACATAATCTATTTCTACATTTCTTAACTCAGGAAAAAAATAGCTTATTTCCTTTGAAATTGCTCTTTTTAAACTTAAAGATGTAAACTTTCCGACTGCTGATATACCTCTCCCCCAGGAGAGCCTATTTCCAGGTAAAACACGGTAGTAATTTCCGGCCCTTCGGTTATCACTGAATCCTAATGGTTTTTTTAGCACGGACTGCAGCTCATTTCCCATTGGCTTTGTTACACCTATAAAGGTTTTTATAGGTAACCAGAAGTTTTTTAGATCCTTTATTTCTTTTCCGCCATAGCCACCTGTAGCAAATACTATCTTTTCAGACTGAATGTTTACCACTCCGTTATTATTAAAAATACTGGACTTTATCTTTCCACTATTTATTTGGTAGCTGACAAACTTACAATTTTCGAAAATCGAGGCCCCTAAGTTTTTGCAATCCTGGGCGAGAGCCTTCATAAAATTTAAAGGATGGAATTGAAATGAATCTTTTCTTAAAACACCACAAGTGTATTTATCGGAGCAAACGTACTCATTAAGTTTTCCTTTATTAATGAATTCCTCATTTTGAGAAAATAACTGATTTTGAGTAAAAACATCTCTTTCAACCTTTTCAACATTTTTTGATAAGAAACATTTTAGAACACCTGGTTTAAGATTTGTGTGCTCATACCCTTTCGACATACACTTTTTTTTCATCCATTGGACGCCAGTTGCTGCAATCTGTTCCAATGTAACAATCTCTTCTTTAGATAAGTACTTCATTAACACATCATAATCTTGTGCCCACCCAGAAAGGCAAAAACCGCCATTGCGTCCGGATGCACCACTGCCAATCTGTTTTTCTTCGATTAAGACAGCATCAACATTATTTTTTTTTAAGTTATATAATAGACTCAGACCAGCAAGCCCGCCCCCTACAATCAAAACATCGCATTTGCGGTTGTTTTTTAGCTCATGCTTTCCTTTAAATTTGCTATATACCGTATCATCATACCAAGTGTTATTCATTTAAAAAATCAATTACTTGTTTCGAAAAACTAAACTGAAATATCAGCAGCATTTTCAAAAGTAAATACCTCTAGCGCTTCTTTTCTGCCTCTAATATCAACTAACTTCGGCTTAAGGTTAACTGTCTCAACCTTTGCTTTATCAGCAACGTACTTAGATACTACTAGCTCGCACCGGTAAGTCTTAGATAGCTCCTCTAACCTCGCAGCGATATTGACATTATCCCCAACAGCTGTCTCTGTAACAGTTTTTCCATAACCCATCATACCTACAATCATGCTTCCAGCATGAATTCCCATACCGAACCTCATATCTTCAGAAAAATCAGTCTTCAATTCTGAGTTAAGTGTTTTCATACTTTTGGAAATCTCATTAGCTGATATTACGGCATTTCTTGAATTAATATCAGTGTTTGAGTTTGCATCAAAAATAGCCATTATCCCATCTCCAATAAACTTGTCCAATCGACCACCATTTTTCTCTATAATCTCGCCACAGACTGCATAATATTTGTTTAGAATATATACAACATCATAGGGCAATTTTTTCTCGGAAAGCTTTGTAAAATCCCTCAAGTCAACAAAAAGTATTACTGTCTCTTGTTCTTTACCGGTAAGAGCACGTGCACTCCTAACAGTTTCCAATGTGTTTTCAGGATTTAGTAAAGGTTGAACTGATATATTGTTAGTTGGTTTTAATTGACAAGCTAACCTTACATTGTCATCAAGCCCTACACGCTCAATCGCTTTGATTTCATGATTACTAGGCGCAGTTAATTCTCCACTAAAATCTGTGACTTTTATTCGGCAAGTAGTACACCTTCCTCTACCTCCACATATAGCTTGATGTGGAATTTTTCCTTTACGACTAGCTTCTAAAATAGAAGTGCCTTTAGGAATTGACACAGTTTCTCCTCCTGGATAGCTAACGATGATCCTTCCAAAAAATCGAGCTCTGACAACATTAAATATGCACACTAAAATTACAAAAAGCACAAAAAGAGGATAATATTTCATAACTAGAGGTTCTACTTGCATGATGGTTGGGAACGCTTCTTGGGGAATATACTTGAAAATAATTGAACCAAGATAGTTTGGGACCGGGATGTCCAATTCAAATGATTGGATTTGAGCAATAAAACTCATATTTCTTAAACCTGATAGAAACCCTAAAACTGCTGCAATTGGTACAAACCAATAAACAAAACGAAAAAGCACTGGATAACGCAAATAAAATGTAAAACGGTTATGGTGTACAGCTTGTTGTTTTAAATAGGCATCTAAGCCAATTACACCATGACCCCATATAAATATTGTCATCAAAGAGAAAAATATTGCTCCCATTATTAAGTCACTCGGTTTTTCGGTATTCATTGCTGCGAAAAATAGTGAGTATGTTTCCTCTCCCCCAAAAATTTTTGTTATGATAAAACTTATAGCAATGTGCTGCGCTAAAAATAGCAATGCTAAAACAGGAAATACAATTTGTATCCAGTCCTTACCTTTCATCTTAAATGATTTTCTATTTAAAATGGATGCAAAACCTAGTATTAGGTGTGCGAAAAGAGAACCATAAAGCAGAAAAAGTCCTACAGGATTTTGCCATATAGGTCGAAAATAATTTATCCTTATGGCATCAGCTGCATCAATTGAAAAAAGATTAACTGAGTGATTTAATAAATGCATGATTACATAGGCGAAAAGTATAATTCCACTAAAAATTCGAACCTTTCTAACTATCGTACTGAAATCCTCTTTGATCACTTTTTTACTCCCTTAAAGTTCATAAAACGTACTAAAACATTATTTTATTTCCCAAAAAATGACAAAAGTTTTGTTAGCTAGTTGTCATTGAGCTATATTCTACACGCAAACCTGAGTGGAGTATAGCCTTGAACAAAAAAAGTATTTTGGAACCCACTGTTAACGGACCTCTAACGGGTGTCAAAGTTTTAGATATGTCTAGGATTCTTGCCGGACCCACTTGTACCCAATTGTTAGGAGACTATGGTGCGGAGGTTATCAAAATAGAGAAACCAGGAAGCGGTGATGATACAAGAAATTGGGGGCCTCCTTTTATGAAAGATAGAGAAGGTCTGGATACCAATGAAAGCGGCTATTTTTTGGCATCAAACCGCAATAAAAGATCGCTTAGCCTTGATATATCAAAAAAGGAAAATATAAAAATTATAAAGACCCTTCTGAAAGACTGCGATGTCTTTATAGAAAACTTTAAGGTCGGAAGCCTCAAGAAGTTTGGTCTAGATTATCAGTCGCTTTCTAAAGATTTTCCAAAGCTAATTTATTGTTCCATTACAGGATATGGGCAAAATGGTCCCAATTCCCATAAAGCGGGATATGATTTGATTGCGCAAGGTTATGGAGGGTTAATGAGCATAACGGGAAGTCCCAATGAAGAGCCCGTTAAGGTTGGCGTTGCAGTTGCAGATCTTTTATGTGGACTTTATGCGTGTACTGCTATTCTTGCCGCCCTTAATCATAGAGCGAAATCGGGGCTAGGGCAAAACATTGATATAGCTTTGGTAGATGCTCAAATAGCTTCTCTTGTAAATATGGGAACCAATTATCTTCTTTCAAAGGAAGATCCAGATCGTGTTGGCAACGAGCATGCTAATATCGTGCCTTATCAAGTCTTTGAAGTCTATGATGGCCATCTTAACGTAGCCATAGGGAATGACCAACAATTCAAGAAATTTTGTGAAATTATCAACCGATCAGATTTGAGTGAAAACCAGAAATATTCTACAAATATTATGCGTGTCTCCAACAGGTCTCAGTTGATTCCCATCTTAAAACGGGAACTAAAAAAGCATAAGAAAGACTATTTAGTTGATAAAATGGAAAAGATGAAGGTCCCCGGAGGTCCTATAAATAAATTATCAGAAGTTTTTGCTTCAAATCAGGTATCGGCGCGTGAGATGAAAATTCAAATGCATAATAAAAATTCTAAAAAAGGATTTGTCGAGTTAATTGGTAATCCTGTGAAATTTAGCGCAACACCAGTAAGCTACAGGCACCCTCCACCATCTTGCGGAGAACACTCTGATGAAATATTGAATGAAATTATGCCCAAAAAGGATAATAATGAAATCTAATGAAACATTTATGGCTAAGAGCAGAAAATCGAGAAAACGAAAAACGGGTTGGTCTAACCCCTCAAGGCGCCACTCAGTTAATTAAAAATGGTATAAAAGTATCGGTTGAGGCAAGCGACACGAGGATCATTTCTACAAAAGACTATAAAGATGCAGGATGCGAAATTGTTTCTGCAGGGTCTTGGGAAAATGCACCAGAAGATGCAATTATATTTGGGCTTAAGGAACTACCAAATGATGATACTCCGTTGAAACATTCGCACATAATGTTTGGGCATGCTTTCAAGGGTCAAGTATCTGGGAAAAAATTGCTGAAAAAATTTAAAAGCGGTGCTGGAACCCTTTATGATATTGAGTATTTAACGCAAGAGACAGGAAAGAGAGTTGCTGCCTTTGGATATTGGGCTGGATTTGCAGGCGCTTACGTTACGCTAAAGGTTTGGATAAGCCAATTAAAAAAAGAAGAGTGCCCCCCTTTATCTGCCTTTAATGATAAACGAAGATTATTAAAAGACATATCTAACGAAATCAATTCAGTAAAAACTCTTCCATCCGCCATTGTAATTGGTTCATTGGGTCGGGTTGGTACAGGGGTATGTGATTTTTGCGCGGAATGGTCTTTAAATATTAAAAAATGGGATTTAGCTGAAACAGTTGCTGGCGGCCCCTTCCACGAAGTTCTAAATCATAATATTTTGTTTAATTGCGTTGTAGCGACGCCAAACACTCCTGTGTTTTTTCAACCAAATTTTGTTGAGTCACAAAGGAATCTTACTGTAATTGGTGATATAGCGTGTGATCCTGATAGCGATTATAACCCTATTCCCATTTATAGCGCTCCAACCACATGGCCTAAGCCAGGTTTGAATATTTCAAGTCGTCCCCCGTTGGATGTTATGGCTATTGACAACTTGCCATCTCTTCTTCCAAAAGAAAGCTCAATTGACTTTGCAGAACAACTTTTTCCTTACTTAATGGATTTCAATGGAAAAAATAATGTCGTTTGGCAAAGAGCAAAAAAAGTATTTAAATCAAAACTAATAGAGGTATAAAATGGCAATTCATTGGTGCGGAACAGGGTTATCATCAATTCCTGGATTAAAAAAACTTATTTTGGATGGTAATAATGTTATTGTTTGGAACCGGACAGTAAGCAAAGCAAGAAAAGCTCTAGAAGGCGTTCAAGTACAAATCAACGAATTTGATATGAACGCATTAGGAGAAAAGTTAGCCCATAGAGATATAATTGTATCGATGCTTCCAGGAGACTGGCATGTTCCTCTTGCTAAATTAGCGGTTTCTAAAAAAGCTCACTTTGTGAGTTCATCCTATATTTCGCCAGAGATGAGAAATCTTAATAATGCCGCATTTAAAGCAAAAGTTTCTTTGATAAATGAGATAGGCCTAGATCCAGGGATAGACCATCTGATGGCTCACAAGCTTGTAGAAGAGTTTAAAAAATCAAACCTTATAAACTCCAAAACTGAGATTTCTTTCCTCTCATACTGTGGGGGGGTTCCTAAAACTCCTAACGATTTTAAATATAAATTTAGTTGGTCTCCTCTGGGTGTATTGAAAGCTTTGAAATCCCCTTCAAGGTCAATAAAAGATTTCGAAAATTTTGAGGTCAACCGACCATGGGATGCTATAACTTCCTACAACGCACCACTGAATAATCCAGAAAAATTTGAAGTCTATCCCAATAGAGACTCACTACCCTTTATGGAGCAGTATGCCTTTGATAGAAAATGGAAAGTCAAGCAGTTCGTAAGGGGCACTTTAAGACTAAAAGGATGGGCCAAGGCATGGGCAGATATTTTTAGAGAGATAGAGACATTACATGGGCAAGCTGGGGAAAAGCGGTTAATCGAAATGTCGGAACAATTTTGGCGAGATAACGCTTATGCTGAGAATGAACCAGATCGTGTAATTTTGTGCGTAGACCTTAAGGCTGAAGAAGATAACCACGTTATTTGGCATAAAACTTACAAAATGGATGCATGGGGTAATACAGAGGGGACAGCTATGGCAAGACTTGTATCGCATCCCGTCTCCTTCGCAGTTAAAGCAATAATCGATGATGACACTGAGCACGGCGTTAGCGCGGCTTCAAGTAAGCCTAATATAGTAGACAAGTGGCTTAAAGATATTGCAACTCTAGCACAGGAATTTGATATAATAGACCATCTTAACTAAAAATTATGTTACGATTTACTATAGAACACAACGTTGGAAAGGGTTAAATTTATGTTGGATGTAGCCGAAAAGTTTTTTTGGCCCTGTGATGAAGGCAAAGGTTGGGAAGCTTGCAAAGAATATTACCATCCCAACGCTACGTTCAAAACAGATGCCGATACTCTGATTCACCTCGATAGGCTCGAGGATTATGTCGAATGGATGAAAGATGCACATTCCATGTTAGCTAATACTAAATTTGAAATTAAGTCTATTGCAGAGGATAAAAAGCGAGGAATGGTGCTGCTATATGCCATTATTTATGCAGACAATATTTTAGGTGAGGAACCGCAGCCAATTGAAACTGATTATTTTTATGCAATGAAAATTGAAGAAAATAAAATTAAACACATTACAAAAATTTGGTATCTAAATATCTAAAGGCTTATACAAAACTAATTCCCAACAGCATTTAACAAAAGTAGACTACTATACTCTAAGAGTATCAACCATCATGCTAAAAGGTCTGTTAAAGTTTAAAAAATTGACATTCCTATGTAAAAAAATATTTAATCTATATCAGGTGGAATAATTAATGTCAGAAAACGGCTTTTTACTAATTGCAGACATAAGTGGCTATACAGAATTTGTTAAGCTACATAATTTATCTAAAAAGCCAATTTTTGGTGCTGCCTTGGCAAAGGGATTTGAGTCCCATGCGACTACAATAGTAGCAGATCTTTTAGAGACAGTTATAGATGAGGTAGAGCCCACCTTAAGATTAAATAAGCTTGAAGGAGATGCCGCTTTTTTCTTCAGTAGCAACAAAATAGGCTCAACATCAGGAGATGATATTGTTGAAATCATGGCAAGAGCAAATGCGGCATTTAATAAAAAGCTATCAGATTTGGCCTTTGTACAAGCATGTGGCTGTGAACCATGTACGCAGTCGAAAAACTTAAGATTAAAGATTTGCGCTCACAAAGGAAATTTTTCTTTAAATACAATAAGAAATTTTGAAGAACTTTCAGGAGAAGATGTTATTTTAACTCATCGTATGCTTAAAAACGATATTGAAAGCTCAGAATATTGGCTTGTAACTGACCCTTTTCATAAGACACTTAATTCTGAGAATAGGAAAAAATTTACCAAAATAACTCAAAATCTAGAAAGCTTTGATAAAGTAAAGCTCAACTATTTAGAACTAGGTTCTCCTGAGCCACGTAACGAAAGTGTAGAGAAAAGATCAAGAGCCTACAATTGGATACGTCAGGCTGGATACTTTAGTTCCGCAATGTTTAGGAAAAAAAGAGCTAGGTAAACTAATTCTTCAAAGGTTCAAATTCATATGAAAACCAATAAACACGTCATTTGGGACTTTGTATCAAAAAATCAAAAAAGATTTCAAGAGCTAGCTGACAAAGTTTGGTCAACTCCTGAAACATGCTACTCTGAGCAAAACTCTATGAGTGCCCATGTTGATGAGTTAATATATCATGGTTTCTCTGTGACAAAGGGTATAGCTAACATACCAACTGCTGTCGTAGGAGAATATGGTACTGACGGCCCAATAATTGCGTTTCTGGGAGAATACGATGCGTTGGCGGGCCTTAGCCAAAAGGCAGATGTCTTTCATCAAGACCCAGTCAAAAAAGGTGAGAATGGGCATGGCTGCGGTCATAATCTTTTGGGCTCAGCATCCATGCAAGCGGCGGTCGCTCTAAAGGAGTGGTTAAAAGACTCAAATTTACCTGGAGTCGTTAGATATTATGGCTGCCCGGCCGAAGAAGGCGGTGCAGCAAAAACTTTTATGGTTCGTGACAAAATATTTAAAGATGTAGACGTGGCAATTACGTGGCACCCAGGATGCTTGCCGGGGATTGTTAAAGGGTCCAGCCTTGCAAACTGTCGTGTAGACTTCACGTTTGAAGGTAAGGCTAGCCATGCAGCTGTTTCTCCTCACCTTGGACGCTCAGCTTTGGATGCAATAGAGTTAATGAACGTTGGTGTTAACTATATGAGAGAACATATGCCTGATAAAGCTCGCATTCACTACGCTCTGATTGATGGTGGGGGCATTTCTCCTAACGTGGTCCAAGCAAAAGCAAAAGTCAGGTATGTTGTACGAGATGAAACTACACCTAAAATGATGGAATTACTTGAAAGAGTAAAAGAAATAGCAAAAGGTGCAGCTCTTATGACTCAAACAAAAGTCAAGACCAAGATATTAGCTGGTGTCTCTAATCTACTTTATAACGAAACACTTGGGAATATTATGCAAGGTAACTTAGACCAATTAGGTGCTCCAGAATTCAGTAAAGAAGAGCATTTATACGCGAAGAAGTATCAAGACACATTAACGAGAAAAGATATAGAAAGTGCTTATTCTCACGCTGGCATAGATCTAGTTGAGGGGCAAGTTTTGGCAGCAACAGTAGTAGCAGGTGATGTGAAGCCAGTCGACATGGGGGGTTCTACAGACGTAGCTGATGTTAGCTGGGTTGTTCCCACGGTGTCACTGTGGGGAGCAAACTATGCTATTGGTACACCTTTCCATTCATGGCAAATGACAGCGCAAGGCAAATCATCTATAGCCATTAAAGGAATGACCCACGCCGCAATGGTAATGGCAGCTACTGGTTCTGATTTAATATTAAATAAAACGATTCTTGATGATGCTTGGAGCGAGCATAATAAAACAATTGAAAAAGAAGGCTACGTGTTACCTATTTCGCTTTCCGCGTCACCCCCAATCAAGGATATGGCTCCCTAAAAAAAATACACAAGTTTTCATTTTGAACTTCTTTTAAATTATAATATCATTAAATATTAAATAATCGTGGGGGAAAATATGCCAGAAATAGATATTGCTTACTTACCTATAGTGGGTCGCGGAGAACAAATTAATATTGTATGCGCAATGCATGGCATTAAAGTGAACCTTAAAATGTCAAAGCCTATGGGTGAAGATTTCGATAAAGACAGTGAAGCACCTTTTGGAACAGTGCCGTGGATGAAGGACCATTCCAACGGTCTAGAGCTTAATGACTCTATGGCTATCGTTCAGTATTTAGTTACAAAATATGAGGGGCCATTGACACCAAAGTCACCTGATCAGGCGGCAATAATAGGAAACTACTGGGCTTGGTGCCAAGATTATTATTCTTTTGTACTATCACCTTTTCATGACATCATAACTGGGCATAATGAACCGTTTTGGCGAAATTTAAGGCTTACTGATACTCTTGCCGAAGGAGGTAAAGAAACAGGAATCAAAAACTTAACTGAACTTCATGGCAAAAGAGCAGAAAGACTTGAGCAAGACCTAAAGAAATCGTCTTCAGGACCATTTCTCACAGGAGGAGACTGTTCATACGCAGATATATTTTTGTATACTTGCGTTCGGACAACGCAAAAAACAGGAGGCTTTGGGATACTTAGGGAAGTTTGTGGAGATAATCCTTTTCAAGCATATCCTAAAATTTTGGAAGTATGTAATGCAGTTGAAAAAATTGAAAAAGTTAAGGAAACTGTGGGAAGTAAATTTTCTGACTGTCCAATCTAGTAAAGAAAAGACTAAAGCATAATATAGATGTCATGAAAATTTCATTGATTGAAAGCTATCAAGTTCAAGACGTAAGGCACTATGAACTGGATGAAACTAAAATTGAGGCTGATTTTGGTTCAACAGAGAATTTTGAAGAATCTCTTTTTTCTTCTGAATGGAGAGAAGACACGCATTTTTTAAATCTGTTACATAAGTACGGGAAAGAAGTAAATTTTAAACAAAATCAGCAACAGTGGAGTGATTTCTCAATTCAAGCAGGACATATAAAAACAGATGGTAAGGGTAATAAAGTTAAAGAAGATGGGACTTCCGAAAAATTATAAAAAATTGACACTGCCAAATTTACCAAAAAATACCATAACTTCTGTTTTTCTATAAATAATAATGATCAGTTCTCTTTCAGGACTTGCTCCCTTTCCTCTTTTAATTCTACTGGGTATGTTTTTCGGTGTATTCAAGATTTTCGGTCTTGAAAATGCTCGAACATTTAACCTATTTATTTTTTATGTTGCCATTCCTTGCGTAATCTTTGAGGCAGTTACTAAAAGCAATCAGGAGAATATAAACTTTGGTCTTTTAGCATCGTATTTTGTAATGCAAACGATAGCTGGTTTACTAGCTTTTTACGTAACACATAAATTTTTTCTCAGAACCAAAACTGAAGCAATTATTTGGGGTCTCTCTGTTGCCCTATCAAATCATGTGTTGATTATATTACCTCTTTCACAGATTTTTTTTGATGACAGTATATCACTCCATGTTTCTAGCATAATCGTAATGGACTCTGTAATACTTATATCTATCGTGACGCTTGGCCTTGAATATGTAAGTAAAATCAAAATTGATTTACGAAAATATTCTCAAGATTTATTAAAAAACCCTCTGGTAATAGCAGTACTGGTGTCTGTTATTGTAAAGTCTTCGGGAATAAATTTAAATAATAGTATTGCTGAAACTATTACATCTAAGCTTGCCCAGACTACAATGCCGATAGGTTTGATATCAATGGGGATAATTTTATCGCATTATTTAAACAGAGTATTAACAAGCCTCACCGTTACTATTTCTTTTCTTAAGTTACTTTTTGCGCCTTTAGCATTACTAATAATAACCGGTTTTTTCTACCAATTTAATTATCCAAACAATTTTTTAGGAACATTTTTAGTATCACTTGGCCCATGCGGGGCCTTTTCTTTAGCCTTATGTGCAGCTTATAATGTAAATCCAAGCGAAATAGTTAAGGCAATTTTTGTCACCACTGTTATTTCTTTTTTCATTTTAACCCTGTTTATAGGAATTGTATTAAATAACCTGTAATGTTTTTTTTAATAGCGCTCCAGGAACAAGATTAATTTTATACAAACACCATTATGAAAGGTCTTGGAATTACGAGATATAGGCACTATATCATAATTCAAAATAGTTCAGTTATATTATACAACTTACAATAGAGCAGATTTGCGATTTTTAAGGAACACACCATGTCTTTCAGACCTATAAAGGAAAAAAAATTAGCTCAACCATTCACCGAAGGAGCAGGAGTAAGTCTCTTTAGAGCATTTGGTTTTAGTGACCCAGATGAATGTGACCCTTTTCTTATGCTAGACGACTTCAGAAATGATGATCCTGAAAAATTTAAGGCTGGTTTTCCATGGCATCCTCATAGAGGAATAGAAACAATTACATATGTACTTGATGGAACTGTGGAACACCAAGACAGTCTTGGAAATAGGGGTAGCTTGATTGGTGGAGACGTACAGTGGATGACAGCCGGTTCAGGTATATTGCATCAGGAAATGCCGCTCGGTAACAAAAACGGCCAAATGCATGGGTTTCAGCTTTGGGCTAACCTCCCCTCTTCTCAAAAAATGGTGGCTCCTCGTTATCAGGACGTCAGCGGCTCAGATATTCCATTGATCGAGGAGGATGATGGCTCAAAAATAAAAATAATTGTTGGTGATTATAAGGGCATCAAGGGACCAGTTGACGGCATTGCAGCAGAACCACAATACTTTGATATTTATATTCCCCCTTTTACTAAAAAAGAGATAAATATCGATGCATATAGAAATTGCTTTGCCTATGTTTTCCAGGGAAGTGCTGATTTTGCATATTCTTCTAAACCTATAGGTATTAGAATAGAAAAAGAACTAAAAGGTGAAGAGTTGAATATTAGGGATTTATCAGGAAACAGAACATTAATTCGGTTCGACACTGGTGACTCGGTCTCTTTAATATCTGGAAAAGATGGAGTTCGGTTCTTATTAATATCAGGAAAACCCATTCAAGAACCTGTAGCGTGGCATGGCCCTATAGTGATGAACACGCAAGCGGAGTTAGCACAAGCTTTTAACGAACTTAGAAATGGGACTTTCATTAAACCTTTACATTAGTATTTTAAATATTTGTTTTTAAAGGATAATAACTAATATATTAAATTAACAAATAGCTCTTTATTAGCTTGTCATTTAGCTGATTGTATTTGCCGCTCCACGCTATTTTCCCCTTCACTAAAAAGTAAAAATGGTCCGCTAATGTAGAAAGTTTCTCTAAGGATTTATCTACTATAATAATGGATAAGCCCGACTTCTTTAAAGTTGCCAGAACATTCCAAATCTCTTTTTGTATCAAAGGGGAAAGCCCCTCAGTTGCCTCATCTAAAATCAATAATTTTGGGTTTGTCATTAGTGCCCGCCCAATTGATAGCATTTGCTGCTCGCCTCCAGACAAGGAACCGCCTAATTGATACTTTCTATCAAGCAGTCTTGGGAACAGATCATAAATTTTTTTTTGATCCCATTCCCCCTCTTTGGCGCTTACCAACAAATTTTCATGAACAGTAAGGTTTGAAAATATTCTTCTTCCTTCTGGCACAAGACCAATGCCGAGTTTCGCTATTTGAAAATCAATCAAATCATGTATGTCGACTGAATTGAATTTTATCAATCCGCTTTTTTCACTTATGATACCACACACACAATGAATAAGTGTGGTCTTCCCCATACCATTTCTTCCCATCAAAGCAATAACGGATCCCTCATTAACTAGAAAATCCACTTCGGAAAGAGCAATGCTTCCACTGTAAAAAGCGCTGAGATTTTTTGTTTCAAGTAAACTCATAAATCGCCCCCTAAATAAGCATTTTGCACTAACTTACTCCTCCTAATCTTTTCTACACTGCCACTTTCAATAATTTCTCCTTCGTTGAGCACAGAGATTTTATCCGCTAATGCAAAAACTGCCTGCATATCATGTTCTATAAGAAAAATCGGCATGTTTTTTTTTATGCTTTTAAGCAATTCAATTAGCTTAGAACTCTCCGCCTGATCAAGACCTGCAAAAGGTTCATCTAATAATAATATTTTTGGACCCATCGCAAGTGCCATTGCTAACTCTAATTTTCTTTTATCTCCATGACTTAGCGTCGACGCAACTTTCGTTTCCAGGGTTTCTAAAGATAATTGATTTAGTGTTTGATAAACAAAACTAGATTCTGATGAGTTACTTTGAAATTTTCTAAACAGCATCTTGAGAATACTTCTTTTCTGTTTCACCGCTAATAAAATATTTTCAAATACGGTCATAGACCCAATAATTGATGATACTTGGAAGCTTCTAATACATCCACGGTGAACTCTTGCAATTTCACTTAAGTGGTTGACCTTTCTATCTAGAAGCATTACCACGCCTTGGTCTGGTTTCAGCTCTCCAGATATCATTTTTATTAAAGTAGTTTTCCCTGCTCCATTCGGACCAATAAGAGCATGTAATTGATTTGATATTACCGTTAGACTAATATCTTTTGCGACAACTACGTTGCCAAAACACTTGTTGATACCAGATAGCTTTAAAATTTCTTTTTTTTCGGCCATTGACCTAATCTTTTATAAATAAACCTGAAACACCCTTCGGAAAATAAAGAACTATTAATACTAAAATTACGCCGAGCCAAAATTGCCAATTTTCTGTTACCTCGCCAAGGAATTGCTCTAACAATATAAACACTATAGCTCCTAGCAATGGTCCAAATAGCCTGGCACTTCCTCCTAGTATAACTAAGACAATTAGTTCTCCAGAAGTTTGCCAACTTAAAGATGTAGGACTCACGAACCTATTGAGATCTACATACAAGGCGCCTGCTAAACCTGTTATCGCTCCAGATATCACAAAAGCTGTTAATTTAAGCGTGTATGGATTGAGACCTAACGATATCATTTTTTCTTCATTTTCCTTACAGCCTTTTAAAAAATTTCCAAAATTCGAATTTATAACCCAATTCAAAATAAACCCAACAACACATAAGCAAGCGAAGCAAATAATAAAAAAGTTTAACGGAAGCATTGTGTTTATTGAAAATAGATCATTCCTTACATATGTAGACAAACCATCTTCACCACCATATTTTGTCCAGCCTAGTGAAAAATAGTAAGTCATTTGCGCAAAGGCTAACGTAATCATTATGAAATATACACCGCTTGTTCTTATAGAAATGCTCCCAACAATGAGGGCGAAAAACATTGAAAAAATAACAGCGAGAAACCAATTAAAGAGCATTTGACTACTACCATTAAAATCAAAAAATATTAAATCGATGGACTCACCGTTCATGCTATGAAAAGCACTTATCGCGGCCACATAACTCCCTACACCAAAAAACATTGCGTGACCAAAAGACACCATACCCCCAAATCCTAATATTAAATTTAAAGCACAGCCAGCGATCCCCAAAATAACAATTTTTGTTGCAAGAGTTATGAAGTAAGGCTCATTCATTACGTAACCAATCAAGGAAAAAGCGAAGATACCAAGGACTATAATCAGATTGAACTTTTTTTCTGTGAGCATTATTTTTTTCCAAAAAGACCTGTGGGTCTAAATATTAACACTAATGCCATTAAGAGATATGCACTCATAGAAGCCAATGATGAGCCTAGAGATAAGGCTTGGGAGGTCTCCATAATAAGTTCAAAAAATATAGGGAGAAACAGTCGAGCCATAGTGTCAAGAACTCCTATTAAAAGTGCTCCAATCAATGCCCCTTTAATGGAACCGATTCCACCTATTACTATTACAACAAAAGCCAATATCAATACAGGCTCTCCCATACCAACTTCAACTGATTGGATGGCACCAATTAATGCTCCAGCCAATCCTGCTAGTGCCGCTCCCATTGCAAATACTATTGTATAAAGTCTTGATATATTTATTCCTAGAACTCTTATCATTTGTCTATCGTTCTGACCGGCTTTAATTTGAATTCCTAATAAGGTTCTATTTATTAAAAAATATAGGCCTATGGCTATAAAAAGACCTATAATTATTATTATCAACCTGTACTTGGAGTATACTATTTCACCAGGTAATAGAATATTTCCTTGAAGTATATTTGGAATATCCAAAAAAAGTGGAAATGCGCCAAAAATGTACCTGGTTGCCTCCGAAAATATCAAAATAAGTGCAAATGTTGCTAAAACCTGGTCAAGATGGTCACGCTCATAAAGCTTTCTAATAATTGAGAACTCGACCGTTATTCCAATAAGAGCTGGAAAGATTAATGAAGCCAAAATGGCTAAAAAGAAATTCCCAGTCAATCCAGCAACAAAAGAAGCGCTAAAGGCTCCTATCATGAAAAAGGAGCCATGGGCCAAGTTTATCAAACCCATAACTCCGAAAATCAATGTCAAACCTGCTGACATTAAAAACAGCATAAATCCAAACTGTATACCGTTTAATAACTGCTCAATAAAGAGCTGCAAAGACATATTTCACATTAACCAGGCTGTTGTAGAGCTCAATACCTTATCGTTTACATTTTACACTGGTCTACATAGAAATTTGAATGATCTACTAGACCAGAAGAAATCAATTTATTAGTAAGAGTACCATTTTCCTCTACGACTTCTCTAACATATATGTCTTGTATGGGATGGTGGTTGGAAGAAAAGGAGAACTTTCCCCTTGTCGACTTAAAACCCTGAGATGGAGCATTTTTAAGTGCTTCTCTAAAAGCATCCATATCCTTAATACTCGCATTTGCCATTGCTGAAACTATGATTTTGCCAGTATCATAGCCCTGAGAGGCATATAAAGATGGCAAACGCCCATAAGCTGATTGAAAGTCTTTTACAAACTTTTTATTTTGTGCATTTTCTATATCTTTTGACCATTGGGAGGTATTTTTTACTCCTAGAGCTGCGTTTCCAACAGCTTTTAGAATACCTTGATCGAATGAAAATGCTGGTCCAACCAGGGGCAAATCTACTTGTGCCTGAGAAAACTGTTTGATGAAGGCTATTCCCATTCCTCCAGGAAGGAAGAAATAGACGCTATCCGCGTTCGACGCTCTTATCTTTGCTATTTCCGCGGCATAGTCAGTTTGACCAAGCTTTGTGTACACTTCATTCTCAATAGAACCCTTAAAATAACGTTTGTATCCTGTGAGCGCATCTTTTCCCGCTGGATAGTTAGGAGCAATTATGAAACTATTTTTAAAACCAGCCGAACTAGCATACCCTCCTGCCGCTTCATGGAGATTATCATTTTGCCAAGCTATATTAAAATAATTCTTGTGACATTTCTTTCCCGCTAGTAACGACGGTCCTGCGTTTGGTGAAAGATAGAACTTTCCTTGATTTACCACTGCAGGGACAACGGCCATTGCCAAGTTTGACCAAACAATACCTGTAATTATGTCAACCTTGTCCGATTGTATCATTTTATCTGCAAGTTGAACAGCAATATCGGGTTTTCTTTGGTCATCACCAGAAATTATCTCTATATTTGGCTCATCTTTAACGGCGAGGGCAAATCCATCTCTAATATCAATTCCTAGTCCGGATCCTCCTCCTGATAAAGTAGTGATCATTCCGACTTTAACTTTATCTCCATAGGCATATGAAATAGTTAGTAAAAATAATATAAAAGTTGAAATTGATTTTTTAAACATAGGACCCCCTCTTCTCTAGTCAGACTTTCAGATTAGCTTATAAAGTTGAAAATAAAAGAAAAATTTAAATTTTTCTTTATATTTGGTTAAGAAAATGTGAAACGGCAATATTAAATTCATCAGGATTTTCGATGTTAGACAAATGGCCAGCATCGGGGATTATTTTAAAAATACTTCCGTCTATTTTACTACAAATTCCTTTGGCCATTGACACCGGTGTTAAATTATCAAGTTCGCCCACTAGAACGAGCACAGGGATATCTATCTTTGGAAATATATTATAGTGTTCGGATTTAACAAAGGTATCAATTGCTTTAAGATAGGTTTCTTTGTGTAATTTTTGCATTGACTCAACTAATTGATCATAAGCTAGCTTATTCGATTTTTTACCTATCAATGTATCGGCAATATTAATAGCCATTGTCGTTAAATCCATACCATCTTCAATTGGCTTTTTTCTTAACCTAATAAATTTCTCACGTTCATTTTCAGTAAAATCTTGAAAACCCAAGGGCGCATCACATAAAACAAGAGATTGTGTTAGATCGGGATACTTTTCATAAAAATAAAGCGAAATTTGTGCTCCCATTGACAAACCAATGACGTGACACTTTTTCTCCCCAAGATATAAAATTAACTTTTGAATATCGTCAGCAACATCCGAGAAGTTCATAGGTCCTAGAAAATCTTCACTCTCACCATAACCACGCAAATCAAGTGCCACGACGTTAAAATTTTTTGAAAGAACCTCCATATTCTGATACCAGTTTTCTTTATTTCCACCTATTCCATGAATTAAAATTACCAGATCTCCAGCTCCAATTTGAGTAAAAGCTATTTTGGGACTGCTTGGTAAGAATTTTGTTGGAAGATCTATTTTCAATTTATATTCGACCTTTATAAATTATGAGAAAATGCGAACTTTGTTTAATTAACTCATTAAATAGTTTAGAAAAACACTAGCGCTTCTCTAACGTTAAGTTAGGCATTGCTTTAAAAGCATTTTTCAGTGCATGACTCCAACCACTAGAAACATCGGCCAGATATTGATCTCCAGACTCAAATCGACCACTAGGTCCTTGGACAAAGGTATTATTTTCGTATATTTGAAAATCAAGAGGCAGGCCGACTGATAAATTGGCTTTAAGTGTGGAATCAAAAGAAAGAAGCATCAATTTAATTGTTTCCTCAAAACTTAAAAATGGATCGTAAGCTCGTACAAGTATTGGTTTTCCATACTTCGTCTCGCCTATTTGAAAAAAAGGAGCGTCTGTTGAAGACTCTATAAAATTGCCCTGTGGATAAATGAGAAACAACTTAGGTTCTTCACCTTTAACCTGTCCTCCAAGGATTAAATTTGCATGAAATGAGGTATCCGCTTTCTGTCCTATTTCTGCATTTTGAGCAATTATCTTCTTTAATTCTTTTCCAACTTTTTTAACTAGATCAAATAAACTTAAATTCTGAAAAAAAACTTTACTTTTATCCTTATTTTTTTCTCTAAAAATATCGTTTAGAGAATTAACCAGAAACTGAGTTGTAGCTAGATTACCTGATGCAAGAATTGTGATATAAGCTTTTTCTTTATAATTAAATGTGAATATTTTTTTAAAAGTTGATATATTGTCAACACCAGCATTAGTACGCGTGTCAGACATAAATAGTAAACCCTTATTTATTTTGATACCTAAACAGTAAGTCATAATTTCCTAACATTCTTATTGCTGTATACTTATGGCTGTTTTTATACCGCTATTCTCACTTTCAAATTGTAATCCGTGTATCGGTTTTGCATCCTTATAGTCAAATCCAGTTGCTAGAACAACGTAATTTTCATCCACTATAATATTATTCGAAACATCAATTCCTACCCAACCTAAATTATTTACATAGACTTCGCACCAGGCATGTGTTGCCTCTTGTTCTTTTCGGTCATTAAGCTTCAAATAACCACTGACATATCGGGCCGGAAAATTTAATAATCTCATACAAGAAATATATATATGAGCAAAATCTTGGCAAACCCCTTTTTTAAGTAGAAAAGCCTCCTCGGCTACCGTTTCTACTTTTGTTGAACCAATTTCATATTTTAGTGTCTTCTGAAGCTTGTTTGCAACTTTATAAACTAAGTCTAGGTCTGACCCAGTAAAGCCAGTAAAGTCACGACAAAACTTTTTAATAGTGGCTCCAGGTTTTGCTAATTCCGTATGCCTTTTAAATAACCATTTTGGAATAAGCGACTCTTCATTAGTTACCCCATTTGTTTTATTTATTTCAATATCTCCCTGCGCTAATACTGAAACTGATTTAGTGTCCTTCTCGAACGTTAATAAAACACAGACATTACCATGATGATCTACGTACTCAATTTCCTTTTTTGCACCCTTTAAGATTATTTCCCAGCTTAATATTTTTTGTCTTTCACTCTCTTTAGGTGTCATTCTGAGACGCTGAATTCCATAAGTAGGATTTGCTGTAAATTGAAACTCGACAATATTTTGAAGTGACATTTTCATTATTTATAAAATCTAAAGTCTTTTTCTATTTGATTTGATATTGAATTCAACTTAACCAAAAATGTGGACAAAAACTCGTGAAGCCCATTTTTAAATATTTCTTCAATCCCAAGCTGTTTCAAATACAAAGATTGACCAGAACTCATTTTAACACTGCAAAAAGAAGTATTATAGCTCTGACTTAGGCTTTTAAGATTGAGAGAAATATTGTTACTACAAAAGTTTAAGGATCTTGGGAGCCTATCGTCTAGAATAAGATAATTACAAATACCTTGTGGGTTAAGTTCATTTTCATTAAGCCACTTATATGACTGATAAGCTGAAACTGATCTTAATATGTTTTCCCATTGACTAACATCAACGCTAGAACCGACATAGCTTACAGCTGGTAGAAGTATATGATACTTCATATCTAGAATTCTGGCAGTATTGTCAGCTCTTTCAACAAAAGTTCCAAGCCTGGCAAAATCGTAAACATCGTTTCTGAGCATTGTTCCGTGCAAGCATCCTCTGACCAGAGCGCTTTGACGTTGGATTATATCGATAGTTTTGGGTAAAGACTGTTCTGTTACTGGTCTCTTTAAAAGCCTCTTCAAGTTAAAATATATTTCATTTATGGATTCGAAAACCTCTTTAGTCAGAACAGTTCTTATCATGCGGGCATTTTGTCGAGCTTTATCAATAGAGGAAATAACAGATGAAGGATTTTCTTTTTCTCTTAAAATAAAGTTTATTACAGAGCTGGAGTTACATTCGTTGTAAATTTTTTCAAAAAGCGTCTTGATTGAAGTTGCCATAAGAACCGACTCCCAATCTTGACTAGCATGGTTGTACTGGGTCATAGAAATTCTCAATCCAGCTCTCAATAATCTTGCATTATTCTCACACCTTTCTAAGTATCTGAACATCCAATAAATTCCGGCAGCATTTCTACCTAACATTAATTAGCCTCCAAAATCCATGTATCTTTTGTTCCCCCTCCCTGAGAAGAATTCACTACCAAAGATCCTTTCTTCAGAGCAACACGTGTCAACCCCCCAGCCGTTACAAAGACATTATCTCTTGATACCAAGGCAAATGGCCTGAGATCAACATGGCGAGGCGCTAAGCCAGATTTTTTTAAAACTGGAACTGTCGATAACGATAATGTTGGTTGGGCTATGTAGTTTGCCGGGTTTCTTACTAATTTTCTCTTAAAAGCTGAAAGCTCTTGTTTTGATGCGGCAGGACCTATGAGCATCCCATAGCCCCCAGAGCCATGCACCTCTTTTACAACCAAACTAGACATATTTTCCAATACATATTGCAAATGCTCTTTATTTCCACAGAGCCATGTCTCAACATTTTTTAGAAGAGCTTTTTGTCCAGTATAAAAACTAATAATCTCCGGAATATAAGAATAAATTGCCTTATCGTCCGCTATGCCAGTTCCTGGTGCATTGGCAATCGTTATTGAACCTGATTTGTAGACATCCATGATACCTGGAACTCCCAGGGCCGAGTTTTCGTTAAACGAAAGAGGATCTAAGAACATATCATCTACTCGTCTGTATAATACATCAATAAACTTGAAACCCTGGGTAGTTCTCATTGCAACCCTACCATCTATTACTTGAAGATCTTGGGATTCAACTAATTCAACGCCCATTTGATCGGCGAGAAAAGAGTGTTCAAAATATGCTGAATTATACATACCAGGTGTTAGTACCGCTATGGTAGAATCGTTTAATAATTGAGGCGAAGATGCTTTTAAAGCCTTCAATAGCTTTGCGGGGTACTCTGTAACAGATCTTACTTTAATTTTTGAAAATAACTCTGGAAACATGTTATACATAGTTTCCCTGTTTTCAATCATATACGACACCCCTGATGGTGTTCTAACATTGTCTTCTAAAACAAAAAACTCTTTCTCTGAGGTTCTTACTAAATCAATCCCAGAGATGTGAGTATAAATTCCACTTGGGGGTGTAAAACCTATCATTTCAGGAAGAAAAGCTTCATTTTGTTCAATTAGATTGCGTGGAATTATCCCAGCTTTTATTATCTCTTGGTGATGATATATATCCCAAAGGAATGAATTTATTGCTTTAACTCTTTGTTCAACACCCCTTTGGATAATTTTCCACTCATCTCCTGTCAGTATCCGAGGAATCAAATCAAAAGGGATAAGCTTTTCTGTTTCTTCTTTTTCGCTGTATACGTTAAACGTTATTCCTGTACGCCTGAATACATTTTCTGCTTCTTCTTTGCGCTTTATAAGATTTTTTTGCTCAGGCGCATTTAGCCACTCCAGATATTTAAAATAGCAAAGCCTGGCATTTCCATCATCTCCGAACATTTCGTTATAAAATGACATTAAAGTCTCTATCAATCGTTTAGCAAAACGTGCCTAATTGTGAATAATTTTACTACAAAATTCAAATATGACCTTGCGTAAAGACTAAGCTATGCTGACTTGGAGAGCCCGCTTAGCATAACATTTTGTACACAAATTTCATGGTAAAACTATAACTTTATTTTAGCTATAAAAGGTGCTTGTTGATGACTTTTTCATTCCATTCTATACCAATACCCGGTTTGTTAGGAATTTGAACATATCCATCGATAATATTAAACGGATCTAAAAGGATATCGTCTGCCCAATCAAGCCATTCCAGCCAGTGCGCAGATTGTGATACTCGCATTACGTGAGAACCGACCTCTGGGTAAAAATGCGTGGAAATAGGAATGCCCCCCGCTCCGGCTATCGCGGCTGAGTTTATCCACCCGGTTACACCCCCAATTCTCATAAAGTCTGGCATCACTAAGTCTGAAGCTTTTTGTTCAATAGCTTTATATAACTCTCTAGGTCCATAAAAGTTCTCACCCAGCTGAATTGGTATTTTTATTTCTCTTGTTAGTTGTGAATAGCCTTGTAGATTATCATAAATAAGTGGCTCCTCAATCCATGTTAAATCGAACTGCTCAAGAGCTCTACATTTGTTTAAAGCTTCTTCCAATGATAAACATTGATTAAAATCGACCATAAGCTTAACTTCCGTTCCAATAGCTTTTTTTACAGTTTCAATAGCCTTTAAATCGTCATTGAAGCTATCTCTTCCTAATCGCATTTTTATTGCCGAAAAATTACCTTGCTCAATCAACAACTTTGCTTCCTTTGTAAGGATGTTACCTTTTTCTAACCATAGTCCATTACTATTATACGCTTTGACCGGGCCAACTGTGCCACCTAAGTAACAGCATAAAGGTTTGGCAGCCGCTTTGGACACAGCATCCCAGATCGCCATGTCTACACCAGAGACAGCTGTCAGCGATAATCCTTCATAACCTATAAAGTGTAATGATTGTCTCATAAGCTCAAAATTATCATAGGGAGCTAATTCCTTGTTTCGTAGTACCTCATTAAAGTCATCAATAATTGAACTGATATATTTTAAAGATTTATCGATATAAGGTTGCAAATAGCTTCTACCAACAATTCCCTCGTTTGTGTAAAGATCTACTAACAAGATCGGCCATTTTTTAATATAAGCAATTTTTGCTTTAATAGGTCTTTTGAGCGTTAAAATAACTGGCCTCGTTTTTACTTCTTTGAAGGTTAACATGTTAAAATATCCTCTCTTAGGACCATAAAAAAAGTAGTTTTTAAAAAGTTTATATCATATCTTCTACTAGTAAACTTTTAAAACTTGATGCTCTTTTTTAAAACTATTTAATATAAGATTATGAGAATATTTATATATTGTATTCTTTTCCTAAGTACGTGCTCTTTTTCTTTGAATGCAGAGCAGCCACCCATAAAAATTAAGATCAGGGGAAATATGAATTGCATTACTTCTGACGGCATACCCAATCATACTATTGGAAAGTTTCCAAATAAAGCTAACCCAAATAAATTTAGAAAACAGCAGCTTACGTTTTGCTTTCCGAAAGTTCCTAAGCTTTCAAATACCGTTACAAGAGGGCTGATGACGGTTGGCGTAGCCTCAAATGGTATCCCTATTCGCCCCTATACTGCGGACTATTTTGATTCAAATGCAAAGAGAGGCTTTAGTAAAAATTCTTCAAGTGGTTGGAGAAAACAGGCGCTGTTCAGTCCTCGAAGTCTCGGTATTGATCAACACTATGGTCATATAGATAAATCTGGCCTATATCATTATCACCGGCTCAAAACTGACTCAAATGTCAATATAAAAGAATATTTGGTCGGGTATGCTCCAGATGGATTTAAAATAATTTATAAGCTGAGCGAAAGCTCCTCTTGGAAATTAAAAGAAGGATTGCGAAGTACGGCTCCTGGCGGTAAGTTCGATGGAAATTTTGAAGAGGATTTTGAATATGTAGCGAATAGTGGGTCCCTTGATGAGTGCAATGGAAAAAAAATAAATGGTGTTTACACCTATTTTGCAACTGATACCTATCCATTTTTTCCTCGTTGTTTTAAGGGTGCTGTAAATAAAAATTTTATGCGACGCAATTAATTTTATAAAAATTTCAATTGTGAACTTTTTAATTTTTAACTAATATTTTACTATGCAACACGCAAAAAAATATTTTTCTTCTGATGAAATACGACCATTAGCTCAAAGATCTAATTTCATGGGAGCGTATTTGGTAACCCATTGCTTCTTTACTGTAGCATTAGCAATATTTGTTTTTTCTATCTGGCCTAACATATTCACTTTTATAATAGCGGTAATGATTATAGGTTCTCGCCAATTAGGTCTTGCAATTTTGATGCATGACTCTGCACATAGAGCTTTATTTGCAAATGATCTCTTAAATGAGAAAATAGGATATTGGGTCTGTGGTGCTCCAATTCTAGCAGATATGTTTGCTTACCGGCATTATCACTTAATGCATCATAAACATACTCAAACTGAAAACGACCCAGATCTCAATCTATCAAAGCCATTTCCGACCTCTATCAGAAGCATAATAAGAAGAATAATTAGAGATATAACTGGCCAAACCGGCATTAAATCAATTTACAATCAAATAAGAACAGCATTTAAATTAGCTTTTGATAAAGATGCAATCGACAGCTTAACAAAACAACCTCAAAGCTTTAAGGGAAACTCTATCTCTCAACCAATAATAGCTAACTTTCTATTATTTATAGTCATGTGGATCGCCGGTGAATGGTGGTGGTGGTTTGCTTTTTGGCTCCTCCCATTGGTAACGTGGTTTCAGTTAGTGGTCAGAATAAGAAGCATGGCCGAACACGCGGCTACAGATTTTTCAGATAATGAACTTCAAAATGTAAGAACCACATATGCAAATCCATTAGTCCGACTTTTTTTAGCCCCTTACTGGGTAAATTATCATTTAGAGCATCACCTGATAATGCATGTGCCATGCTGGCGTTTGAAAAAAGTACACTCTTTATTGCTTAAAAAAGGATATGCAGACAGAATGAAAGTATCAAAAAATTATTTTGACGTGTTCAAACAGGTTACTACAAATTAATGAACAGTTCATCGAGCTAAAACAACGGATACCTAGTTGTACGAAAACTTAGATCAAAAAACTTTTGTAATATTAGCTACTTAAATTAAATATCTATCTTTGTGATGCTAAAGGCAAAAAGGAATTAAACATCACCGAGTCATAATATGTATCTTCTCCATTATATTTCCTAAATTCAGATACAACCTCATTAGAAGTCAATTTAATATTGGGTAGTGGCTCTTTATGTGTGTTCCAAACCTTCCCCTCCAACATGATGAGTGATAAAAACTTAAAAAAGACAGAAATCTGACCTAGGTTATAGTTTTCTAATAATTCTACTCACTTGTTGTAAAGATAGCTCTCGAGCTGTTGCGCATTCATCCCCATTGCCTCTTGAATAGGAGGTAGATACCTTAAGTTGAAAAACACTTCATGAATTTTGTCGAAGGGAAATCGGAAAAAATTGTCAAGTATATCTGTTGGAGAAAACTCATTTCTATTCATAAATTCTTTCAGAGTCTGTTTCGCTTCTTCCTGTTTTCCTTTCTCACTCAAAAGAAAAACTTTACTAATTGTTCCCAGAAAATTCAAATTCTTGTCACTGTCTTCAAGCATTTCTTCAACCAGTATATCTGCATCTTTTCTCTTTTTTTCTTCAGAATATGAAGCCAGGAGAAAAATTTTTGTGGTAGATGGACCATAAGGCGCTAGTTCTATCGCGTTTTCAAAATACTCAGAGTTAAAAAGAATTTCAGTATCAAATTTACTCACCACCGCATCCTGATGCCAAAATGCGTGGCCTGTCCAAACCAAAGTAAGGTAATTATCTGGTTCCATATCTAGTCCGGTGAAAGCGATCACGCTTCGAAGATTTGTTTCTTCAGCAAATCGGTATTCAATAAATGCTTTGACAGGATACGCCATGGAATTCTTGGGGTCTAATGTATTAGCAAGACGGACACTTTTTAAAATATTTTTTCTTTTCTCATTATAATCGGCACCTTCTTGTTCATTAAAAAGGGAGATAGCATACAAGAGATGAGCTTGAGAATTATCTGGATTATCATCTTTAATTTTTTTGAATGCCTCAGAGTAATTATTTCCAGATGTTTCGCTATCCTTTCTTTGAAAAGATGCCCAAGCCTTTAGAGTGTTTCGGTATAGCTCTCCTTTTCCAAAATATTTTATAAAAGAGTCAGAAAATGCTTCCCCCATGGTAAATTTTTCTTGAATTGCTTTTCTGACGTCAAACTCAATTTCATCCTGTGCTCCAAATGAGTCATCCGTCAGAAAGTCCTTCATATAAGACCACACTGTTTTCTGCTTATCCACATCAAGAAGCTCCAAATTAACCCGAAACTTTTTACCTTGTACTGAAGAAGAACCACTGATAACAAACCCAATATTATGCTTGCTTTGAAGATCTTCGAGTGGAATGTTTTCAGAATTTATTCGATCAGTTTCTTCTTTCGGCACAACTGGCAGTAATATTGTTGGAGATAAACCAGATATCAGTTGATTCTGAATACCACGAGCCAAATTTTTATCACTATCTTCAGAGCTTAGATTTTCTAATTCTTTAATTAGTATTCTCTTCCCTAGAAGCTTATTTTGTATTTCGTCAGTCTCATTTTGAGTCCCGAAAAAAATAAAGACAAATGTAACAGTAACCACAGCAGCAACTGTCCCCAGGATAGGCAGCATAGAACTAGACTTTGTTTTTAATGTTCTCTTTTGAGACGGATCGAGAAGAATATCAAATGCATGAAACTCATTTTGCTTAACCTTCTGTACGCCCAGATCATTAAACGTC
>CACGMO010000025.1 GCA_902574225.1 uncultured Alphaproteobacteria bacterium
AAATAATGAGTCTATTTTAGTCCCCTCATTAGCATTTAAATTGGTATCAAGTAGAAGATCTTCGCTTGAGGTGCAGTGCTCCATTGCCTCTGTTTCGAACTGCAACAAGTCTTAATAAAAATATTGAGTTTAATGTTTCGGGAGACAATGAAAGAGCAGATCGAACAATTATTAATGTGCTGTCGTCTGCATTAATGCATCTTTTGAGAAATTCAGTTGATCACGGTATAGAAAAAAATGAAGAAAGAGGACAAAAAGGAAACGGAAAGATTGATCTAGACTTTAGTAAGGAGAAAGATGGTCTTTTAATAACAGTTTCTGATGATGGAAAAGGTCTCAATAGGAAAAAAATTGAAGAAAAATTACGTCAAATCGAACTGCTCTCGGATGACGATATTAAGAAGTTATCCGATTTACAAGTGTATGATTTTATCTTTCAACCTGGGTTTTCGACAAAGAGTGATGTAAGTGAGACTTCTGGTAGAGGTGTTGGATTAGACGTGGTTAAGAAAAATATTTCCTCATTGGGGGGGTCTATAAGTGTTGTTTCTGATGCCGGCATTGGTACAAAATTTTTTTTAAGGATACCAAACATAGTAAGTACAGAGGATTGTCTTGTTTTGAGTGATCTAAAGACTATATACGCCTTTCCAACACGGTCCATTCAGTGGATTAGAACTGTCGCTCAGGTTGACTTTCAAAAGCATTCCACCATCCGCAGCATCGTACACGAAAAGAATATAATTCCTGTACACAATGCGTCCGATTTATTTGGTAATTTAGCCGAAAATGTTGATGATTTAGAAGAGAAGATAATTTTGATTAATATGAACGAAAAAGCCTTTGCCTTAAGCTATAAAGGCAAACTCTCCTATTCTGAACATGTTTTTGATGAACCTGATCCTTTAGTGTCAAAACTACCATTTGTATCAGGTACTACAGTAGATCAAGATAGAAACATCATTTTCAGAGCAAACTTAGAGAAGTTATTTGAAATAAATGAAAGAGCTGCCTAAAAAGGACAAAAGTACATTTATTGTAGGCTTTTGGGGTGATACCTGGATAGCCTCAGAACTCCATAAAATCGATAAAATAAAAGAAGGAAAGTTTAAAGACAAAGACTTAGTGGCGTTTTGTAAAAGCGAAAAATACAAGAACTTGAAACCAAAGTATTCCTTATTGAGGGTAGATGGCAAGGTGATACCATTAGAAAACAGACCAACCCAAGAAATTGGATCGATTTTATCTAATGCAATGGGTTTCAGGCAATACCTAGAAAAAAAATACAAATTTATTAGCCTAGACAACAAAAGAGTAGCAATTTTGATCTTGTGATTAAAGTAATTTAATGAATTACAACCCAAAGAATTTTTTAGAAAATACTGGTCTTAAACTAGATCATAAAAGCATTGGATTCTTGCAAAAAGAAATTCAGCTGCTTTCATGCTCAGATGTTCATGAGATTGCGCATCTAATTACCAACCCCGAAAGCTACTTTTTTAGAAGTTTCTCCCACTTAGAACTGGTAAAAAAAATGTCAACCAAGAAAACAAGTATTTGGTTCGCTGGATGTTCAACAGGGCAAGAGGTATATTCTGCCGCATTAATGCTATCTTCGATACGTGATAAAAAATTGTTAGGTACCGATATAAGTAGAAAGTACATAGAAAAGGCAATATCGGGGTCATTTTTCGTTTTCAAAAAATCTGAAATTAAGGCATTGGAAAAATATAAGCACGTTTCTCAAAGTTATCTACATTTGAACAACAATAAGAAAAGTTTAGATGTAAAATTTTCATCACTAAAAAAAGAGGGTATTTCATTTGATATCCATAATTTAATGGATGGTCCCTACAGTAGCGGATTTGATATAGTCTATTGTAGAAATGTTTTGTTGCACATGACAATAAAGGGAAAAAAGAAGGCACTTAACTCCTTAAAGGATGGAGTAAAAGCAGGTGGGATTCTTATACTAGGTGATACAGACCCTCACATTTTTGAAGACAATTGGGAGAGAAATAAATATAAAAATGCAATATTTTGGAAAAAAAAGTGGTGAATATAACCTGTTATTTAGATTTTGTATTGATGTACCTATAGCTATAAACTAATCTGATTAGTGCAAAAAAAGGACGCTTAAATGAGAGTATTAGCCAAGTCGCTTCTCGATCTAGTTCCACTGGCGATAGTAACGATTATAATTTCGGTGCTTGCCAGTCAGAGCCTTGATGAATTATCAGTTAGTTACAATGAAATTATCAGTGAGGATTTGTCGGTAGTGAACCGGTTGAATGATGCTGATCGGGCCCTAGATAATTGGAAAAGTTTGATCAATGAGGGGGTTTTCAATAGCGCTGTAAACGCGGCATTAGCCTCACAGGATTTTGAAAAACTCTCAACAGAAAAAAATAACCTTCAAAAATCTCTAACCGATGTGATTAATATCCTAGAAGGTAAGAGAGCCAGGTTTATTGCAGGAGGTAGTGAAAGTAGTCAGCAATCAGATTATGAATCAGAACTAACAGAAGTTGAGGAGCAACTTACGTTTCAAATTGAAAGCCTAAAATTCTTGAAAGAGAATAGTATAGCCACAATTCAAGACCGCTCCAAAAAAATTCAAAGCATGACACAATTCAGCGCATCTACTCAACGAGATTTGTTGTTTTCAATGAGTTCGAGCGTGCAAAAAGCTCTTACTATTTCAATGGAGGGTACCGCCAAATCACTTGAAATTACTTACACCTTTCAAACTGATTCTGACGCAGTGACTGGTGAAGTAGAGGAAATTAGTACTAACGTGGGTGGATTTCCAAGCATACCAGTTATTTTACTTGATATAAATTCTGTTTTCCAAGAGATAAAAAATATCCAAGACGCTATTGCGTTTACATTTGGTCAATATATGCAAAAAGATGATCAACTGTTGAAAGACCTTGAACAAAAAATTGAGGAAGCAAAGTCATTAACAACATACCTATCGAAAGTGGAGCAAAGCTTTGAGAAAGATTATATGGACATCGAAAGTTTTAAGAATACATTCGGTGATTATTTTATTGGAAACTATTCCGAACGGCTCCTTTCTCCTGTAAAAAAATACTCTGATTTTTACCCAAAATTTGTAGATGCCTTGTTGAGAGATGATAAGCGACTAAGGCAACTAAAAATAGAAAAATCGCGTTTGTCTTCAAGCTTGTCATCGGCCTCCACTACTATAGATTCTATGATTGAAGACGTTCGAAAAAATATAGATGCAAGATCTGATCAGAATCAATCTTTGACTGACCAAAGAATAGAAACAACCTGGACCCTTGCTATAATAGGACTCATAGCCGCTGTTGCTATTGGTTTTCTTGTAGCAAGGCAGACAATTATTAACCCAATGAGAGAATTTACTACTATAACAAATGATATTGCAAATAGTGGGGACTTTTCGAAACGAATTAAAAACCCCGGAAGAGATGAAATTGGAGAAGCAGGAAAAGCCGTAAATAATATGCTCGAGGTAACTGAGAGAGCGTTAAAAGATATACAGGAGCTTTTCACGAGTGTTTCATCGGGTAATCTTATGGCAAGATTGCCTAAGGGTTATAAGGGAGATATTGAAGAATGCGCAGTTCATATCGGAAAATCATTGGAACAATTGTCAGTAACTTTAAAAGACATATTAATTGACGTTGATCAAATAGCTACTGCTGCCTCGCAAGCTGGAGATGCAGTTGGGCAAGTTGCTGAAGGGGCCAAAGCGCAAGTGGAAGCCACCCAAGATATTCAGGAAAAGGTACGGGAATCAGGAACCCTTCGAGAGTTAGTTGAGGAGAGCACAAAGAAAACTGGTGAAGCCGCTTTAGAGGCATCTAAAACTGCGAAGAAAGGTTCAGATGAAACTGAAAAAATGGTTGAATTAGCTAATGAAGTATCAGAAAACAGCGGTAAGATAGCAGAAATTTCATCTCTTATTGAAGAAATTGCGCAGCAGACGACAATGTTAGCGCTTAATGCCTCGATCGAAGCTTCAAGAGCAGGAGAAGCAGGAAGAGGGTTTTCGGTTGTAGCGACGGAGGTAGGTAAGCTCGCTGATAGATCTTCGCAGTCAGTAAAAGATATTAGTACATTGACTAACGATGCAATGCAAAAAGCGAATGATAGCGTTTCTAGAATGGACAAAGTGAAATCAGAAATGGAAAACATCAATAGCTTAATTAAAAATATCGAGAGCATGATGATGACAGTGGATCGCCATACTGATCAACAGAAAGAAGTGGCTGTAGCTGTTTCAGGTGCAATTGATAATCTAGAGAGGATCGGTGAGTCAAATGCTGTTTCCTCTGAAGAAATTACAGCTTCTATGCTTGAACTATCCAAGATCGCAGGTAACACACGTGAAAAAATAAATTTGTTCTCTTTGGATAATGAAATAATTGATGATGAAATAGAGGAAGCTGAAACTGAAAGTACAGGCGATGAGGCTCAGTTTGATTTAGATAGTGCTCTCAAGGATGCAACTGAATATAAGTCTTAGGAGTAAGGACCCTGATGCGTGATCTATATCAACTCAGATCGACTACAAAGAAATAATTATTTTGAAAGCTCGTCAAGTATTGGGCAGGAGGGTCTATCATCTCCATTACAACAATTAACTAAGTGACTTAACTCGTCTCTGAGAGAATGAAACTCCTTAAGCTTTTCATCTATAGAAGCAATTTTGGCTAAAGTAAGTTTTTTTACTTCTTTGCTAGATCTATTTTCATCCTGATATAAAGAAAGAAGCTCTCTACATTCTTCAATACTGAAATTAAAGCGTCTTGCTTTTCCAATGAAGTTTAATTTTGCCACATCGTCATTGGTGTAGCTTCTGTAGCCAGATTGAATATTCCTTGCTGGTTCAACCATTTTTATATCCGCATAATACCGAACTGTTTTAACAGATAGTCCCGATAATTTTGCTGCCTCGCTAATATTCAAAAATTTACCCTTTACATTCCAGTCACTGGAGACTTTATATTAAAATAAAAATGAGGTCAATATGTCAGAATTAACCCAAAAAATCGATATAAACTGGTATTGTAAGCACACGTGGAGACGGGCGTCATATAATACAATGTGGTGCCTTTTAGGCTGTTCTATAGGAGATTTTGGGACAATAGCGTATTTTCAATTTATGGGTATTGCTTGGCCTGTTATTGCAATTATGACTTTGGCTATTATTAACGGCTTGATCACATCCGTTTTACTTGAAACATTTATCCTTTTACGCCAAATGTCCTTCAGAGCTGCGTTCCAAACAGCCATAGGGATGTCCATGATTTCAATGATTTCAATGGAGGCTGCCATGAACTTAACAGATTTTATTGCCACTGGAGGCGCAAAGTTGACGTGGTGGGTAATACCAATAATGCTAATAGTTGGTTTTATTACTCCGCTTCCATATAACTATTGGCGCCTCAAAGCTTTAGGAAAAGCGTGTCATTAAAGTGAAAAAGTTTGTGGTGCTGATACTATCTATATTTTTTGTTTTAGTGAGTATTTTTTACTTTGTACCAAGTATATTGTTTGATGGTCCTGTTAGAGCTGACATTTCTCTAAAGCCAGATGATCAAGATTTGGTAGTTCTAGGCAAGTTAGTATACGAAAATAATTGTGCTTTATGTCATGGGGTTAATCTCGAGGGTCAAGAGCGATGGAGAGAACCAGACGCTGACGGTTACATGCCGGCACCTCCGCATGATGAAACTGGTCATACATGGCATCACCCAGATAAGTATCTTTTTTTAATGACCAAATACGGGTTAGAGGAAATTATTGGGCAAGAATATCCTAATAATATGCCTGCATATAAAGACATTCTCTCAGATGAAGAAATATTGGCATCTTTGTCTTTTATTAAAAGTACATGGAGCAGGGAAATTAGGTTGCAGCACGATAAAATTAACGAAATGAACAAATAATCGAGGTATCACAATGATTAAGACGATTTTAAAAACGATTATATTGATAATGCTACCGGTACTGGTGTTTGGACACTCACCTCTTAAATCGGTGGATCCAATTGATAAAGCAATACTAACAGAAGCTCCTACAGAATATAAGATGATATTTAAATCACCGGCTAAATTAATAAAGTTTGAGATTTTGAAGCAGGCTGAAGAAAAAGGCAAAAAGCCTATGCCCCTGAAATTGAATTACAAGCCTTCTAAGCTTTGGTACGAGAGTCACGTGGTCAAGTTACCGAAAATTAGTACAGGGTCTTACGAAGTTCGCTGGCGTACTATGGGGGAAGATGGTCATGTTATTAAGGGTACTTTAAACTTTGAAGTCAAAGGTGAATAATACATTATGGAACTTTGGACTGTTTTAGTACCACTTGGGAAAGTTATGGCCTACATATTATCGTTGTTAATGGTTGGTACCGGATTATTCATCCTTCATTTTCAATCCCTGCTTTCCCCATCAACATTTACTTATTGCCAAAAACTAATTTTCCAATCGTCCTTGGCCGGGTTGATAGTAGCCCCATTATTATTTCTTTTGGTCGCTGGAAATATAGGGGGCGATTTGGCCAGTTTAATTGATCCTCTGATGATAAGTATAGCTTTCTCATCAAAGGCTGGACAAGCGGTTCTTGTATTATTTTTAGGCTTTTTATTAGTTTGTTTTTGGAGCTACTCCTTGCCAAAACAAATTTGGATCGTTGCTCTTGCTGGCTTTAGCCTGATTCTCATTTCTTTTTCCGTATACGGGCACTCGACAATTAATGGATATAGTACACAGCTTCTTATCGTTTTACATTTGCTTGCTATATCTTACTGGGTGGGCTCTTTTTTACCACTACGCTATTCTACCTATAGAGATATTGAAGATGAAAAACTGTTTCAGATAGCACATAAATTTGGCATTTATGCCGTGTATTACATTGTAGTATTGGTAATTGCTGGAGTTAGCCTAGGAACAGTTTTGGTCGGTGATTTGAACGGCCTTCTATACACCAACTATGGGCAGGTATTTTTATTTAAACTGTCGCTTGTTACAATCTTGTTAGGAATTGGTGCAATGAATAAATTTGTCTTAGTTCCTAATCTTCAATCAGATGCAAAGGCTAACGCAGTTAAATTAAGAAAGTCAATTGGAAGGGAAATCATTATATTAGCTTTTATTTTAGTCATATCGAGTATAGTATCTACAACCATAGAGCCACCTTATAAATAGAATAAAAAGAGAAAGTTAGAATATGGCCTCAGGGGAAAATATAAAAACTTATTTCGATGGCGCGTGGCATGTCGGCGATAAGTATATTCTACGTGCTGCTGATCATGGGGCATGGTTAGGATCAAGTGTCTTCGATGGAGCTCGATTTTTTGACGGTGCTACACCTGACCTACTTTTACATTGTGAGAGAGTAAATAATTCAGCAAAGGCAATGATGCTTGATCCCGATGTTACACCTGAAGAAATGGTGGAAATAATTAAAGAGGGGCTTAGCTCTTTCGATAAATCCACATCGGTTTATATAAGGCCAATGTATTGGGCGCTTGATGGAGCTGAGTCGTTAGTGTTGCCAAAAGAAAATAGTACCGCTTTTTCAATCTGTCTTGAGCAAATACCAATGGCCGAAGCAACTGCTTCTGCAACGCTCAGCAGAACTAAATTTCGACGACCTGTTCTAGAGGATAACGTAGTGAATGCAAAAGCGGGGTGTTTATACCCCAATAATGCAAGAATGTTAGCCGAGGCGCGATCAAAAGGATTTACAAATGCCTTAGTTGCTGATGCCGCTGGCAATGTTGCTGAGACAGCAACAGCCAATATCTTTATGGTAAAAGACGGTGAAGTATTAACACCGATCCCAAATGGTACCTTTTTGGCTGGTATTACTAGGGCGAGACATATAAAAAATTTAAGAGAATATGGAAAATCGGTTTCAGAAACTGTTCTGTCTTTCAAAGATTTTGAAGAAGCCGAGGAAGTATTTATGACAGGAAATATGACCAAGATAATGCCTGTAACTGCTTTCGAAGATAAGAACTACCAAGTCGGGTCTATAGCAAAGCTGGCAAGAGAATTATATTGGGATTGGTCACGCTCTCAGACACTTTGATTATGTGACTGTACCCTTTCTCGATACCAAGTGTATATTCCTGCTCCAACGATGATAACTGCACCAATAATCAAACTCTGACTTGGGTATTCTGTGAAAAATATGATGCCAAGGCAAGCTGAGAAGACTAAATCAAAATACGAAAATGGAGCAAGCAGAGATGCTTCAGATTTTCTGAGTGCTAAAATAAGACAAAAATGACCGAAGCCACCAAGAGTACCTAATAGGGTAAAATAAATAATATCCAATAGCTCTATTTTTTGGAAATATGGAAATAAAATTAGTGTGGAAACAACAGTTCCCACTAAGCCAGTATAAAAGAAGTTTGTTCTAGGATCCTCATCTGTACCGAGGTGACGCGTGGAAACTGCATAACCAGCGTAGCATAAAGCTGATAGAAGTGGAAAAATGCTAGCGATTAAAAAGGTATCTGTTCCTGGTTGTATAATAATTAATGCTCCGACAAATCCAACAAAAACCCCTAACCATCTCTTAAACCCAACTATTTCGCCTAGAAAAATTACTGATAGAATAACAACCAATAATGGCGCAGTTTGAAAAATCGCCATAGTTGCAGCCAAAGATAAGTTAGCAAAACCGGCAAAAATAAAAATGGTCGCTCCAAAAAGTAGAGCCGATCTGAAAAGGTGAATTTTTAACCTCTGTGTTTTCACAATTGTTTTCAAATTTTTATTGAATACCAATATTGTTAGCACTGTTTGGCTGAGGTATCGCGCCCAAACCACCTCAATTATGGGATACTGAAGAGCCATTCCCTTGGCAAGGGCATTCATGCACACAAATGATAATATGGCACACAAAAAGAGAGGTATGCCTCCAAGATTTAATTTCAATGATATTCCTTCTTAGGGTTAAACCAATTGATTGGTAATTTGACTGAAAATATCAGACATCTGCTCAATATTATTCTTCATAATAGGTTTAGGCTCTGAACTCAGGCACACAAAAGAAAGCTCTTTATCAAAATCGATCCAAATCCACTGGCCATGAATTCCGAGTCCAAAAAGAACGTTTCTTGAAGTGTAGGGCCTATACCATTTTGATCTATAAAGCCCCTCAGGAAAAATATCATAATGTCCATCAAGACTGAATTTTTTATTAGAATCTGAATTTAGTATATCTTTGATCCAGTTTTCAGGAAATACTTGCTCGCCGTGATTATTTTTTCCATAGCATCGAACCATTTCACATATACTCATTATATCGCTTGCCGATATGCATACCCCTCCAGCGGATCTTGACGTACCCATTCTGTCCAGTGTCACATAAGCATCGTCTTGCGCACCGAGAGGTCTCATAAGTTTTTCAAAAAAGTACTGTGCGTATTTCTTGCCGGTGCATTTTTCCATTATAATTCCGAGCATGTCGGTGTTTGTTGAATGATATTCAAATTTTTCACCGTGTTTGTGCGTATTTTTTTTCAAGCTAAGAAGAAATGATTTTAAATGTGATGTATCATCTATGTCTTGTGGGTTCCAACCGGTTGATTGCCGATAATCGAGAAAAATACCGGATGTTGCTTCATAGTCTTCTATAAAATTAGAAGAAACGCTCATGTCCAATAAATTGCGCACTGAGGCATCTTCGAAAGCACTTCCCTTTGTCTCGGGAATAATCTGGGAGACCAAAGTCTCTTCACTTAATAACCCTTCATCTATTACGCAGCCGATAAGTAACGCGGTTAGTGACTTTGATACAGAAAAGATAATATGTGGAGTTGTGGAGGAACAATAATCAGAATGCCACGCATATATGGTGTTACCTTTATGAGATATGTGAAAAGCGTCTACTGTTGTTTGACTTAAAAACTCGTCCAACAATGTTTCCTCGTTTTCTCTTATTTTTACGGTAAGCTCTTTATTTTTAAACTCACTGACTTTTTTATCTGGTCCTTTGGTCCAATTTATCGAAGCCGTAGGGATTATTTCCCTTACTTTAGAAAATGCTTCTCTATTAAATGGGGGTAGCCTCCAGTTGGCTAATGTGGGTTGAGAATCTTCCAATTTAATTCCTTTGATGATAAATAAACTCTATGATCTAATTACAGGACAATGTCTGGTACAACAAGAGATAAAATGTAATCACTGAACTCAAGAGAGGGAATTATTTACATATAATGATAACGGTTTACAGAAACTCAGTCCAATCTTGGGAAATAGATCAAATGGGCCATATGAATGTTCAATTCTATTTTGAAAAAGCACTTCAAGGATGTGTTGTGCTTTGGAACAAGTTAGGGATTAACCAGAAACCAGTCGAGTTGGGAAATACATATCTTTCTCTTGCCCGCGCCCACATTCGTTTTCTTAAGGAACAAAAACCAGGAGCTCCATTTTTTTTTAAACTGGGAATAGTTCAACTTGGAGATACTGAAGCAAAACTATATTTAGAAATGGTAGAAACGATTACACTGCAACCCTGCGCTGCCTTTAACTTCCAATTTGTATGGACCAGTAAACCCCCAGAGGAAGTAAAAAAGAATTTTTCTAAAGTGTTTGAGGAATTGAGGGTAGATATTCCAAGCTATGGTCAACCAAGAGGATTATCTTTACAAAAGGAAAATGTAATGTCTCTCTCACAAGCCTCTCAGAAAGATATGATTGATTCATTTGAGTCAGTGATTTTGCTAAGGCAATGCGATAATATGGATAAGATTAAGCCCTCCGCTTATATGGGTGTGGTATCAGACTCAACGCCTCACTTGTTAGCGTATACTGGCACAATAGATGAAAATGGTATGACCAATGTCGGAAGCGCTGCTTTAGAATATAAGTTTGATTTTTTTGAATATGTCCCCTTAGGTACGCACTTAAAAACTAAGTCAGGAGTTCAATCTATGTCTAATAAGACTTTTGTATGGAAGCACTGGATATTTAATGTTGAGACTGGAAAGCCAGTCGCTATTGCAAGTGCTGTTGCCGTTACTATGGATCTCAAGGCCAGGAAGTCGATTCCCATACCACCGGAAATGGCTAAGGCCTTGGCTAAACTGATTTTGTAAGAGGTTTAAAAAATGAAATTATATTACCATTCATCTAGTAGTGCTTCTTTACGCGTTCTAATTTTTTTAAGTTGTAGGGGTGTTCCTGAAAATAAAGTTAAACTAATTGAGACTGGAATAGATTTTGATAGTCGAGGAATACCTGTTTGGACGATCCCCAGTGATGACGAACAATACAATAAGTTAAAAACCAATGATTATAAAGCTCTAAACCCTGAAGGAAGAGTGCCTCTACTTTTGCTTGAGGATGGTAAAAAAATGACTCAGACAGGAGCTATCATAGATTTGATAGACGATCTTTTGGGTGAACCCTCTCCATTGATTCCAGAGGACCCCTATTTAAAAGCCGAGATGAGAAGAATTCAGTGGATTGTCGCCGCTGACACCCAACCCTATCAAAACATTCCTTTTATTATCCAAGCGATGGGTGAGTGGGGAATGAAAAAAGCAGAGCCGATTAAGCATCCCCTGAGGAAGCATTTTATCAATCGCGAGTTTTCTGCCATAGAAGAAATTTTGAAAAATGTTTCGGGAAAATATTGTGTTGGAGATAATGTCTCCTATGCGGATTGTTTTTTAATTCCTCAAATAAGAAATGCACTTGCATCAGATATTCCTTTGGAACAAGATTTTCCAAATCTAAATAAGGTGTGGGAAAATATGCTGGCTTTGCCAAACGTACTTGATATTTTTGAGAGGGCTGGAGGTATCATCCAACCTATAGTTGTTGACGAAAAAAAACTAAAAGAATATGTGGAGTAGGAACAAATGGAAAAAACTGAAAAGCATGTTATATGGCAGCCAAATGAAGAGATTTACAAGGCAGGGGATAACCCAGAAGGTGCTTACCTGATTAAGTCTGGATACGTTTACATTTACACATCAGGTGGATTAAAACTTAATAGGCTGGGTGTGAATGAAATATTTGGTGATGCCTCGCTTGTTTTAAAAAAGCCACGTTCGGTAACGGCAATTGCCGGTGAGCATGAAGTTCATGCTTTATTTCTTCCAGCGAGGTCGATAGACAGTTTTTTGCAAAAAAACAAAGTTATTTCTGCGTTGATAAGAAAAACACATTTGAGACTCATCGATTCAAACGCGCAAAGTGAAGAATTATCTAAGGATTTGGAGAAACTGATGGCGATGGTAAAAAAAACTGAAACAATATCCGAAGATATCACCAAATTAGTCGAGCAGATGAGGAAGAAAGTAAATAAGACCCTTTCAGAAGATTGATTTTATTGTCCGAATAAAGGGAAAAAAAAGTATAAGGTATAGGCCATTACAAAAGCTGGCATAGCCGAATAAATCGTTGCGAGTATGGCAGCCTTAGGTGCGATCGCTATTGCAGGAAACAAAGCATCACCATCGTTTGATATAGCATTTCCTAAAAGAGCACTAAAAGGTATCATTCCATTTATAAAAAGAGTGGTAACCAATATTTGGGGTCCACATCCAGGAATAAACCCTATAATTATAGCAAGTAAAGGAATCAGCATTCCTATAGTCTTAAACATCACGTTCAAGTCCAACGGAGTTAGATAAACGAGATAATCGTATGCTAAATAAGCAGCTAAAACCCAAATGGCAATAAAACTTGTTTCTTCCGCTACGCGAACGAGTGGTTTGTCTCTCGGATTAGTCATGGTTTTGATTTGTGAATTAGACCATATAAAAATGCTTGTTACCATTCCAACTATTGCAATGATTTGTGGGAAAAGCCCAAATAGCTCTTCAAGATCGTACTGAAGGATTTGGAGAATCCCCAGACCAAAACCCGGTACTATCAGACAAGTAAATATGATGTCACGCTTCCTATTTTTGCCAATTATGGGAACGTCACTTTTTAGATTAACTGCCTTCTCCTGATGTGAAAAAGTAAGAAAATTATCAGCAATATATCCTGTGATAATTCCAGCGAGTAGCGTAAGAGGAAGCACTAATATTGCAATGTCCGGTCTGACCGCGATTAATAAAAATGCGGCGTCTCCCATAGTGGCGGTTAGGGTTGCTATAACCGCTCCAAACGACACGTTGCCAGAAGTATAGGCCGCAACCACAACAACGGCACCGCCGCACCCTGGCGTTGCACCAAGAATAGCAGCTATTGGTATTTGGAAGGCTGAAGATTCTCGAAGAATATTCCCTACATTAAAATTAAACCTATGCTCTGATAAATAGAAGATAGATAGAGTAATGGCTACGAAAGCACTTACCTGAACATATGCGTCAGTTACTAATGCTCTTGTAAGGTCGCCCAACTCTCCTGGCAAGGCTGTTAGAGCAAGTAGTAAAAGGGCAATGAAATACTTTTTTCGGATAGAATAAATCAACTTGAAACTTTCTATAAAATATCTACTTGATAATGATTATCATTTGCAAGAAAAAAATAGTTCTTTAACTAGATAATTCCAATTTTCTTAATCATGACTTTTTCAGTCAGAATAATTGTTGACAAAGGCGAGTGAATTAGTCATCTTTAATCCTGACTGGGATCGTCGGAATTTAAATTGAAGGATTATATAATGAAAAAACTTATCGTTATGATTGTTGCAGTATTTGTGGTGACAGAGGTAGCAGCACATCATTTTTATTCAAAGTTTCCAATTACACTGAAAGTTTATACTGGAGATAAGACCAACTCAGTCTCTTACTCAGGGCAAATAGCAAGACATGTTTTACATGATTCTCTTAAAAAACTAGCTGGAAAAGGTGATGGAGGATCTAATGCTGCTGAAATCGAAGCTCAGATGATGAAATATTTCAAGGGAAGTAAAGAGGACCTTGATATTATTGCACCCAAAACAAAAGGTGATTTTAAAATAAAGCAAACAACGCTAAACCAGATCAGCAAAGGTAAAAATCTTTCCGGTAAGACTTATAAGGGCGTTATAAATGGATGGCCTGGCCAAATGACCGGACCAGAAGTTATTGAGTTTATGATTAAAAAAGCTGCTCAGACAAAAGGTGGTTTTGATCCTGCCACAGGTTATAACTATCCCCAATTGATTTCAAAGTTCGCAATGGGTGCTGTTTTCTACAACCAAGCAGTTGATAATTATCTAGATGAGAAGATGGCTCCTGGCTCAAAGACAAATGACAAGCCATACAAGGACGGAGCTTATTATACCTACAAAGAGCACGCTTGGGATGAAGCATTTGGATATTGGGGTGCCGTCTCACATGGGCTCGGTCTCAGCGCAAAGCAAAACTACGATATCACTAAAATGAAGGATATGGCTGCCGCAGATCAAAACAAAGATGGTGTAGTAGATCTCAAGAGCGAGTACAATTTTGCACACGCGTACTATGCATCAAGTTTTGATAAAGGTGGTAAGACAAATTACTATAATACAGTTACCCAGGCTTTTTTAGACGGTAGAAAGATAATTGCAGGAGCAAAAGGTGAAAAGCTTTCATCATCAGAAAAATCTGCATTGCAAGGTCACATTGCTGTAATTAATGCAAATTGGGAAAAAGTTATTGCCGAGTCTGTTTTTAAGTACGCGGGTTCCGTTTACAAGGATATCGTAAAGCTTGAAGAAAATTACTCAGATAAAGCCTTCTCCACCTACGCGAAACATTGGGGAGAACTTAAAGGTTTTGCACTAGCTCTTCAGACAGGCAAATCAAACTTGGGTGAAACAGCCGTGAAGCTAAACAGGCTTACAGGTATGGGACCAGTTCTTATGAATGCTTCACAAGTAACAGGTGTTGATTCCTCAGGAAATTACATCAAAGAAGAGGCTCAGTCTTGGGGCGAGTTTAAGCTACATATGCTTAAGATCCAAAAGCTGATGGTCGAAAAGTTTGGTGTCAAAGCAAAAGGAAACGACATGTTAGCAGATATGTCCTCTTTGGCATCAAAGGTAGGAAGCTCCGATAGTGCGGAAAACGACTAAAAGAGCTTTCCTTCTCCAACTTCCCCCCGGATTTCCCAGTCACGGGGGAAAGTCCCGTTATACCTTAATAGGTACAATATAAAGTAGGTACAGATGTTAGAATATATTGGCGACATTTTCCATCACTTTGTTGATCCAAAGAAAAGAGTTTTCCTAGGGTACATTGCATTATCCATCGCAATAGCTCTTTTATGGCTAGTATTTTTTAAGAAAAAGGGGTTGAAGTCAGCAATTTTTAAAGTCTTTGATAAAAAAGTCCTCTTATCAGGTTCTGCAATCTCTGATTACAAAATGTTTTTAATTAATAGAGTTCTAATGTTGGTGCTATCCCCTTACCTCTTGACACAGTTAGCCGTAGCAACATTTTTCTACTATTCTCTTTTATCATTACCTTTAAGTGGACTTTTTTCTTTCTTAAGTGATACCCCGGCTATTGTAGTAGCAATACTATTTACTTTTGTTTTCTTCACTTTTGACGACTTTACAAAATACTGGGTACACAGATGGATGCATAAGTGGCCTGTTTTGTGGGCTCTTCACAAAGTTCATCATTCGGCTGAGACATTGAATCCAATCACAGTGTACAGAACACACCCTCTTGAAGGGATTTTATTTTCATTACGAGGAGCATTTTCCCAAGGTACAGTGATTTCCACGTTCTTTTTCATTTTTGGTGATAAGGTCGACTTAGTAACTATTTTAGGAGTTAACTTTTTAGTATTTTCTTTCCATATTGCGGGATCAAATTTAAGACACTCCCATATAGACATCAAGTATTGGGTTTGGTTAGAAAAAATTCTCATTTCACCGGCTCAACATCAACTTCATCATTCGTTGGATGAAAGACATTACGATAAAAACTTTGGAGCTGCTTTGGCGATCTGGGATTGGATATTTGGATCGCTTCATCACTCTGAGGAAATTGATAATCTAAAATTGGGAGTTGAAGATAATGACTTCGATCCTAAGTCAATAACGGAACTGTATTTGAAACCATTGAAAGAAATTTCAGATATTACCTCAGAAAGTCTTTCCAGTCTCAAATCGCTGAATAAAATTTTTAAAATATGAAAAGGGTCTTCTAATGAATTTTTATCCTTTATCAATTATCACGTTTTTATTTCTATCGTTTACTACGGTAATTGGTGCTGAGGTTAACATATACTCTCACCGCCAACCCTTTCTCATCAATCCTTTTTTGGAAAAGTTCACCGAAGAAACAGGAATAAAGACTAACGTCGTATATGCAACAAAAGGTTTGGCTCAACGATTGAAAGCAGAGGGTAAGAATAGTCCCGCTGATGTCATTTTGACGGTAGATATTGGGCGCCTCTATATATATGACGATCTTGATCTCCTCACATCAGTAAATTCGGATATTTTGGATAGAAACATTCCCCAGAATTTAAAAAGTCCCGAAAACAAGTGGTTTGCCTTATCAAAAAGATCGCGCATTATAGTTACATCCAAAGACAGAGTAAAAGAGGGACAAATTACAAAAATTGAGGATTTAGCCGACGAACAATGGAAAGGAAGGGTGTGTTCTCGACCAGGAAGCCATGTATATAATAGAGCCCTAATGGCTTCGCTTATTTTATCTTTGGGAGAGAAAGCAGCAGAGGAATGGGCAAAAAAATTCGTAGGTAATCTAACTAGAAGGCCCCAAGGAAATGATAGAGCGCAAGTAAAGGCGATCTTTGAAGGCCAGTGCGATATATCAATCATAAATAACTACTATTTCGGTAAATTAAAATATTCTGACGACCCAGTCCAAAGGGAATGGGCAAAAAGTGTTCGCTTAATTTTCCCAAACCAAGGTGCAAAGGATAGGGGAGCACATATAAATATATCAGGTGGAGGAGTCGCTAAATATTCAAAAAATAAGAAAGAGGCGATAGCCTTGTTAGAGTTTTTATCGAAAGAGGCTTCTCAGAAAATGTATGGAGAGATTAATTTTGAATATCCAGTGAACCCAAATGTCGAAACTACCGAAGAACTGAAAAGTTGGGGAAGTTTTAAGTCTGATAGTTTACCTATTATCTCAATTGCCGAAAAAGCTTATGAAGCTCAAAAAATTATAGATAAAGTGGGTTGGTAAAATTTTAAGTAATTCTGTAATATTTCAACCCAACTTATGGGCTATAAATAAAAGTATACTGAGAAATTCTCCCGCTGTTTTTCTATCTATCCTTTTAATTGGTCCCATATTGGGTTTAATTCTGACAGCTTTCGAAAGTAACCAAGATCTGTGGGTCCACCTAGTAAACACTGTTTTGCCTATATACTTGGTGAATACTTTATTGCTATTCGTAGGAGTACTAACTCTTGCAGCTGGTTTAGGTATTTCAACGGCCTGGATTGTTACTTATTACTCTTTTTTTGGTAAAAAAGTAATAGAGTGGGCTTTAATATTACCTCTAGCTTGTCCGGCCTATATTATTGCTTATGTCTATACCGATTTCTTAGAGTATGCAGGTCCGGTACAAGGACTTATAAGAAACATCTTTGGTTTTAACTCAGCAGCTGACTATTATTTTCCTGAAATAAGATCGGTAATGGGTGCTATTTTTGTTATGGGTTTTGTACTCTATCCTTATGTATATATTTTAGCACGAACAGGTTTTAATAACTCACCTAGAAGCTTGTATGAGACTGCAAGGCTTTATGGTCGAAATAAATTTTTGGCAGTTGGCCTGCCTTTATGTAGGCCATATATTGTGGCCGGTCTTGCGCTTGTTGCAATGGAAGTACTGTCAGATTTTGGAACAGTTGAATATTTCTCTGTTCAAACGCTCACTCTGGGAATGTTTAATGTTTGGATTGGGATGAACAGTATATCTGCAGCATCCCAAATAGCGATAGTTACCTTTGTTTTTATAATCATCTTGCTCGTTCTAGAAAGAAAGGCAAGATCTAGCCAAAAATATAATGATACCTCTAAGAGACTAAATAATATTTCACCAAAAGTGTTGAGTTTGAAAAAAGCACTATTTGCAATTTGTTTTTGTCTAGTGCCAATTTCATTTGGTTTTATAGTTCCAATAATTATATTGATAAACAACGTTTTTATGGGGCTAAAACCCGATACTTTTTTTGCGATTTTCCTTGTAGTGCTAAATACCATTTTTATAGGTTTTACTGCCACATTAATAATTATTTTGCTTGCTTTTTTCTCAGCTTCCAGCGCGTATTTTTCAAAAAATCGTGCCTTAGTTATTATCTATAATATTGCTGCTACAGGATATGCTCTGCCCGGAACAATGCTTGCTATAGGTGTAGTTATTTTTTTTGGGTTTTTAGATAATTTTACAGGAAGTATAGTCTTTTTAGGAGGAACGATATATGGAGTTATATTCGCATTGACAGTAAGGTTTTATGCTATTCCCTATGGGGGAGTTATTTCAGGATACTCTAGAATTCCCTCAAATTTATTTGATGCGTCAAAAAGTTTGGGTTATTCCGCTATATCGACATCATATAAAATTACTCTTCCTCTTATAAGAACATCAATCATAGCCGCTTCGATTTTAACTTTTGTAGATATAGTTAAAGAGCTGCCAATGACATTGATACTAAGACCTTTTAACTTTGAAACACTCGCAACTTATACATACCAGTTTGCACATGACGAGTTAATGGTGGAAGCATCATTGCCAGCATTCTTGATTATAATTACCGGACTTATTCCAATTTTGTTACTACAAAATCAATTAAATAGCTTCTTTCATTCAAAAAACTGAACAGCGAGATATAAGAGCGTCGAAAACATCAGAATATATAATACTATGATATTCACTTTATTATTAGAGCCAATAAACTTAAGCGTTTCTAAAGTTTGTTTATGTTCTCTGAGAGTTTGCTTAGCTTTATTCGGTTTTGGTTTTTTTAAATCTTTGCTTGCATAGTATACGTCGACTATAAATGGGTTGCCTTTTGAAATGGATCCTACAGATCCAAAGTAATCAGGCATCTCCGAATAATTGGAGACGTCCGCTTTTTCATATAGCAGCTTGTAGGCCTGGCCATCGGTTATAAACCCATTTTCCGTATATATTCCAGTGGGTTTTTCCGCATATACACCTTTTAAATTACCTAGGTTACATCTAACAATAATAGCCTCAAACTCAGTATGATAAATCTTGCTAAGTAGATCTCTAAAGGTGTCGTCGTCTAGATATACCTCTAAATAAAATTCTTCCCCAAAGTTATAATCTAGATTGTCGCTTGCTTTGCCACAAGATAGAGAAAAAAAACCGCTACCCCTCAAATCATCAAGGTTTAAATCTCCCTGAGTATAACTTCCGAGAACTGATTTTTCTTTGCTAGATATTTGTTTGCTAGCTCTTTTTAAACAATGGATGGCGACATTTATCTTATCCGAATATTCTCTTGAACCGAGTATTGAAAAGGAATCTTTATTTTTTTTGTAAATATTATTTAGAATTATACCTGTGCCAACAATTTGCTCGACTTCACTAAATCCAGCAGATTTTTTTTTGCTTATGCTATAGATATCACCATGTTTGTATGACTTAGAGTATTCTGGCGATACAATTTTAAGTTCAATAGTGCCATCTTTAACTGGAAAAAATTTTACAAGCTTTTCTATTTCATCAAAATCGTTTCTTTTTTCTACTATGTACTCCGTTTCTTCTTTTGGCAGATTAAATGAATTCTGCTGTCTTACAAAAATCACTTCATTTGGGTACGTTGAATTTGTTTTCTTCATGTTGCTGATAATAATCTAAAAAGTAGTTAAAAAACCAATATTTTTCGTAAGGATTATAAAAAACGATTATTTGTTACGAGCACATTTATATTCCCTAGGACAAGCGCCTTTATTTTCAATCACAATAGTCACCTCGGGTGGGTCCATTCTGGACCCTGCTTTCACATAAGTACACATTCTCTGAGTTGGGTCATCATCATTCCATTTCCAGCTTTTATACCTGCACGTGACCGGAGCGGTGTTTGACAGTGCGGCTCTTCTACGGCACTTAATCTTTTCTCTTCCCATTATTGTTTGTGGCCACTTAAGCCTCATCGTGTCCCACAGAGTACAGTGTGGTTCTTTCTTATTTTCATACATGCGACCCTCGGCTAGGGAGATAGAAGGAAACACAAAAAGGGCAAATAAAAGCATCAATTTTTTCATTATTTTTTGTTACTCTCTTTAAAATATTGGTTGATTATAAAATCGACACTTATATCTATTAGTTTAGAAGTTTTGAGTTTTATGTGCTAATAGTGTATCATAAAAGTCGGAAGAGCTTAATTTTTTTGGATTATAAAAGAATTATTCAAAAAAGGGGGAAGAAATGGCTGAAGTATTTGAAGATTCCTATTCCGCGGAAGCACTAGCGAATATGGAGAATTACATTATTAGTTTTGGTACTTTAATTAAAGATGTTGGTTCTAGCGAAGGGTTTAAGAATGCGCTCTTTGGTCTGAAGGTAATGATTGAGAAAAAACCTAGACGTGTAGCTGATTTAAGCAAAATTTATGCTGGAAAAGCGCCTAGAACATTGGAACTCCTTGTATTTAGTAGAGAACATATTCCGTTGATTGTTGCTGAGATTAAAGAGCATGGATTTAAAAATGTAAAATCAGACGCGCAACAACAACTAATTACAGTTACTGTGCCAAAGCCAACTCTAGACGATCTAACAGCTATGGAAGACCAAGTAGCTGGTATGAGCCGTTCTGCAATAAGCAGTTTGACTAAGATTAGAGGAAACACTTCGCAGAGACTAAAAGCAGCACTGGAAAATGAATTTATAGATGGCGTTACTATGAACAACTCGAGGAATAAGGTAGATGCTGTGTACGACAAATATGTTAAGCTAGTGAAGCTCCATGCTCTCAAGAAAAGAAAAACTATTTTAGGCAGCTATTTCGAGCCAAAAAATGAGGAGGAGCGACTTCTATTGCCTGAACTTAACAAATTAAAGCCGTTGCCTGAACCAAAAGAATAGTTTAGTGCTGGGCTTTAATTATTTGTGGTAAAAATGCCAAAAACAGGCGGCCAATTAATCGCAGAGTGCCTTGATAGAAATCAAGTTAGGAAAGTGTTTTGTGTTCCAGGCGAAAGCTATTTGGGAGCTTTGGACGCTCTTTTTGATAAAAAGAAAAGTATAAAAGTTATTAATGCACGTCACGAAGCTGGGGCATCTAATATGGCCGAGAGCTACGGTAAACTTACCGGAGAACCAGGTGTTGCCTTGGTCACAAGAGGGCCTGGAGCCTGTCATGCCTCTGTAGGTGTACATATTGCTCATCAGGACAGTACACCAATGATATTAATAGTAGGGGATGTCGCGAGAAATGTGAGAGATAGAGAGGCATTCCAAGAAGTGGATTTCAAGAACTTTTTTGGCCCAATATCTAAGTGGGTAGGGGAAATTAATGATCCAGATAGGGTTCCGGAGTACATGAATAGGGCTTTTAGTCTGGCCAATTCCGGAAGGCCCGGACCAGTGGTATTAGTTACCCCAGAAGATATGCTTTCTCAAATCTCAAAAGTTAAAATTCCTATTTTAAGTCCAGTTATTAAAAGTGAAATGCCTTCAAAGGGATTTAGTGCGTTAATTGAAAAATTTAAGAAATCAAAAAAACCTCTTTTTATAATTGGTGGCTCGGGTTGGACAAAAAAGTCGTGTTCTAAATTTCACAATTTTATCAATGAAAATAATATTCCGGTAGCAACATCTTTTCGCAGACAGGATTTATTTGACCATAAAAATGAGAATTTTGCAGGAAGCTTTGGTACATCAGTATCCCCAAAACTTATAGACAGTACCAAAAACAGTGACCTAATTATTGTGTTAGGAGCTAGGCTAGGTGAAATGACAACTCAAGGATATAGCATTATAAGCCCTCACGATATTTCAAAAAATATAATACATATTCATGTAGACCCAAATGAGTTGAATAAAGTTTTTAACGCTTCTGTATGCATAAACATTGGAGTGAATGAGTGCTGCGATAAGCTGGAGGAACTCACTCTGGATAATTCCAACCGTTGGAAAGAATGGAGAAGTGAGTTAAACAAAAACTACTTGGAAGACTCTAAACCACAAAAAAATAGAAACATCAATAATCTAGGTAAAATTTTTGAAATAGTTGAAAAAAAATTCCCCACAAATTCTATTATAACTCTGGATGCTGGAAATAACGCAGCCTGGCCACAAAGGTTTTTAAGCTTCGGAAGAAACCGGAGGCAGATAGCATCTACCTGTGGTTCTATGGGATATGCCATTCCAGCAGCGGTCTCTTCAGCACTGTCAAATCCAGAAAAAGCTGTTCTATGTTGTGTAGGTGATGGAGGCTTTATGATGTCTAGCCAGGAAATCTCTACTGCTGTTCATTATGGTGCAAAAATTATAATTTTACTTATTAATAATAGTAGTTATGCAACAATAAGAATGCATCAGGAGAGAGATTATCCGGGGCGAAAAATTGCTACAGATTTGAAAAACCCCGACTTTGTTAAGCTATGTAAAGCTATGGGTGCTGATGCCTATAGAGCAAAGGGAGTAGAAGATTTTTCTCAAATTTTTGTCAAGGCGCTCAAGTCAAAAAAAGTAAATGTTATTGAAATACCAATTTCCATAAATCAATTATCCCATAGGTATAATCTTAAGTAGCTTTCAGAGCCTTATTTAGTTCAACTCTAGTCGGACTTGACTGAGCTGTTCCTTTCTTTAAAACACTGAGACCTGCTGCTGCACAAGAAAATTCTACTGATTGCCTCAAATCTTTTCCAAAAGACAAGGCGCTTGCTAGAGCACCATTGAAACAATCGCCAGCACCTGTCGTATCAATTACTTTTCCGAACTTATTACTAGGACAAAACGAAATTTTCTCTCCATCAAAAAATGCTGCTCCCTTTTTTCCGAGTGTAATAATTACTTTTTCAACTCCCAGGTCTCTGATTTTATTTATAGCCTTCTCAACGTCTCTTTTGCCTTTTAAAGAGATATTTGTTATTTGCTCAGCTTCTGTTTCATTGGGAGTAATAATTTCACAAAACTGGTAAGCTTTCCTACTAATTTTTCCAAATGGGGCGGGGTTAAAGATTGTAATCATGCCCAATTCTCTGGCTTCTTTTAAAACTGCAAATGTAGTATCAGATGACTGTTCAAATTGCGTTAAAAAAATGTCTCCTTTTTTCATTTTTGATTTCTGCAAATAAAAATCATTTATACTCAGATGGGTAGATGCTCCAGGATCAACAATTACACTATTTTCACCGGTTTTATCATCAATAAATATTCCTGCCATACCGGTAGGCAAATTTTTGTCAATTGATGTACTTGCAAAGAGTTTCTCTCTTCTCCAAATATCATGTGCATAGCTATAAAAATTATCATTACCTAATCGAGTAATTAGTGTGGTGGATGCTCCAAGTTTTCTTGCTGATATTGCTTGATTTGAGGCTTTGCCGCCAGGGCCTATGTTCGAACTTTTAGCAATAATGGTTTCTCCAGGTTTTACTTTCTTATCAACATAGAAAGATAAATCCACCGCAAAAATTCCAAAAACAAAAATATGTTTATTTTTTTGCATCACTGAATTCTTTTCTCAATTGTTCATTGTGTTGATTAAATTTAGGAGCTTTTTTTTCTGAATTCTCCCAAATTAGGGGCGGAGAAGGAATTGTTAAACTGTTATCAAGTGAATTTCTCACACTTATTTTTTTCAATGCCAAATGCCTTTCTAGATCCTTAACAGTATTTAATCTTCCATACGCAATTGACGCGTCTTCAAGCCTATTTTTAAGAGTTTCATCGGTAAGTGAAAATAAGATAGACTGAATTGTTTCATCTAATAGATCCCTGTTTTTTACTCTGAGTGTATTGCTAGAAAACTTATTTTCTTCTGCCAGAGCAGGTGATTTAAGAACCTCTAAACAAAATCTTTTCCACTCCACTTCGTTCTGAATTGAAATGATAAAGCTAGTATTTTCCGAGCACAGGAAAGCACCATAAGGTGCGATAGAAGGATGCTTTAGACCAACCCTTTTGGGAGCAGCCCCTCCGTATTTGCTATGAATATATGGAACAGTCATCCAGTCAGCAGCAACATCAAAAAGAGAAATCTTAACATCCTTAACTTTATTAAAACGTTCTCTTAATAACAAAGATTCTACAATGCCTGCATGTGCCGCCATTCCTGCACCAATATCGCAAATTGAGACTCCTATCCTACCAAGTCCCTCCGGTGATCCAGAGACATCTATAAGGCCACTTTCCGCTTGAATTAGTAAATCATAGGATTTTTTTGTCATCATTTCAGGAGCCTCTCCATAACCAGATATATCGCAACAGATAAGTCTTGGGTTAATAGATTTTAAACTGGAGCTATCGATGCTCAATTTAGTTACAGTTGCCGGAGAAAAATTCTGAATAAAAATATCCGCTTTAGCAACCATATTTAGGAATATGTGTCTATCACTCTTTGTCTTTAGGTCGAGCGCGATGCTTTCTTTACCTTGGTTCAGCCATATGAAATATGAGCTTTCTCCGTCAGCAGCTATGTCATAACCCCGAGCAAAATCCCCACCATCCTTTCTCTCAATCTTAATCACCCGGGCGCCCGCTAACTTAAGTCTATTAGAGCAAAAAGGTCCAGCCACAGCTTGTTCCATTGATACCACTAATATTCCACCAAGTGGTAAACTCATTTCAAAAGCTTCTTGGAAGATTTAAAACATGCTCAGCAATATAGCTAAGTATTAAGTTCCTCGATACGGGAGCTGTTTGATAAAGGCGCGTTTCTCTGAATTTTCTCTCAATATCGTATTCTTTACTAAAGCCAAAGCCACCAAATGTCTCCATTGCTGTAGTGCCTGCTTTCCAACTAGCATCAGCCGCCAACATTTTTGCCATATTAGCCTCAGCACCACATTTTTTACCCTCGTCGAAAAGCGTGGCAGCTTTATCGACCATAAGCGATGCGGCTTCGATTTGGGAATAGCACTCCGCTATTGGAAATTGAATTCCCTGATTCATGCCAATTTCTCTATTAAAAATTTTTCTAGTTTTGGCGTAGTTAACAGACTTTTCTATAAAATATTTACCATCTCCAATACACTCTGATGCTATAAGAATTCTTTCGGCATTCATACCATCCATAATTGCTCGGAAGCCCTTGTCTTCTTCACCAATTATGCTTTCATCTGGAATGAAAACATCATCAAAAAATAATTCACAGGAGTGATGGTTAATCATAGAGTCAATCTTAACTATTTTAAGGCCACTTTCCTTAGCTTGTTCTATATCAATAAGGAAAACGGAAAATCCATCAGTCTTTTTGGGGAGAGCTCCCTGTGGTTTAGTTCGTGCAAGAAGGATCATTAGGTCAGAGTGTTCCACTCGACTAATCCAGACTTTTTGCCCATTGATAATCCAGCCATCATTAGTTTTTTTTGCCATGGTTTTGATACTAGTTGTGTCCGTTCCTGAGTTTGGCTCTGTTACGGCAAAGCTCTGAAGCCTTAGCTCACCAGACGATATTTTTGGAAGATATTCTTTTTTTTGTTTATCCGACCCATGTCTTAAAAGGGTACCCATAACGTACATCTGAGCATGACACGCACCAGCATGTGCACCTTGAAGACTAAGTTCTTCCAAAACAACACATGCTTCTTTTAATCCCAGTCCAGCGCCACCATATTCTTGTGGAATAAGTATATTTAAGAAACCGCTTGTCGTCATTTCCTTAACAAAGTCTGTAGGGTATTCTTTTTTCTTATCTAAACCACGCCAATATTCTTCTCCATATTTCTGGCAAATTGTTGCTACAGATTCCCGAATTTGTTTTGTATTAATCAAACCTTATTCCCTTTTTAAAATTAACACTCTATTAATAACAGTTTCTTTTAAGTTCAGCTATCAAACTCTTCTTATATTCCTCTGAGTTTATTTCCAAAAAACCCAAAGCAGGTAGACTTATTGGCCCCAAAAAATAGGTAGACAAAGCGCCACGTGCGACGCTTTCACTGGGATCACTTTTTTGATCCAGTATTTTTTTCCTAATTTCTCTACATCCTGGCGTATGGTACTTTTCATTAGTTGGGTCGAGTCTTATTATTTCACGGTTTAGATTTGACGAACACGAGCACAAAAAAATAAGAAGTAGGGTATTTAAAAGGTTTTTTTTATACATGTTACTAAATTCTTTTTTGCTTAGCTTATTGACTTTCGTTTTTGTAAGGCTCATTTTCTCAGATATAGAAATCCTCTTATAGGCATATTAAAGACTTACCCTCTTCATTTAGTTACCTTTATCTCTTCCCCTCATTACTTGTAATAAATTAGACCCTAATTTTTTCTGAGCTAGGGTCATAAAGTGGCCTTGACGAAATTTTTGCCTTCGCCATAGTACCTGAAATTTCAATATGAAAATCAGAGGTTTCAACTGATTCTTTAGTTTCTTCTTTTAATGGAATATAACCCATGCCTACAGCTGATCCCAAAAAGTGACCGTAATTACCAGAAGTTAAATGAGAAACGAGTTCGCCATCCCGATAAATCGGTTCATTATGAAAAAGAAATAGTGCTGGATCTTCTAATTGAAATTGATAGAGATATTTTTCTAACCCCTTATTGTTTTTCCTTATAACTGCCTCTTTACCTATAAAATCATCTTTATCTGTTTTTACAGCAAAACCGAGCCCTGCCTCCAAAACATGATCTTCATCGGTAATATCATGGCCAAAATGGCGATAAGCCTTCTCTATTCTACAACTATCTAAGCTATGGAGCCCACAGAGCTTTAGCTCATATTTTTTTCCTGCCTCTCGGATTGTTTCGAATACATGACATGCCTGCTCTGAACTAACATAAAGTTCCCAACCTAATTCACCAACATAACTTATTCGATGTGCTCTAGCTAAACCATATCCTATTTCGATCTCCTTGGCTAAGCCAAAGGAATGATTTTTGTTATCAAATTTATTTGGTGATATGTCTGATAATAGCTTTCTTGAATTAGGCCCCATTAATGCCAAAACGGCTTCAGATGAAGTAACATCAGTTAATACGATATTAAAGTCTTCTGTGTGGCGTCTCAGCCAACTCAGATCTCGCACTAGAGTTGTAGCGGGTACTACAAATAAAAAACAATTCTGCTTTAAACGAGTGACTGTCAGGTCGCTTTCAATACCACCTTTTGAATTGAGCATTTGGGTGTAAACTATTTTCCCAATTTCTACATCGACGTTATTTCCACAAATTCTTTGGCAAAACAAAAGGGCATCACTTCCCTCAACTCTTATTTTTCCAAAACTGCTCATATCTACTAGTCCAACATTATTTCGAATTGCTAAATGCTCTAGTCTATGGTTTTCAAACCAATTTTGTTTTTTCCAATCGTAGATGTATCTTTTTTCCTGGCTACCAATAGAAAACCAATTGGCTCTTTCCCATCCCGCGAGTTCACCGAAAACAGCATTTTCCTTTTTTAAATGCTCGTGCAATGGTGATCTTCTGACCCCTCGAGATGTTTCAAACTGTCGATAAGGAAAATGATCTGCAAACAATAATCCTAATGTTTCCTTTACCCGGTTTTTCAAATAGAGACGGTTTCTTTGGAACGGTTGGGCTCTCCTAATATCAACGTCCCATAGGTCAAAGGGAGGTGATCCTTGGTCGATCCACTGTGCCAAGGCCATCCCAGCACCTCCCGAAGAGACGATTCCAATTGAATTATATCCAGCCGCGACCCAAAAACCCTTTAGTTCGGGAGCTTCCCCCAAATAGTATTTATCATCCGGAGTAAAGCTCTCTGGGCCATTGAAAAATGTTTTAATACCGTATTTTGCTAATATGGGAATTCGCTTTATAGCTTTCTCCAATATAGGTTCAAAGTGATCTAGATCTTCCGGTAATTGGTCAAAGCAGAAATCTTCATCTATTCCATCCATACCCCATGGTTTTGCTTCAAGTTCGAAGGCTCCAACTAAAAATTTACCTGCATCCTCTTTGTAATAAGTTTGTTCATCTGGCATTCTTAATACGGGCAAAGTACTTAGGTTTTTGACTGGTTCAGTTACGATATAGAAATGTTCACAGGCATGGAGCGGAACGGTAACCCCCTGGCTTTCAGCAAAATCTCTTGCCCACATTCCAGCACAATTTACAGCATTTTCAGTTTTGATAAGCCCTTTTCCATCTTTATTCAGCCAGTAAATGCCACTAACTGAATTATTATGAGTGTTTAACCCAGTTACTTTTGTATCTTCAAAAATTTTTACTCCTAAATCTCGAGCTCCTTTTGCTAGTGCCATTGCAATATTTGCGGGATCGCCTTGACCATCTAGTGGGAGATGGACGGCACCCTTTACTCCGTCGACATTTAAAAATGGATGATAGGACTTCAACTCGGAAATGGAAATCTCATTGACGTCTACATCAAATGACTTTGCTATCGATGATTGTCTCAGAATTTCTTCATGACGGTGCTCTGTAAGTGCTACCGTTAACGATCCATTTTGTTTTACCCCTGTAGAAACCCCTGTTTCTTTTTCTAAGTTCACATAAAGGTCGGCAGAGTATTTTGCTAATCTTGTCATATTTAAGTT
>CACGMO010000026.1 GCA_902574225.1 uncultured Alphaproteobacteria bacterium
TTACCTTCATTTTCTTCATCAGTCAGGGAACTTTTGATTTTCTCTATCGCTGACGCCACTGAAGCTTGTCGTTCTTTTTTTTCAGATATTTCAAAAGCTTTCTTTAGATCTTTGGCTCCCGATTTGGATATCTTGTTATATAATTTGTCGTTAAGCTGATACTCAAAAGAAAAGGGTTCGTTTGCAGCCTCTTTTGCCAGATCAATAATCATGTCAATTACTGATGCCATCTGTTCATGCCCAAACTTTACCGCTCCTAACATTTCTTTTTCCGATAATTCGTAAGCTTCGGATTCTACCATCATTACTGCATCTTTGGTTCCAGCAACTACAAGATCAAGTCTTTGCTCGTTGTTTTCTTTTAAATTATCCATATCATCTACTGAAGGATTGAGAACATAAGAGTCATTAACAAAACCTACTCTGGCAGCTCCGATTGGACCTAGAAAAGGAGCTCCTGAAAGTGTTAAGGCCGCAGAGGCTGCTATCATTGCTACTATATCGGGGTCGTTCTCCAGGTCATGACTGAGAACGGTACATGTTACTTGTACTTCGTTTTTAAACCCCTCGACAAATAACGGTCGTATCGGCCTATCAATCAAACGACTGGTCAAAGTTTCTTTTTCTGTCGGTCTAGCCTCTCTTTTGAAAAATCCTCCTGGAATTTTTCCCGCAGCATAATACTTTTCTTGATAATTAACGGTTAAGGGAAAGAAATCTTGATCAGCCTTTGACTCCTTTGAGTATACAACGGCAGCCATAACTACCGTTTCACCATATGTTGCTATTACGGTCGAGTCTGCTTGCCTGGCTATCTTGCCAGTTTCTAGTGTTAACTTATCGTGTCCCCACTCAATAGTCTTCTTTATTTCATTAAACATATCTTGCCTTTGTTTTGGTAAATTTTACGGACAAAAAACGGAATATTTTATCTTCTAATTTCCAGTCTTTTAATTAGTTCCTTGTAGCGATTCTCGTCTTTCTCTCGCACATAGTCCAAAAGTTTGCGTCTTAAAGAAACCATTTTTAAAAGGCCTCTTCTAGAATGATTATCCTTTTTATGAGTTTTGAAATGCTCTGTTAAATTGACAATTCTCTTGGTCAATATCGCTACCTGAACTTCAGGTGAGCCAGTATCCCCCTTTTTTGTTGCGTAGTCTTCAATTAAAGTCTTTTTGTCTTGTTGCGTAATCGACATCGTTATTCTCCATTTTTCTATCCTACCAGGATGTCGTCCAGTTAGGGTTGGTTACGTGAATAGTTCTTAGTGTGATTTTACAAAAAAATAAAGAAAAAAATAAATAATACTGAATTAGCTGTGATCTTGCTTTTTTTCATCGTGATGATTATGTGTTAAATTTTCTTCTTACTTTCAAAAATGATCCATCCTTGAAAAGAATGGCTGCAACCCTTCCTTTATATTTTGCAATGAGCTCTTCTCCTTCAATTAGACTGACGGTCGTTGGACATTCTATTGGTTGACCATTTTCCAGCTTTTTTAAATCATCCATAGGACATTCAAAAATTTGTAGGTCTGGGATACCTATCTCGATGTCCTTTAAATTTGACTCTAAACTCTCTTTAGAAAGGTCTAATAATTTGGACAGATGGCATGCCTCTGTAACTTTAAAAGGACCATACTCTAGGCGAATCAAGTCTCTTACGTATCCGAAACACCCAATGAAATCACCTATATCTCTTGCTATGGCTCTTACATACCCACCCTTGCTACATTCAAAGTGAACAAGGGCCGTACCCTTGTCATCGTAAGATTGTAATGAAAGCTCATATACCTTTATACATCTTGCAGAAAGCTGGAAATTTTCGTTGGCTTTAAAACGTTTGTAAGCTCTTTTCCCCTCAACTTTTACGGCTGAGACTTTAGGGGGGATTTGAAAAATGACCTTTGAATAATATTTAAGCGCTTCCAATATTTCATTTTTTCTTGGAACGTAGAATGAGGCTTTGAGAGCTTTCCCAGAAGCGTCATCTGTGTCAGTTTTCACACCATACAAAAAAGTAGCTTCATACTTTTTTTTTGATTTAAGGAGATATGGAATGGCCTTAGTGGCTTCACCTAATGCTAATGGTATCAATCCCGTAGCGTCAGGATCTAGAGTTCCAGCGTGACCAATCTTTGTTGGGTTCATTTTTCTCTTTAAAACCCTAACGACGTCGGCAGATGTAATGCCGGCTGGTTTATTCACTAATAGCCATCCGTTTAATATATTCTTGTGCACTGCCTTCCTAATCTTTTTCAAGAGCTCTAAAAATTTTGTTAGTTTTTTCTATTTGTTCAAAAAGTGTGTCTTCTTTAAACCTTAAATCCGGCAAATATTTCAAAGACACCTCTTTTCCAAGAGCGTGCCTGATGGCATTTTTATTTTTACTGAGAAAAGCAGTTAGGTCCTGCGAGTGTATCTTATCCATAGGATGCACATAAACTGTTGCTATCTTTAGGTCTGCAGAGCAGCGTACCTCAGTAACCGATGCCGAATAATTCTTCCTATCTTGATCGTAAAAATTAGAGTCAATTAATATTTTGGCAATATTTCTTTTTATTAACTCGGAGACCCTCAGTTGTCTTTGAGAAGCCTCGTCTTTAAACCTACCTTTATTTTTTCTTTTTTGCATATTAGCTTCATCCAGTACAACGATTGGTCTATACTAACTACTAAAATTAAATTGAAGATTATTCAATTATTTGTTGAGGAAAATATGAAAAATCATTTCAAGGTAAGTGTTTTGGGAGCTTCAGGTCGAATGGGATCTAAAATAATAAAAAAAATTTCTGAATCTTCTGCCATAGACCTACACTCTGTTGTGGAGCATAAAGGGCACGATTGGATAGGACAAGATTGTGGAGAAAAACTTCTAGGTAGAGCGAATAATGTTTTGATAACGGATGATTTAAAATTGGCTTTAGAGGGTGCAGAAGCTGTTATCGATTTTAGCATGCCAGATACCTCATTGGAGTGTGCCAAGACTTGCGCACAGACTGATACAGCCCATGTAATTGGAACAACCGGATTCAACTTAGGACAAGAAAATGAGATTGCTGAGTATGCAAAGAAGGTAGTGATTGTTAAGGCTGGAAATATGAGCCTAGGAATAAATGTATTAACTAGCTTTGTCGAGAAGATTTCATCTTCTCTAGACCTAGATTTTGATATAGAAATTTTGGAAATGCATCATCGAGATAAGGTTGATGCGCCCTCTGGAACTGCTTTAATGTTAGGTGAAGCGGCAGCTAGAGGGAAAGGAAAAAGTCTGTCAGAATTAAGAGTAGCGTTACGTGATGGCATATCAGCTGGTCGAGAAAAAGGCTCAATAGGTTTTGCTTCCCTTAGGGGTGGTGGTGTAGTGGGTGAACACGAAGCTTCTTTTACATCTGACTCGGAACGAATATCTATTAAACATGAAGCATTCTCCAGAGATATTTTTGTAAACGGAGCAATAAAAGCAGCCTTGTGGTCTAAAGAAAAGGAACCAGGTCTATACGACATGTTAAATGTTTTAAACTTGAGGTAGTTAAATACATGAAATCCAACCTTAAAACTTTAGCTTTTTTACTGATATTTAGCTTGCCTTCAGTTGTATTGGGCAAAACGTTTACTAATTGTGGAGGAGATTTTAGTGATTTTTTAAAAGAAGCAGAAAGGTATGCAATTGGTATCGGTGTAAGTCCTGAAGTAGTAAAAAAAACCATTAGACTAGCAAAATTTAATCCAAAGATTATTAAACTTGATAGACAACAAAGAAGTTTCAAATTGAGCTTCCTTGATTTTTCCAAAAGTGCAATAAATGAATACAGATTGGTAAACGGGAAAAAAAAATTTAAAAAATACCAAGCTGTTTTTGATAAAGCATTAGCTGTATATGGAGTGCCAAAAGAAGTGATTACGGCTTTTTGGGCTATGGAGACCGATTATGGAGCCGTTCAAGGTGATTTTAATACTCTTAATTCCTTAGCTTCCCTGGCATTTGATTGTAGAAGGCCCGAGCTCTTTCAGCCTGAGTTCATAGCAGCAATACAATTGATTGAGCGTGGCGATATTGATTACGATACAACAGGAGCTTGGGCAGGAGAAATAGGGCAAGTTCAGATGTTACCGTTGGATATTTTGGAATTTGGTATTGACGGCAATAAGGACGGTCAGATTTCTTTAAAGGAAACGCCTGAAGATGCCATTTTAACAGCAGCCAATTTGATAAACCATATGGGTTGGGTAAAAGGGGAGGCTTGGTTAGAGGAAGTGATATTACCAAAAGACTTTTATTGGGAATTAGCGGGATTTAGGAGAGGAAGAGCGCTTAAAGATTGGCAAAACGTAGGCCTAAAATTAAGAAAAGAAAAATTGGAAATAGATGAAAACCTTTATTCAACGCTTTTATTACCGCAGGGAAAGAAAGGCCCAGCATTTCTGGCATTTGAAAATTTTGAAATTTATTTGAAATGGAACGACAGCTTCATCTATACCGTTACAGCTGCTCACTTAGCTAAGAGACTTGGTGGAGCAAAAAAATATAAGCATAACAACCCAGCTGATATTTTAGATATTGAACAAATGATAAAATTACAAAACGTTCTGAGATCTAAAGGTTATGACGTTGGAAAAGTAGACGGAATATTAGGTGCAAAGACTAGACAGGCTGTTAGGTCGGTTCAATTAGAATTTGGTCTTTCAGCAGACAGTTGGCCAACAATTGAGCTCCTAAGAAAGCTCCTAGTAAAATAGCTAAATGTTTTGAATAAAATATTTGAACCCAGTATCCACAACTTTTTCTATAGCTTTTTTTTTGTTCATAATTATGAAACGATGATTTTCCTCTAGTTGTTCAGTTTTTCTTATCGTTGCGACACAGCGGTAAATATGGCAGATTTTATGGGCCCAAATTTTATATTCTGGCATGTATGTAAAGCGTTGGAATATTCCTTCTTTTTTAAGAACTTTAATGCCCCAACCAATTTCTTCTAATACCTCTCGATAAAGAGCACGAATGAGGGACTCTCCCTCATCACAGCCTCCTCCAGGTAATTGAAGCTCTATACCATTTTCTTTAGTTATTTGCTCTGTTAAAATTAAGTCATTCTTTTGCAAAATAATACCATAGGCACCAATTCTTCTCTTGTATTTAATTTTGTAATTAACTTTTTCACCAAACTGCTTCAACGCGTACTACCGAATTATTGTTGTTTTCGTATTTAATATTAAATAAACATCAATAACCACAAAACAAAAATAAATTATATGAAAAACAATTTTTCAGACTCTATTTTACCTTTCCAGATTGATGATAAAAATCTAAGAGGTCGCTTTGCACGCATAGAGAAGTTAGCTTCAGATGTAATAAGGCATCATCGCTTCCCTGATAAAGTTTGTAAACTCCTATTCGAAGCACTACTACTTACTGTTTTAATAGGCGAGATGATTAAAATAAGATGGAGACTTTCATTACAGATAAGAGGTAATGAGAGTATCAAGTTGTTGGCAACAGATTATTATGCCCCAAAGGAGAAAGGAAAGCCTGCAAATATAAGAGCATATGCAGATTATGATGAAGAAGCTATGCACTTAAATCTCGATACAGGATTATTCGCAATTACTATTGATCAAGGGAAAAATATGGAGCCATATCAGGGCATAACTCCAATTATCGAAGGCAGTCTCGGTAAATCAGCCGAAAATTATTTTTTTCAGTCAGAACAACTTAAAACGCTCTTTGACTTGAATATTACAAAGAAGCATAGTGCAAAAAATGGAAGGAATTGGATTGCCTCTGGGTTTATGTTGCAAGCATTGCCAGACGAGCATGATAAAAAATATATTGATGACAAAAGCTGGGATAATTTAAAGGAAAGAATAACTGAACAAATAAAAGATTCAATGAATGCAGAGTTTAATCAATATCAATTTTTGGATAATATTTTCCAACACAGCGCATTAACGGTATTTAAAGAGACAAAGATAAAATTTGGATGCTCTTGTAAACGAAAAACACTACTCTACACTTTATCTAAGTATCCAAAAGAGCAGCTAGAAGATATGTGTGATAAGAAGCAAAAAATTTCTGCAAACTGCCAATTCTGTGGACGAAAATTTCAGTTTTCACTTAAGCAAATTCTTGACTATTATGAAGGTTGACTTTTCAAATAAAGAAGAAGTAATAGAAAAAATAAGAGGTGTTATCAACCCTACGGACTATCATAATGATTTTACGAGAAAAGCGGATACCACTTTTGATCTACATCTTAAGCAAAACAGAACAAATATAAATTTACACCCTGCTTCAGTCCTTGTTCCTTTACAATTTGAAAATTCTAAGTGGCAAGTTATTCTCACTCGCCGTTCAATGAATATGAAAAAGCATTCGGGACAAATTTCTTTTCCGGGAGGCAAGTTTGAGGATGAAGATAAAACTCTCGACGTTACAGCGATACGAGAAGCTTTTGAAGAAATCGGTTTAAGCTCCCCAAATGTATTTCTAATCGGTTCTTTACCATCACATGAAACAGTAACTGGTTTCAGGATATTTCCGTTTATAGGAATTGTAAGTGGATATAAAATTCAAATAAATAGCTCAGAGGAGGTGTCCGAAGTATTTAAAGTACCACTTGAGTTTTTATTGGGGAGTAGAAGATATTCGGAGCATTCCTTTACTTGGAATGGAGAAAAAAGATCATTTTTGGCTGTACCTTATGGGCCGTATTATATTTGGGGAGCGACAGCAAGAATTCTTTATAATTTCTCAAAAATTTTCTCAAGTTAGAGATATCATATGAAAAAAGTGAATGTGAAAAAGGTTTTCGGTTCAGAGCTAAAGGAACTTATGCGTCTACTTAGTTCATCAGGAAAGGAATGCTATATTGTTGGAGGAGCTGTTAGGGATTTATTACTCGGGTATAAAAACTTTAACGATATTGATTTAACTACTTCTTTGAGCGTTGAGCAATTAAAACAAATTCTTGATAAGAACCAAATAGGGTTTGATGATAGAGCACTAAAGTACGGCTGCTTGACAGTTAGCAACCAAAAAAGAAACTTCCAAATAACATCTTTTAGGAAAGACATCCGAACTTTCGGTAGGGCAGCTGATATAGAGCTTGTTGAAAATATTGAAGAGGATGCAAAACGACGTGACTTTACTATTAACGCTATTTATTGTTCCCATAGTGGGGAAATAATCGATCCATTAGGCAATTTAGAAGATTTAAATAAAATAAAGTTAGATTTTATAGGTGATCCTGAGTTTAGAATAAAAGAAGATTATTTAAGGATACTAAGATTTTTTCGGTTTGTTGCAGTCTTAGATTTAAAAGATGAAAATGTCGCTTCAAAAAATTTACCGATTATCAAAAAGCATATAAATGGAATAAGTGACCTAAGTTATGAAAGGGTGGCTTCAGAGATTAGAAAAATACTTCTTGCTAGGTCTCCAACTTTCGCTCTGATACTCATGAACAAAGTGGATCTTTATAAAAAATTGTTGGGAATTTATTCTCAAGCTGCACTCTTAAAATTAGAAAAATTGGAGAATAGATATAAATTGACACCATCTTTGGTAAGGAGATTATTAGCTCTCGACATAAAAACGTCTATTCCTCTTATGACAAAAAGAGAAAAAAAATATTTCAATCAATTAACTAATCTATTGGGTCTGGACCATAATCCTAATTATCTAGGGTATAAATTTGGTGAAAGAGCCAGCATAGATTTGCTTATAATAAAAGAAATAAAAGAAGGACTTATTATAAAGGCTAAAGATATAGAGAAAATAAAAAACGCATCTAGAAAAATTTTTCCAATAAAGTTCTCAGATGTTAATCCTTTGACGAAAAACTTAAATATAACTAAAGAAAAAATAAAGCTAATGGAAACGTTTTGGATAAGTTCTGGGTTCAAAGCATCTAAGGAAAAGTTGCTAAGTTTGTCGAGCTAAACCCACTTTGCTGTCGGAGGTAAGCTCATTAATACTGCATCTATATTGTGTCCTGTCTGTAAGCCAAACTTTGTGCCTCTGTCGTAAACTAAGTTAAATTCAGCGTAAAGGCCCCTTTTTTTTTCTTGAATTTTTTTATCCTGTGGTGTCCAATTTTTCAAATAGTGTTTTTTTACTATTGGTATGTAAGCTTCAATAAATGCTTCTCCAACATCTCTGGTGAAAGAAAAATCCTTTTCCCAGTCACCAGTGCAGAGATCATCAAAAAATATTCCACCTACTCCTCTTGCAACTTTTCTATGCGGTATGAAAAAATATTCATCAGCCCAATCCTTAAACTTTTTGTAGTAACTCTGATTATGCTTGTCACATTTTTTTTTCAGAGTTTGATGAAAGAATTTTGTGTCGTCGTCATTTTCGATTGAAGGATTTAAGTCGGTACCTCCTCCAAACCACCACGCATAAGGTGTCCAAAACATTCTTGTATTGAGGTGTATGGCAGGTGTATGAGGATTTCTCATATGTGCTACAAGGCTGATGCCTGAGGCCCAAAATCTTGGGTCATCTTTGAGCTCGGGGATAGCTTTTCTAGCTGTAATACTTTTTTGTGCTTCTGGTGCCAGTTTTCCATATACTGCAGAAACATTTACGCCTACTTTCTCAAATATTCGACCATCTTTAAGCGTTGCCATGACGCCCCCACCGCCATCTTCTTTGTCGTCTGTTTCTCTTATTGTACTCTTTCTCTCAAATTTTTTTTGCTGCCATATCACTCTTGGGATCCAACTTTAAGTGATCTTCTTCTAATATTTCAAACTCTTCGCAAATTTTATCTCTTAAATCTTTGAACCATTTTTCTGCCTGATCTTTTTGTTGCTGACCTATCATCATATTTCCAATGTTTTTAATCTTTAAAAGACAATGCTATTAATAAGATAGCATACGAAGTACTTTTAGATAAATGAAAATAAGATTAGATCAACATATTATGGAATTGGGTCTGGCAGGGTCAAGAAATAGGGCCCAGGAGCTGATAAAGGAAGGATTAGTTTTATTAAATGGAAAAATATGTAACAAACCTGCAAAAGAAATTACATCAGGATCAAGCGTTTCTATAGTTAATCAAAAGCAGTGGGTAAGTCGAGCAGGAAAAAAATTGTTTGAAGTACTAAAAAGTTTTGAGGTGAAGGTTGAGGGTAAAACTGCCTTGGATGTAGGCTCGTCCACTGGAGGCTTTACACAAGTTCTGCTTTATGAGGGAGCAGAAAAAATTACATCAGTTGACGTAGGAACGGATCAGCTTCATTCAAGTCTAAGAAATGTCTCACGAATTTCTGTATTAGAACAAACGGATATAAGAGACATTTCATCAAGACTAAAAGATTCCTTTGACATAGTGGTTGTAGATGTTGCCTTTATTTCATTATCAAAAATTATTAAAGATATAGAAATTGTTGCAAGAACAGGGGGGGATATTATTTTATTATATAAACCGCAATTCGAAGTTGGGAAACAGAATATTTCAAAAAATGGCGTAGTAAAAAAGGAGATAGACACTCAGAAAATACTTGGTCATTTCCTGAAGTCCTTGGAAAAGAGTAGCTTATATTTTGAAAAGTACAGAAAAGCGTATATCACCGGAAAAAAAGGCAATCAGGAAATCTTCGTACATTTAAAAAAGTGCTAATAGCTATAATATAGTGCCAGAATTGGGCCCAATTTGGCCCCTGTGTAGCAAAAAATGATCCAAAATAATACATGCTACCATAGCTTCTCCTACTGGCACTGCTCTTATTCCTACGCACGGATCATGTCTTCCTCTTGTCGAAACCGTGGTTGAAGATCCGTCTTTGGTAATTGACTTTCTCTCGCTTAAAATTGATGAAGTTGGCTTAACAGCAAATCTTGTAACAATATCCTGACCCGAAGTTATACCACCCAGAACACCTCCCGCATTATTGGATGTAAAAGAGATTTTATCGCCCTCCAAAAAGATTTCATCAGCATTCTCTATTCCTTCAATCTCAGCAGCTTGCATACCAATGCCTATTTCAACACCTTTCACAGCATTTATAGACATCAGACCGCTTGCTAGATCTGAGTCCATCTTTGCATATAAGGGCGCTCCCAGCCCTGCGGGTACGCCCTTAGCAATGATTTCAATCATTGCACCAACAGAATTACCACTTTTACGAAGATCTTTTATATATTTCTCCCAATTCGGAACCATATTCTTGTCAGGACACCAAAAGTCATTTTCTTGAATTGTAGTTTCAGAAAATTTTTTTCTATCAATTTCCAATTTTCCAATTCGGATCAGATAACCTGTTATCTCTATGTCTGGAGCCATATCTGCTAGTATTTTTCTAGCCACCCCTCCTGCTGCTACTCTTGATGCTGTTTCTCTCGCAGAAGATCTTCCGCCTCCTCTGTAGTCTCTTATTCCATATTTTAGCTGATATGTAAGGTCAGCGTGACCTGGTCTAAATGTATTTGCAATTTCACTATAGTCCTTTGATCGTTGATCTTGATTTTCAATGAATAGTTGAATTGGAGTGCCTGTGGTTACGCCTTCAAATGTTCCTGAAAGTATCTTAACCTTGTCCAATTCTTTTCTCTGGGTCGTATATTTGCTTTGGCCTGGCCTTCTTCTGTCTAACCATGGTTGTATATCGGCTTCACTAAGTTCTATTCCAGGTGGGCATCCATCAACAGTTGCTCCAATTGCACTCCCGTGGCTTTCCCCCCAGGTAGTTACTTTAAATAAGTGGCCAAATGAATTAATCGACATTTCCAACAATCTTTCTATTTAGATTTTGTCAGTAAATATATCAATAATAGATGAAAAAAGCTTACTGCCTACTAAATTAAGCTTTTTTGTGCTTGTGTGGCGCCCAAAGCTTTTTATTCGTAAAATATAATAATACAGAAAGAAGCAATAGGAGTAGTACCGCCCTAAAGCCCGTTTCCTTTCTCACGTTCAGCTTTGGCTCTGCAGCCCACATTAAAAAAGCGGCTACATCTTCAGCTTCTTGCTGGAGGGTAGCTTCAGTCCCATCCATATATTCTACATCATCACCCCAAAGAGGCTGGGACATAGCAATCCATCCACCTGGATACAATTTGTTGCCATATAAAACTGAGCCTGCTTGCTCTTTTTCTTCTTCGGTATAACTTTTCAAGAGTGAAACAATGTACTCTGCCCCCCCCACACGCGCTTTAGCCATAAGACTTAAATTGGGAGCGTTTTCCACCATTGATCCGCTAAAGTAATCAGATGGAACTGCGCTTCTATCATCGTCAATGTCAGGGTCATAAACATCAAATTGAGCAGCATATGCTTTGACTTGTTCAGGAGGTAGTTCAGGTCCACCCTTGTCACCAAGATTACGATATGCTACGTGTGTCAGTCCATGACATCCTGCGCACACTTCAGTGAAGACTTGAAGCCCACGCTGCAATTGCTTTTTATCATATGTCCCAAATACGCCTTCAAATGAAAAATTAACGTTATCGATCTTTCCAACTGGACCAGCGGAGTAGGCCTGACCTACAAAGATTAGCTGAGCTACTAGGACAAGGTTACAAATAACGCCCTTTATTAAAGTGTTATTCTGCAGGTTCATAAACACCTCCGTTGGGTGAACTTTTCTTTGGTTCACTTTTTTCCAATTTCTTGTTCCAATCTTCCTCAATTGTTTTGGGTTCCTCATCTGGAGTTTCAGTGACCCCTAGTAAGGGAAGTATTATCAAAAAGTAAGCAAACCAATAACTAGACCCGATAAGTGATATTGTGGAATAGGGTTGTTCTGCGGGCTTAGCGCCTACCCAGGTCAGAACAAAAAAATCTAAAACTAGCAGCGCAAACCACCACTTGAACTGAGGTCGATATCTTCCGGAGCGAACAGAAGACGTGTCAAGCCATGGCGCAAGCGCCATTACTGCAATTGCACCAAACATGGCGAGAACTCCAAAGAATTTTGCGTCGATTATTCCGCCTGATATGAATGAAGTGAATTGAACGATCCACACATCGGCAGTGAAAGCACGAAGAATCGCATAGAAAGGTAAAAAGTACCATTCCGGAACAATGTGGGCTGGTGTCACAAGAGGATCGGCTTCAATGTAGTTATCTGGGTGCCCAAGATAATTTGGAATAAATCCCACAATAGCAGCAAAAATTGCCAAGATAATCGCAAGCGCAACAAGGTCTTTCATTACGAAATAAGGGAAAAATGGAAGAGTGTCTTTTTCCGCTTCTTCTTTAGATCCACGCCTTACTTCTACACCGGTTGGATTATTATTTCCAGTAGTATGAAAAGCCCATATGTGTGTAGCAACTAATCCTAGAATAACAAATGGTAGCAAATAATGTAGGCTAAAAAACCGAGTTAATGTAGCATTATCTACTGCGGGACCCCCTAGAAGCCACGTCTGTAGTGATTCCCCTACAAACGGGATAGCTCCAAACAAGCCGGTAATAACTGTGGCGCCCCAAAAAGACATTTGACCCCAAGGAAGCACATAGCCCATAAAAGCTGTTGCCATCATTGCCAAATATATCAACATACCTATTATCCAAGTTACTTCCCGAGGTTCTTTGTAAGAACCATAATATAAACCTCTAAAGATATGCATGTAGACAGCTATAAAAAACAGAGAAGCACCATTAGCGTGAATATACCTAATGGCCCATCCACCATTCACATCACGCATTATGTGCTCAACACTGTCAAAGGCGTGATCCACATGGGGCGTATAGTGCATCACTAAAATAATACCGGTGATTATTTGGAGGACGAGACAAAAAGTTAGAACTATCCCCCATATCCACATCCAGTTCAAATTCTTTGGAGTTGGAATCATTAAGGTGTCATAAACAAGTCTCCCGACAGGAAGTCTCTTATCCAACCAAGTTTCAAATCCTTTTTTTGGTTCATATTTATCGTGTGGTATGCCGCCCATTTTTTTTTCCTTTGTCTCTTAACCTAGTTTTAATATTCCGTCATCGGACAACGATGCAACAGGAATGGGTAAATTTGTGGGAGCCGGTCCTCTCCTAATTCTACCAGCTGTGTCGTAATGAGAGCCATGACAAGGGCAAAACCATCCCCCAAAATCTCCTGCATCACCAAGCGGGACGCATCCCAGATGTGTACATACTCCCATCATAACCAGCCACTCGCCGTTTTCATCAAGTGTCCTGAACTTATCTGATGCATCACCGTCTTTAAGATTAGCGTTTTGTGCACTTTTGTCAGGCAAATCTTCCAAGTTCACTTCTCGCGCAGCAGAAATCTCTTCTTCTGTACGCCTTCTGATAAAAACGGGTTTTCCCAACCATTTTACTGTTAATTGTGATCCTGGCTCTAAATCATTCACATCTACCTCTATAGATGACAATGCTGCTACATCGGCTGAAGGATTCATTTGGTTTATTAGAGGCCACGTTGCTGCTCCAACCGTTATTGCCCCGACAGCAGCGGTTGAAATATAAAGAAAATCACGCCTATTGCTCTTTTTATTCTCTTTGTTGTCTTCCATGTAAATTCCGATCTATTCCCAGTATCCTACGCCGCTTATATATGTAAATGTAATATTTTTCAACAGATTGTCTACCGGACTTTAAGACGCACTATATATAAAAAAATTTATGTATAGTGTATATATGAGAATTTCTATTTTTCAACCAGATATACCACAAAATTTAGGAGCACTTTTAAGGGTTTCTGCTTGTCTTAATGTGCCACTGGACATAATAGAGCCATGCGGATTTGCTTTTTCTGAAAAGAAATTGAGAAGGACCGCAATGGATTATATTAGCGAAGCAGACTTTAGGACCTTTATTGATTACCAAGCATTTAAGGATCAGCAAAAAAAGGAAAGACCAAATTCAAGAGTGATTCTTCTGACAACAAAAAGTTCAAAGAATTATTTGGATTTTAAATTTCGAAAAAATGACAGATTACTGCTAGGCAGAGAAAGCGCCGGCGTTCCTGAATATGTTCACGAAACGGTGGATGATGCTGTGACCATAGAAATGCCAGGCAAAGGACGATCTTTAAATGTTGTAGTTAGTTGTGTAATGGTTTTATCTGAAGCCATGAGACAAACTAGGGACTTGTAATATTATATAACTTAATGGTTATATTACAGTAATGAAAAATTGAAAATGGAATCGCAAAAATGTTAGATCATACAAATCTCGGCGTTATGCTAAAAAACAAAAACCTTCTTAAAAACAAAGCATACATAAACGGTACTTGGGTGGATGCAAAAAGTGGAAAAACTTTTGAGGTGGTTAATCCCTCTAATGGAAATCTAATAGTAAATGTTCCTGATTTAGATGTTAATGATGCTAGAATTGCAATAGATGCTGCGTACGAAGCTTTTCCCAATTGGAGTAAAAAGACCGCGAAAGAGAGAAGTATAATCCTAAACAGATTCTGCAAATTAATGTTAGAAAATGCTGATGATCTAGCTGCAATCCTTACCGCTGAAATGGGAAAACCGTTGGCAGAAGCAAAGGGAGAAATTACTTATGGAGCTAGTTTTATCGAGTGGTTTGCCGAAGAAGGAAAAAGAGTTTACGGAGAAACTATTCCCGGACACCAAGAAGACAAAAGAATAATCGTGTTAAAGCAGCCGGTGGGCGTGGTCGCTGCTGTAACGCCTTGGAATTTTCCTAATGCAATGATTACCAGAAAATTAGGCCCAGCACTGGCTGCTGGTTGCTGTTTTGTAGCAAAAGCTCCAGAAGACACTCCATTATCCGCGCTGGCCCTTTGCGATCTTGCGGAAGAAGCAGGAATCCCGAAAGGAGTATTCTCTGTTCTAACTACCGCTGATCCCGTCGAAATAGGCAAAGAACTGTGCTCAAATGATAAAATTCGAAAACTAACCTTTACCGGATCAACAGAAGTTGGGAAAAAACTGTTAAAACAAGGAGCAGACCAAGTTTTAAAGATGTCCATGGAGTTAGGTGGTAACGCACCATTTATTGTATTTGATGATGCAGATATTGATAAGGCAGTTGAGGGGGCGATAATTTCTAAATTCAGAAATAATGGGCAAACATGTGTTTGCGCAAATCGGATCTACGTTCAGGATGGAGTGTATGATATCTTTGCCAGGAAGCTGGAAGAGGCCGTCTCGAAAATGGTAGTAGGGGACGGATTTGCTGCATCGAGTACCCTTGGTCCCTTGATCACGAACGAAGCCCTTAAAAAAGTTGAGGAGCACATTGAAGATGCCCTAAATAAAGGAGCCACAGCTCAATGCGGAGGAAAGAGACATAGCATTGGTGGCACGTTTTTTGAACCAACGGTACTAACTAATGTTGATAAGTCGATGTTAATTGCAGAAGAAGAAACTTTTGGGCCCGTTGCACCTTTATTCCGATTTAAAGATGAAGACGATGTTATAAAACAAGCTAATAGTACAATATTTGGTCTGGCCTCGTACTTTTATGCATCAGATCTCAAGCGTGTTTGGAAAGTAGCAGAGGCTTTGGAATACGGTATGGTAGGCATAAATACGGGATTAATCTCTACAGAAGTGGCTCCGTTTGGAGGAGTTAAGCAGTCTGGACTTGGTCGCGAGGGATCGCATCACGGGATTGACGAGTATTTGGAATTAAAATATCTGTGCCTATCGCTCTAGTCTTTTGCGATAAGGGTGTCAGAACTGTAGTTATACACCTTAAGTGGATAAATTTCCCCTGTTTTGAGAGGGGTGCTCGTAGTTATTTCAGTGAAATCTTCAGCCCTACCTTTGAATTCAGACTCCATCAGAACTGATAGTGTCTTTTCTTTTAGCTTTGCAAAATGCTGTACTTTTTTTTGCTGAGCTAATTGTCTTAGGGCCTTTGAGCGCTTTGATATTTCATGATTATTGACTTGTGGCATGCGACTCGCAGGGGTGTTTGGACGTCCAGAGTAAGGAAAGATGTGAAGCCAGCTTATATCACACTCATCGACAAGTTTAATAGTATCTAAAAACATTGTATCGCTTTCAGTAGGAAAGCCTGCAATTAGGTCCGCACCGAATGTAACCTCAGGTCTGGCAGCCTTTAGGTTTCTGCATAAATCAATTGCCTGCTCTCTGGAATGCCTTCTTTTCATTCTTTTTAGTATGAGGTTGTTACCTGATTGCAGAGAAAGGTGGAGATGTGGCATCATCCGTTTATTGGTTTTAAAAACATGCAGGAGATTGTCATCCATTTCACTAACATCTAAAGATGAAAGCCTTAGGCGAGGTAAGTTAGGTGTTTTATTTAAGATATTATTTACTAAATCACCAAGCTTGTCATTTCCAGCGATATCTGATCCCCAACACGTAATGTCAACACCTGTTAAAACGATTTCTTTAAATCCTTTATTAACGAGATTACGTGTTTTTTCTAAAATCGTGTCCATAGGAACGGATTTTGAAGGACCTCTGCCTTGAGGAATAATACAAAAAGTACAAGAGTGGTTGCATCCATTTTGAATTTCCAAATAGGCTCTAGATCTTTTAGTGAAATTGGGAAGAATATTTGTCTTCTCTTTTTTAAGTTTCCTGACCGATTCCCCCAAAAAACCTGATCTCCCACTTTTTTTAATTTCACCCCAAATAGACTCATCGAGTTTAACGTCATTTCCAACAACTACATCAACTTCAGGCATATTCATGTAAGTGTCTTTTTCAATATGCGCATCGCATCCTGAAACAATAACGGTATTGTGCGGGGAGGATTTTTTAAGCTGGCGAACATATTTCTTACTATTCTTGGAGGCTTCTTTTGTTACTGAACAGGTATTAACGAATGTAAGATTTTTAAAATCTAATTTTTCTGTTATTGACTTAATTGTTTCAGTCTCAAAAGTATTTAGGCGGCATCCAAGAGTTTTAAATTTCATCGCTACTCAGTTTCGAATCAAATTATAAATGCCAGAAAATACATGCTTGGTTGGCCCAGTCAACCATACACCGGTCACTTTTTTCTCTACTTCGACGGTTCCTCCATCAAGTTCTACCTTAACCCTATTGTCAAGTAGGTCTTTTCTGATGCCTGCATCAACTGCTGCGCAAGAGGAAGATCCAGATGCTAATGTGATACCTGACCCACGCTCCCACACCTTTAATTTGATATGAGTTCTATTTAAGATTTTTACGAATTGAACGTTTGTTTTTTCAGGAAACAAAGCATTATTCTCAACAGTAGGACCTTTACTTTGAACATCTAAATTGCTCAAGTTATCAACAAAAAAAGTACAATGAGGGTTGCCAAAGTTTGTTCCAGTTGGCTCTCCTTCGATTGGAAGACTTAAAGTTGAGACTTCCTTAGACAACGGTATTTCATCCCAAGCTATCTTTGGTTGACCAATATTTACCGATATCAATTCATTATTTTTTTTATGGCACTCTATAATTCCATTTTGAGTTTCAATATTAAGTGTTTCTTTTCTGGTCTCCGTAAATAGAATGGCGGCTATACATCGTGTAGCGTTTCCACAAGTAGCAGAAACAGAGCCATCTGAATTCCAAAAAAGAGCATAAGCCGAGACATTATTTTTATTGTTATCATTTATAACAACAAGCTGATCACATCCTATGCCATAGTGTCGGTCACAGAGCAGTTTAATCTCATCATTATTTAGTTCCAATTTTTGATCACGATTATCAATAATTACAAAATCATTTCCACAACCGTGCATTTTGGTGAATTTTAGTTTCAATCACTTCCCCGTAATGTTCTAAACTATAAGTAACCTAATTTCGTTTTAACGTCATTTAATATAATTGAAGACTTGACCAAATAGTAAGTAAATAATAAAACTCAAGTGTGGGCCCGTAGCTCAGTTGGTAGAGCAACTGACTTTTAATCAGTGGGTCACAGGTTCGAACCCTGTCGGGCTCACCATCGTAAACAAGACCTTAGTTACAACGTGGTCATCATATTGTTTAAAATACTTTTTCTCACTGTCTACTTGATTGGATTGGATATCAAAGGTATTCGGTTTTCTTTTAGTTGTTGATTTTTTCTACTATTGTAACACTATGGCTGGATGGGCTATAGAAAGAATATTCCTACCACAGTCTGTCTCGCAAATATGGAAGGTGATAATCGCCTTAATTCACCGTCTGCCGTTAGAAATGCCGAGCCTATTGTCGAATTAGTAAGAAATACTGCAATCAAATCAGGAAATGCACTGGAGATAGCCAGTGGTACTGGTCAGCATGTTGTAAAACTCGCCGCTGCTTTGCCACTTCTTAATTGGCAACCCTCTGACGTTGATAAAACTCGTATTAAAAGTATTCGATGCTGGAGCGATGACCATCATTTAATAAACCTCAAGCCTCCATGCCTGTTAGATGCAACCAAGGAAGGTTGGGCTGTTGATTATCACGGTCAAGACCTCATTCTCTTGGTGAATTTGCTGCATTTAATTAGTTTCGAAGAAACAAAGATCTTGGTTAAGGAAGTGTCTAAGGCGCTAAGCCCTAAAGGACTTTCAATTATCTATGGACCTTTTATGCGTGAGGGAAAGCTAATTAGTAAAAATGATATGGAGTTTCACCATAGTTTAATTAATTCTGACCCCGATTTGGGATACAAAAATGACATAGATATGTTGGATTTATTTCGTGAAGCAGGATTAGTTCATTTAAGTACTAATAAAATGCCTGCGAATAACTTGGCTTTTATAACTCAAAAACCCTGAGCTAATTTATAAAAATTAGGGCAAATCAGCAATTTCCTCAGGCATGCCTTTATCTCCGACAAGCCCCATTAACGCATTAAAGAAACCTTCTATCTGTTCTTTCTTAACGTTTCTTGTAATAAATACGAGCTTTGTTTGCTTATCGCTGTCGGGCCATTTTTCCAACCAGTGAACAGGATGAAAAATATGTTGGACGCCGTGAATAACCGCTGGTCGATCTTTACCCTCAATATTTATTATTCCCTTTAACCTGAGTAAGTCTGGCCCCATTTGTGCCATTAATAAGTCTTTAAAAAGACCAAAGGCCATCATGTTTACAGGTTTATCGCTAGTCATAGAAAACGCTTCAATATTCTCATCATGCCGATTTACATTAACATGGTGGTGATCATGATCATGGTCGTGAGGGGTGTCCATACTCTCTGCAGCAAGCCATTCCTTTACATCTCTTGACTTGCTAAAAGGATCGTATGCACCCAAATTAATTAAGTCTGAAATTGAAACATCACCAAAGCTACTTTTGATAATTTTTGTCGAAGGATTTATAGTTCTTAATCTGGTTTCCAATGATAGTTCTTTGTCTTTTTCTACTAAATCAACCTTACTTATAATGATGCGTTCGGCTAGGGCGACCTGCTTGACTGCTTCTGGCTGCAAGTCTAACGTTTTTGTCCCATTTGTTGCATCCACCAACGTGATTACACCATCAAGAGTATAAATTCTTTGCAAATCCATTGAGCTAATCAAAGTGTGGATAATGGGAACTGGGTCAGCAAGTCCCGTCGTTTCTATTATGACTTTATCAAAATAAGAGATGTCTCCGCTCGACATCTTATCAATCAAATAGAGCATTGTTTTCTGGAGATCACCTTGAATAGTACAGCAAATACACCCATTTTGTAGCTCGACAATATTTTCATCGCTGTGCTCTACTAAAGCATGGTCTAGTCCAACCTCACCAAACTCATTAATGATTACTGCTACATTTTTCATTTCTTCTTTTTTAAGCAAAGCAGAGAGCAAAGTCGTTTTGCCACTTCCTAGAAAACCTGTGATTACTGTTACTGGTTTAGGGGAAAACTTATCCATACCATTTCAACTTTCTTTTTTGTTTTTTATTACAGCAGAAAATTGTTCCACAAAAAAGCTTAGGATCAATGTGATTATAAAAATTAATGACGCTACACAGACAATTGATGGACCCGTCGGTGTATCAAAAACATAAGAGGCATTTAATCCTAATATTGCCGATAACATTCCTATCAAGGACGCTAATGCGGCCATCTTTTCAGGAGTTGAAACAAGTGAACGCGCAGATGCGGCTGGAATAATCAACATGGAGATGATAAGTAAGACACCTACGACTTTAATTCCCACTGCAACCACTATTGCTAGTCCTACAGTAAGCGCATAGCTTTCTCTCCTGGGATTTAGCCCACTTGAGGTAGCTAAATCTTCGTTCAGCGTACATAATAAAAGTGCTGACCAACGCCAAAATATTAGAACTAAGACAATGACCAAGCCTATCCATATAAGAAGTAGATCTGTTTTTGATACTGACAGAATATCCCCAATTAGGTAGGCCATAAGTTCAATACGTACCCCAGAGATGAAAGAAACAACTACTAATCCTGTAGCCAATGACATATGTCCGGCTACTCCCAAGAGAGTATCTAAGAAAAGGGATCGCCCTTGAGCCAACGTTACTAGTGAGGCCATTAAAAGAGATACAAAAATTGCACCCAAAAAGATAGAAAACTCAAACATTAAAGATAATGATACGCCGAGTAGCGCAGCATGTGCGGTCGACTCACCAAAGTAAGCCATTCTGCGCCATACAACAAAACAACCCAATGGAGCAGCCGCGAGAGCAACACCAATACCTGCAAGAGCGGCCCTAACTATGAAGTCATCAAGCATTTAAATGCCTTTTCCTTCATGGCTATGGTTATGGTCATGTTGATAGAGAGCAAATGTGCCTTCAACTTTTGATCCAAACATGGAGGTATATTCCGGCGACGCAGCCACCGATTTTGGTTCACCTTGACAGCAAATATGACCATTGAGGCAAATTACTCTATTTGATGCACTCATAACCACGTGTAAATCATGACTTATCATTAAGATAGCGCAACCGGTGCTTTCCCGAATTTCTTCAATTTTTTTGTAAAAAGCTGCTGACCCCGGTTGATCCAATCCTCTGGTGGCCTCATCGAGCATTAAAACGTCTGGCTCATTCATTAAAGCGTACCCTAAAAGCACGCGTTGCAATTGTCCCGCAGACAAATTACTGATTTGGCTCGATAGCAAATCATCCGATTCCAAAATCTGTTGAGCTCTTAAGAAACCTTGGTCATTTTTATTTTTTGCAAGCTCTAGAAAGCGCTCAACGGTCAATGGAAGAGACCGATCTATATTCAATACCTGTGGTACGTAGCCTATTTTTAAATTTTGTTTAATTACCACACTGCCGGATTTTATAGGTATGGAACCGATAATAGCTTTGAAAAGGGTCGTTTTTCCTGATCCGTTTGGACCTACTATTGTAACAATTTCATTTTTACTTAACGTAAGAGTTACATTTTCGAGTACTTTTTTTCTGCCATATGCAACGTTTAGATTCTGTATTTTAATAAGCATTACATTATTGCCGCGCTTGAGCATGTTGTGCACACACCGGTCATTTCGACTGTAGTTTTTTCAACCTCAAAGTTCTCTATATTGGGACTAGCAAAACTAATTCCACTCTTTCTTTCGTCGACCTCGGCTACTTTTTCACATTTTCGACATATGACAAATGCAGGAGAATGGGAGTGATTTGGATTTGAGCAGGCTATAAAAGCATTAAGACCTTGTATTTTGTGAACAAAACCATGTTTCATCAGAAAGTCGAGCACTCTGTAAGCAATCGGAGGAGATGACGAAAAGCCGTCCCGCCCCAAAGCTTCTAGAATTTCGTAAGCTCCAAGAGGCTTATGGTCTTTAATTAGAATTTCAAAAACTTTTCGACGTAAAGGAGTGAATTGTAGATTTTTCTTTAGAAAGTAATTCTCTATCTGTTCTATTGCGTCGTCGAAGCAAATCCCATGATCATGATCATCAAATATCTTCGATGTAGTTTTTCCCTCTCGTTTTTTATTCATTGCCGGTTAATTTCTCAGATTTCAGCTTTACTTTAAAAATTCGTTAAGTTATATCATAACATGTTATAACATAACACCTACTTTTTAAATACCTCACGGAGAGCCAAATGTCTAATAAATTTCTTTCAATAACGTCAGCATTTCTTTTAAGCACCAGTATGCTCGTTGCAGATGTGCCAAAGGTGACTGTAGATATTGCACCGGTCCATTCTTTGGTTTCTAAAGTAATGAATGGTGTTGGTAAACCAGACTTAATTATTCCGGCAGGAGCGTCTCCGCATGAATATCAGCTTAAACCGTCGAACGCAAAATCATTACAAGACGCGGATATTGTATTTTGGATTGGTGAGGATCTTACACCGTGGCTTGAAAAGGGATTATCGAGTTTAGCTCAAGATGCCTCTATAACATCGCTTCTTGAAGTTGATGGCGTAGAACTCTTAAGCTTTAGGGAAGGAGCGTTGTTTGAAGCGCATGATCATGGGGATGACCATGACGACCACGATGATCATGACCATGGTAAGAAGAAGCATGATGACCACGATGATCACGACCATGGTAAGAAGAAGCATGACGATCATGATGACCACGAAGGTCATGCTCATGGAGAGCACGATCCCCATGCTTGGCTGTCGCCGCAAATCGCGAAAGTATGGTTAAATACTATTGCCGCTAAGTTATCTGAAGTGGATCCAGATAATGCTGCAAAATATTTCTCGAATGCAAAATCCGCTAGAGACAATGTTGATTCGTTAGTATCTGAGGTAAATTCAATACTGGATCCAATGAGAGACAAGAAGTTTGTCGTTTTTCATGATGCCTACCAATATTTTGAACGAGACTTTGGTATCAGTGCCTCTGGAGCGATTTCATTGGGAGATGCTTCAGATCCAAGTCCCGCACGCATTGCTGAAATACGCAAAAGAGTGGTAGATGAAGCAGTGGAGTGTGTGCTTGCAGAGCCGCAATACAATCAGGGTTTAGTAAAAGCTGTTATTGAGGGGACTAAGGCAAACACTACTTTAATTGATCCACTAGGAGTTAAATTAGAGGCTGGTCCAAGTCTCTATGAAAACCTGATTCGAAACTTGGCAACCAACTTGGCTAAGTGCTTCTAAAAAAAGTGCCAATCCACTTTTTAAGTGGGTTGGTGAACTCCTTTTTATACCTCTTGCAGCTTGATATTGATTAAAGTAGTGATCTCTGTTATGTATAGGGATGCAAAATGAACTGATATTAGAGCAGATTCAAAACCTTCGTGGGCGAAAACCGTATGAAGAAAAGAAAGCGGCAAAGTTAGGGTTTGCGTCACTTTATGAGTATTTTGAAGACAAAATTGCAAAAGAAGCAAAAGCATTAGAAGCGGATAGAGCCGATAAAACTAAATTAAAAGAAACAACAAAAACTAAATCGGTAGAAAAAAAGCGGTCTAGTTCTTGTAGCTGTTGCTAGCACCTTTCTAAAATTAGAAGCGTGAAGGGAAAATTACCCTTACTTTCTAAATATTGACCCCAGTGAAAAGAAACCTTTACTAAACTTAAATTAACGAAAACTGTTTTTCTAGCTTGGCGCCCTATTATCTTTAATAAAGAAAAGAATATAACTAAATGTCGAAAAAAAATTTGTGTTTAGCTAGATCTTGTTAAGAAGTTGGTCAGCTAAACTTTCTAAAAGTAATTTATTATCCTCACCATACGCTGATAGCTTTGTTTTAATAACGTCAGATGAAAATGAAACAACAGTTCCAGGTGTAATGCAAACTGCTTTTGTGCTATGGGTTGTTTTACCTTTTACAAGCTCTGTGAATCCGAACATTGTATTGGGAGCTATGCCACTAATCTTCTCTTCTTTACTATTAAAAAAATGAACAGAACCTTTCTGAAGTATAAAACACTTGTCGATTTGCTGCCCAATATCAAAGATAACTTGTCCAGGAACTATCGGTTCAATTGATCCACTCATTTAAACACCCTATATTCTTTGACTTTCACTGGATATTTGTCGAACATATCTCCCCTTCTTTCATTTTTCAACAGAAGCAACATATCGAAAGTATCTTTATCTAAACCGGAAGTGCTCGTTAATACGTGGGTATCAGACTGAATATTCTCTAGAAATTCCGGATTTGATGTGAATATATCCTCGCTAAAATTCACCATAAGAAGAACGCTAGTTTTAAGTTGCTCATCACTTAAATTTTCAAGGGACTCTTTTGTGACTAGCGCTGCTATGTGAAAGTCGACACCCCTTTTCTGTAAAATATCTGTAATGTTAGCCGAAATAAAGCCAGAAGCACTTTTCTCAGCAACATCGCCAAGAATTTTGGAGAGTAACACCTCAGTATCATCTCTAAGCAATGCAGCTTTCACGTTTTCGATTATCTCATTCTCTTGCCGCTCGTAATCAGTGATACGCCCCAATAATATTGCTATCTCTTTTTTATTGGGTAAAAAATTATAAACTTGGACTAACTTGGATAAGTCACTTTGTGAATCAATGCCCTTTATTAATTCATCGATTGATTCATTTACAACCGTCCCGATCTTCGTAAATTTTTCAGTGCTTTTTGAATCTCCAACTAAAGTATCAACCATCAAATTAATGTGTTTCATTGAATTTATTTGTGAACTTTTATCCCCACCCGAAAGATTTGATATTGCAGACCTGAAACCTTCAAAATTTTTTGTTATTTGATTATTTAAAATCTCGACCTTTGCAGTTTCCAGTTTATTGAGATCAACTTGAAATTTGGACAAGACACCAAATAAGTCCAAACAAAGGATCATCAACTCAGACTGGTTTGATTCATCAAGAAATTCTCCAAAATCAAAATCAGAAGACATTAATAAATACCTTGTGAAATTAAAGATTTGATTAATGCACTTAAGTTTTTATCGGTGCCTTTGAGCAATTTTTCAAGTTCTGAAAAATTTATTATTGTTAAATCGAGATCTGTTTCTGCTACTGCATTTACAACTTTTTCGTCTGGATCAATTAATTGTTTCAAACAAAAAAATTGGCCTTTCTGAGCAGAAAAAGGTGTATTTTTCTTTGCTCCCATCTTTCCTGAAACTTTTCCATTATTTATAAAGAAGAAATGGTTTCCAAGAGGGATGGGATTACCTTTTTCCACCTTTATTATGGTAGAATGGAATAGGTTTTTAATAAAAGTGTTATCAATTTCCATATTTTTTGCAGTTCAAATTTGAGACTAACTTATACGTAATTTAACTATCAAATCAATTTTTTATTCAAACATGATATACTTTTTTGTTTTTTTTTTAGTTAACTCGCAGATAGTATTAGCTGATATATCACTATGAAAAAAAATTAAATACAATGGATCTCTTAATATTTAAAAGGTTCGATGAACTATTAGCGGTTGAAAAAAGTTTTCTCTCAAGCATTCAACCTTTAGATCATGTAATCAATATACCAGATATAAAAAAGCCTGCGGTAGGTATTGTTCAGTTTAAATCGCAGGTTTTTATGTTAGTTGATCCTAGGCACATTATCGGTAAAAGAAAGAGAAAAGATGATATGCCAAAATACGCTATCTTTATCGCTGATGACAATTATGAATTTGCCATTCTGGCAGATGAAATCTTGAGCTTTTGCGCACTAAAGGGGAAGAACAAATCTTTGCTTAAAAAATCCCAAGAGAAAATATTTCAAATTGAAAACTTACATGACTATGGATCGATAAAAGTAATTGATGTTAAAAACTTGGAGTTACACAATTCTTTAGAAGCACCAAAAGAGAAAAAGTTCACTGTTGGTGAATTTGAGGTTGAAAAAACAAAAAAAACCGCCATAGAAAAATACTTCACATTTTCTATTTCTGGTAAATTTTTTGCTTTTAACCTCACCAAGGTTAGAAGAGTATATCACATGGATGCGGTGAGGTTACTAGATACAAATGGTTTTAAGGGATTCTTTCTAGCGGACTTTAATGACCTTATTTGTCCCTTAATATCAACTGAAAAGAGAAAAAATATATTTCAAGTTTTTGTTCCGAGCGATGACAAAGGTAATAATCAAGTTTTAGCTTTTGCGACTGAAGATGATTGCTATATTTCAGAGGTTGATACAGATTCAATAAAGAAAATTTCATTGAAAAGTTCAAGACAAAATAACTGGGATTTCCGTAGGCTTGGTTCCATCTTTGAGGAGCATTCATTATATTCGTTTAACGATAACAACAATAATCAGGTAAATATTGTTGAACTCAACTTACTGAAGAAATTCACTGAAAGCTTACCATTTTCGCCATTTAGATCTTTAAAGAGAGAAAGTGGACAAAAAAATTTAGTGAAAAACATAGTAATTAACGAAGGTGACCTTAATTTTATTTTTCCGTTGAGCCAGTTGCTCAAGGTCGATTTGATAAAACTAATAAAAGTTAACAAAAACAGTAAGAAAAATCTCATGTATACAGAGTTTAATAGAAAAATTTACAGCATTTTTGAATTCAATAGTGTCTTAGGCTTAAATAATTCTAAGGACTGTCAACAAGTGCTATTTTTTGATTATAATAGTTTTCAATTTGGTCTAATGGTTTCTTCTATGAGCGACATGCAAATTGACTCAGCATTATTGGAGTCTGATGAATATTTTGATGCAAGGTTTAAGGGAGTTGCTGCACGTAAACTGCGCGTAAGCGGCAAATCTATGTATCTTCTTAATCAAGATAACCTTAAGCAGCGGCTTTTGGATATGTCTCAATGAAAATTGCAGTAGTTGATGACTCAAAATTTACAAGAATGGTTATCAAGCAGATATTAAATGATTTGTCTAACACGGATTTTTGTTGGGAAGCTGAGAATGGAAAAATTGCCTTGGAAAAAAATACACGAGATCCTGTTGATTTAATAATTTCAGATCTTGAGATGCCAGTTTTAGATGGTCTACAACTTTTAAAAACAGTTATCGGTGGAGAAGCTAAAACCAATTGTTTGCTTATAAGCGCATTTCATAAAGCGAACCAGCCTAAAATTGTAGATGCTCTGAAAGCGGGAGCTATAGGATTTATTGAAAAAAATTCTTTAGGAAAAGGATTCGATATTAATAGTTTAAAAAAAGAAATCGATAAATACATTAATTTTCTCACTCAAGATAATATCTTGAAAAAAGAAATTAGAGCCACTTCGTTGGAAAATCATCTAAGAAAACCTGTTGTTAAAAACAGAGCAGACTTTATATCTATAATAGGGTCCGCCGGTTCATTAGGTCCAATAGAGAGAATTCTTGAGTTTACAGACAAGATAGAAGTTCCAATCGTTATCGGTATCCATATTCCCATAGGTATAGAAAAAGTATTAATAAACAGGTTTAATACTGTCGTTGATGAGAAGACCAAACCGCTTACGTTTGAGGGACCAATGCAAGTCGGAAAAGTTGTTCTTTTGCGAGGAGGTTACAATGCCAAATTGGTTAGAAATAGAGATAATATAGATATAAAATACGAGGATCTAGGGACGGATAGAAGTTTTACTCCTAACTTAGACAATTTTCTATTAAGTGCACATTTGATTGATCTGGTCTCCGATGTTATCGTGTTAAGTGGCTTGTGTAATGATGGTACACAAGGCGTGAGGGAACATTTTAGAAGCGGTGGTAGCGTTTATGTTCAGTCCCCCGAAACTTCGGTTGCGAGAACAATGCCTCTGGCTATAATAAACGA
>CACGMO010000027.1 GCA_902574225.1 uncultured Alphaproteobacteria bacterium
TCGCGACGTGGATTAGCTTTTTCAATTCGTTCTTGTAACAACTTGCGAAAGTTGTTGCTTGCTTTCTTTTGATTATCTAGCCACTCACTCTTTTCGTAAAATATCAGACAGACTATTAGCAATCATAGTTGCTAGTAGAGGGCTAGGATGATCATCGTCGCGATATAAAGATGATCCATCAATTGAATTTAAGCAGCGTTCATTAAAATCCGTATTGCAGATAATGTTCTCTACATTAATAACGTCTATGTTTGGATTATTTGCAAGCCTTTCAAACAAATTAATGATAGGCTCATTTGCTGATTTGTAGACATCAAATGAAGTTGTAATTGTTGTTTTACCACCTAACCTTGCATTCCTTTCTGGCACATTCCAACCAGCTTCTGGTATCTGGCTAATGATGATGACACGTCTATTCAGAGCAACATCTGATATAAACTTTTCTACGTGGGATATAATGTCATCACTTTTATCGATGACATGATTTAGCCCACTTTTACCATATTCAACTCCACCCTCTTTGTTATCAAACCTGGGCCCAACAAGATTTAAGCGCCAACGCGACGATAATATTACCGTAGCATTTGTCTGCCTTACCATTTGCCAATAGTTTTCTTTATTGAGCAAACATTGCTGCTGTAAGGGAATTCTAGTTGTACCCAAAACTGGTAAGCAACCAATATCTAGAAGAGATAAAAGCCTACCGCCTTCTTCATTTATTACATTTCGAAAAGCCTGACTTAAAGATTCAGCGTGTGAGTCGCCAAGCAAAATATAATTTGTATCTCCCTCCAAACATTCGCTTAAAATATTATCGGTTAAATTCTCAGCAGTGTTGTTCTGTGTGACAGCGCATGGATTAATGTCACGCCAATTGGAAAATTTCTCGATGGAGTAGTTGCTGTTAATTATTTCTTTATGTCCAGCATATCCGAATATCATAAATGCTATTAAGAAAGTTCCAGAAACAGAAAATATTTGGCTTCTTGTGACAAAATTATTGTTTCTAAAGGGTGCTTCAATAAAACGCCAACTAAAGTAGGCTAGTAGTAACGACGATAAGCTCAACACTGACATATACAACAACGAGGGATGCTCAAGTGAACGGATTCGCGCAAAGGCAAATAATGGCTGATGCCAAAGATAAGCTGAGTAACTAATTAAGCCAATTCCAACAATGCCTTTAGTGCTGAGTAATTTAGCAGCAATTGTTTCTTTTTCTGCATAAAGCACCAACAGCACTACTCCAAGTACTGGAACCAGAGCATACACACTAGGAAAGGGCGTAGTCTCATCATAGAAAAAGATTGAAAAGATGATTGCTACTAAGCCGACTAGAGCTAATAAGTTGTTCTTTTGTACACCTTGCTTCTGAACAACAAATGCAGCTATTGAGCCAGCAAACAACTCCCACGCACGTGTCGGCGCTAGATAAAAATTGGCAGTTGGTTGTTTACGCCACTCCCACTCACTTAGCAGCAAACTAATTGCAGCCATGACTACGATCATCCAAAAAACTCTGCTCTTACCAAAGCGCCAAGCTAATATTAAGAAAATAGGGAATAGTACATAGTACTGTTCTTCAACAGCCAGACTCCACGTATGCAGCAGTGGCTTTTCTTCTGCAGCAGCGTCGAAGTATCCACTTTCTTGCCAAAATAAGATGTTTGACGCAAACAAACTTACAGCGACGAGACTTTGTGAGAAGTCTTTCATTTGACTTGGAAGCATCCACATCCATGCAAATGGGATGCACACAAGCATCACGAAAAAAAGTGCTGGAAGTATGCGTCTAGCACGTCTTTCGTAAAAGTTAACGATACTAAAACGCTTGTTCTCTATATCTTCAATGAGGATTGTTGTAATCAAGTAGCCACTGATTACAAAGAACACATCTACACCAACAAACCCTCCACTAAATAATTCAAATCCAGCATGGAACAAAATAACAGGTATAGCAGCAAGTGCTCGCAAGCCATCAATTTCAGCGCGATATTTCAAGTTAACAATCCTTTTAGTCAAGTTTAGGCGATAAAGTAAAGGTTAACTCTCTTTAGCTTTTCTACCCTCAGCAAATGAGCCTTTCAGCACGCCAGCAGTAAAGCCAAACTCTTCGCAAAGGCGCTTTACTTCTTTCAGAGCGTTAGCACGTTCGTTCTTCTTAGCTTCAACCATCTGCTATTGAATTGCTTTCCATTTCAGTTTTCAAATCGTAATAAGATTTCATCTCACACCTTCGTTTGTTATGTATCATTTTTAATTATAGATTTTTTAAAGGGATGAACAGAAATTATTTTTATAAGTCTGCTGTAAATGGTTGAATATAGAGGAAAGTATTAGCTGCCCTCTCCTGTTTTCACATAGTGGTTTAAGTCTTTTGTGAAGAAGCTCTGTACTGCCAGTGTAGATGTACTGAGAGCAATAATAGTTAAGATAAACTTGGTATAATTATCTATTCAGAGTCAACGGCTTCATTGCCTACCATGATACTATGGAAAGCCTTTAAATAAAAGCTATTAGGATTATCTCAATAAATGGTGGAGGGGATAGGATTCGAACCTATGTAGGGTTTCCCCGACGGAGTTACAGTCCGTTGCATTTGACCGCTCTGCCACCCCTCCTTGAACCACGTGTAAAAGCGTTTTACATCTGATATAGCTAAGTGTAAATAGAAAGATACAAGTTTGATTTGAATTTATACTTTAAATATGGCCATGAATAGTAAGAGATCCAAAAATGTTAAAGAAAATAGTAGTTACTATATGTTCGGCTTACACGCAGTAAAGGCAGCAATAAATAACCCTAATCGTAAAATACACGAATTATGGATAAGTCAAAATGCGAGACATAAAATTTTTACCAATCATGAAATTCCTAGTATACCCATTATGAATATCGAGAAATCAAAAAGTTTACCAATTTCAGAAAATAAAGTTCATCAAGGAGCAATATTAAAAGTCAGTCCTTTGAAACAACCAAAAGACATTGATGAGATCCAAAAGAACAAGCAACCTAAATTGATTGTAATTTTAGATAAGGTTAGTGATCCACAAAATGTTGGAGCTATTATCAGATCAAGTCTTTTCTTTAATTGCAATGCGATAGTTAACACGCTAAACGGCGGATCAAGCGAGAACGGCAGCCTTGTAAAAGCTGCTTCGGGAGCCTTCGAACGAGTACAATACATACAAGTTACGAATATCGCACAAACGATCGTTAAGTTACGGAAATTAGGGTATATTATTGTAGGACTTGACGAAAACTCAACAGAAAAAATATCCTCATTGAGGAAAAGTAACAATGATATCGCAATTGTCTTTGGAGCAGAAGGGAAAGGGATAAGGCGTTTGACAAAAGAATACTGTGATATGTTGTTATCTATAGACGGTAACCACACGTTTTCATCACTAAATGTATCGACAGCCGTTGGAATAACACTTTTCAACATTCAATCAAATAGACTCGAAGGGGTCTAATTATTGAATCTCCCAATAGTTTCCTAGCTATCTGAATTGTGGTATATTATATTCGCTTTTAAAGATTGTTAAGATAAAGTGAAATGTATAAAAATAAGCTAGCTATAAATTTATCAAAAACATCAATCCAACTTCTAAAAAAAGATAGAAAAAAAACTTGGACTGTGCTTGGGTCAGTTGATCCATCATCAAAAAGCCTTGAAAAAGACTTAGTTTCACTAAGAAATCAAGCAGCGGCTTTATCAACAAAAAGACCAATAGTAGACGTACTTCTTCCTCGAGAGTTGGTCCTTTCTCAAACTATTGTTATTGAAGACAATTTTTCTATTGAACATTGCAAAAAGGTCACAGCCAAAAGATGTGGACTAAATGAAAATGAACTATTAATAGCGGTTGGAGACTCCTCCACGAGAAGCACAGTTCCGATTGCGGCAATATCTGCAAATTCTATAACCGAGTCTAGAAATTTCGTCAAAAGAGCAGGATTTCGACCAGAAAGATACATTGCTTCAAGTAAGATATCTGGGTTTAAAAAAAGTCCCATTTTTTTTAATGACAATAGTTCCAAACGACTTGTCGATCTTGAAGGACAAACATTTACACGGGCTCTATCAATAATAAGTTTTGTACTATTTGCTGGTTTTTTATTATCGCTGACTTCCACATATTTAGAATATAGATCTTTAAACAAACCCTATAATTATTTAGCTGACTCTAGAGAATTTAGAGATAAAGAAAATAATTTGAAATTTGAATTAAGCTTATTGGGGGGAGCAAAGAAAATTTCTTCAACACGATTAGATACGTCAATTTTTGAAACAAAAGAGGCAAAGCTTATTGATCTTCCTCTAAAGCCTAAAAATCACTTTCCTAAAATTTATTCTTTCTATAAATTCTCAGTAAAATCACAATTTCTTGCAATCCGAAAAACAGTACGCTTAAAGGAAATAAGCATTGGAGAGATAAATAATCCAATATCAATTCCTCAAAATCCAATTCAATTCGATGACTTTACAGAATTTGCTAAATCGCAAAAAATGGCATCACTAAGTTCTTTTACGAACCAACAAAAGAAAGTAAATCGAATACTTCCGAAAATAGACAAGGATTTCTCATATTCAAAATATGAAGAAAAGAAATTGTCAAACCCATCAAAAACTATTTCAAATAGTCTAAAAATGGAGATGGTTTTTGATACTCCAAAAAAGGAAAGGAGTATAAATCATGAATACAAGAAAGTAGTAGTTGAAGAGGTTTTTTCAGATCTATCTTTAACTAAAATTTTAATCACAACGGCAAATAGAAGAGCTAGTACGCATCCATTAATCTTTTTTGATGTCAAAAAACCAGATATTTTTAGTCCCATTAGAATAATTAGACGTAATTCTACAAATAGTGAACATAAAGTTTTGATAAGACCAACAAATATAATGCAAGAAGAATTTTTTATTGGCACTCTGCTAGCCAATTATGACGATGAATTGATTTTAAATCGTCAATTGAATGTAAAACTAAAAGAACAAGGTATCGATGTTAAGCTGTTACAAAGAAATCGAAAAAAAGACGCGATACAATTAACATTATGGAATGGCAAAAGACCTACAATTAAGCCAAATATAATTGACTCAATTAAGGTTTTAGAAGATCCTACTAAGTCTACTGGAGCAGTAACATTCGTTGATATTCCTCCTGGAATGCCTACAGCCGTCAGTAAATTGGCAAAAGTCGCTGCTAGCTCTATCAGAAACTTAAATGTAAAAAGCAATCCACCAAGTATACCTAGAAGGGCTTCCATAGTCGGAAATTCAACACTACGAAATTTGATTGAATTAAATAGAACAAATTTAATTGGCGTCTTTGGTAAAAGAACCGGGCGAATTGCTTTAATAAGATTATCTTCTGGTAACACAGTAAAAGTTAAAGTAGGACAACAGTTTGGGGATGGCTGGAAAGTTATAAGTATCGATCTCGATAAAATTCATATCACCAATGGAACCAGACAAGAAACTCTAAGAATTCCTGGATAAAAATTTTCCCAATCTTCTATTTTGTTCCATATAACCTATCACCAGCATCTCCAAGCCCCGGTAGGATATATCCAATGTCATTGAGCGATCTATCTAAAGATGCGGTGAAAACTTTGACATCTGGATGATTTTTTTGCATAACCTCTACACCCTCAGGCGCAGCCAATAGACACAAAAATCTGATGTCTTTTGCTCCTTTTGCCTTAAGATAATCGACTGCAAATGACACCGATCCTCCGGTTGCAAGCATTGGGTCAACGACTATACAAACGCGATTGCTTAAATCACTAGGAACCTTAGAGTAATACTCAACTGGTTGTAGTGTTGTTTCATTCCTATATAAACCAAGAAAGCCTACACGTGCCGAAGGTATCAGATCTAAAACCCCATCAAGCAAGCCATTACCAGCTCTTAGAATAGAAATTAAGGCTAGCTTTTTCCCTGCCAAAGTTGGTGCCTCATACCGTTCTAGAGGTGTTTCTATAGATATCGTTTCCATCGGCAAATTTCTTGTAATCTCATAGGCAAGAAGTAAACTTATCTCCTTTAAGAGAGTTCTAAAATGATTAGAGGAAGTTGTCTTTTTTCTCATTTCTGTAAGTTTATGTTGGATTAATGGGTGATTTATTATAGTTAAGTTTTCCATTTATTTACTTCCTAAAATAGTTGAATTAATTTTTCTTTGAGTTTTGCTTCACAAAAAGCAAACTCTAAAGACTTTTTATTAATTTGCGAAAAGATTTCAAATCCCCAACCAAAAACATTATGAAGATCCTGATATTCTTTCGATAAACTTGTTGAAAAGAAAGACGGATCATCTGTTGAAATGGAGACTGGTACGCCTTTATTCAATAAAAAGTTAATCGGATGATCATCAAGTGATGAATACAAGCCAAGCGCTAAATTGGAACCTGGACATACTTCGAGTAAAATATTCTCTTTTAGCAAGTCTATTATCGTTTCTTCGCTTTCGCATGATCTAACGCCATGACCTACTCTCGTTACCCCAATTTTTATCGCTTCATCTACAGATTTTGCTCCACATATCTCCCCAGCATGGGTAGTTGTACCCAGTCCAGATTGTTTAGCAAAGTCGAAGCTTCTCATAAAATCTAATGAATTAAATTTTGTTTCATCTCCTGCCATTCCAAAACCAACCACCTTTTTATCTTTAACCTCGGACGCAAAATTTGAGGCCTCTAAAGCCTTTTCAGGACCAAGATGTCTTATGCAAACAATAATAAAGTAGGTATAAATACCATATTTTTTTTCATACTCACCGGCTATATTGCTAGCAATATTTAAAAAACGTTCCCATCGGTCATTCGGCCTATCACTCCATAGATGGGGTCCCAAAAAAATCTCACTATATATCACATTTTCCTTAACCTGCTTATCAAGTACATGGCGGACGAGTGCCTCAAAATTTTTTTCCTCTAAAAATATGCTTGTTACTATTTCATATATTTTTAGGAATTGGTCAAAATTCTGCCAATTATAGTTTCCAGCTTTATCGAAAATTTCTGGTAATTGAGTGCCACTACTTTTACATATGTCTCTTACGAAATGTGGTGAAGCCGCTCCCTCCAAATGCAAGTGTAGTTCAACTTTTTTACATGATGTAAATGAGCTCATATTTTAAAACCTACTCGTGCACTTCTAATCTTAGGAAATCTTCTATTAATGAACCTATATCAGAAAAATTTATTAATCCGTAACATTTATTGACCAATTTTTGGTTTTTTATTAATACAGGAACTTGCTCTCTCGTATGATCTGTTCCTGCATATAACGGATCATTTCCGTGGTCAGCTGTTATAATCAAAAAATCGTCATTATTTAAAATTGAAAATAGCTTTGGTAATTGCTTGTCAAACTTTTCCAATGCTCTCGCATAACCAGGCAAATCTCTCCTATGACCATATAAAGTATCGAACTCAACAAAGTTTGCGAAGATTAAGTCCCCAGTGTTTGCCTTTTCAATTACATTCAGCATTTCATCAAATAATTTATCATCGGACATCCCAGATATAGAATTGCTTATTCCTCGATGTCCAAAAATGTCTGCAATTTTACCTATGCCAAAACATTTTTTTCCAGATTTAATAACCTTGTCACATAAGGTTTGTATTGGTGGAGGTAATATAAAATCCTTTCTATTTTTGGTACGAAAAAAATCGTCTTTATTGCATCCAAGAAAAGGTCTCGCAATTATTCGTTGCACCCGCAAATTATTAAAAATTTCGGAGGCGATTTTACAGGTTTTGTATAAACGATCTAATCCAAATACTTGTTCATGGGCTGCTATTTGGACCACACTATCAGCTGAGGTATATACGATTGGGTTCCTACTGTCTAAGTGAGATTCACCATATTCTTTAATAATGTCTTCACCAGATGCGTGCTTATTTCCTAAAACACCAGTCACTTTCGCTTCTTTGATAAGCATATCCATTTCTTTTTTAGGAAAAACTGGTACAACTTTAGGAAAAGTATACCAACCAATTGAATTAGTGTAACCAACTATTTCATGATGACCGGTCGGCGTATCCTTCCCTTTAGAACGCTCTTTAGCCACAGCATAGGATCCAACAGTGCTATCAGTATTAGGAAGGGTTAAGCCAGTTGATAACCTTGCAGCGCTATATATACCTAAAGACTCAAGATTAGGAACCTTTAATGCTCCCTTCCGTCCAATATCCGCATCGCCATTTGAACAGGCCAACGCAATAGAACCGAATGTGTTGGACCCTTCATCATTATAGAGATTAGCATCAGGAGCGCCTCCAACACCCAAAGAGTCTAAAACAATTAATATAGCTTTACCCATTAAACAACTTTTTGCAAAATCGGGGTCCTTAATTGCGCCGGTCCACTCTCAGAAATAGAAAAACAATCATTGATTTCTTTTTCCAAAGATGCAGTTAACAATTCGCCAGCACCATGCAAAAACATTAGAGGTGTTTTTTTATTGACCTCTTGCCCAGATTTGACCACCTTTGTAAATCCAACAGATAGGTCAAGCTTATCTGAAGCCTTCTGTCTCCCTCCACCTATTTTTACAAGAACATCACCCAATGCTTTTGTATTAATTTGAGAAATAAACCCTGCTTTTTTTGCCTTAACGGGTACCACTGAATTAGCTCTCGGGAGTACCTTTTGATAAATTGATAAAAAGTTTTTTGGGCCACCTAAGGCCGATACCATTTTTTCAAAGCACTCAGCCACATGACCAGATTCAAGAAGTGAATAGATTTTCTGCTTTATTTCTGATGGGCTTTTTTCCGAGTAAACCATCGAATATAATTCGACTGATAAAGCTATTGTTGTGTCCAAAAGGGCATATTCATTTTTATTTTTTCCTAATAGAACTTCGACTACTGTTTCTACTTCTAGAGAATTACCTATAGATGAGCTAAGAGGGTCGTCCATGTCAGTTATCAGAGCTTTCGTATTACAATTTGATGCTTTTGCAATAGAAACCAAACTTTCAGCTAATTTTTTTGCTTGCTTTATATTAGCCATTAATGCGCCTCTACCAACTTTAACATCCAGAATTAGATTTGTTATCCCAGAGGCGAGCTTTTTTGAGATTATAGATGCTGTAATTAAATCAACAGAGTCGACTGTACTGGTTACATCTCTTGTAGCGTAAAGTATTTTATCGGCAGGCACTAACTTAGATGTCTGACCTACAATAGCGCATCCTACCTCTGACACAATCCTTTGAAACGCAGTTTCACTTTGCTCTATTTCGTATCCGGGTATCGAAGAAAGTTTATCCAAAGTGCCTCCGGTATGCCCTAAACCCTTGCCAGAAATCATAGGTACAAAACAACCTAAACTAGCCATTAGGGGTGCGAGGATTAGAGAGACTGTATCACCAACTCCCCCAGTGGAATGCTTATCAACTATTGGCCCATCTAGATCCCACTTTAAAACCGTTCCACTATTCTTCATCGAATTGGTTAAATTAATTTTTTCATGTTCGCTCAAACCATTTATCCATGATGCCATCAAAAAGGCGCCCGTTTGAGCAGGTTCAACTTTATTGTTAGACAATTCTTGTATAAACCAATCTATTTCGGCTGAAGTTAGTTGCTGTTTATCTCTTTTCTTTCTAATCAAATCTTGAATAAACATAATTTGGCCTGTAGCACTTACTCTATTTCTTTGTGTAGCAAATAGGTTACGAACTCTATATACTATAGCATTACCGTACTATTCTAAACTAACAATTTGATTCAACTAAATTTGATGCACTAAAAATCACAAAAAAATATAAAATGCCGCTAGACAAAAACTTTAATAAAAGAAAATTGGATGCCGTGATTGTGAAGAATGAGGGCATTCCCTTTCAGCTAGAGGCTATTAACGAAGTTAGGATTAATAAAAGCGCTGTAGAAAAAAGATGCGCTTCGGCAACCAACCGTCGCACAGTGAAAAAACATAACCAGGTCGCATGGCTACTTAAGGCAATTACATGCATGGATCTTACTACGCTATCTGGTGATGATACCGAGAGCAGAGTAGTTCGACTTTGTAATAAAGCCAAGACTCCTTTACGCAATGATCTTCTGAAGAAGCTTGGGATAGAAGATTTAAATATAAAAGTAGGAGGCATCTGTGTTTATCACCAATTCATAAGAACCGCATTAGGCGCTCTTCAAGGGTCCACTATTCCAGTAGTAGCTGTGTCTACGGGGTTTCCAGCGGGGCATACTCCAAAAAAAACAAAAATTACAGAGATAAAAGAGTCAATAAGGAGTGGTGCTCAAGAAATTGATATTGTAATCTCAAGAAGACATGTTTTGTCTGGAAATTGGAAAAAGCTTTACGATGAAGTATCAGAGTATAAAGAAGCGTCGGGTACGGCTTGTCTTAAAACTATTTTAGCTACCGGTGAATTAGGGACATTAAAGAATGTGAAGAAGGCTGCCTTGATTTGTATGATGGCTGGTGCGAACTTTATAAAAACATCTACTGGTAAAGAAAGCATAAACGCAACATTACCCTTTACTCTGGTTATGTGCAGAGCAATTAGAGAATATCGCGAATGCACAGGGTTTGAAGTAGGATACAAACCCGCAGGAGGAATTTCATCGGCAAAAGATTGTTTATCTCATATGATGCTGGTAAAAGAAGAACTTGGTTCAAAATGGCTACACCCTTCCCTCTTCAGGGTTGGTGCTTCATCTTTGCTTTCCGATATCGAGAGACAGATAGAGCATTTTGTAACAGGTCAATACTCCTCATTTAATAGACATGGCATGGCATAGGCAAATGAAAAAGATTGAAGATTCTTTTAAAAAAATGAGCTATGAAGAAGCGCTTGAGAGTGACAAAGAAGCCCTCGAGTGGATTGCTAAGCATAATGGCCAATTCGGACATTTTATTGACGGTAGATTTACTAAACCAAAAAACTTATTCAAAACCATTAATCCTTTTAATAAAAAAGAAATCGCTAAGGTTTCGCAAGGAACTATTACTGATATTAAAAACTCTGTGAAAATTGCAAGATCAGGCCTCGAGAGATGGCAATCGCTTAGTTGCTTTCAGAGATCGAAATATTTGTATGCTATAGCAAGATATATTCAAAAGGAATCGCGAACAATCTCTGTTTTAGAATCATTAGAAAATGGGAAATCAATTCGCGAGAGTAGAGACATTGACATACCTCTTGCAGCAAGACACTTTTATTATCATGCAGGATGGGCTCAATTACTTGATGAAGAGTTTGAAAACTATTCTCCCGTCGGGATATGTGGGCAGATAATCCCATGGAATTTCCCACTCCTGATGTTGGCATGGAAAGTTGCCCCTGCAATTGCAGCCGGTAATTCAGTGATCCTTAAACCCGCTGAACAAACCTCTCTGACAGCACTTTATTTTGCAGAAATATGCAGGAGAATTAAGCTGCCAGCAGGTGTAGTAAACGTAGTAACTGGTGACGGAATAACTGGATCATATCTGGTACAACAAAAGGATGTTTCCAAAATTGCCTTCACTGGCTCAACGGAGGTTGGCAAAGAGATTAAGAAAAGTACGGCGGGAAGTGGAAAAAAACTAACTTTAGAATTAGGAGGGAAATCTCCTTTTATCATATTTGACGATGCTGATCTAGATAGTGCTGTTGAAGGTTTAGTTGACGCAATTTGGTTTAATCAAGGACAGGTTTGCTGCGCTGGATCTAGGCTTTTATTACAGGAGACAATCAGTACAAAGGTAGAAAAGAAAATCCTTTCAAGAATGAAAAAATTAAGGTTTGGCAATCCATTAGATAAAAGTATAGATATGGGGCCTTTAGTAAGCTTTGAACAACAGAGTAGAGTTAAAGGTTTAGTTGATAAAGGAGTAGAAAGTGGAGCAGACATCTTCCAGTGTGATATACCCTCTAATCTAAAAGGATACTTTTATCCACCGACACTACTAAGAAATGTTTCCCCTTCAATGGAGATTTTCCAGAAAGAAATATTTGGTCCTGTTCTTTCTTCAACGACATTTAGAACACCAGAAGAAGCAATTTCCCTCGCAAATAATTCCCGCTACGGGCTATCGGCGAGTATTTGGAGCGAGAATATTAACCTTGCGCTGGATATTGCACCAAAATTAAAAGTGGGAGTTGTATGGATAAACTCTACGAACATTTTTGATGCTGCTGTTGGGTTCGGGGGTTACAGAGAGAGTGGATATGGTAGAGAGGGTGGGAAAGAGGGAATGTATGAATATCTAAAATTTAATTCCGACCACTACCAAATAAAAGAAGCGAGAGTATTAAAGAAAAATATTTCAGTAAAAAAGAAATCTATTTCTCATATAGACCAAACTAGAAAAATGTATATTGGCGGCACACAAAAGAGGGGAGATAGTGGGCACTCTATAGTGATATTTGATAATCAAAGAGAAGAGATAGCGACGGTGGGACGCGGTAATCGAAAAGATATAAGAAATGCTGTAGAGGCAGCCAATAAGCAAATGAATTGGACCATGCTTAGCTCTCATGCAAGAGCACAAATTATGTTTTATATTGCAGAAAACCTTTCTCAAAGAAGAGATTATTTTATAAGTTTGTTATCTTCGACAACTTTTTGTCAAAATCCTATACAAGAATTTGATACCGCTTTAAAAAGATTATTTTCCTTTGCTTCGTGGGCAGATAAATTCGATGGCGCTGTCCACCAAGCGCCAATAAGAGCAAATACCATTGCACTTAATGAACCTGTTGGCGTTATCGGGGTTATATGCCCTAATCTTGCACCCTTGGCTTCTTTTGTCACTCTCATTGCAGCAGCACTTTGTCAAGGAAATCGCTTGGTAGTTATTCCTTCAGAAAATTTTCCTTTGCCTGCAGTAGATATGTATCAAATATTCGATACATCAGATGTTCCTTCTGCAGCAATTAATATTGTAACTGGAAAACACGAGGAACTTATTAAAACGCTTTCTGAGCACAACGCAGTTGATGGGATATGGAATTTTGGAGATCCGAAATACGTGTCTGATATTGATATAGCCTCCATTTCGAATTTAAAACAAATATGGTCGATAAATGGAAACAACATTAACTGGATTAACTATCATTCAAGCTTCAATAAATTGCTATTAAGAAAATCGAGCCAAGTTAAGAATATTTGGATACCATATGGAGAGTGAGATTTGATCAGATATTATTCAAATCAAAAGCACCTGGTAGCAATAACCCCATAGTTGTTTCTTCCAGAACATCCTCAAGATTGCAAAGATAAACCGGCGTGTTAGGTTTTGAAAATTCCATTAGTCTTTGTCTACATCCCCCACAGGGAGTTGTAGGTTTCACAGTGTCTGCCATCACCAATATTTCATCGATTTCGGTGCATCCATCAGTAACCATTTTTCCTATTGCAGCGGCCTCAGCACACATCCCTTGCGGAAATGCGCTGTTTTCAACATTTACTCCAGTGTAAATAGCGGCGTTTATTCCAAGCAAGCTAACGGAAACATTAAAGTTTGAATAAGGTGCATAGGCATTTGAGAAAACACTCTTTGCATTAGAAAAAAGTAATGTTTTTTTTTGCTTCATCTTATTTTTAATTTTTTGGATATCCTATGGTTGCAAGCGCCTCTTTAATTTCTTCTAAAATCAGCGGATCATCTATAGTTGCTGGAACTTTAAATTCTTCACCATCAGCAATTTTACATACGGTTGAACGCAATATTTTTCCAGATCGTGTTTTTGGCAAGCGTTTTATAATCAGTGCTTGCTTAAAAAATGCAACAGGCCCAAGCCTATCTCTAACCAATTGCACCAGCTCCTTTTGAACTTCACCTTCAGGTCTATTTACCCCATCTGTTAAACAAACCAAACCAAGTGGGACCTGCCCCTTTAATTCATCACTTATTCCAACAACTGCACACTCAGCAACATCTTTGTGATCAGCTAAAATTTCTTCCATTGCTCCCGTAGACAATCTGTGGCCTGCAACATTAATAACATCATCCGTTCTTGCCATTATATACATATACCCATCTTCGTCCTTCAACCCCGCATCACCTGTTTCATAATATCCAGGAAATTTTGATAAATATGCCGAGACAAATCTGTCATCAGCTTTCCAAAGCGAGGGTAAAGCTCCAGGAGCAAGAGGTAACTTGATAGCAATTGATCCTAGCTGATTTGGAGGCAATATATTACCATTCTCATCTAGAACATCTATCTCAAAACCAGGAATTGGTACAGATGGTGAACCAACTTTAATTTTCAGCTTCTCGATACCCCAAGGATTTCCAATCATCACGTGTCCACTTTCTGTTTGCCACCAATGATCTATAACAGGTATTTGGAGTAAATCCTTTGCCCAGTTTATAGTATCAGGGTCTGCTCTTTCTCCAGCCAAAAACAGTGTTCTTAAACTCGTTAAACTATACTTTTTGAGAAAGTTACCTTTTGGATCAGCCCTCTTTATTGCCCTAAAAGCGGTAGGGGCAGTAAAGAGCGACACAACATTGTGATCGCTTATTACTCGCCAGAAAGTACCGGCATCTGGTGTTCCAACAGGCTTTCCTTCAAAAAGAACACTAGTAGTACCACTTACTAAGGGAGCGTATACTATATAGGAATGGCCAACAACCCAACCTACATCAGAAGCAGCCCAAAAAACTTCGCCAGGATGAATATCATAAAAGTTTTTCATGGTCCAATTTAGACTTACCAAATGCCCACCTACAGGTCTTATAACACCTTTAGGCTGCCCTGTTGTACCAGAGGTATAAAGAATATATAATGGATCTTCTCCTCTCACTGGAACACAATCAGCTTCATCAGCCTCTGAAACTAAATCATTCCAATCAAAATCTCGGCCCTCTATCAAATCCGCTCTCAACTCTTCCCTTTGGTAAACAATACAAAAATCGGGCTTATGCTCAGCTAATGAAATTGCTTCATCGAGCAAGGGCTTATAAGGAACAATTCTGCCAGGCTCTAAACCACAGGAGCCCGCAATTATCGCTTTTGCGTTACAATCATCAATCCTTACAGCTAACTCACTTGAAGCAAATCCTCCAAAAACCACAGAATGAATGGCTCCAAGCCTAGCGCACGCAAGCATAGCAACTACCGCCTCTGGGATCATTGGCATATATATAATTACTCTGTCACCTTTTTTAATGCCTTTTCCTTTTAGAGCTCCAGCTAACTTTGCCACGTTTTGCTTAAGTTCTAAATAGGAAATTTTTCTTACTTTTTTACACATAGCGCTATCATAAATGATTGCGATATCTTCCCCTTTTCCATTCTCGATGTGTCTGTCAACGCAATTATAGCAAGCGTTTATTGCTCCACCCGTGAACCAATTGTAAAAAGGCTTTTTGCTATCATCCAAAATTTTGTCAGGAGCTTTGTACCACGTAATTTCTTTTGCTTGGTTTTTCCAAAATCCTAAAGGGTCCTGCTTCCAGTCGTTATAAACTTTTTGATAACTCAATTGATCCTCCTGGTTAACCATAGATTTGAACAGGTGTTCCCGCTAAAGCTGAAATATTTAAAAGTCCTCTGGTGGTTATTGATGGGCTAACAATATGTGCTTTATTTCCCATCCCCATTAAGATAGGTCCTACTTCAATCCCATTAGATCTCATTTTTAAAATGTTACGCACACCACTCGCTGCATCTATATTACTAAATACTAAAACATTCGCCGCACCAGCAAATCTACTACCTCTAAAAATTCTTTTCCTTAAATCCTCGTCGAGTGCTGAGTCAGAGTGCATTTCGCCCTCATATAAAAAATCCAATTTTTTGCTATCAAGAATATCAAGAGCTCCTCTCATTCGTCTTCCTGAGTCGGTATCTAAGCTACCAAATTGAGAGTGAGAGCAAAGGGCAATTTTAGGGGTAACACCAAAACGTTTAGTATGTCGTGCCGCTCCAATGACGATCTCAGCTATCTCTTCCGCAGAAGGGTTTGGATGGATATTGCAATCAGCTACAAACAAGACATCTGACTCTAATATCATCATTGATAATGCACCAACGGGCTTCAATCCGTCACCAGATAAAATTTCTTCAATATATTTTAGGTGCCATAGATATTGTCCAAAAGTTCCACAAATTAAGCTGTCGGCTTCGCCTCGTTTTACCATAATTGCTCCGATAGCTGTTGTGTTTGTTCTCATAATTTCTCTAGCTAAAGCTGGTGTGACGCCTTTTCTCTCCATTATTCCTAAATATGCTTCCCAATATTCTCTGAACCTAGGATCATTTTGGGGGTTTACCAGCTCAAAATCTTTACCGTGCACTAGCGGCAACCCATACCTCTCAATTCTGTTTTCAACCACTTCTGGTCGCCCAATGAGTATGGGTTTATCATTCGTCTCCTCTAACAAGGCTAAAGCAGTCCTGAGTGTTCGCTCATCTTCTCCTTCGGCAAAAACAATCTTACGAGATGATGTTTTTGCTGCTTCGAAGACTGGCTTCATCAAGATAGTAGATTTATAAACTGATCCTTCCAATTTCTGTTTATAAGCCTCCACATCTTTCAAGGGGCGAGAAGCGACGCCACTCTTCATTGCAGCCTCTGCTACCGCCACTGCAACATTCGGCAATAGTCTTGGATCGAAGGGTTTCGGAATAAGATACTCTTTGCCAAACTTTAAAATTTCTCCCTGATATGCTTCTACAGTTTCTGCAGTTGAAGTTTGTCTCGCTAGATTCGCTATGGCATGTATACAGGCTAATTTCATTTCATCATTTATTTGTGTGGCTCCAACATCAAGAGCACCTCTAAAAATAAAGGGAAAACATAAAACGTTGTTTACTTGGTTTGGATAATCAGATCGACCCGTAGCTATCAGCGCATCAGGTGCCACCTTTAGCGCATCAGCTGGATTGATTTCTGGATCAGGGTTAGCAAGAGCAAAAATTATTGGTTGCTTATTCATTTTGAGAACCATTTTACTGGTCAATACACCTGGGCCTGAAAGCCCTAAAAACATGTCGCAATCTTTAATCACATCATCTAAATTTGACAAAGTACTATCTTGAGAAAACCGTTTTTTCTCTTCATTTATTTCACTTCTATTTTTTGTAATTAAACCCTTACTATCGCTGAGCCATATATTTTCTCTTTTTGCACCCAATTTCACCAACATTTCTAAGCAAGCTATTCCAGATGCTCCTGCCCCGACCGCTACGATTTTTGTATTTTCAATTTTTCTATTTGATAGTTCTATCGCATTGACCGCTGCTGCACCTACCACTATCGCTGTTCCATGTTGGTCGTCATGGAAAACAGGTATTTTCATCTTTTCTTTGCAAAGTCTCTCAACTTCAAAACAGTCCGGCGCCTTAATATCTTCTAAATTTATCGCACCAAAAGTTGGCTCTAAAGACGATACTATCTCAGCAAGTCTTTGTGGGTTATCTTCATCCACTTCGATATCGAAACAGTCGATATTTGCAAACTTCTTAAATAGAACGGCTTTTCCTTCCATCACAGGTTTAGAGGCACCAGGTCCTATATTTCCTAAACCTAAAACGGCTGTACCATTAGAAATCACTGCGACTAAATTTCCTTTCGAGGTATACTTGGAGGCAGTATTTTCATCTTCCTTTATTTCCAAACAAGCCTCGGCAACTCCAGGAGAGTATGCCCTTGAGAGATCTCTTTGATTAGCCAAAGGTTTTGTCGCTCTAATTTCCAACTTCCCCGGTTGTGGAAACTCATGATAATCAAGCGCAGCTTTTTTGGAGCTATTTTCTTTTAAATTCTTTGCCAATTTTTCCTCTTAAATTAGTGGTTACGACCTTTTTTATTGAATAATAACTGAATAATCTCATCTGCTGCTCTTGGAATATTAGTACCAGGTCCAAATATTGCACTAACACCACTATCTTTCAAAAATTTATGGTCTTGATGTGGAATAACACCGCCACAGATTACCAGCATATCTTGTCCATCTCTCTTTTCTAGCTCCTCGATTAATTGTGGAGCCAGTGTTTTATGGCCTGCCGCCTGTGTTGAAATACCGATGATATCAAATTTTCCATTCAGTGCATCCTCAGCTGCCTCAGATGGTGTCTGAAATAAAGGACCTACTTTTACATCAAACCCAAAATCGATAAATGCTGAAGCAATTACTTTTGCTCCTCTGTCATGCCCGTCTTGCCCCATTTTCACAACTAGCATCTTAGGCTTCCGCCCCTCCATTCTGGTAAAGCTATCCACAATGTCTATTGTCTGCTCGATCTCCTTTTTATTTTTGAAGGACTTAACATATTGCCCTTTACCAACTTCACTTGTTGTTGAATACCTAGTGTAAACTTCTTCCAGAGCATATGACATTTCTCCTACAGTGGCTCGCTCTCTAGCAGCCTCAATTGCTAATGCTAAGATATTTCCGGTACCGTCTCTTGCAGCTAATTTCATATTATTAAGCGCAGCTATACATTTTTTTTCATCTCTAGAACTTTTTATATTTTTTAGTCTTTCAATTTGCTCAAGACGTACCTTTAAGTTATCTACATCTCTGACTTCAACGTTTTGTTCATCCTCCCCAACGTATTTATTCACTCCAACAATGACCTCCTCACCACTATCTACCTTAGCCTGACGAATTGCTGCAGATTCTTCTATTCGTCGCTTAGGCAGACCGAGCTCAACCGCCTTTGTCATACCTCCTAATTCTTCAATTTCCTGGATCTGTTCCCATGCCTTTTCACAAAGTTCGTTAGTTAAAGTTTCCACATAATAACTGCCGGCCAGCGGATCAACCACATTTGTTATGCCAGTTTCTTCTTGAAGAATTAATTGAGTATTTCTAGCAATTTTTGCCGAGAACTCCGTCGGTAAAGCAATAGCCTCATCTAGAGCATTTGTATGAAGACTTTGAGTTCCGCCTAGCACAGCTGCTAGTGCCTCATATGCAGTTCTAACCACATTATTATAGGGGTCTTGTTCCTGTAAGCTTACACCTGAGGTTTGGCAATGTGTCCTAAGCATCAATGAGCTAGATTTTTTTGGATTAAACTCCTTAATAATCCTGGCCCATAAAATTCTAGCAGCTCGAAGTTTTGCTACCTCCATAAAAAAATTCATACCGATAGCAAAAAAGAATGACAGCCTTCCAGCAAAATCATCAATATTTAAGCCCTTAGATAAGGCCGCTCGTACGTATTCTTTCCCATCAGCTAAAGTGAATGCCAGTTCCTGTACTAAATTAGCTCCAGCTTCTTGCATATGGTAGCCAGATATTGATATAGAATTGAATTTTGGCATCTCTTGGCTCGTAAATTCTATAATATCAGCAATCAATTTCATAGAGGGTTCGGGAGGGTAAATATAGGTATTTCGGACCATAAATTCTTTTAGTATATCATTCTGAATGGTACCCGTTAATTTCTCTCTTGGCACCCCTTGTTCCTCTCCTGCAACGATAAAGCTTGCCATTATAGGTATAACGGCTCCATTCATCGTCATAGAGACAGACATTTGATCCAATGGGATACCCTCAAACAAGATTTTCATGTCTTCTACAGAGTCAATAGCGACACCTGCTTTACCCACGTCCCCTTCAACTCTTGGATGGTCACTATCGTATCCGCGGTGAGTAGCCAGATCGAATGCAACCGATATCCCTTTCTGCCCAGACGCAAGATTTTTTCTATAGAACTTATTACTCTCTGCAGCTGTAGAAAAACCAGCGTACTGTCTTATTGTCCACGGCCTACCAGCGTACATCGTTGCTCTTGGTCCTCTCATGAACGGCTCTTTACCTGGAATACTATTTAAGTGTTCGAGTCCTTCAATATCAGTCTCCGTATACAAAGGTTTTATATCTATCCCCTCTGCTGTTTCAACATTAAGGGATTCTAACTTTTTTCCTCTTAATTCTTTTTCGGCTAAATGCTTCCATTCAGAAAGTTTTTTGTGCTGCATGTTATACCTTATTCAAACTCAATAATTACATCATCTACTGCCAAACTGTCTCCGGCTGCTACATTGACTTTTTTAACCTTACCTTTTTTCTCAGCTCTAAATACGTTCTCCATCTTCATTGCTTCAACAGAACATAAAATTTGACCTTCCTCAATAAAATCTCCATCTTTTACACTCATAGAAACTAAAAGCCCTGGCATGGGACATAAAAGAAATTTCGATGTATCAATAGCTTCAGGCTCCTTTATAAATTTAAATAACTCTTTTTCAGTTTCGTTACATACAACTACTGTATCCAAAAAACCTCGGTACTCTACTGTAATTCCTTCATCCTGAAATCTTAAATTTGCGACAATATTTTTTTTGTTAAAACTTGCGCTTATCAAGGCATCGCTCGGTTTCCAACTAGTGACAAACTTTAACTGCGTGTCATCTACAATAACAGTATGCTCATGGTCACCTATCTGAATTTTTATAGCAACCCATTGATCCTCAAACTTTATAAAATATTCACCATCCGTATTCCTCTCAGAAGTGTTCATTCTTCCTGAAATTGTTTGATTTCTTATATTTTTTATATGCTGTGCAAACCCGACTAAAGCAGCTAATTGGTTGCGTTCCTCTTCAGAAAGAGTCTCACCTTTAAATCCTTCAGGATAGTTTTCTTCTATAAAAGCTGTTGAAATCTTGCCTTCGCGAAAATCAATATTCCTATAAACACTATGTAAAAAGGGTATATTTTGTCCTATTCCTTCAATTTGATAATTATCCAAAGCTTCCTGCATGTAGCAAATAGCTTGTTCCCTATTTTCTCCCCAAGAACATAACTTAGATATCATTGGATCATAATAAATACTGATTTCTCCACCTTCAATTACACCGCAATCATTTCTAATTACTTTTTCCTCGTCATCGGATACTTGAGGGGGTCTAAACTTTGTTAATCTTCCAGTAGATGGAAGAAAGTTTCTGTAGGGATCTTCTGCATAAATTCTGCTTTCTAAAGCCCAACCCTTCAGTTTTACTTCGTCTTGCATTAAATGTAATCGCTCCCCATACGCGACTTTTATCATTAATTCTACAAGATCTAAACCAGTTACTAGTTCTGTAACGGGGTGTTCTACTTGCAAACGTGTATTCATTTCCAGGAAATAAAAATTTTTATCTCCATCAACTATAAACTCTACGGTTCCAGCAGAGCAGTAGTTTACTGCCTTTGCCAAACTTACAGCTTGATCTCCCATTTTCATTCTTAGCTGATTGTCAAGGAAGGGACTTGGGGCTTCTTCAATAACCTTTTGATTTCTTCTTTGAATCGAACATTCTCTTTCCCCTAAATATACACAATTTCCAAACTTATCAGCTAGTACTTGGATCTCTATATGCCTAGGATTAGATATATACTTCTCGATAAAAACTCGTTTATCACCAAAGGACTTTTCTGCCTCGTTTTGAGAGGAAATTAAACCTTGTTTCAATTCGCTCTTAGAACTAACAATTCTCATACCCTTACCACCACCGCCTGCTGATGCTTTAATTAATACTGGAAACCCAATATCTTTAGCGATTTTCTCTGCCTGATTTTCATCAGAAATTTCACCTAGAAACCCAGGTACGATGGATACCCCTGCTTCTTCAGCGATTTTTTTTGATGATATTTTATCACCCATTGAATCTATTGCTGAGCTTGGAGGCCCTATGAAAACTAAATTATTTTTTTCAACTTCTCGAGCAAAATCTGAATTTTCTGAAAGAAATCCGTAGCCTGGATGAACTGCCTCTGCTCCCGTTTGTTTCATAGCAGAAATAATTTTCTCTTTATCTAGATAAGAACTTTGCGCAGGACTTTCTCCTATGTATATTGCCTCATCGGCCATCAAGGTATGCGGGGAATACCTGTCAGCGTCTGAATAAACAGCAACTACGTTTATACCCATATCTTGGGCTGACTTAATTACGCGGCAGGCAATTTCACCTCTGTTTGCGACAAGTATTTTTTTAAACATTTTAATTTACTACCCTATTACATTAGGAAAATTTTTTTCAATTTCCTTTACATCTAAAACCAAAAGAGCCTCATAGGATTTGGGATCGAAGTTTTTTTCTGCACTTTTAATCTCCCTACCGAATAACCAGCTAATCCTTCCAGCATCAAGGTTCCCTCTCAGAAATGGCTTATCACCAAAAAAATCATAAAGATGAGAGAGAAAAACCGTGTCAGCAATTATGTCATTTTTTCGTCGATCTGAATACCTTTCTCTTCTGAAAATTTTAGCAGGCTCAACTTTATTTTCGCGCCGTATAGTAAAGTGCACCTTCGTTTGCTTAATTCCTGATGGAAATCCCCTATGCTTAAAAATCTTATACCTCGTTATAGTGGAATATTGTCATGTTTTTTCAGTGGGTTTGATAATTTTTTATTCCTTAGGCTGGCGAATGCTCTCGCAATTCTACGCCGTGTATTTCTTGGCATAATGACCTCATCTATGAATCCCTTTTCAGCCGCAACAAAAGGGTTAGCAAATCTCTCTTCATAAACTTTTCTATGATTTTCTAGCTTTCCACTATCGCCAAGATCCGCTCTATGTATTATTTCCACAGCGCCCTTTGCACCCATAACTGCAATCTCAGCAGTTGGCCAAGCATAATTGAAATCACCTCTGAGGTGCTTAGATGCCATAACATCGTATGCTCCACCGTATGCTTTTCTTGTTATAACCGTAACTTTAGGCACTGTAGCTTCTGCGTAAGCGAATAAAAGTTTAGCGCCATGCTTAATTACACCGCCATATTCCTGTGAGGTGCCAGGTAGAAATCCTGGAACGTCTACGAAAGTTAAGATTGGTATCTCGAATGCATCACAAAAGCGAACAAATCGGGCAGCTTTACGAGAACTATCTATATCAAGACAGCCTGCTAGCACCATAGGTTGATTTGCTACAACTCCTACAGTTGACCCGTTCACCCTAATGAAACCAACTAAAATGTTCTTCGCAAATTCCTTCTGAATTTCAAAGAAGTCATTTTCATCAGCTATTTTAATTATCAATTCCTTCATATCATATGGTGTGTTGGGGTTTTCAGGAATTAATGTATCCAGAGAATTTTCTGATCGGTTTATGGAGTCGTATACTTCTATAGTAGGGCTCTTGTCAGTATTATTGAGTGGAATAAAGTCGAAAAATCTTCTCACTTGTTTAAGCACAATGATATCGTTGTCATATGCCGCATCAGCGACACTTGATTTGCTGGTATGCGTCTTTGCTCCGCCAAGTTCTTCTGCAGTTACCACCTCATTTGTAACAGCTTTGACTACATCTGGACCAGTGACGAACATATAGCTTGAATTTTTTACCATGAAAATAAAATCAGTCATAGCAGGCGAATAAACTGCACCACCAGCACAAGGCCCCATAATTACGCTAATTTGCGGCACAACACCGGAAGCCAAAGTATTTCTTTTGAATACTTCCGCATACCCAGCGAGAGAAGCTACACCCTCTTGTATTCTTGCACCACCGCTATCATTCAATCCAATCACTGGCGCCCTGTTTTGAACGGCCATGTCCATAATCTTACAAATCTTTTTTGCATGACTTTCTGATAAAGATCCACCTAAAACAGTAAAATCTTGACTGAAAACATATACCAACCTACCGTTGATCGTTCCCCACCCAGTGATCACACCGTCACCCGGAATTTTTTGAGTTTCCATACCAAAATCAGTACAATTATGAGTTACAAACATATCAAATTCTTCGAATGAGTTCCTATCAAGCAAAACCTCTAAGCGTTCCCTAGCTGTAAGTTTTCCTTTCTCATGCTGTGCTTCTACTCGTTTCTTTCCCCCACCAAGTCGTGCCTCTTCCCTACGTTTCTCAAGTTGCTGTAAAATGTTTTCCATAATTGTCCTTACACGATAATATTTTTAACTTGAAAGAGCTTCAAAGTCTTCATCTGAAGCCTCAAAGTTGCTAGTAACAGATCTCACATCATCATCGTCTTCCAAGGCTTCGATCAATTTGGCGACTTTTTGTAATTGCTCGATACCTATTTTAATTGGTTCTTTGGCTTTCCATATTATTTTACTGCTTATATCTTCAAAATGGCATTTCTCCATAAAGTTTGCAATGGTGTTTAAATCTTCTGTAGAACAATAAATAAATGCCCTTTGATCATAAAACTCAACATCGTCTGCCCCTGCATCTATTGCTTTTTCAAAGACTTCATCTTCACTTTGTGCCTTGAGATCAAATGCGATTAACCCACACTGATCAAATAGAAATCCCACAGACCCACTTTCACCAAGGTTCCCACCATACTTAGTAAATAAAGAGCGCACATTAGATGCTGTTCTATTTCTGTTGTCAGTTAAAGCTTCTACTATCACTGCAATGCCACCAGAAGCATAGCCTTCGTATCGAATCTCATCCATATTTTCAAAATCTGAACTTTGAGACTTTTTAATTGCCCGATCTATAACATCTTTTGGCACTGAGTTAGATTTTGCCTCTCTTACTGCTAAACGTAATCTAGGGTTTTTTTCTGGATCAGGATCGCCCATTTTTGCTGCAACCGTTATCTCCTTGGACAACTTGGAGAACAACTTAGATCTGGCCGCGTCTTGTCGACCCTTTCTATGCTGAATATTTGCCCATTTACTATGACCAGCCATGTAAGTTTCTACCATAAAAATTTTTCATAAAACAACAAAAAAAAACTATTATTCGTTATTATGCTGAGTGCCCTAAAACTCCGCCGATCCTAATTGCTTTTATCTTTTTTGCCGTGCCGTTTTTACTCAAATCCACTGTTACTCCGCACAGAGTTGCCTCTCCATTTGCTGGCGTAAATCTTCCACTAATTTGATTTTTCAAAAATCTCCGCATTGGTTCGGCTTTATCCATACCAATGATACTATTATAGTCACCGGACATTCCTGCATCAGACTGAAATGCTGTTCCATTTTCTAAAATTCTTGTGTCTCCAGTAGGCACATGTGTATGAGTACCAATTACTAAACTTGCTTTGCCATCACAAAAATGGCCCACGGCCATTTTCTCGGAGGTTGCCTCAGCGTGTATATCTACAATTATACAATCCACATTCAGGCCAAGCTTATATTGAGAAAATATATCTTCTAAGAACGGAAATGGGTCCAAAAATTTTTTTTTCATAAACACACGTCCCAAAACCTGCAACACAAGTATTTTCTTATCATTAACCGAAAAAATTTGCCAGCCTTGCCCAGGACAATCATCCGAATAATTAATTGGTCTAACTATTTGTTTTGTGTGTGCTAATAAAGGTATTATTTCTTTATTGTCATAGGCATGATCTCCTAGAGTGATGCAATCGACGGAAGCATTCAGCAAATCTTCTGCGTGGTTTGCAGATAGTCCTGCTCCAGACGTTGCATTTTCTGCATTCACCACAACAAAATCAATTTTTTCAGAAGAAACAAATTGATGAAGACTACTCTCTAATTTTTGCCTTCCTGTTTTCCCAACAATATCACCGAAAAAAGCTACTCTCATGTTCTAGGTTTCTGCATTTAAAATTATTGGAAATAATCCATTCCCGTTTCAGTTAAAACTGCGTCTAGAGGAACATCATGAACCTCTGATGGTAGGTCGTGATAACTTTTTTGCCCTGAAAACGCAAGCCCGATATATTTTACTTGCTTATTTTTTCTAAAATATTTTATTGTTCTGTCATAGAAGCCTCCACCATAACCTAGTCTCATTCCCTTTGAATCATAAGCTAGAAGCGGACAAATAATTAGGTCAGGAATTAAGATCTGGTCATTATCAGGTACGGATATTCCGTAATGTCCAATAACCATTTTCTTTCCTGGACGCCAAGGCTTGAATATTAAAGGTTGTTTTTTATTTACAACCATCGGCAAGCAAATTGTTTTATTTTTGGTATCAAGATACTCTATCAGCGACAGGGGACTTATTTCGTTATTTATGGGGTGATATAAAGCTACCACAAAAACAGACTTTTGACCTGAAATCCATTCATGGAAAAAGTGGGTAATTCTTTTGGCATATTCCTCGTGGTGCAAAGCTTCATAGATTTTCCTTCTTTTACTAATCGCAATTTTTCTTTGCCGTGCTTTATCGGTTTCTGACAACAAGCCACCTCTGTAAAAACAAAAGTGAGAACCAGCAAAACCGTAGTTGTTTTATCCTCGAGAGCCTGAATTAACAGGTGGGCATCGGTTATCAGAGGCCACGACCTTGACAGAGCCAACTCCCTTTCGAGATTTTAAGGCCACTAGGATTAAACTTTTACAAGAAAGCCAGAACTCACAATCATGACCATATATAATCTAAAAAAAATTTAAACAAATTTTTAAATTAGCAATTTTCATGGGTCTGATAGGCCTGTGAAATGAAATAACACATGTTTATCTAGCCACCACAATAATATTCTGAAATAACTTTGTGTCTTACAAAAAAAGCTGTTAATTCGTTCTTTTTTAACTTACTAATTACGGATGTAAGTTATGCCGATGTAGCTCAGTTGGTTAGAGCACTAGATTGTGGATCTAGGGGTCGTTGGTTCGAATCCAACCATCGGTACCACTCTCGAAAAAGTAAGTACGCAATATGGTCAAAATAAATGGAAATGAAATAAGAAAAGGCAATGTTATCGAACATAAGAATGGTTTATGGATTGCAGTGAAAACATCTCATGTTAAGCCAGGCAAAGGTGGCGCTTTTGCTCAGGTGGAATTAAAAAATATTAGAACAAACTCTAAATTAAATGAACGGTTCAGGTCAGCTGATAAGATTGAAAGA
>CACGMO010000028.1 GCA_902574225.1 uncultured Alphaproteobacteria bacterium
TTCTCCCAAAGTGTTAGCTAGCGAAATAAAGCGTGAAGGAGTGTATACAGCATCACTTGTAGGCCGATTACCTTTTTCTTGATTGGTACCACCAACGGATCCCCCAGCTCCTTCATGCAATCGAATTAAAGGCACCTTGTATTTTAGCGCTAGTTCTTCTGTGTAAATACTTTTCCTCAAACCGGCAGCATTTGGTGATCCACCTTTTAAAGAAAAATCTTCTCCTCCTATGACCACCGGTCTTTTATTAATTTTCCCAAATCCTAGGATAAAGTTTCCGGGAGTAAATTTCTTGAGTGATCCATTATCATTATACTCTGAGAAACCAGCACTTTTACCAATTTCATTGAAAGATTTATTGTCTAGTATCCTGTTGATCCTTTCTCTAATAGGTAGTCGACCTTTTTCATATTGTAATTCTACAGCTGCTTTGCCACCCATCTGGTCAGCAAAATGTCTCTTCTCATTAATTTCTTTTGCTTCTTTTTCCCACGTCAATGTCTATCTCCAATTTATTATGTCTGGATACCGTTGAGTTTCTCGACAAACTCTTTTTCGTTATAAAAATTCTTTTTACCGATCACAACAAACACAGGATCCTTTTCATTTTCTGTTTTTTTAATTTCCAAAGTTAATCCATCATATTGGATTGTAAATACTTCTCCCCTATTATCTTTAAAAAATCCTTTTGCTCTTTCGATATTATAAATTGGATCTCGCAAAAGAGTGGAGAGAGCATCAGCGTTTATTGTTCCAGTAGGTTTTATCGTTGATGAAATAAATTCATGCGCCAGTTTTTTCTCTAATTTTATTTTGTCACTTTTATTTTTTTCACTGGGGGCAAAGTCTAGAAGCATATCTTTTTCTTTAATATGGGCGTTTACCGTTTTGAGAAACTTTCGTATTTCAAAACGTTTTGACAGAGTATCGATACACTTTGACAGCTCATCTTCTTTAAGCAAATCAGTCTTATTCAATACTAAGAGATCATGTTGCTCGATTTGTAAACTAATTGTATCACTAATATAAATGTCGTTTAATTGTGACCTAAGTCGGGATGCGTCTGTTAACAACACTGTTCCATGAAATGCCAGGAAGTCCATGAGCGATATTGTTTGTATGATTTTAGAAGGTAAAGCAATCCCGCTTGCCTCAAGCACAATATGATCTGGTAAAATCTGATTTGAATTCATACTCTCTAAAGTTTCTATCAACTCATTTCCATAGCTACAACAAACACATCCACCGGCGATACTCAGTACGGAGTCAGTTCTAGCTTCAATTAAGGACTCGTCAATGTTAACGTCACCAAAGTCATTTACTAGTAGAGCTATTTTTTTCTTAGTTGTCCTAAGTAAATTATTTATTAATGTCGTTTTACCTGTTCCAAGGTAACCGGAGATCAATGTCAGAGGAATGCCCACAATTACGCACTATTTTCAATAATATATGGCTTGCCGCCTTTAATTGTCCCTAAGATTTTTTGATCTTTAAATTTAATTTCATCAACATCAAAGGGATCCTCTTCTAAGACGCAACAATCCGCTTTTTTACCCGTTTCAAGTGATCCTACTTCATGATCTATCTTAAGAGTAAATGCCGCACCTAAAGTGATCGCATATAACGCTTCCATTTTATTAATTTTTTCATAATCTCCTAAAGTTCTTCCTGAAAATGTTAATCTATTCATAGCACACCAAGCTGTAAATAGTGGGCCAAGAGGAGTTACTGGGGCATCGGAGTGTATTGCCAAAGGGACTTTTTCTTTTAGTGCTGTTTTACAGGCATTCATTCGGTGAGCTCTTTCTGGTCCTACCGTTAGGGAGTAGTGTTCATCCCCCCAATAAAAATGGTGGTTGGAAAATAAGTTTGCGCACATACCAAGCTTATGCATTCTTTTAAATTGAGCAGTTGACGCAAGCTGGCAATGTTGCAAAGTAAATCTATGATCATTTTTAGGAAATTTAGCAAGAGCACCTTCTAGACAATGGAGAGCTAATTCCGTGGCTTCGTCTCCATTAGTATGCGTATGTACTAAAATATTATTTTCTAACGCAAGCTCATAGGCTTCTTGTATATGTTCTGGTGCGGTGTACCACATTCCATTCGGCGCGCCATTATAGTATCCGGGCCATTTCAGTCTAGCTGTAAATCCTTGTATTGAACCATCGGCAACAATTTTTATTGAACCTAATCTTAAATTTTCCGTAGATTTTTTTTTGAGCTCTAAAACTTTAGGAATTAATTCCTTTGGGTTTATCCCCTGCATATATCGAAAAGAAACAATTCGAGCTGGAAAATCCGCTTCCGAAGTTACCTTTAGCATCATTTCAACAGCCTCATCTGTTTGAAGGTTTGCTAGGTCTGTAGCGGTAGTTACCCCGGCTCTAACACATATTTTCCCAAAGTTCCTTAGACCTTCTGCATCTCCTGAAAGCCAATCCTTGCCCAATCCTACATGCTTAGTCACCAAAGCAATAGTTTCAGCACCTCTAATCTCGCCAGTGGGGATTCCATCTTTCCCAAGTGGAAGACCGTCATGATTGATCCCCGTTCTTAAAAAACCAGCCAACTTAAGACCAAGACTATTTACATTCAGTTTATGACCAGATGCATGCAAAATACCTATAGGTCGTTTTTCGGATACCTTGTCAAGGATCAACCTATCTAAATTCTTGTCTGAGAAATAAATGGGGTCCAAGCCCCAACCCGACAATGCAGTCTTTGAGTCTTCAATTTTATCCTCTGCATGTTTTAAATTACTGATCAATTCAGTGACATTTTTTGTTCCTTTTTGAATAGAGCCGTCTGGTTTTTGGCGATCAAAATATCCACAGTATAATTTATTCCACAATGTACCTTCAAATAAATGACTATGGCCCTCAACAAGTCCGGGCATTATGATTAGGTCTTTAAAACTATCGTCTAACTCATATTTTTCAACAGGAGCTATTTTTTCCATAGAGCCAACTTGTAAAATTTTTCCATTTAATATGCTCATATGTGTGGCAATGGGGTTTCTTGGATTCATGGTTATGATTTTTTTTGCTTGAATTACTTTTATCATTAAATGGTTTCCAGAAAAAACTTTGTTTTTCAATAAACATAAAGCTTATTGTCAAGGACTTTAGCCAGAAAAGAATTTATGTCCTGGGGCAGCATCAAGCAAAGCTTTAGTATATGAGTGTTTCGGTTTGCTATAAATTTCATAAGTCGAACCTCGTTCTACAATTTCTCCTTCGCGCATTACCACAATATTATCGCAAACTTGGGCTGCTACTCGTAAATCATGAGTTATAAATAGCATAGCTAAGTCAAACTTCTTTTTTACATCATCAAGTAATTCTAAAACCTGTGCCTGAACAGAGACATCAAGAGCTGATACGGCTTCGTCAGCAATTAAGATTTGTGGCTCCATGGCTAAAGCTCTCGCTATGCATATTCTCTGCCTTTGACCACCAGAAAATTGATGAGGAAATCTTTCTAGAGAATCGGTCTGTAGTCCAACTATATTCATTAAATCTTTTGCTCTTTGGGTTGCCTCGGCAAGTGGAATACCAAAATTTGTGGGTCCCTCAATAATGGACTGGCCCACAGTTCTCCTAGGATTTAGCGACCTGTAGGGATCTTGAAAAACAATTTGAAAATTATTTCTTAGTGGCCTGAGTTTTGATTCCTTTAATTTTGCAACATCAATATTGTTAATTAATATTTTGCCCGAATTTGGATCAATTAAACGAATTACACATCTTGCCACGGTAGATTTCCCTGATCCCGATTCTCCAACAATTCCTGTGGTTTCACCAGCCCTTATATCAAAACTAACGCTTTTGGCAGCGTGAACTTTGCGCCCCTTACCAAAAAAACCGAGACCTCCAAAAGTTTTATTTATTTGTTTAGTAATTAATGCAGGACTACCCGAGACTTGGTCCCTTTTTGGAGGTTTCATTGAGGGGACACTTCCAATTAGCATTTTAGTATATTCGTGGGAAGGGTTCTTAAGAACCTCATTTACCGTTCCCTGTTCTACAATCTTACCTTCTTGCATAACAACTACCCTATCTGCTATATCAGCAACCACACCGAAATCATGGGTTATAAATAATACGCCCATACCTCTGCGTCTTTGTATTTCTTTGATGAGCCTCAAGATATTTGCTTGTGTTGTCACATCTAAGGCAGTTGTGGGTTCGTCTGCAATGAGAAGGCCTGGTTCCATGACTAGAGCCATGGCTATCATTATCCTTTGTCTTTGTCCTCCTGATAATTGGTGGGGGTATGATTTGTACATCATTTCAGGATCTGGGAGATCAACGTCATTCATAGCTCTTATTACCCGAGCTTTTCTTTCAGAAGCTGTCATTGAAGTATGGATCTTTAACATTTCTGAAATTTGGTCACCTACCTTTAAGACAGGGTTCAACGCTGTCATGGGTTCTTGAAAAATCATAGCCATTTTTTCTCCACGACGGGCACGAAATACAGCAGGAGAGGCATTTGTTATGTCTTCACCTTCAAGAAGTATCTGTCCACTGGTCATCTTCAGTGCCCTTTTGTCATGCAATCCCATAACAGTAAATGCAGTAACTGATTTACCAGATCCCGATTCACCTACCACACAAACAATTTCGTTTCGGTTAACTATTAGATTTATATCTTCAATTGCATATAATCTGTCAGCATTTTTGGGTAAACTAACTGTGAGTTTCTCTATTTCGAGAACATTTATCATCTCATATTTCTCGCTATTCTGGGATCAAGAGTATCTCGTAGCCCATCACCGACAATGTTCACGGACAGGACTGTCACTGCGAGAGCAATACCTGGGAAAAATATAATCCAAGGAGTTAACTGAAAAAAAGTTCGTCCTTCCGACATAATATTTCCCCAAGAGGGTATTTCAGGAGGGATACCTGCTCCCAAAAAACCTAAGATGGCCTCAGTCAACATCGCAGAACCACAGATGTATGTAGCTTGTACTATTAGTGGGGCAATAGTGTTAGGTAAAACATGCCTTATCATAACTAGGTATACAGGTGTTCCAACAGAGATTGCTGACTCAACGTAAGGTTCTTCTCTAACGGTCAACACAACTGATCTGACAAGGCGCACGACACGTGGTATCTCTGGGATTACAATTGCTGCTATAACGGTTGTTAAAGTAGCACCTGACAAAGATATCATCGCGATAGCTAATAATATAGCAGGAATGGCCATTAAGCCATCCATTACTCGCATTATTATTGCATCCAGAATACGAATATAGCCAGCTAATAAACCCATTACTGTTCCAAAAATCACTGCAAAAATAGCAACGGTTAGACCAACAACTAAAGAAATACGGCCTCCATTAATTACTCTACTGTAAACGTCTCGACCAAGTTGGTCAGTGCCAAAAAGCCCTGCGTCTCCGGGTGGTTTTAGCCGAGACATTGGATTAAGGCTAACAGGGTCCAAAGCAAAGAATGGACCTAATATAGCTACGAGAATAATAATAATTAAAATAATCGATCCCCAGAAAACATTCTTATTTTTTATAACCAATTGGAAGACAGACAAGTCAGATGCTTTGTCTAAAGAAGAGAGGGGTATTTCTCTACTCATTAATATTTTATCCTTGGGTCAAATAATGTATATGTCAGGTCAATTATTAGATTTAGCAAAACATATATTAGACTAAAAAATAATATTAGTCCTTGGATAATTGGGTAATCACGAGCTAGAACTGCGTCCAATACTAATCTTCCGAGGCCTGGGATATTGTAGACGCTTTCGGTTACTACAACCCCTCCGATCAGTAGAGCGATACCAATTCCTATCACCGTAACAATCGGTACAGCTGCATTACCTAAAGCATGTCGCATAAGGATTTTAACTTCACTAAGTCCCTTAGCCCGAGCGGTTCGTATATAATCTTCTTCAAGAACCTCCATTACGGAGGCACGTGTCATACGCGCTAGAAGGGCAATATAAATAACGCTTAATGTTAAAGTTGGCAATATTATGTGTTGTATAAAAGGTAACATTCCGTCTTCAAAAGGAGAGCGATAACCCTGAACGGGCAATATTCGCCAAGTAATCGAGAAGTAATATATGAGGATATAACCCAATACAAAAACGGGAATCGAAAATCCTCCAACAGAAAACAGCATAACCAGTCTGTCTATCCAACTTCCAGCACGAAAAGCAGCAATAGTGCCAAGAGGAACCGCTACTAAAATAGAAAAAATGATCGTTGTAAGCGCAAGCATTAATGTAGGTTCAAGACGTTGTGCTATAAGCTCAGTCACAGGCTTATTGGAAAAAATTGAGGTACCTAGGTCGCCCTGTATTAAAGATCCAAGCCAAGTAACAAACTGAACAACGATAGGTTCAGATAACCCTAATTTCTCTCGAATTTTTTGAACATCTTCGGCAGTTGCGTAATCGCCTGCAATCACAGCAGCAGGATCACCTGGTGAAAGTCGTAGCAATAAAAAAACAAATAAAGCTACAACCACCATAACTGGAATTGTCATAAAAATACGCTTGAAGATATATCCTAGCACCGGTGATTCCTAATAAATGAAAAGTTTGTCGGTTGGATTGGCTTTATAACAAGCCAATCCAACTTAAAATAGGTTTAACTACTCTACAGACATGTTCCAAAAGAACTGTACTGGCGATTTAATTAGACCCTTGACGTTATTACGGTATGCAACCGGGGTAAAGAATTGGCCAAGCTCCCCTGATGCTCCGATAGCCCATAGCCTTTCTTGAACCCTTTTCGCAATTTCCTGCTTTTCTGCTAAAGTAGTCGCTTTTGGAAAAGCTGATCGTGCCTTTTCAAGCTCTGCGTCCTCAGGCCAACCAAACCAACCTGCTGCAGGATCACCCGAAAAAGCAATTGCCATTGGATCGATAACATCGGCTCCAATCCACCAGGTGTGAAACATATTCCACCCTCCTTTTCCAACAGGGTCTCTCAGTGCTCTACGAGAGGTCAGAGTAGACCAATCCATAGCCTCTACGTTTACTTTGAATCCGGCTTTTCTTAGTTTTTCTGCCGTCACAAGTGAAAATGCAGAGAGTACTGGTATATCAGTTGGTTGCATTATAAGAACTTCGGTTCCATCGTAACCAGTTTTGGCAAGAGCAGCCTTGGCTGCGTTAATGTCACCCGTAGCCATTATATCTGAGCCAACGTCATTTGCCAAAGGTGTTCCACAAGGAAAAACTGAATAACATGTTTTCCAGAATTGTGGATCTCCTATCGCAGAGGCCAGGTAATCTTCTTGCTTCATAGCCATCATAGCAGCCCGCCTAACTTCCACGTCATCAAAAGGTGGCAAAAGATGATTGAACCTTGCAAAACCAATATTGCCAAGAGGATCGTTCACCTCAACTGTAATATTTGGGTCTTTAGCCATCAAAGGTGCAAGATCAGGGGCTGGTTGTTCAAAAAAATCTATTTCGCCAGCTATAAGAGCGTTCATTGCAGTTGTATTATCTGGGAAGTACTGCCAAATGACTTTATCTACAAGAGCACGTTTACCTCCAGCTGCTGCTGATACTGGTTCTGATCGAGGTACATAATCTTTAAATTTTGTGTACACAACTTTGCTTCCCGGTACCCATTGATCAGCTTCAAACTTAAATGGTCCAGAACCGGTGTAATCAGTTATTTGTTCAAAAGGATCCGTTTCAGCAACCCTTTTTGGCATTATAAAAGGAACATTGGAAGAAATTTTTCCTATGGATTCTAAAACTAAACCATATGCTTCAGAAAGTTCCATTACCACGGTTTTACTATCGGTTGCCTCAAGTTTAGTAATCACGTTGAACAACTGTTGGCCCATTCCATCGCGTTTTCCCCATCGCTCTAGAGAAGCAACTACGTCGTCTCCAGTTACGGGATTACCATCGTGAAACTTCAACCCATCTCGTAGAACAAAAGTCCAAGTTTTGCCATCACTCGAAGTATTCCAGCTTTCTACCATCTGAGGCTGAGGTTTAAAGTCTTCATCCATCGCAAACAAAGTATCATAAACCATGTAGCCATGGTTTCTCGAAATGTATGCTGTAGTCCAGATTGGGTCTAGATTTTTTAGATCAGCATGTGGAATTACACGCATCACCTTCTCTGCAACTGCACCTTGCACCATAAAACCAAAAGCTAGTGGTATGGAAAAGATTGCAGACAGAAAGTAGTTCTTTAGCTTTGTCTTCATTGTATTCACTCCATGTTGTTTAATAGGCTATACTTTACTATTTTGGTCATACTAAAATTGAAAAACTACAGCCTTAATCATTAATCACTAATCGCCGTTGAAATTATACGGTCGATGGTTACAAGCCACCAAGGAAAAAATTGTGTTTAATCACTTTGTTTGCCACTTATAAACTAGCATACCGATAACTAACTACTGCAAATGACTATAATTTATAGTGTATGGTTGCTGTTTAGCTGTATTTGTTTTTGAAAAAAAAAATTTTTAAATAGCTAATGAACACCATAAACATTAAGAAAGAACTTAGGCTTAAGTTCGAATCGGATGCGCTTTTTGATGTTTTTAATTTTTAAAAAATTATATTTATTTCGCATAGTTGATAGACATTACTTTTAAGCACGTCTTCTTCATTTGGCGATTCAGTTATATCTTAGTATGATGAACGAATGAGATTCCTTCAGGTTCTCCTTATGGGATCAATTATAGTGATAAAGTGATGATTAAATAAATTCGAGTTTGCAATATGAAAAAAATAGCTGTAGCTGGGTTTCAGCACGAAACAAATACTTTTGCTCCTCAACCTACAACTTTTGAGATTTTTGAGGAAAGAGGAGCTTGGCCAGAGCTTACCAGGGGTGAATCACTGATAAAACGATTTTCGGGTCTCAATCTCCCAATCTCTGGGTTCATTTCTGCTTGTAATCATAAGGTAGAACCTATTCTTTGGGCTGCGGCAGAACCTGGTGGTTTTGTTGAAAACGATGCCTTTGAATTAATTACTAATGAGATAGTAGACGGAATTATTGGTTCCAGACCAGATGCTGTGTATTTGGATTTACATGGAGCTATGGTAACTCGTAAGTATGATGATGGAGAAGCAGAAATTTTACGGCGCATAAGAGAGGCAGTAGGTTATGATTTACCTATAGCTGTAAGTTTGGATTTGCATGGTAATTTATCTAAGAGTTTTTTTGATTTGGCTGATTTAGTGACAATCTATAGGACTTATCCCCACGTCGATCTTGCAGAAACTGGTGCAAGGGCTGCTGATTTGTTAAGTATGGCTTTAAAAAAACCTCTAAAAAAGGCTTGGCGTCGCGCTAATTTTCTAATTCCAGTTACAGCTCAAGGAACTGATTATCAGCCGTCGAAAAATATCTATAATTACATCGATAAGATCAGTCAAAACGAGGTGGCGTCAATTGACCTTGCAATGGGATTTCCTCCAGCAGATATTCCAGAGTTAGGGCCTGTAATTGTCGCTTATGATCAAAGCCAAAAGGTCGCAAATGATTCAGTAGAAAAGGTGTTTAAAAAACTTTTGGAAGCTGAACCTACTTACAATGATAGGCTCGTATCAGCTGAAGATGCCGTGGCAGACGCTGTCAAATCGATTAACGGTCCTGTTGTGATTGCGGATGTTCAAGACAATCCTGGGGCAGGGGGTACTGGAGACACCACTGGGCTTATTAGTGCTCTTATAAAAGCAAAAGCATCAGATGCCATTCTTTCCATGTTATATGATCCCGATACAGCAGAAGCAGCGCACAAAGCGGGAGTAGGATCAGAGATAAACGTATCTCTAGGAGGAAAATATACAACATATTCAAAGCCAATTAAATGCAAGGTTTTGATTGAGGCGATTTCTGATGGGCGTTTTTTATTCACCGGTCCAATGTTTGGTGGCTCGCACGCTGATTTAGGTCCAGTTGCATTGTTAAAAATATTCGATACCTCTATTAGAGTCGTCGTCGGTTCGAAAAGGGCTCAAAATGCTGATCAGGAGATGTTCAGAGTAGTTGGATTGGAACCTTGTCAACATAAGATAATTTGTGTCAAAAGTGCCATGCATTTTGTCGCCGATTACAAGAGGGTAAGCAAAAATATTATTTTTGCCACGTCACCTGGGGCTAATCCTTGCAATCTAACAGAAATACCCTACAAGCGCCTATTACCTGGTATTCGATTAGGGCCTTGTGGTCCTTCACACGGAGGATAGATGAAAAAAATTCAGGCAAAATTTTTGTTTGAAGCTAATGTGCTAGCAATAGTTTAAAAGATTTTTATGGAAATTAAAATGTTAGATGATGTAAAAAGAGCTAGAGACTTAATTACTGGAAAGTTAGTTGAAACGCCAGTCCTGAGTTTAAAAGAAGATGACATAAAAATGATGCTCCCGAAAGACTCCGATGTTTCTGTAAAATTGGAGCTATTCCAACAAACCGGATCGTTTAAAGCTCGAGGGGTATTCTTAGGATTAAGTGTTTTATCATCTGAAGTGAAAAACAGAGGTATAGCAACGGTGACTGGTGGCAACCATGGCATAGCCACAGCATGGGGGGCGCAAGAGTTCAGTATTTCTGCAAAAATTATTATGCCAAAGACTGCGGACCCATTTAGAATTGATAAGTGCCGAAGCCTTGGTGCTCAAGTAATACTCGCTGAAAATGTTGATGATGCCTTTGCAAAATTAGATGAAATCGAAAAAGATGAAAACCGTTTTGTGCTTCACCCATTCAATCAAGAAAACATGATTATTGGCTCAGCTACTTGCTGTGCTGAGATTATAGACCAGATGGGTGATATCGACATATTAATTATTCCGATCGGTGGAGGTGGTCTAATAGCAGGTATGGCCCACTATCTTGAACAGATTAATTCATCTGTTGAATTGTTAGGTGTCGAACCTACAGGAGCAGATAGTTTTGGACAAAGCTTGGAAAATGGTAGTGCGGTGAGAATTAATAAAGTGGAAACAATAGCTGACAGCTTAGGCGCTCCAATGGCCATGGACTTTTCTTTCAACATCGCAAAAAAGAGAGTAAATCAAGTTGAAAAAGTTACTGATGATGAAATCCGTAGAGCAATGATTACCATGAGAGATAGGCTCGGATTTATTGTTGAACCTGCCTGTGCTACCTCCTTGGCGGGATTGCTAGAGCGATATAAAAAGAAATGTGAGGGTAAGAAAGTTGGAATAATTGCATGTGGCTCAAATATTTCATTCGAAAGATATAACGAAATCTTAAAAGACTATAAAGACTAACTCCACCATCTAAATAATCCAATTATCGCAGCACAGGAGTAAAAAAATTGTAGCAAAAGTATTCCACGATGACGATTTAAGTAGGCCCACACTCCAATTGAAATAGCGGAAACTAAAAGTAAGAAAAACCCTATTACCTCCAAACCGAGGTTCAATGCTACGAATACTGAATAGAAGATTGCTGTAATTACTCCTAGCCATTCAAAAATGTAATAATTTTTCTCTTTAATCATTAGGTTTTCTCTTTTTTAAATGAGTAAAGTTAAATACTCCGGTTAAGTGTCTGGGATCAATATCTGGTTCAAATATCTTATGTTTAACAACTTTTTGGGTTCCAGTTACTGGAAGATCATCCATAAATAAGATATAGCCTGGGGCCTTGAAGTACGCCATCTTTTCTAGGGCATGATTGAAAAGAATTTCTGCTACCTCTTCAGATTCCTTATTGCCATCTTCAAGAACTACGCAGGCCATAACTTCTTCCTCTCTAATATCATCTTTCACTGCTATGCACGCAATCTTGGATACAATTTCTATTTCAAAGAGGCAGTTCTCGACTTCTGCTGCAGCAATATTTTCGCCAGCACGCCTAATAATATTTTTTGCTCGATCAACAAAGTACACCATTCCCGTTTCATCCATAGTCACCGTATCACCAGTATGAAACCAACCATTTTTCCATGCTTCCTCTGTTTCTTTTTCTTTGTTAAGATACCCGCTAAAAGCTCCTGCTCTAGGTGTTTTCTCTGAATGCCTGACAACCATTTCACCCGGCCGTCCTATCTCCACTTCCTGATCACTTTCATCTACTACTTTAACCTGAAGATCTTTTCGCGGTCGTCCCATTGCTCTAGTATGTATCTGCCTTGGTTCATCATTATTATAGAGCACGCGACACATTTCCGTCATACCCCAGCACTCGATCAGTGGAATGCCAAATCGGGTCTCAAATTCTTGGTGCAAAGCTGGCTCGACGCCTGCACCAAAGCCTACTCTCAATTTACCAAGAGATGCTTTTGTTGCAGACTGATCAGACAATAAAACAGCAATAATAACTCCCAAATAATGAAAAATTGTTGCTTCTGTCTCATTAATATCTTCCCACCAACTTGAAATACTGAAACGTTCTGGTTGAATGAGGCTATTCCCAGTAAGCATGGCGGCAAAAAAAGTGACTATTCCAGCATTTATGTGGTAGCTTGGCAAGGGGTTCAAAATCTTATCTTTTCCAAAAGACAAACTTATTGGCTTTCCAATATTTGCATAGACTTCGCCACACATTAGCTCATATTCATGGGATAATATGCATCCCTTAGGTCTTCCTGTTGTTCCAGAGGTGTAGAGTAAGCTTGCTTCGGTTTTTCCATGAAGCTGTGTTCCAAGATCAGATAAGGGCTCCCGTGTTTGAATAGTTTCAATTTCGTCATAGGTGACTATCGGAATGGAAAGATCTTTGTAGTCTATGGCTCTTTTGAGCTGTTTCATGTAATGCTCCGTACAAATTGCTAAGACCGAACCACTATCTGCCAGCAAATATGCTGTCTCGTCAGGAGAATAATCAGGATTTATAGGCACTACTGAAACTCCGATTTTATTTAGTGCTAGTTTGACAATGTAATGCTCTGGAGTAGATCCTAGTAAAGTAGCAACTCGCAAATTGTTGCCATACCCATTATCTAAAAAAATAGTCGATATCTTATTGGCTTTCTCAAACGTTTCTTGATAAGAGATGGTCGTCATACCTTTTTGATCTCTTGACGGAGATATTAAAAAGGGAGCAGAAGGTGTTTTTCTGCAAATGTCTTCAAAGGATTTAAAAATTGTCAAATCTTGTTCATTCATTTGAAAATTTCCGAACTTTAAATGATATCTATTGTTATTCTTACCTAACGGCAATAAGATTAATTAAAAGCTGTAATGGGGGAAAGACTTAATTTCAATATATCTGATTATTGCGCGACTTTCTTATATGTGGAATTAAGTTTTCAAGGGATTTATGAACAAAATTCAAAAGATCACAAAAGGAAAACGAGACTTTTTTTCTCCAAAGGGTAGGCAAGTAGATGATCTAACTCTGGACAGGATTAAATCCATTTTAGCTGAGTTGGAAATAAGAAGAGATCATCTCATAGAGGCACTGCACAAAGTTCAAGATGCCTATGGATACATCAGTGCTGGAGACATGGCGGCATTAGCAGATATTTTCAAATTATCCCAAGCTGAGGTTTATGAAGTAGGGAGTTTTTATCATCATTTTAAAATTGTAAAAGAGGATGGAAAGAAACCCAATAAATCAAAATTAAGAATTTGTGATGGGTTATCATGTGAAATGGCAGGTGCACATACACTATTTGACTTAGTGAAAGATGAATTGTCATCTGAAAAAATTGAGATTGAAAAAGTCCCCTGTATCGGTCGATGCGCATCTGCACCTGCGGCACGATTCAACAATTTACCTGTAGATAATGTGAACATAAAAAAGGTGAAAGAAATACACCGCAGTGGAATGTCGTATGTCCTCCAGTTACCTCAATACGAAAATCTTAATGAGTATGTTAGTAGGGGTGGATACCGCACTCTCAATAAACTCAAAAAAAGGGAATTAAAATCAGAAAACCTAATTAAACTGATTTCAGATTCTAAACTAAGAGGTTTAGGCGGTGCTGGGTTCCCCGCTGGTAAAAAATGGGAGATTGTAAGGTCTTTCGAAGGACCGCGTTTGATGACCGTAAACGGTGACGAAGGAGAGCCGGGCACATTTAAGGATAGGTTTTGGTTAGAGAGAAGACCTCATCAGATGTTGGAAGGAGCCTTGATTGCAGCTCATATCGTTGAATGTGAAAAAATTTACATTTATATGCGTGATGAATATCCTGAGGTAATAGAAATATTAAAAAGAGAAATAAGCGCAATTGAAAAAGATAATATTGCAGATATTTCTATTGAATTGAGACGAGGTGCTGGTGCATATATTTGTGGCGAAGAAAGTGCCATGATAGAAAGCATAGAAGGTAAAAGAGGTTTGCCAAGACACAGACCGCCATATATTGCTGAGGTGGGGTTATTTGGAAGACCTACGCTTAATCATAATATAGAGACTTTAAACTGGCTTCCTGAAATAATCGAAAATGGGGTTGACTGGTTTAAAAGAAAGGGATGGGACGAGGCTCATAGTGGTGTGAGATCTTTTTCAGTATCCGGTCGAGTAAAAAATCCTGGAGTAAAAATTGCTCCGGCGGGTATACCTCTTCAACAGCTAATAGTCGACTATTGTGGGGGGATGCAAGACGGACACACATTAAAGGCTTTTTTCCCTGGGGGAGCCTCCGGGGGAATACTTCCAGCTAATCTTGCGTCATTACCACTCGATTTTGGAATATTTGAAGAGTATGGGGGTTTCATTGGCTCCCACGCAATAGTGATCTTATCTGATCAAGATAATATTAAAGAGGCGGCCTTAAACACTATGCGTTTTTTTAAACATGAAAGCTGCGGGCAATGTACTCCATGTAGATCTGGTACGGATAAAATGATTAGTCTACTAGAAGATAACAATAAGGAATTAGATCTTTATAACGCTCTAATCAAGGTTATGAGTGACAGTTCAATTTGTGGGCTAGGGCAAGCGGCTAGTAATTGTGTATCTCATCTCATTAAATACTTTCCGGAGGAGTTTTGATTATGAGCCTCGATAATCCAACAACTAATGAAAAAATATTTTTTATTTTAGATGGTAAACGTGTTGAGGCGAGTAAAGGAGAAACCATTTGGCAGGTTGCTAAAAGATATGGAGTCACTATTCCACATCTTTGTTGGAAAGACGCTCCGGGGTATAGAGCAGATGGGAATTGCAGAGCATGTATGGTTGAAATAGAGGGTGAAAGAGTTTTGGCGGCTTCTTGCGTTAGAATGCCTTCAGAGGGAATGTCAGTCATATCACATGGAGAAAGAGTTGATAGTAATAGGAAAATTGTTTTTGACCTCCTCGCTTCAGATATGCCGACCAAAGAGCAGAGTCCAGACCCTGAAGCTCATTTCTGGACACAAGCAAAAAATGCATATTTTGAAAGCCCGTCTTTCCCAAGCAGTAAACCTGGTGCAAAAAACGAAATTCCTGTAGATAGCGTGTTTCGTGATGCTTCACACCCTTCGATTTCGGTAAATCTTGATGCATGCATAGCATGCGGTCTTTGTGAAAGAGCGTGTAAGGAAGTTCAGGTTAATGATGTAATCGGTATGGCTAAAAGAGGGATGGATACGGTTCCTGTTTTTGACATAGAAGACCCTATGGGAACCTCTTCTTGTGTAGGATGTGGGGAATGCGTTCAGGCTTGCCCTACGGGGGCATTAATGGAAAAGTCTTTGATGAATACTGAATCAACTAAGAGAATAGCCTATCCAGAAAAAAAGATTGAAAGCGTTTGTCCATTTTGTGGTGTTGGATGTCGCACTGAGGTAAGTGTTAAAGATAATCGGATAATAAAAGTCGATGGTATTCAAGGTCCTGCGAACAGAGGTAAACTGTGTGTCAAAGGAAGGTTCGGAATGGACTATGTTATGCATCCTGAACGACTTACAAAACCTTTAATAAGAAGGGTAGGTGTCGAAAAGGAAGCAGGCTGCGCATACGATTTCTCAGATATAAATGAAATTTTCAGAGAAGCAACATGGGAAGAAGCACTAGATTTAGCCGCTACCAAATTTTTGAAAATACTTGATCAAAAAGGAGGTAAAGCTCTCAGTGGGTTTGGATCTGCTAAAGGTACAAACGAAGAGGCCTATTTATTCCAAAAATTTATAAGACAAGGCTTCGGCACTAATAATGTCGATCATTGTACAAGGCTATGCCATGCTTCAAGTGTTGCTGCTCTAATGGAAGGAATTGGCTCAGGGGCGGTATCAGCGCCTTTCACGGCTGCAGATGACAGTGACTGTATTATGATAATAGGCGCGAGGCCGGAACAAAACCATCCAGTCGCCGCAACATACTTTAAGCAGGCAGCCAAAAACGGGAAAAAATTAATTGTTATGGATCCGAGAAAACAGGGTTTAATGCGCTTAGCAAGCCATCCTGTTGTATTCAATGCTGGTCGCGATGTTGCAATGCTTAATGCAATGATCAATGTGATAATTGAAGAAAACTTGTATGACAAACAATATATCCAAGCTAATGTTGATGGTTTTCAATCCTTGGCCGAGAACGTAAAGGATTTCACCCCAGAGGCAATGGAAGAAGTCAGTGGAGTTAAGGCAGAGTACATAAGAGAAATTGCGCGAACATACGCTACCTCAAACAACAGTATAATTTTCTGGGGGATGGGTATCAGTCAGCACGTTCATGGAACTGATAATGCCCGGTGTCTTATAGCCTTATCGTTAATCACAGGTCAAATTGGTAGAAAAGGAACAGGGCTTCATCCTTTGAGAGGACAAAATAATGTTCAAGGAGCTTCTGACGCGGGTCTTATCCCCATAACATATCCCGACTACAAATCCGTAGAGAATTCGGATATGCGTCAGCATTATGAAGACGCGTGGGGGAGGTCTTTGGACCCAGTCAAAGGACTTACCGTAGTTGAAATAATGAATGCAATAAATGATGGTGATATATCTGGAATGTATATTATGGGAGAAAATCCAGCTATGAGTGATCCGGATCAACGCCATGCAAGGCAGGCTCTTTCAAAACTAGATAACCTAGTGGTTCAGGACATATTTTTTACTGAAACAGCTTGGTTTGCTGACATAATTTTCCCCGCTTCAGCACAAGCAGAAAAGCTAGGTACATATACAAACTCTAATAGGCAGATCCAATTAGGTCGACCTGTTTTAGAAATGCCAGGTGACGCGAGACAAGATTGGGAGTTGATAGTTGATTTAGCTAAAAGATGTGGGCTGAAATGGGAATATGACAGCGTTGCAGATGTTTACGAAGAAATGGCAGGTCATATGAGAAGTTTAGATAATATAAGCTGGGCTCGTTTAGAAAAAGAAGGATCGGTCTGCTATCCAAGCTTTGGTCCTGACTTACCAGGAGAAGAGGTTATATTTTTCTCTGGGTTTCCAACCGAGACAGGAAAAGCCAAAATTGTGCCAACCGACCTACTTCCTCCAGATGAATTGCCCGACGACAAGTATCCATTTGTCTTAACCACTGGTAGGGTGCTAGAACATTGGCATACAGGTGCAATGACGAGAAGAGCGTCTATGCTAGACGCACAGGAGCCTATTCCAGTGGTAAGTATGCATCCAAGAGATGCAAAGATTCAAGGGTTTAACAAAGGTGACTGGGTATGTGTTAAAACAAGAAGAGGAGAAATCCAGCTCCAACTGAAGCTCGATAGAGACGTCAGTGAAGGAATGCTATTTATGCCATTTTGTTATGTTGAAGCGCCTGCAAACTTCTTAACTAATCCGCAACTTGACCCCTATGGAAAGATTCCTGAGTTTAAATTCTCGGCAGCACAAATAATTAAGTCCAAGAAAACAGCAAACTAGGTTTTGATTATTCGTTACTGAATAATAAACTCTCTAGGACTTCGGTCTGATTTTATGATAGACTAAGGCCTAGCGGTGACGTAGCTCAGCTGGATAGAGCACCAGATTTCGGCTCTGGGGGTCGAGGGTTCGAATCCTTCCGTCATCGCCATTAATTTTGTCCATTAATTACGTCTAGATTTATTTCAAAATCAGTTTCTATTTTTCTTAATATCTCTGGGCTTAGGTGGCTACTAAAATTGCTGGAGAGAATTTTTTCAAGGGTTTTTCTGGCTTCGTTTAACATTGTATTATCTTTTTCATTCATCCATAACTCTGGCGATAACCTTTTTGCCGATTTTGGATAATCAAAATCAGTACTCATTCTTTTCAATGTATCAGACTCTCCTAAAAAGTGCTTGTCCCGTTCAATTACTTGCCTTATAGACTCTAAATCATTGGCCAGCACTGGTACATCTATGCCACGCATTGAACTCAAAATTGATCCACATAGTTCATTATCGAGAACGAAAGACTCAAGGGATACTCCCATTAGACCGCTAAGCATACCACTTGCTTGTGTTATTAAATTTGCTCCTGACTGTGCTGATGCTGCTATTGAGAGAGCTTTCTCATAACCTGCTTGGTAATCTGGAATGTTGCTGTCCGATGCACCAGCGATCGATGAGTTTGGGATCTTGTAGTAATGCATCATTTGACTAAGCAAGGAGGTAGTTTGCGCTTGCTCTCCACTTCCTCCAGCCATTCCACCTGTCCTTAGGTCGGTTACCATGGCTCTAGGACCACAAATAACTTTTGAGTCTGGATCTAAAAGCCAACATATTAACAAACCTGATAATGTCTCGGCAATCGTTTGACAGACTGACCCAACAACGCTGACAGGGCTAGAGGCACCTCTCTGTCCAAACACATTTGCCATAACAGGGATACCGTACTTTACACTTTCTCTCATAACTTCGCATGCTTCAACATCTAACCTAAGTGGAGGAATTATGAAATTTATATTTAAAGACAAAAAAGGTGATCGCCTAAAAGCATCTTCTCCACCAGCTATAAGGTAGCAGACTTCTGCCAAGGGTTTAACGGTATTAGAGTTAGCGACGCTTGTCATAACATGTTTATTGGTAGCAGATAAAGATATAACAGCTGTATAGATATCCATCAGGTGAGGGTCTGCAATATCTGTCAGTACTAACGGCCTAGAAAAAAAACTCAGATTATCTAATTTATCAACAACTCGTGCTGCATTAAAGAGATCTTTTCCCAAAGAGGGTCGATAAATTTTTTTTTCATAGTCCAAAATAAGTGGAGCAGCACCGCCTGTTCCAAAATAAACGTTTCCTCTTGACAGATCTAAGTAGTTCTCTCGATTTTGTCGATGTAGTAAAATTTTGTTGTTGAACGATTTTAGGCACTGATCAATCAGCCCTAATCCAAAGCAGAACCGATTATTTTTCCTAATAATCGTTTTATTATCAACAAAACGTTCTAAAAATTTCGGAAGTTGCTCAAAGCCTAATTCAGACAGAATGTGCTGCACTCCAGCATGGATCTCGGCCTTGTCTTTTTCTGATAGCGTGTTGAGACTGCTGCCAAACACGCCTAAATTTTTATAGTTATCAAATTCAATGCTCTCTTGAGCTGCACGGGAACGTGATCCTCTTCGTCGACTCATAGAAGCGTTTTTTTTGACTAAAAGGCTTAATCGACTTTTATATTAATGGCAGATTTACGACCATCTTCGGAAGTCTCTATTTCAAAGGAAACCTCTTGGTCCTCATCAAGTCTTTTTAGACCTGCGGCCTGCACAGCAGTGATATGGACAAAAACGTCCTTATCTTCACCCTCTGGTGCTATGAAACCATAGCCCTTTTTTTGGTTGAACCATTTTACGATACCTTTAGTCATACTATATCTCCTTTGACCGTCTATATTTCCGATCTTTTAGTCTGTATCTCAAGCAATAATCTCGACACATTAGATAGAATAGTCAAGCACAACCTATCCTCAAAAAATCGTTGATGATAGCGATAGACTAATTACACCGTATTTTCAATTTATTTTTTATTAATTTTAGTTTTTTTGTTAAAGTCAGTGGTATCTCTGTAATGGTTGAGAATTTTAAATTAAAGGAAATTACCATGGTAAAAAAAGTTGCGTGGATTACTGGGGCAGGGTCAGGTATTGGCGAAGCTTCCGCCATTAAGCTTTCAGAAGAGGGCTTCATTGTTGTACTTTCTGGGAGAACTAAGCAAGCTCTTGACTCAGTGGCCTCAAAATGTAAAGGACAGGCCTCAGTAAAGCCTCTTGATGTTTCCAATTCGGAAGATGTGGAAGGTGTGTTTAAAAATATCATCTCGGACTATGGTCGAATAGATGTATTAGTTGCTAGTGCAGGTTTAAACGCGAAGAACAGAAACTGGCATAATGTGTCAGATGAGGACTTCGATCAAATTATAAAAATTGATTTGAACGGTGTGTTTTATACTAATCGCTTAGTGTTAGAAAAAATGAAGGAGCAAAAAGAGGGTTTAATTATAAACATCTCATCTTGGGCAGGGAAATATGTGACTACACTCACAGGACCCGCATATACAGCAGCTAAACACGGTGTAAATGCTTTAACCGAAGGCATAAACATGGAGGCAGGTCACTTTGGTGTAAGAGCTTGTGCTATTTGCCCTGGTGAGGTAGCGACACCAATTCTTGATAAAAGACCCATACCCGTCTCCAAAGAAGATAAGGAAAAAATGGTTCAACCGGAAGACTGTGCGGAGACTGTTGCATTTCTAGCTAAGCTACCTCCAAGGGTGTGTATAAATGAGATTACCATAAGTCCTACTTGGAATAGATTTTATGTAGCTGGGCTTACAGATCAAATTCCAAAAAAATAAAAATCAAATGGCCCAATTCTCACATCTGGCCCAGTCTATTTTCTGGATGCTAGGGGCTATGATCTCCTTCACTCTCATGGCAGTTTCAGGAAGAGAACTGTTTTCGTCTTTAGATACCTTTGAGATTATGCTCTATCGGTCATTAGTGGGAATTTTTTTAGTCTTATCTTTTGGAAAATATTTTAATACTCTTAAGCAAATACGGGTGGAGAAGCTTTCGCTTCATTTCATACGAAACATAAGTCATTTTGGTGGTCAAAATTTTTGGTTTTATGCTATTGCGTTGATACCTTTTTCTCAACTATTCGCTTTCGAGTTTTCAACTCCTCTTTTTATAGTATTTCTAGCTCCTATTTTCTTAGGCGAGCTGTTAACAAAAGAAAAGCTTTTTGCAGCATCGGTTGGTTTTATAGGTATTATGTTAGTAGCAAGACCCGATCTAAATGTTCTAAGTTGGGCATTGGTCGCAGCATTTCTTCTGCCTATTTGTTTTGCGGCAACAGCTATTGCAACGAAGTTACTGACCCGTACATTTAGTTTAACCTGTATACTCTTTTGGTTGGTTATTATGCAAACGGTGTTTAGTCTCATCTGCGCCGGGTATGATCTCACCATTAAAATACCAACAAAGTCTGACTTGCCATTCTTACTTATCGTATCTGTAACAGGGTTAACCGCGCATCTATGCATGACAAAAGCATTTAGTTTAGCGCCAGTTTCTGTAGTAATGCCGATTGATTTTGTGCGATTACCTCTGATTTCTGTGGTAGGATATCTATTTTATAATGAAGTGCTGACATGGTACATAGTTTTGGGATCGGTATTAGTATTTGTTGGGAATTATATCAACATAAAAGCAGAGGAAAGAGGGCAAAGTCATGAAAGAGTTTCAGGATCTGAAAGATAGTATTAGGACAGTTCCAGATTATCCAGTCCAGGGTGTTCAATTCAGAGACATTACTACACTTCTTCAAAAGCCACATTTATTCAAAAAAATGATTGATGCTATGACGAGTCAGTGGGCACCATATCAGATCGATGCAATCTTAAGTATTGAGTCTAGGGGATTCATCATGGCGGGAGCTCTAGCATACAATTTAAATACTGCGTTCATTCCACTCAGAAAACCTCAGAAGCTACCATTTGAAACCTACTCTGTTTCATATGAACTTGAGTATGGAGCTACGGATATGCAAATCCATACTGATGCGCTCGACGGGCACACTAATCTTCTAATAATTGATGATCTATTAGCAACAGGTGGAACGGTTATAGCAGCACTTGATTTGATAAAGAAATTCAAAGATAAAGAAATTGTTGGCGCTGGTTTTGTTATTAATCTTCCTGGATTAGGTGGTGGCACAAAACTCGAAAAACTCGGCGTTGGGTCAAAATATTTATTAGAATTTTGATAAAATAAATTCAAATTAAGAACGAATCGTTATTTAATATAACAGAGCAATATTGGTATTATTCCAGGGAGGGACAAATGACTGATTCCAAAGCAATGATGGCTATGTTCGATGCATTTGATAACGCAAACCAGGGTCTTGCTATTTGGGATGAAGGGGACAATTTGATTGGATTCAATTCTATATACAGGGATATTTTTAGAAACAATATGCTTAGTGAACCTAAGATCGGAATAAACTTTGGTCAGTCCTATGAAGAAGCGTCAAAAAAACCCGAATTCCAACTTAGTTCAGAAAATATTAAACAAAGATTTGCGATTAGGAAACAAGCACGTAAAGACAAAAAGCCAATTGAAAATGAGTCTAAGCTGGAAAATGGTATTTGGTTAAACGTTAGAGAAACAGCCTCTGATGATGGGCATATGATAACTGTTATTACTGATGTAACTGAGAGTAAAAATAGTGCTGAAATGCAAAGCAGGCTTTCTAATGCTATCGACTCTATACCTTCCCATGTAATGTTTTGGGATAAAGATGAAAAATTAATAAAAGCAAATGAGCTTGCAATAAATGAGAATCTAAAAGATGGAATAAAATTAATTGAAGGAATGTCTTATTCAGATTTTTTGACAAGTCAGTTTGAACAAAAGCTTTATTCTGTTCCTGAAGACTTTTCCTTAGATAAATTTGTTGAAAAGAGATTGAAAGAGCGAGTAGAGCTCACATCAAAATCAACAAAGGTGAGGTATAAAAATGGCAAAACCGTCATCAGAACTGAAAATAAGCTGGAGGATGGAGGAATATTAACAATATTAAATGATGTCAGCGACTTAGAGAAAAGAGAAGAACAAGAGAGATTACTTTCGGCATCTATAGATAATATGTCCTACGGTATACAGTTATGGGATTCTGACAGAAAACTATTGAGAACCAATAAATACATAAGGGATATGAATAACAAGTTTGGCGTTAAAACGGAAATAGGGATGACTTGGGAAGAGTCTATGGAGAGCCAGGTTGAAAATAATTTTTACATTATTCCTGAACAAGAGACAAAAGACAGCTGGAAAGAAAAGGGTATCGAGTATTTTAGGAATTTTAAAGGGGAGAATACAACAACTTATAAACTAGGTGACGAAAGTTACATGATGGTTACCGAAAAAAAACTTGAAGATGGTAATATATTACAAGTTATGTCCGATGTTTCACATCTTAAAAAACAAGAGGAAGATTTAAAGCGGTTGCAAGATGGAATAGATCAAATGAGATCTGGAATGGCTTTGTGGGACAGCGATAATAAACTTGTTTATGCAAACAAAATATTGAGAGAATTCAATGAAAACATAGGCTTTGATATGAAGCCAGGGATTTCAAGGATAGACGCGGTAAGAAACCAAATGTCGAAGGGACTATTAGAAGATGTTGGGTATGAGGCTGCGGAACAATACAATAATGACTTCATAACAAAAATGGACTCATCCGAAACTGGGACCTCTATAGAGTTTTCCACCGAGCTTGAAGGTGAACCTAGATCTATGGTGAATACGGGCTATCGTTTAAGTTCAGGTGACTGGATACAGGTAATTTACGATATTACGGAGCAAAAAAACCGTGAAAAGGAATTAAACAGGTTATTTGATGCAGTAAATGCAATAAAAAATGGTGTTTTATTGTGGGATGAAAAACATGTCTGTGCCTTTGCTAACGATGCAGTCCGTGAAACTCAGAAAGAGCTAGGATTTGATGTTTATCCAGGCGTAGCACGTAGAGCAATGGTTCAGAATTTAATTGATAAAGGAGTATTCGAATTACCAAATGGCTTGAGTATCGATGAATGGTTGAACCAAACTAGTGAGCTCACAAAAAATAAGGGAGATGGTTATGAAAGAGAGGTTAAGATTGGAGAAACAACCTACCTGTCAAATAGTGTTGGACTTGGGAATGGCGCATTTATACAAAACTTCACAGATGTTTCTGAAATAAAAAAGTTGACTGACAGCATAGAGAAATTAACTAATCCAACAATTCTATGGGATAAGGATAATAAGGTTTTCTTTTGTAACAAAGCTGCAGTAGATATGCAGCAAAGATGGGGTTTTGAACTGAAGCCAGGAGCATCCCGCCTGGAGATGATTAAAAATAATGTCAAAAATAAATATTTTACACTTCCCGTCGGACAAACTGAGGAAGAATACCTTTCTAAAAGTATTGAACAAATAAGAGAAAGTAGCGAAGGATTTCAAATTGAGACCAAAGATGAGGAAAAATATTGGTTAGCGACAGTTGTAGGACTTGAGGATGGTTCTTACATTTCAACCTACACCGATATTTCTGAGTTAAAGTCGCAAGAAAAAGAGTTGCAAAGACTACAGGATGCTACCGACCAAATGCCGACAGCAATGGCCCTATGGGATACGAAAGACAATTTAGTTTATGCTAATAAAATTCTCAGAGAGTTTCAGTCTGATTATGGATTTGAGATGAAACCAGGCATAAATAGAATTGATATGCTTCGTAATCAAATCAGTAAAGGTGCAATGAACTATGGGGATAGAACAGCCGAGCAATTCCATAGAGACTTTTTAGAAATGATGGATGCTTCAGATGAGGGAGCACAGGTAGAGTTTGAAACTGAGTTTAAAGGTGAAACTCGCTCAATGCTTGCAAATGGATTTCGGCTTGATAGTGGTGACTGGATACAAACAGTAACTAATATTACAGAGCAAAAAAAGAAAGAGACTGAGTTACAAAGGCTTTACGATGCTATTTATAACCTACCTACTGCAATCTTGATTTGGAGTAAGGAGGATAAACTCATTTTTGGCAATCGAGTAGCCAAAGAGAATAATAAAAAAACTTATAAGGTGGATTTATCTGAGGGCGTCGAAAGGCACGCGCATTTAACGGCTCTTAATAAAGCAGGTGCATTTTCTTTGCCCGAAAATATGACGATAAAGGAAATGATGTTTCTTCAAAAGGGTAGGATGATCGAAAAAACTGAGGGAATTTCTTTTGAGGCTAAAGTTGGGAATAAAACTTTTATGAATAACAGTAGGATTCTTGAGGATGGAGGGTTAATTGAAAACATAACGGACATTACCATCCAAAAGGAGCATGAGCAGGCTGTTGAAATTCAGAAGGAAAGATATTCAACAGTATTAGGGGACTTAAAGGCTATCGTCTTTGAAACAGATCTTTCAAAAAATTCCATTTCATATGAAGTTCCTGAGGCAATGAAAAGTTTCTGGGGAGATACCTCAACCACTTGGAATGCTGAAGAGGCATATGATGTAGTACATCCAAATTTTAAAAGTGACTACATTAAGGCGTTCAAAGATCATATTAAAGGCTTGACGTCTGAAATTGACATAGAACATGTCAATATAAATAAAGGGTCGGAAACATGGTTTCACACAAGGGGTAAAGCTACCTATGAGAATGGAAGAGCTATAAAAATAACAGGTTTAGTTGAAAATATTGAGGCAAGGAAAGAATTAGAAACTAAGGTGGAGGAAGCCCAACAGCAAGTTAATAACGCTATAAATAATATCCAAGCCGGTATCCTTTTTTGGGA
>CACGMO010000029.1 GCA_902574225.1 uncultured Alphaproteobacteria bacterium
ATACAAATGGCAAATATAACCACTCGCATAAATAATTGGATTATTTTCTACACTGTCTTATTAATTGCATGGATTGCAATTGTGGTAATGGCACTAGAGAGTCTTTTGCCAAATAATGCAAATTTTGTCACGAGGGTAGTAGAGATTTGCAGCAATTCGGTTTCGGACTTAAATATCATTGGGGTTTTTTTTATGTGGTTTTTAATGAGTATCGCAATGATGTCACCTACTATAATTCCAACGCTCAAAACATATGAAGATATATTGGAAAGTGGTGGAAAAAGAGAAAATAGTTTTTGGTGGTTCATTACAGGTTTCTTAAGTATCTGGATGATTTTTTCTATTTTGATGTCTTTAACACAGGTTTTTCTTGGAAGGCTTTATTTGCTAAATGATCAGGGAGCGTTTGTGAGCTCTCTAATCAGTTCTGGCTTTCTAGTATTAGCAGGATTATATCAGCTCAGTTCATATAAAGAAGCATGTCTAATCAAATGCCAAAGGCCCTTTACTTTCTTCCTGCAGAACTGGAAGAGTGGCAATAGTGGGTCCTTCAACATGGGGGTATCGATCGGATTGTTTTGTCTTGGCTGCTGTTGGGCTCTAATGGCTTTAGCTTTTGTCGGGGGAGTTATGAATTTAGCTTTTATGGCTATAATGACTTTTTTCATGATGTTAGAGAAAATTCCTGATTATGGAAAATATATCTCAAAACCACTATCTTTAATCTTGATTGGTTCTGGAACCGTGTTAGTTTGGTTTTGAAACTTTAGGAGTATAGGATATGGGTTCGGAGAAAGTAGATTGGGCTATAAATGGGGAGCTCGCACTAAATTGTAATTGTACTGTGTTTTGTCCCTGTGCTGTAAGTCTTGGAGATCATCCCCCTACAGAGGGTTATTGTCAAACGTGGTTGGCTGTAAGAATAGATAACGGACACTTTCGTGATGTAGATCTCTCAGGCCTTAATGTAGGGATGCTGATGGAAATTCCTGGAAAAATGGCAAGAGGAAATTGGACTATAGGGGCATTTATCGATGATAGTGCAGGAGATGAGGCTTTCGACGCTCTTGATAAAATATTCTCTGGAAAAGTTGGTGGTACAACGGGTCTTTTTTCAATATTGACAGGAACATACCTTGGTAGTGAGCGATCTCCAGTTGAGTACAAAACAGAAGGTGAAAAGCGAATAGTAAATGTTGGAAAAAAAATTCAGGGCGTTATTAAGCCTATTGAAGGCTTGGAGAAAGGGAAGCCAGTAACTTTCCAAAACTCAACATATTGGATGGGACCGGAGGTTATTATTTCAACAGCTGAACAAGGGCGAGTTCGAGCGTTTGGTCGTGTATGGGATTTTGAAGGTAGAAGCGCAGAATTATGCAAAATTAAATGGGGAACACACTAGTTTAAAAATACAAATTTATGGAGAGTAATGTGAGCACGAAAGAATTATATGATTTAGGCGACCAACCACCTCTTGGAGAGGTTCCATCAAAAATGCATGCATTTATGGTTAGACAGGATAGATTTGGTAAGCCGATTGATGCATGGAAAAGTGAAGTAATAGATGTTCCAACGATTGGGCCAAAAGATGTTTTGGTTTATGTTATGGCTACGGGGATAAATTATAATAATGTTTGGGCGGCTCTTGGGTACCCTGTAGATGTTATAGCAACACGACAAAAGAAAGGTGAGCCTGAGACTTTTCATGCCGGTGGTTCAGATGCCTCAGGTATTGTATATAAAGTTGGAGATGACGTTGCCAATGTCAAGGTGGGCGACGAGGTCGTGATTCATTCTGGCACTTGGCAATCTGATGACCCTTGGGTATTATCAGGCAAGGACCCAATGCTTGCGCCCTCAGCTAAGGTGTGGGGCTACGAAACTAACTATGGGTCATATTGTCAATTTGCTAAAGCGCAATCACATCAAATTTTGAAGAAGCCTGAACATCTCACCTGGGAGGAGTCGGCGTGTTATATGCTCTGTGCATCAACAGCTTACAGGCAGCTTATGGGCTGGGCTCCACATACTGTGGAAAAAAATGATGTTGTTCTTGTTTGGGGAGCGGCTGGTGGACTCGGTGCCATGGCATTACAGATTGTCTCTGCATTAGGAGGAAAGCCAATAGCTGTAATATCTGATGAAGGGAAGAGACAGTTTTGTATGGATAAAGGAGCTGTTGGTGTAATAAATAGAAATGATTTTAGCCATTGGGGACCACTACCCGATACCGATGATCCTGCATTCAATGAGTGGATGGCAGGAGCTAGATCTTTTGGTAAAGCTATATGGGACATACTTGGAGAGAGGACAAACCCAAAAATTGTATTTGAACATCCAGGAGAAGCTACTTTGCCCACGTCTGGTTTTGTATGTGCTCTTGGTGGTATGGTTGTTGTTTGTGCTGGTACAACTGGCTACAATGTCACTCTTGACTTAAGATATCATTGGATGCATCAAAAAAGGTTGCAGGGATCACATGTAGCAAATGACGATGAAGCAAGTGCAGTTAATGAATTAGTTATCCAAAAAAAGGTGGATCCGTGCTTGTCGGAAACATATGATTTTGAGCAGATTGGTCATGCGCATCAGTTAATGCATGAAAACAAGCACCCAAGTGGAAATATGGCGTGTTTAGTTAATGCGACGTCTAGGGGCCAAGGATCTAAGTAAAACCACCTTTGTGAGATGAAAGATTTTGATTTAAACTTTGTTAGAAGACATTTTTATGCCTTCGACGCAGATAACCCCCTTAGTGAAAAAGCATTCTTTGAAAATGCTGGAGGAAGTTTCCCATGTAAGTTTGTAGTAGATAAACTTACAAACTTTTATCAAACAACAAAGGTACAACCTTATGGGTATTTCAACGGGTCTATTGAGGCTGGTGAAGAAATGGATAACAGTTGTAAAAAAATTGCTCAATTATTGCGAGTTCCGTTAAAAAATCTTCACGTGGGTCCTTCAACTTCTCAAAATACGTATGTTTTAGCTAATGCGCTTCGGTTATCAAAAAATAAAAAAAAGGTCATCATAGTCTCCAATCAAGATCATGAGTCTAATACCGGCGTATGGAGAAATTTAGCAAGCCAAGGCTTTGAGGTCAGAGAGTGGAAGGTAAGGTCTAATGGCAGCCTTTATTTGGATGATTTGAAAAAACTAGTTGATAAAACTGTTTGTTTGATAGCGTTTCCACATGTTTCTAACATAATAGGCGAAGTGAATCCTGTTAAAGAAATTTGTACTCTTGCTAAAGAAGTGGGGGCCTTTACGTGTGTGGATGGAGTAAGCTATGCACCTCATGGGATACCGCAAATCAATGATTTTAGTCCGGATATATATCTGTTCTCATCTTACAAAACATTTGGGCCACATCTTGGCGTTATGTATGTTTCAGATAGTTTGGCTACAGAATTAGAAAGCCAATGTCATTACTTTAATAAAGAATTTCCAAATAAAAGATTCACACCTGCTGGACCTGATCATGCTCAAGTTGCTGCGTTGGGTGGCATCTATGACTACTACGATTCTGTCAGTGACCATCATCTGAATAGCGGATTATCATCAAGTTCATGTATTGATAAGCTTAACAATCTAATTTCTAATCAAGAAAAGAAATTACTCAAACCTTTGCTCGATTTTTTGAAAACCAAAAAAGATATTAGATTGTTGGGCTCTTACGAAATTGAAGATAGAGTTCCAACAGTTGCCATAGTAACAAAAAAATCAAATATTGAGCTTGCAAAAGAATTAAACGAACTAAATGTCTCGGTAGGTAATGGTGACTTTTATGCGGTCCGTCTTCTTCAGGCGCTTGATGTAGACATCCATGAGGGAGTAATAAGATTGAGTTTTGTTCACTATACCTCGGGCAACGATGTTGAGAAATTGATGAGTGGCCTCGATCGACACCTTTAGATAATCGGATTTATTATGAGTGTAAATGTAGTTTGGTTTCGAAGAGACCTTCGTTTGAGTGATAACCCAGCTCTTTACAGTGCAACGCTAGATGGTAGGCCCATAATCCCACTGTTTATATTGGATGAGTATACTGATAATGCTGGAGCAGCATTTAAGTGGAGGCTAGGATTGTCAATAGAGAGCCTTTCTTTAGATTTAGAGAAACACAATTCAAAACTTATTTTAAAAAAAGGTAATCCACTTAATGTGTTAAAAGAATTGAGATCGTCGATTGGTGAATTTAAAATTTTTTGGAATAGGCTATATGATGAAAATTCGGTTAAAAGAGATACTGAGATCAAATCCTATTTTGAGGAACAAGGAGTTGAAGTAAAGTCTACCGAAGGACTTCTCTTGCACTCACCCTGGAAAACTCAAACTAATGCGGGATCATACTATAAAGTATTTACGCCTTTCTGGAGAGCATTATCAAAACGAGAAGTAGAACAAATAGTACCGAAGCCCATAAAATTTATACCACCCGTCAAATGGCCAAAGAGTGATTACCTTAGCGAGTGGAAACTGGATAAGGATATAGGCCAAGGAAAAAAGTATTTAATTGAAAGGGTACATGTTGGTGAGGAACAAGCTAAAAAAAATCTAAATAGCTTTCTTCATCAGAGACTTAAAAATTATGAACAATCAAGAGATAGGGTTGATTTGACAGAAAGCTCAAACCTTTCTGAGAACCTCGCCTATGGTGAAATCTCTGCTCGAGAAATATGGCATTCAGCTGTCGGTCATAAAGAAGTAGAGTTTAAAGAAAAAGAGATGTTTATAAGGCAATTAGCATGGCGTGATTTTGCTTGGTATCTTTCTTACTTTAGTCCCCATATTCTTCGAAAAAATTGGAAAGCCGAATGGGATAATTTCCCTTGGAGAGAGAACGAGGATGAGCTAACTAGGTGGAAAAGAGGCTTGACCGGACAACCAATTGTGGACGCAGGAATGAGAGAAATGTATGTTACAGGCAGAATGCATAACAGGGTGAGGATGATAGTAGCTTCATACTTGACTAAACATCTCCTTATTGACTGGCGGCATGGTTTAAAGTGGTTTGAAGAATGTTTAATTGATTGGGATCCAGCCTCAAACGCTATGGGTTGGCAATGGGTGGCTGGTTCAGGTCCTGACGCTAGTCCTTTTTTCAGAGTATTTAACCCTGAATTGCAAGCAAAAAAGTTTGATCCTGATGGTAAATATCAAATGAAATTCTTAGGACTAGCTTTTAAACCTACCCCCGAAAGTGAAGAGTTTTGCGAGATGGCGCCCAAAAGTTGGAATATCCACGAAAAAAGTCGTCCTTCCACTTCCATCGTTGACTTAAAGTTTGGTCGTGACAGAGCCCTTAATACATATTCCGAATTTAAAAAAATTATTTTGGATATATAAGATGAAGATAGCGGTAGTAGGGTCAGGAATATCTGGGCTTGGAGCAGCATTGGCGCTATCTGAAAAACATGAGGTATCGTTATTTGAAAAAAACAGTTACTTCGGGGGGCACTCAAATACGGTAAAAATTGAGCTAGAGGAAGAAGATATTCATGTGGATACTGGGTTTATTGTTTTTAATGAAAAAAATTATCCTAACCTTACAAGTCTATTTGACGAATTAAAGGTAGCAACAAAAAGTTCAAATATGTCGTTCGGATTCTCGTTAGCCAATGGACAACTAGAATACGCAGGTCAAAATTTTAATTCTTTTTTTGCTCAACGCAGAAACTTATTAAATATAAATCATTTGAGGGGTCTATACGATGTTTATAGGTTTAAAAATATTTCCAAGAGATTTATGGCTGATAAGAAATTTTCATATTTTGATATGCGCCAATTTTTGCAGCACTACAATTTTGGCAGTTGGTTTTCGGAAATGTTTGTTGTTCCAATGGGTGCTGCAATTTGGTCTGTGCCAACAGGTAATATCTTAGATTTTCCAGCATTAAGTTACTTGAAATTCTTTGAAAATCATGGCCTATTGGACCTTCTCTCTAGCCCAATTGAGTGGAGAACAGTTGACGGTGGTTCAAAGCAATATGTAGATAAAATTATAAGAAGGCTTGGGAAAAGGGTATTTCTAGGCACTCCCGTAAAAGCAATCACAAGAAGCAAAAAAAAGTGTAATTTACTTGCAGGAAATGGGTTTGGTGAGATGGTTTTTGATAAAGTTATTTTAGCGTGTGATGGTCCAGAAACTATAGATTTAATTGGAGACGTTAGTAAAGATGAGCTGGATACTTTAAAATTGTTCAAGGTATCTAAGAATAAAGTGGTGCTCCACTCTGATAACACGCACATGCCGAAGTTAAAAAACGTATGGTCTAGTTGGAATTTTATTACAAGTAATATTCAAAACGCTCTCAATAAACCAATTGAGGTCACCTACTGGATGAACAAACTTCAGAGTATAAAAAGCAAAAAAAATTATTTTGTTTCACTTAACCCCAGTAAAGAAATTGATCCAAGTCTTGTACATTATCAAACTTTATATTCTCACCCTGTTTATGACTCCGACACATTAAATGCGCAAAAAAAACTAAACGCGCTACAGGGTGAAAATGGTTTGTACTTTGCAGGTGCAAAAATGGGTTTTGGTTTTCATGAAGATGGCTTAAACTCGGGCCTATACGTTGCAAAGCTGTTAGGTTGTGAGCCTAACTGGTCCAAGAGAAAGATGTAAAACTTATGGTAAAATCGTGTGTTTATTTTGGGTCTGTTATGCACATGCGATTAAAGCCAAGAAGACATTTATTTCGTTACAACGTTTTTAGCCTTTTTTTGGATATTGATAAATTAGCAGAGTTTGATAAGACATCTTGGTTTTTCAGATTAAACAGATGGGGAATGGTTTCTCTATATGAAAAGGATCATGGAGATAGAAAAACCTTACGTTTAAGAGATTGGGTTAACAAAAAGCTTATGGGGGCAGGATTTACTAAACCGGATAAAGTCTATTTATTAAGCTTTCCCCGCGTTTTAGGACTTGGTTTTAGCCCATTGTCCGTTTTCTACTGCTACTCCAAGAACCAATTAAATTCCGTTATTTACGAAGTAAAAAATACATATGGAGAACAAATCGAATATATATCAGATAGTCAACCTGATCGTGATGGAAGGGTCAGGCACTCTATTAAGAAAAATATGTATGTATCTCCATTTATAGATATGGCTCAAACTTACCATTTTACGATTTTACCTCCTGACGAAAAACTTTCTATTAAGATTAACGAAAAAGATGAAGACGGTTCACTTCTAATTGCTAGTCAAACGGGAAGATATCAGGACTTTAATGACTGGACATTGGCTAAGGCTTTTTTTTGTTATCCACTTATGTTGGTAAAAGTGTTGATTTTAATACATTGGAATGCTTTAATTTTGTATTTTAAGAGAGTCAAAATTGTACCTTATAGTTAGGTTAATTTGGGGGAAAGATGAAGGAACAATTTTTAAAAGATGTTAAAGGCCAACCTAATCTACCAAGATGGTTTTCTTCAATATTTAAAATGATACAAAGTCCTAATGCGGGTAGTCTAATAATCCAACTTCCAGACAACAGAAAGTTTATTGTTGAGAGCAAAAAACCCGGAGCCAATGCCTATATAGTGGTGAAGAATGAACATTTCTTCTCCAGACTTGTGCGCGAGGGTCAAAATGGATTTTCAGAGTCATATATGGATGGTTGGTGGGATACACCAGACCTTCAAGCAGTATTAGATTTTTTCCTTCTAGCAGGCGATGATATCTATGATGACTTAATCGGAACCAGTGTTGTAAGGTTGTATGAAAGACTTAACCACTGGTTGAAGTCTAATTGGAAATTCCAAGCAAGGAAAAATATCTCCTATCATTACGATCTGGGCAATCAATTTTATAGAGAATGGCTTGACAAAACGATGACGTACTCGTCTGCGCTTTTCAAAAACAAAAAAGAAGTGCTATCTAGCGCGCAAACAAATAAGTATGAATCAATATGCAAAAATTTAAATTTGAAAGAGGGTGACAGTGTCTTGGAAATTGGCTGTGGTTGGGGGGGATTTGCTGAACATGCTATCAAGACTAGAGGTGTCAAACTCACGGGTCTGACGTTGTCTAAAGAACAATTAGATTACTCTAAAAAAAGAATGTTTGAATTGGGTATGGCGGATAAAAGCTCATTTCTTCTGCAAGATTATAGAGATGAAAAGGGTGTTTACGATGGTGTTGTGTCAATAGAAATGTTTGAGGCTGTTGGAGAGAAATATTGGCCTATATATTTTAAAACTATCAAAAATTCCCTCAAAAGTGGTGGTCTAGGATGTCTACAAGTTATAACCATTGATGATAAATATTTTCCTAAATATAGGAAAAGTGTTGATTTTCTTCAAAAGTATATTTTTCCTGGAGGCATGCTACCAAGTTATACGGCTCTTGTTGAACAAATTCGGAGTGCTGACTTGGAATTTATTAGAAGTAAGGAATTTGGACAAAGTTATTCTAAAACCCTCCGTATTTGGTCGCAAAGTTTCAACAGTAAGTGGGATAAGATATCTGAGATGGGATTTGATGATAGATTTAGGCGAATGTGGAACTTTTACTTAACCTCATGTGCATCATTCTTTTTTTCTGGTGCTGGTGATGTAACCCAAGTCACTTTCAAGAAAAATTAAATTCTTTTGCACCAAAATTATTTACAACACACTATTTATGCATCAAACGCACTGTCTTTGGCACTGATAATATTTCCACTATTTATTTTTGTCAGCGAGCATTATGCTAGTCAATTTGGCATCTCCCTTCTAGGGATCGGAGTTATATTTTTAATTGTGCGTTTGTTAGATGGAATTTTAGATCCTTTAGTAGGTTGGGCAAGCGACAACTTTAATGTTCCTGTTGGAAAAAGAAAGTTTTGGTTGTTGATATCTTTACCATTCACACTGTTTGGAGTCTGGGGTCTCTTTGGATCTAATTTGGGTACATTCGCGTTCCAACACTTTGTATTTTATATAGTTATACTAACCGTAGGCCTATCACTTTTTACACCCCCTTTTTATAGTTTAGGAGCGGAATTAAGTAGAGATTATGTTGAAAGATCTCGAATAACATTTTTCCGTGAAGGCTTTTTTCTTTTGGGGACAATTTTAGCAGCTCTGATATATGCTATGGCTGAAGGGTCCACACAAGCTTTACAAAATATAGCGATGGCAATTTTCATCGGTCACCCCCTTACTATAATAATTTCTTCTTTTGCTATAAAGGAAAGATGTATATCACATAAAAACAAGTCAGAAATATTTAGTGTGCTCACAACCATACTAGTTAACAAAAAATTAAAATACTTTTTCCTTAGTCAGTTTTTTAATGCGGCTGCGAATGGGATTCCGGGAGCTTTGTTTGCTTTTTTTGTAATCCATAAACTACAAAGAGAGGATTTAGTCGGGCAACTTATGCTTTTATATTTATTATCGGGTGTAATAAGCGTACCACTGTGGATTAATATAAGTAAGGTCTTTAAAAAGAGTGATCTATGGTGCTCCTCAATATTTTTTTCTATGATTGTTTTTTCATTAATATTCTTTATGAATACTGAAAGTATTGTTCTATTCTCGGTGATCTGTCTCTTGACTGGTGTTTGTGTGAGTGCTGACTCTGCCCTTCCTACGTCTATTCAAGCAGACCTTTTAGATGAAGATCTTAAAATAGTGAAAAGTAATCGGTCGGGAACTTTCTTTTCAATTTTATCTGTTATTAATAAAACCGCTGCAGCTTTCTCAGGCGGTTTCGTTTTGTTCTTTCTTTACGCAGTTGGTTTTGATCCCTTAGGTGGTAATTCAGAGGAGATATTATTTTGGTTGACCTGTTTATACGCTATCGCTCCAATTACTCTGAAGGTTTTGCCATTACTACTAATGTTTAAGTTCCCCGAAACAAATAGGGATCAATCTATCTAATAAGAAGAAAGTATTTCCCTAGTATTTTATCTATTAATTTTTTTGGTAAAGTGCGGATCAGATAAAACTGAAGACCTGATGGTCCCATTGAGTATTTGACTTTAGGCCTTTTTAGACTGGAAATTTTATAAATTTTCTGTGCTAAAACTTGAACATCTTGTCCTTGCTCTGATAATTCTTTGATAAAATTTTTAAATTTATCGAAGGCTTGACTATACACAGTCTTTTTAAAATCAACGGCTCTTCCGTCTATGTTCGATTTATCCCATATTGCGGTTTTAAAAGCTCTTGGCGCAACAATTATTACTTTGATCCCATAAATCAAGAGTTCTCGACGAAGAGACTCAGAAAACCCTTCAAGAGCGTGTTTACTTGAACAATAAGACGCCATAAAAGGCTGTCCGATCGATCCTCCCCCGGAGCTTATATTTATTACTTTACCAGGAGCACGTTTGTTTTTTGCGCCAAGCAATGGCAGAAATATTTGAACACAGTTGAAAGTTCCTAAAACCATTGTTTTGAGGTGAAGATCAAATTCTTCACTGGAAATGTGTTCAACAGGCCCCAATTTTGCGATCCCTGCATTATTAATCAAAATACCTAGATTGGATCCTTTTAAAGTTAATTTAACTTTTTTGTATGCTTTAGATATCTGCGAATAGTTGGTTACATCAAAAATTAAAGGGACGAAATTGGCACCATATTTCTTCTTAAGTGGCGCTTCCATTTTTTTGTCTCTTACCGATCCAAACACAAGAAAGCCTTGTTTCAAAAACTCCGTGACAAGGGCTGCACCAATACCCGTTGAGCAGCCTGTGATCAATATTGACTTATTCAACTGCTTTTCCATATTTTGTGGATATTACTTTCTCTGTTATTCAAAATGAAACTAGCTGGATATTTTCCAACAGTAAAACCGCTTCCAACCCAATTTTTTTGTTCATCATATTGCAGGGTTAATTCCAAATCGCCCGATATTTCCCATTCCGTTACTGAGTAGTTTTTATCATTAAAGGACATTTTTTTATTTTTTAACTTTCGAGTTTTTATCTTTAGAGGTGTTCCATCCTGAGTACTTACCCAAATCTTTCTTTTTAAAAATTCTGGGGTGAAATAACTTGTAGTTGCGAAGGTGTCTTTTATAACTCCTGAAAAAGCAGAGCCTTCAATTCTAAAACCCTCTTCTTCTCTTTGGCCTTTTACATAATATCTTTTTCCAAACCATGATGAATTAGCATCTATGGAAATAAGTTTTTTATTTTTCCAAACCTCACGGTTTGTTAAAGTATATTTCATAAATTTTAGCCCCAAAAATTTTGGCGTTATTTCAACGTCAACCAGGACTTCCAAGCCATTTTTAAGCTTTTTATGAGTTAGATTTGAATGACCAACTATTTCACCATTTAATAGTACATCAAAGCTCACAGAAGTCTTAGGTGTTGAACCATACGCTTGCTGCGAAATCAAGCCTAACGACAAAATGCTTGAAATTAGAAAGTATCGTCTTTCCATTTTGTTAAAAATTACCGGTTAAATTAATTAGCATGATAATGTAGTAATACTATATTATTTGGATCGCATCAATTTACACATTCATTGACACCTGCCAACACAATAAAAATTCGTGCAAATTGACTAAGGACTGTGTATGAGATGGACTAATTGTGGAATTAAAAGTAATTATTGTTAATCCTCTTTAAGGTAGGTAAGTTCGATCTATGAGTATATTAAAAAAGCTATTAACTTCGTTATTTGCTGCTCTATTTCTCTTCCTTAGCCCAATAAATGTGAGAGGAGAGACACTTGAAATTATTTTTGATAGTTTCGATAAAAACGCTGCAAGAGCTACTGATATCCTTTCCAAGGGAGAAGCATCGAATGAATCTCTGAGTTATTTGAGAGCTGACTTATTCGAAGATAGGAATAAAGCTCTTCTTTTACAAAAAGAGATAAATAATAAGTATCTAATTCAAAGAGGAGAGTTAAAGATAATTGATGATTTAGTTGCAGAGAGTTCCATACAAGGGACATATATTTCGTTGAAGCGGCAAAAACTTATAAGTACTCTTGAAAAAACAACGTTTCAATTGGCTAATACAAAGCTTTCTCTTAGAAGAGCAGAAAGACTAATCAAGGAAATTGATGCACTAAAGAAAGTGAGGTTCAATGAAAGGTTTTTTTCATTTAATCAACTTGTTTTGTTACCCACTACCTATGCTCAGGGAGCGTCTGATCTCTTAAGTTTAATTGGAAATTTTGCAGTTGATTTATATAAAAATTTCAATACTCAAGGAAGGTGGATTAGGATGTTTTCAGTTTCACTTCTTCCGGTAATAACTTTTTTCATTGGCGTTATTATACTCGTTGTCCAAAAAAATATAATTGTATTCTGCAACAAAGTCATTTCACCGAAAATAAAAAATAACAATGCGCTGATTTTTTTAAATCCTTTTCTTAGATTGGTAATTCAAGTGATTGGTACGACGTTGATAATCAATTTTTTACAAAGTCTTAGTGGAAATTATGGGCTCCCAATATTAATTGACGCTTTGCCTATGGCAGCTTTAATTTTTTTACTAGGAAATTTTCTAAGAACAGTCGTTGCAGAAGCAAAATTCCGTTTATCAAATGATAATTTTGGCTATACCGTGGATCTTTCACGATTACAGGGAGCAATATTTTGTATAGCTATTGCCTTGGGGTTTTTTACAGTAATTAGCTATCTGACCGAGAGGTCGTATCTTTCCCTTGAGGCTGAGGTAACCTTAAATGCAATAGGTTTAGTAATAATTGCGAGTGTATTTAATTATGGCTTGAGAAGTGTACAAACGCTTATTTTTTCACTAACCAGCCTTCTGCCAGATAAGGAGAGGGGTCTAAACTTTTTATCAGTCGATTTTATTGCAAAAGGAGCCATTGCTCTGACTTGGGTTTTTTTAATAGGAGGTATTTTTGGCTACCTCTTAATTGCCTTTGAGATAATAAAAGCAATGAGTTATATAACGGGTATAATCATCCTCGCGGTTTTGATCGACTTTTTCTTACGCGCACTGTTTTTGTCGGAAAAGAGAAAGAAGAATAATGATGCCAATCCATATTTTTTGGGTTTTAGCTTGCTTAATTTTATCGGGACTCTCTTGCTTTTGGGTCTAGCTCTAGGGGTTGACTTTTCACAATATGTAGAACTTTGGGTGAGATTTAACGAAGGTTTAACACTAGGAGATGTTAATTTAACACCTACTTCTATTCTGAATTTTGGTGTAATATTCGGTCTAGGTTACTTTGCAACAACGGTCATCCAGAGAATTGTAAAGAGCACTGTGTTACCCAAAACAAAAATGGATAAAGGAAGTCAAAATGCATTAGTATCTGGTGTTGGGTATATCGGTTATACATTGGCAGCTGTGGTTGCCTTATCTTCAATTGGATTCAATTTGTCAAGTATCGCTATTGTTGCTGGAGCTCTGAGTGTAGGAATTGGTTTTGGTCTGCAAACTATTGTATCAAATTTTGTTTCCGGAATTATTTTGCTTGTCGAGAGACCGATAAAAGAAGGTGATTGGATAGAAGCTTCAGGTTTCTCAGGCACTGTAAAAAAGATATCCGTTCGTTCAACTCAAATCGAAACATTCGATCGAGCGATGGTTGTTGTTCCAAACTCGGAATTAATCGCAGGGTCGGTTCTGAATTGGACCCATAGTAACGAGACCGGCAGGGTGCGGGTATCGGTAGGTGTTTCCTATGATACTGACCCAAAAAGGGTAGAGAGATTATTGCTGAAAGTTGGAAAAAGTCATGAGATGGCTCTTAAAAGCCCAGAGCCATTTGTAAGATTTCAGCAATTTGGAGATAGTTCACTAGATTTTGATTTGATTATTTATGTAAGAGATAAAAATTATATGTTTCAAGTCAGATCAGAGCTTCATTATTCCATTTTTGAATTATTTAAAAAAGAAGGTATCGAGATCCCCTTTCCGCAAAGAGATTTAAATATAAAAGGTAACTCAATTTCTAATATTAAAAAAAGAGTATCGGTTAAGAAGGATAATACAAAATGAGCGATCAAGAACTTGTTTATAACAAGGCACCTTATAAAAAAGAACATGAAGCTAGAATTATTGGTTTATCTACTGAGTTTGGTATTAAACTTGACAAGCCAATTTTTTATCCCAGGGGCGGAGGTCAGCCAGGAGACTCAGGTATTATTTCAGTTAACGGAATACATTTTAAGATAATTGATACGGTTAAGGGGCCAGACGACGAGGTTTACATTAAAATTGACGATGCTGGTTCTATTACCAAATTGAAGGAGGGAACTCTAGTAACCCAAAGGTTGGCTTGGGATATTAGGTACAAATATATGAAAACACACACTGCACTTCACTTGTTGTCTGTATGTCTTCCTTTCCCTGTAACAGGAGGGCAAATCACTTTTGAAAAAGGTCGCGTGGATTTTGATATGCCGGAGTCACCTAATAAGGATGAAATTACTGATAGATTGAATTCTATGGTAGAAGCAGACTATGCTGTGTCTTATGATCTAATTTCGCAAAAAGAACTAAGAGAAAGACCACAACTTATAAAAACAATGTCAGTGAAACCTCCACAAAATGTTGACTTTGTCCGGCTAGTGAAGATAGGCAGCTCCGATAATGTTATTGATTTACAGCCTTGTGGGGGGACTCATGTAAAGTCAACTGGAGAGATAGGTAAGTTATTTATTTCAAAAGTGGAAAAAAAAGGCCGAATGAATAGACGCGTTTCGGTAGTCTTGCAAGATTAATAAAAATACGTAGAATGCTTTTAATGCTGGAGAGGTGGCCGAGTGGTCGAAGGCGCACGCCTGGAAAGTGTGTAGGCGGGAAACCGTCTCCAGGGTTCGAATCCCTGTCTCTCCGCCAATAACCTAACTTCCTTATGTCACCCTGTGTCATAAACCTAAAGAAACAAGGGAAGTTGTTGACGTAAGCCCACCACGCTATTTCATAATACATCATCTTAAATCAACCCACTTTGTAGACCGAGTTGTGGACTGGAGATGACATGAAACGATTAAACGCAAAACAATTACTCGTATTGCCAAAGGGCAAATACCATGATGGCAATGGGCTGTATATTTCTATTTCGAGCAAAGGAAAAGGCAAGTGGAGCTTTCGGTATAGGGCACACAAAAAATCAAGAGAGATGGGGTTAGGGCGCTTCCCAGACGTCTCCCTTTTCGATGCCCGTCAGCATGCCCTCAGCAACAAGCAATTACTGAGAAAGAACGTTGACCCTATAGACGAAAAAAATAGAGCTGAGGTTTTAAGACAGCAACAAAACAAAAAGTTTTCCGATATTGCGGAGGAATATATTCGGACAAAAAAAATACCAGAATGGACGAACGCAAGAAGTTATCAATCATGGACCAATACCTTAAAAAAATATGCGACACCGATTCTAGACAATAAACCCATGGTCGATATTAACCGAGACGATATTATCAGAGTGCTTCGTCCTATGTGGAGAGAGAGAACGGAAACGGGAAGAAAAATTCAGCAAAGATTATTTCTTATATTTGCTTTTGCAAAAATAAGAGGGTGGTATACCAATGAAAATCCTGCATCGTGGAAAGAACACCTAGCCTTTGTACTACCAGACCCGTATAAAATTCATAATGTAAAACATTTTGAATCTCTTCCTTCTGAAGACATTTCTAAATTTTATAGCAAGCTTTGCGAATTTGACACTGTATCAGCTTATGCGTTGCGTTTATTAATCCTAACCGCTGCACGAACAAAGGAAATAATTGAAGCGCAATTTGCTGAATTTGATAGGCAAAAAAGATTGTGGACTATTCCTGCGGAGAAAATGAAAGTAAGAAAGGAGCACATCGTACCGTTATCGAATGAGGCACTAGCAATAATCGGGCTCATGCGACGGAAACATAACCACGGTTTTGTGTTTGCTAACCTTCTAACGGGCAATCCTATATCCAATGGCGCTATGCTTGTTTTCTTAAAAAAACGATTTTCTAAATACAAAACCACAGTGCATGGTTTTCGGTCAACATTTAGAACCTGGGCAGAAGAAACAGGAAAGTATCCGCATCATGCAATCGAATTTTGCCTTGCCCATCAATTACCGAGCAAAGTAGAAAAAGCCTACATGCGGTCAAATTTAATGGAGCAAAGAAAAATTATAATGAATGATTGGGAGAAATATATACTGTCGTGGTGCGCATAAATTTGTGACGCACAAAACTAAATGTTAAAGCTAATACAAAACACAAAGAGAAAGGCCACAAAATGTCAACTATTGCACCGCCTCAAAACCCTGAAGCAAACCCGCGTGTCAAAGCGGTCTTTGATGATATCCGTACCACACGAGGAAGCGATTTTATAAATAACCTATGGCACTACCTTGCCTTTGACGAGAGCTTACTTGAGAATACCTGGCGCGATGTAAAAGCAGTAATGGCAACACCAAGCAAACTAGACCCAATGACAAAGGAACTAATCTATGCCGCTGTGTCTATTGCAAATAGCTGCGAATATTGCATACATTCGCACACCGCAGCTGCCAGAGCAAAAGGAATGGATGATGAACAATATGCAGAGTTCTTATCAATTGTATCGCTTGCGGGTAGAACAAACCAACTTCTCAATAGCATAAAGGTACCAATTGATAAGGAATTTGATTATGAAGAAAAAGAGTAGTTTTATGTAAAAAAGACATTGTTTGGTCTTTATTTATAAAAGACTAAATGCTATTCTTAGGTACTACTGACCTACGCATTAATTTGCGGCTTACTCACGGCAAGGCGAAACCCTAGGGTGTGAGGATTTCAACACGCACCATAATGTGCTCTTACTTCGGGATAGATTATTAATCTAGTGGCGAAGGTTTCAAGTTTTAAATTTTAATTATTTAAAGAGGAATCTTTATTATGAAGTCCAATTTTATAAGTAAAAAAGAAGTAGCAAGAATGCTGAACATTAGTCCCTCAACCGTCACACGATGGTCTAAAACACATTCAAATTTTCCAGAGCCTTTTCCGCTTGGACCAAACAAGGTCGTGTGGGATGTCAGAGAAATTGAAAACTATATAAATGAGCAAAAAAAACAAAGAGGGTTTCTGGGGCATAAGCCCGTAGGACAGGTACAAAATGTCAACAAAACTCAATGAAAATCAACTTATTGCCATTCACTTAATAGCCTCTGGAGTGAAAGCCTCAGTAATTTCTAAACAATTAGGGATTAGAGAAGAAACGCTATCACGTTGGAGGCAGAATGATAAATTTAACGAAGCAGTAGAGAACGCTACAGAACGCATTTTAACGGAGATTGTTGATACACATAAAAACCTATTAATTACCTCTCAGAAAATTATTGCAGATGCGTTAACAAACGAGGAGTTAGATTTGTTTAAGAAAGCTAACTTAGCTCTTAGGTTTTTGAGCTTAATGAAGGGTAAAGACGATATTGAGAAAAAGTCTTCAGATAGTCTTTTTCAATATGTTCATTCAAGAGATTTCGCCTTTGGAATTTAGTTATATATAGGGGCCTCGGTACAGTTATTCACCATTAGCGGAATATAATGTTTTAGCAAAATCGATACGTTTAATTTGGCACTTTTTTTGCTCTAACGTATTCGAAAATTTAATAGATAGTCCGATATGTTATTTGTAATTAGAGCATTAACAGCTTTTTTATTTGTTTTTTTACCCTTTTCTTTAGGAGCAGAAAAGGCAGACAAGCGAGCAACTTTTGCCACAAATATAAAATCCATTGCTGAAAGTGATGATAGAGAAGCATCAATACTGGAAAAAATTTCAAGCTACTCTCTCGGTTGGATAAATGGAGAATTAGACAAGACTGAGGAAAAAATCAAGAGCAACACCAACTTTACGCATTTTGGAATTAGTATTGGAGTGGATACTCTAGGATTAAAATCAGAATATTCCCCACATTTGGAGTTAATGTCGGTATATCGGTTGCTGGAAAAATCGAACGTCTTTCTCTTCAATCAAACATCTCTGTCAAATTTTGAAGGGCGAAATACCATAAATACTGGATTTGGAGGGCGGTATATTTTTGATGATGATAAGGCCATATTAGGCATTAATTCTTTTTACGATGTTGAATTAGAAGCACAGCATCAACGTTATGGCTACGGCGCAGAATTTTTGACATCACTTCTAGAGTTTAGGACAAACTACTACGAGGGTATTTCGGGAACGAAAACAGTTAATGGATTGGAGGAAGGGCCCCTTGACGGTTCTGACTTCAAGGTCACCGGGAATCTTCCCTATTTGGAGGGCGCTAGTATTTACCTAGAGAATAGTTACTGGACCGATAAGGCAAATTATAGCTTTAAAACGGAAGAATTTGGAATTTCAGCGGAAGTTTTAGACAACCTTTCACTAACTATTGCAGAGCAAAAAAAGGATAAAAAAAATCCAAATACAGTGGTGTCGCTAAATTATTCTATCGCGCTAGGTCAGAAAAGTAAGGCTCCAGAAGAAAAAGAAAATAAGAACAACCGATGGAATTTCAAATCAGTACGAAATGAGCTTTATAAGCCTGTAGAGAGAGAAAATAAAATAGTAAAAAAACAAATAAAATTAGGAGTGACGGTTAGTGGCTATTAAGAAATTGATAATCCGAGGCATAATGTTACTAATTTTGTGCGTTAACGCATATCCGTCCTTTTCCAATATTGAAGATAGATTTGCAAATTGCAGTGAATTTACAAATAGTGACGGCGCCATTACATATACAGGTGGAGATGGTAACAATTTCTGTAGGTTAAGCTCGGAAATGACCAAGTTCAAATTGTACTACATTAGTCTGTGTCAAGAGCAGCCTACAGTTCAAAACTTTAGAACGGTGTGCTCTCCACTTTTTGATAACGCTAACGGAAAGGAGGTCTCAGTATCTATAAACAATCAAATAAGTATATCCGATGAGGTAACATTACGTGAAGGAACTTATCAGTATGCAGCAATATTAGTAGCTAGCACTAGTTCATTTTCTATAAAGAAAAAATTCTCGCCCGCTCGGACTGGAAAAACAGGAACTGGAGAATGGTGTTGGACCCTTGATGCAGTGATAACAGATGCTAGATATCCTGGTGTATCAGGCAATTACATTGCTGATTGTGGTGCAACACCGCCCGCCTTAATTGGAACACAGGTTTTCAGTTCTCATGCTGCTTACCCAAGTGCCGCACTAGGTTTTACATCTAGTAGGACAGGTTCTAACGAAGTGGGCAGTTATGTACTTCACTATTTATTATCCGATGAAACCTTAACATCTGGTGATTCAACTGATTATTCCACTTGGCCAGAAACAAAATATTTGTTAGGTATACAAACTTTTAATACGCCGATAACTATTTCACCAAATACTACGAATATTAATACTGGGTTTTTGCTGACGAATGCATATGATGTAGGGGTTAGGGGAGCCACCAACACAGATATACATATGTTCAGTCCTAGTAATTTCGGATTTAAAATTATCTCTAATAATTAACAATGCTTTTAAGGGGGAAGGTGAAAAACATTGGTGTTAACTGAATTGCCCCATAATAGCCATCAGAAAGACTTATCATTTGTAGACTAAATTGTAGACCGAATAATTATTAGATTATAAAATCTAAATAAAACAGATGGTTAAAGTGAAATGGTGAGGAGGGTCTCTCCGCCACATACCTAACTTCGTTATGTCACCCTTTGTCATAAACCCAAAGAAACAAGGTAAGCTGTTGACGGAAGCGCTTCGCGCGATTTAGTAATACATCATCTTGAAGCTATTTTATTTATTAACACTGATAGTTACAAAATTCACTTTCAACGCCTTAAAAGATCCTTACGTGCAATTATCAGCGCAAAACAGAAACTATTTAACTAGCTTTATTAAATACTGACCATAACTATTTTTGCCGAAGGTTTTTACTCTTTCCAGAAGCTGCTCTTTTGAAATCCATTTCAACTTATAAGCGATCTCGTCTGGTGAGCCAACTTGAAGCCCTTGTCGATTTGTAAGCGTACGAACAAAGTTTGAAGCGTCTAGAAGCGAGGAATGTGTTCCAGTGTCAAGCCATGCATATCCTCTTCCCATTTTTTCTACTCGCAGCATACTGTCTTTCAGGTAAGTCTCTAAAAAGGATGTAATCTCTAATTCACCACGAGTAGATGGCATGACGTTTTTCGCTCTTTGAGGAGCTGATTCATCCACAAAGTATAATCCCGTTACTGCAAAATTTGATGGTGAAACGGCTGGCTTTTCGATAATATTTCTAGCCTTGCCGTCAGAATCAAAGTCAATAACGCCGTACCGGCTTGGATCAGACACGTGATACCCAAAGACCGTTGCCCCTGATTTATGCGTATCTGCATTGGTAAGGAGTTTCGACAGCCCATGACCAAAGAATATGTTGTCCCCTAACACCATGGCAGATGGCGCTCCGTCCAAGAAATCCTCAGCCAAAATAAATGCCTGTGCTAATCCATCTGGACTAGGTTGATTTTTATACTCTAAATTAATACCCCATTGGCTACCATCTCCTAGTAGAAGCTTAAATTTATTCTTATCTTGAGGTGTAGTAATAATAAGAATTTCTCGGATTTTAGCCAACATCAACACTGTCAAGGGATAATATATCATAGGTTTATCATAAATCGGCAACAGTTGCTTAGATACTGCCAACGTCAAGGGATAAAGTCGTGTTCCATATCCACCGGCAAGGATAATGCCTTTTCTCTGAGTCATTTTATTTCCTTTAAATCCTTTAATATAGCTCTTAATCCAATACGCCAGTCGGGACGCGTTAACCCAAATGTCTCTTGCGTTGTACTGCAATCCATCCGAGAATTGTATGGTCGCACGGCAGGTGTAGGATAGTTCTCTGTTAAAACAGCTGTCACTGTAACGGGGTTCAATACTTTTTCAAAAATTGCAACCGCAAATTCCGCCCACGATACGTCAGGATACCCACTAAAATGATAGGTGCCCGCTTTGGACGGATCTTTAATTAATTGCTTTGCTATTTTTAAACAGGCCATAGCGATGTCGTTGGCTGGTGTAGGGCCTCCGATTTGATCTGCAACTACATTTAATGCAACATTGTTTTTGGAAAGCTGTAGCATTTTTTTAACGAAGTTCATTCCATGGGCTGACACTATCCATGAGGTTCTCAAAATCGCGTAGATTGCACCACTATTACGAATACCACTTTCACCAGATAACTTGCTACGACCATAGGCATTTTTGGGGGCTGTATGATGTCTTGGATGCCATGGAGTGTCGCCCGTTCCGTCAAATACATAATCGGTAGAAATATGAACTAATGGTATACCAAGTTCGGCGCAGCCCTGCGCCATCGCCATAGGCGCATCTCCGTTAATAATAGTAGCCGTATGTTCATCTTTTTCAGCTTCGTCTACGGCCGTATAGGCGGCAGCATTGATTACTGCCTGTGGTGCGTAGTTTCGTATGGCATCAATACAATGTTGTGGATTCAATAAATTCACATCTTCTCGGCTCAGGGCCATTACATCCTTGGATCTCTGCAAATCTGTAGCTACCTGCCCAGATTTTCCAAAAACAAGAATCATATCTTCGTTCCCAATCGTTGGCCAACTCCTGAACGACTCACTAAAGGGCGCCACCAGTCTTCGTTAGCCAAATACCACTTCACAGTCCTTTCAAGGCCCTCTTCGACTGTTACCGACGGCCTCCAACCCAATTCACTACGAATGCGACTGGGGTCGATGGCATAACGAAGGTCATGGCCGGGACGATCTAAAACGAATGTAATCAAGTCTGCGTAGTGCCCCTTTTCATAAGGATGCAGCCGATCTAAAATACCACAAATCGTTGTTACCAACTCTAGATTTGTCCGCTCATTCTCTCCCCCAATATTGTAACTTCGTCCCAAAGCTCCTTTTTCCAGGACAAGTAAAAGAGCATCTGCGTGATCTTCGACATATAACCAATCGCGAATATTACTTCCATCCCCATAAATAGGCAATGGCTTATCTGACAAAGCATTCAAAATTACTACGGGAATTAATTTTTCAGGAAAATGATAAGGGCCATAGTTATTTGAGCAGTTAGTCAATACTACCGGCAGCTGGTAAGTCTCATGCCAGGCACGGACTAGATGATCAGAGCTCGCTTTGGATGCAGAGTATGGACTGCGAGGGTTATAGGGTGTCTCCTCGGTGAACTTTATCGATGGATCATTTGGTAGACTCCCAAAAACCTCATCTGTACTAACATGGTGAAAGCGGAATGCATTCGGCTTACCGCGAGAAACCCAATATGAGCGAGACGCTTCCAGCATATTAAAAGTACCCTTTACATTAGTCTCAATAAAATCTACAGGCCGCTCAATTGATCTATCCACATGAGATTCTGCTGCCAAATGCATAACAACGTCGGGAGAGTGTTTGGCAAAAATGGTATTTAATGCCTCACGATCACAAATATCAACTTTTTCGAAGCAATAATTATTATTATGAGCAACTGGTTCCAAGTTACCCAAACAGGCCGCATAAGTAAGAACATCGACATTGATTACTGAATGTCCTCTAGAGATTGCCAAACGCACTACAGCTGAACCAATAAATCCTGCGCCCCCGGTTATTAAAATTTTCATGAATTAACTCCATAAAAAAATGGGCTTTTGAAATTCCTAAATTCCATTGCTCCTAAATCTTTTTCGTTTAATATTGGTTCGCCTAGATTTCCCCACTCAATTCCAAGTGTTGAATCATTCCACAAAATCGCGCCTTCATTTTCGGGCGAATAAAAATCAGAGCATTTGTACACTATCTCACTATGATCACTTAGGGTCATGAAGCCATGGGCAAAACCTTTTGGAATAAAAAGTTGTTTTCCATTCTCAGCGGATAATTCTATTCCAAACCAACACCCATATGTTTTGCTTCCCGTACGAATATCTACAGCAACATCAAAAATTGAGCCATTTCCACAACGCACTATTTTATCTTGAGCATTAGGAGGGGCCTGAAAATGTATACCTCTTACAGTATTTTTTGAAAAAGAGATCGAGTGGTTATCCTGAACAAAAGCTATGTCTATTCCTTGTTGGATAAGGCTCCTATCGTTGTGTAGCTCACTAAAATATCCTCGCTCGTCGTAAAATCGTTTAGGCTCTATTACTTTCAATCCTACTATGCTATTTTTCCTATTTGTCATTATAAATTTTATTTTTAAGATAGATTATTTTTGAGACTCTAAAATTTTCAAGCTGCTTAAATTTTTTTTTCAACTGCCTTCGAAATCTCGGAAAAAATTGTTAAGTCAAGATTAGGCAGCCTTCCTTCTTCGTATGCTTTGACTATGTTAGAACGTGATGCTTCAAAAAGCCTATCTTTTTTTTTCTTTATCATAGGAAATTTTAACTTAGTTAAGCTCAGTACTGGGGATGCCCACGTATATGTCCAAGAATTGGTACCATGAATCAACATAAACTTTGCGTCTTCTTCCCAATGTGGAGAAAATTTTTTGGTTAAAAGCGACCTTTTTTTTTCTTCATCTCTTTTCTTTTCAGGGACAAAATCTTGTACAGCATATTGGAGTTCCTCCTTAGATAGATCATTGACGATGTTATTGTATCTTTCCTTTGTAAGAAGTGCTGTTGATGCCCCTGAATTATTTAACATTAAGTGAGATAATTGTCGCTCTCCACGCCTCTTAGTTAGTTCTTTATTTGAGGATAGGCGATATTCAGACCAATAATTAATGAAAGCTTTACTTTTACAAAGAGGTGATTTTATCAAAAAACAATAGGAGGGGAAAAAACCTCTTTTTTTCTTGGATAAATGGATGTCTCCCAAAACATGGGTGCCTACGTATGAAGCTGATGTAATATGCATTTGTTCAAGCATGTCAGAATCTTTTATTAATGGAAACCAAACGCTATCATTCACAAATAAAAGTTCATCATACAAAAAATTATTTTCGGATATTATTTTAATCGCATCTCTATAGCCACCAAAATCATACCCAAAATTAGGTCTTTCAATAATCAAAATTGAATGTTTAGCTAACTCTAGTTTATCAACATTAGATAACGAAGTATTACTTACTATGACAGGACTATAACCAGAGTCTGTAAGGTGCGCTAAGGTAATTAAAATTGATTTTTCAACTGAGCGTATTTGGAAGATTAAAAAAATTGCTATCCTTTTTCCATTTTCTAAGTCACCTTTGTGAAGAGTGACGTTTTTCAAGAAATTTTTATCGTAATTCTTTTGTAAAAATGGCTCGTATATAGCAGCCGGTATAGACTGAGCTTGTACGGCTAGCCTTTTTAATTCCCTTCGAATTTTCCACCTAGGTAACAACTGATTCACCGATTTTTTGAAAATGACTATCGCCGATATGGATTATAATAATTAAAAACAAATCATCATTTATTGTCTATAAGATTTCACATACCATACTTAGAGATATTAAAGTATAAACCATACTAGTTAAATATTCAATCAAAGTACTGAATTTATCTTTATGTAAAAAGAGTGAAGAATCTTTAGTCTTAAAAATAAAATAAAAGTTATAAGTAACATTTCTTAGCTATATGCAACTTAACCTAAAACAATCTGACCATTTTTAAAAATGCACAGAAAACGTATTTAAAGTTTTCTCCAGAGGAGGCTTAAATTTTGTGAGATCAATGTTTTTCACTGCGTCCTTATACTCTTCTAAGGTTGGCGTCCTTCCTAGTATTGCTGAAAGAACCACTACTGGCGTTGAAGCGAGAAGGGATTCGCCCTTCTTTTCGGAAGAGTCTTCGACAACTCTACCTTTAAAGAGTCGCGTTGATGTAGCGAGAACTGTATCCCCCTTCTCTGCCTTCTCTTGATTACCCATGCAAAGATTGCAGCCTGGCCTTTCTAGATACAATACATTTTTGTACTTAATTCTTGCGGCTTGCTTGGGGTCATTATCATCAAATTGGAATCCAGCGTATTTTTCTAGAATTTCCCAATCTCCTTCTTCCTTAAGTTCATCTATAATATTGTAAGTAGGTGCAGCTACTACCAAAGGCGCCTTAAATTGTACCTTTCCTGATTTTTTTTCTAGATTGCGTAACATTTGGGCTACGATTTTCATATCCCCCTTATGAACCATACATGATCCAACAAA
>CACGMO010000030.1 GCA_902574225.1 uncultured Alphaproteobacteria bacterium
TGGGCAATGCTGGGAAAAATGGTGGAGAATATTATACACCACGCCCCCTCATTAAGAGCATAATCAAAGTGGTTCACCCTCAAATAGGTGAGACTGTTTATGACGCTGCAGTTGGCAGTGCTGGTTTTTTGTCTGAGGCATATGCCTTTATGCGAGGGCAGAGTGAGTTGAGTGCAGCTGACTATGAACAGCTCCAAAACAACACTTTTATTGGGAAAGAGAAAAAATCGCTCGCATATGTGATTGGTATTATGAATATGATATTGCATGGGGTTGAGGCGCCTAACATTGTTCATACTAACACACTCTCAGAAAATATTGCCGATATTCAGCAAAAAGACAGAGTTGATGTTGTGCTCGCCAATCCTCCTTTTGGCGGTAAAGAGCGAGCTGAAGTCCAACAAAATTTTCCAATAAAGACAAGTGAAACCGCCTATCTGTTTCTGCAGCATTTTATCAAAATACTAAAAAGTAGAGGACGAGCGGGCGTAGTGATTAAAAACACCTTTCTTAGCAACACTGACAACGCCAGCATTGCTCTGCGCAAACAGTTGTTAGAGGAATGCAACTTGACAACAGTATTGGACATGCCTGGAGGCACTTTCATAGGCGCAGGTGTTAAAACAGTTGTACTGTTTTTTGAAAAGGGCAAAGCAACAGATAAAGTTTGGTACTACCAACTGAACGTTGGGAGAAACATGGGCAAAACAAATCCACTGAATGAAAAGGATTTGGCTGAATTTATTCAGATGTCCAAAACGCAAGAGCTGAGCGACAATAGTTGGCTTATTGATATTGCAGATATCAACACAGATACATGGGATTTGACAGTCAACAATCCCAATCGTGTTGAGGAAGTGGATAACCGCAAACCAGCAGAAATCATAGCAGAGATTGAAGAACTGGACGCTCAAGCAGCTCAAGCATTGCAAGCAATTAAGGAGCTTCTGTGATGTGGAAGATGGCAAAGCTTGGAGAATTGATGGAAATTGCCAGAGGCGGTTCTCCACGCCCAATCAAATCTTACATTACTGATGATGAAGATGGAGTTAATTGGATTAAAATTGGAGATACGGAAGAAGGTGTAAAATATATCCAATCAACTAAAGAGAAAATAAAGCGAAGCGGTATCAGTCGCTCTCGTTACGTTACAGCGGGCGATTTTTTACTTTCAAACTCCATGAGTTTTGGGCGTCCTTACATCCTAAAAATAGACGGTTGCATACACGATGGTTGGTTGGTTTTAAGCAATTACGAACGCCACTTTGTCGCTGATTATTTGTATTACTTGCTCAGCTCATCAGTTGTCAATAATCAATTTGAATTGGCAGCAAGAGGTTCAACAGTTAGGAATCTTAATATTGAATTAGTTTCTAATGTGGAGGTGAGCTATCCCCCACTCTCAGAGCAGCAACGCATCGTAACAAAACTTGATGCCGCCTTTGCTGATATTAATGAGGCAATTGTAGTTCAGTCAAAACGTAAACTGAATGTTGAGCAGCTCATCGCAAAATTACAGAACCAATTATTTGAAAAGACATCAAATATTAACCTAAAGTCGTTGAACGATGTTTCAAAATTTGAAAATGGAGATAGGGGAAAGAATTATCCTTCAAAGAAATACCAAATTGATGAAGGCATCCCATTTGTTAATGCAGGGGATTTTTCGTTAACTGGCGAAATCACGTTTGACAAGATGGTATATATTAGTGAGGAAAGATTTAATTTACTGGGCGCAGGTAAGTTTACAAAAAACGATATTCTTTTCTGCTTGCGAGGTTCTTTAGGAAAGTCCGCACTGAACCAGAAGATTGAAACTGGTGCAATAGCGTCATCGCTTGTGATTATTAGGGCGGACGAAAGTGTGATACTGCCAGATTACTTGTTCGCATTTTTACGAAGTGATATTGTTAAGGGATATATAAAAGCTACGGCGGGAGGTGCGGCACAACCCAATCTGTCAGCAAAAATAGTAAGTAATTATAAAATTCCGCTTGCTAATTTAGATGAGCAAAGAGCAATCGTAAAAAAATACTGGAGCATACGGGAACAGGGACTAGCACTTCAAGCAATTATAGAGCAGAAAATTAGTGCGCTGACGGCTTTGAAATCAGCAATGCTTGTACAGGAACTACAAAGCGAGGCAGCATGAACGAAGCTGATACCCGTGCAGAATATATAGATAAACAGCTTGAAACAGCGGGCTGGATAACCAGTGCTGAAACAGGCGTGCGGGTAAGGCGTGAATACAATATCAACGCTGGAGAAATTCGTTCCAGCGGTATTCGCACTGGACAGCTCAAAGCTGACTACATACTTGAATACAAGAATACCAAGCTTGCAGTTGTAGAAGCTAAGAGCAACGAATTGGATGTATCTGAGGGTGTTGCACAGGCTAAGCTTTATGCACAAAAGCTTCGTCTGAAAACCAGCTTTGCAGCTAACGGTAAAGCCATCTATGAAATCAATCACGTAAATGGAAATGAAGGTGAAGTTGATGCTTTTCCTTCACCAGATCAGCTTTGGCAACGTGTCTACGGAAGTGGCAATGAGTGGCTTGATAAGTTCAGCAATGTGCCTTTTGAAGATTTCAATGGAACAAGGCAACCACGCTATTATCAACAACTCGCTGTCAGTAACGCTGTTCAAGCAATTGCAGAAGAAAAGCAGCGCGTCTTGTTAACGCTTGCAACAGGTACGGGTAAAACCTTTATCGCATTTCAAATTGCTTGGAAGCTATTCAAAAGCCGTTGGACATTGCAGCGAGATGGAAAACGTCAGCCACGTATCTTATTCCTTGCAGACAGAAATATTCTAGCCAACCAAGCTTATTTAGATTTTGGTGCTTTTGATGATGCAGCACTTGTTCGTATTAAACCCAGCGATATAGCCAAACGAGGTGAAGTTCCCAAAAATGGTAGCGTCTTCTTCACTATCTTTCAGAGTTTTATGAGCGGTAAAGATGGTGAGCCTTATTTTGGGAAGTATGAGCCTGACTTCTTTGATTTAGTCATTATTGATGAGTGTCATAGAGGTGGTGCCAATGATGAAAGCAACTGGCGTAATATCCTCAATTACTTTTCAGGCGCTGTACATTTGGGGCTTACTGCTACGCCCAAACGTAAGGATAATGCTGATACCTATGCGTACTTTGGCGAACCAGTTTTTATCTACAGTTTGAAAGAGGGCATTCAGGATGGTTTTCTAACCCCATTTAAAGTCAAGCGAATCCAAACAACAATTGATGAATACATTTACACACCCGATGATGATATAATTGAAGGTGAAGTTGATGAAGGACATGTATATACGGAAGCTGATTTCAATAGAAAAATTGTAATACCTGAGCGAGAAAAAAGACGTGTTAGCGAAATGCTTAACTCAATCAACCCTAATGAAAAAACTATTGTGTTTTGTGCAAACCAAGCCCACGCAGGAATGATACGTGATTTAATAAATCAGACGGCAGATAGTCCCAGTGTTGATTATTGTGTGCGAGTCACATCAAACGATAAGGACATAGGCGAAACCTATCTGAACCATTTTAAAGATAATGATAAAACAATACCTACTATTCTTACTACCAGTCAAAAGTTAACAACTGGCGTGGATGCTAGAAATGTTCGTAATATTGTATTAATGCGCCCCATAAATAGCATGATTGAGTTCAAGCAAATTATTGGGCGTGGAACACGATTATTCGAGGGCAAGCACTACTTCACCATAATCGATTTTGTAAATGCTTATCACATGTTCAATGATGACGAATGGGATGGGGAGCCAGTTGAGCCAGTAGACGGGGAAGGTGGTACTGGAGGCGGTGGTGGAGGCAAGGGCGGTAGCAGCGGAGAAATTGATCCACCAAAAACTAAACTTAAAATCAGACTAAGCGATGGCAAAGTACGTGAGATTAAAAGTATGAGCAGTACGTATTTTTATGTTGATGGTAAGCCAATTAGTGCAGAGGAGTTTCTCAAGCGTCTTTTTGATGTACTGAAATTGCCAGAATTGCTTGAAAGCGAAGAACGATTGCGTGAACTTTGGGCAAACCCAATTACACGAAGAGAATTACTCAAAAAGTTGGAAGATGTAGGCTGTCACAAAGATGACTTAGAGAAACTGCAAGAACTAATTGAAGCGCAAGACAGCGATTTATTTGATGTCTTAGAATATATTGCTTACGCAAAAACTCCTATATCTCGTGCAGCAAGAGTGGAAACTAACAAAGACAATATTTACAACTTTCTGAATGTTGCTCAACGTGATTTTGTTGAATACGTTCTGCGAAACTATGTTGAAGTTGGTGTAGATGAGCTGGATGTCAGTAAGTTAAGCACGGTATTAAATGCTAAGTATGGAAGCATTAATGCTGCTCAGCAAAAATTAGGTGCCGTCCAAGATATACAGAACACTTTTATCGAGTTTCAAAAGCAACTATATGAAGAGGCTGCAACAGGATAAAAGACTAAACCTTCTTATTAAGAATCAAAGAAATCTCGGATATAAAGTTATCGAGGGACGGACTTCTTCAAGAACAAAAATGCTTGAATTACAACGACTCGGACGTAAAAAAAAAGCGGTGAGGATTTAAATGAAAGTAAGACGTACAGCAGAAAGAGCGATTCAAACTTATTCAGTCACAGTAGAGTAGTTTTGAGTGGTGAAAACTCAGAACCAAAATATTCCAATTATTTGTGTTTTGTAGTCTCAGTTCAGACTAACAAATTGATGAGAGAATACGGTGGGAAGTACGGTGGTATCGCGTACACTGAATCCCAACAACAGACCCATGACCTAATTAAATCACTTCATGAAAGTGGTCTGGGATACCGAAGAATTGCACATCATCTCAACTCAAAGAACATCACCACTCTCACTGGTAAGGAGTGGAAGGGTAATCATGTCTTTGCAGTCTTGAAAAGATACAGGCAAAGGGAAGAAAGGTTATCCAGAAGAGAGGAAGTCTTTAAACCAGAGATTTCTAAGTTTGAGGTGAGGTGGGAAAGAAACTAATTACAAAAAAATGAATCGCCTATAGCGGTGCAAGATGTCCCATTACTAAAAAAAGTTGAATCACCTATTGTGGTAGAGGATGTACCATCACTAAAAAAAGTACTATCACCTATAGAAGTAGCGCTTAAACCATCGCTAAAAAAAGTAGAATCTCCAATGGTCGTTGATGAAGTTCCATCACTATAAAAAGTGCTATCACCTATACTAGTTCCGCTTAATCCATTATCACAAAAAATGCTATCGCCGATGAAAGTACATGACTGTGAAAAAGAAGGTGAATAAGAAAAAGTCATTAAAAAAATCGTAAATAAAAATGTTCTCATCTTTTATCCTAAAGTTAGTTTTTCAAGTAAATGATAAACAAAAAAGAAATGATTTAAAAATATTAATTTAAATTCTGCCTAGAAAATTAAAAAAAATGCTTTACTCAAAATTTTATAATAAAATAATTAAACACAATTTCACCACTCAAAACCAATCCATCACTGTCGAATAAATCATTGATTTTATTGGGTTTTTTTTTGACCCTACAGGGAAAGGGTAAGTGTTTCTGTAGGTATGCGTTTCTGATATTTTTTCTAAGTTAAAAATCTCTTTATTTCAGAGTTTTTGTTTGATAATGCGTAACCAAATTTTTTAAAAATTTTAGTAAAGAATTTCGCAAATTGTAATTATTTAAGATTCGTAAAAAGAAAGTTTCAATCGGTATTGCTATGGTAGAAATATTCATTCAATCTTTTGTTCTATACTTCGTTGTTATTGACCCGATCGGAAGTGCGCCTATCTTTTTTGTGGTCACTAAGAACTTAAATTTAAACGGAAAAGTTAAAACCGCATTCAACTCAACTATAATCGCATTTTTGGTTTTAATATTTTTTGCAGTTTTAGGTAATTACATTTTCAATCATTTGAGTATAACTTTTCCTGCTCTGAAAATAGCAGGTGGTATTATCTTGTTTTTAGTCTCCTTGGAAATGCTATTTAACAAGAGACGAGAACGGAAAGAGGAAGATGCTAATTTTGACTCCGATAATATAAGTGTATTCCCACTTGCGATTCCCCTATTAGCAGGACCTGCTGCCATAATATCAGTGGTAGTTTCTGTCAGCAATATTGGGGGGAATTATATCAACCAAATAATTGGAATATCGTCATTACTTCTTGTCATGGTTATTACCTTTGTCGCCTTTTTTATAGTTTCAAGGTTTGAGAAAATAGTTAATGAAAAATTAATAAGTGTATTCTCAAGCATTATTGCAATTATTTTGGCGGGATTGAGTGTACAATATGTTTTAGATGGAATTAATGAGTTTTTAGTTTAATAGCATTTAAGTTCATAATTCAATTGAAGGTATCAAAACATGCGCCTCATAATCTTTTTATTTTATTTTATAATCATGAGTTCAAGATTTTCTTTTGCAGAAACTATTCAAATTGATTTTACTGCAGATGATTCTTATAGCATTGAAGTCGCCAAGATAAATGTTGGGGATACTATAGAGTGGTTACCTAAAAATGAGGGGCATAACGTTGAGTTTCTCGGAGGTCCAGATTTTAATTCTTTGCCAGAAAAGTCAGATTTAAATGCTTTTTATTCGGTCACTTTTAAATTTCCTGGAGTATATTTATATCATTGTACACCACACGGTAATATGGGAATGCTAGGTCTAGTTATAGTGGGAAATGATTTTCACAATTTAAAGAATATTGAAGGGATAGAACTCTCCCGAGTAGCAAAATCAGTTTTACAAAGATTGATTAGAATTGCCCAATCAAATTCGTAATTACTCAAGAAAAACCCTCGAACATATTAACCAAAGTCTTATCCACCACCTCTAAACTAAAATCAGACCAAACCTCTGGATACTCTCTTTCCAACTTTTCATCTTTCAGTCTTTTCTTCTTCATAATTGAATGAACATGATTACCTTTGAACTTCTTCCCACGAACAGATAGGTATCCTTTCTTATTTAACCACTCTGCAATTTGGTCAAAGGTCTTTCCTTTCTCTCTATGAGCAGTGATTGTCTGATAGAGGAAGAATTGGTATTGTGAATACCCAGGAAGATAAAAAGGTGGACGGCGATAAGTTATAGAGAAATGGAATAGTACATCAGCATTTTTAAATACCCCCTCACACCGTACAAACGCAACTGTGGAATATTGGTGTAGGTGGGTATACAATTTCTCAGAAAATAAGTGGTTTGAAAAGGAGTATTTTATGAAAAAACTAATATCGGGTTTACTTGCAGGACTATTCTGTTTCTTAATTTCAGAAAAAACTTCTGCCGCATCAGTAACCTGTAATTTTCTTTCAGGGACAACATATTCTAAGTCTGGTGAATGGGTTGGAGCGAGTGATGACTTTATAGCAATCATGCAATTATTTGGAACAGAAGGACTAAAGTTAAAACTTGAAGACAATCTTGTTGAAAATCTAGATAAAAGGAAAATTTTTCTTGCTGGGAAGACAAGGCATGGAAACGTTTACCTTCTTGGAAGTGATATGGGAGTTCTTGGAAAAGCAATTAAAGTCGATGGTAATAAAATAAAAATTTATGATGGTATTTACCAGGTTGGTTTTGGTTGATTTGAGAAATTAGTGAATTGTTTAATAATGCTTTGACCTAAAGTACACTATATTCCCATGAAGAAGGTAGTTATGTTTTATAAAAATTTTAATAGATTGATTCTAGGGATGCTCTTGACCTTTCCTTCAATAGCATCTGCCCAATTCCTCGATGCCAAATGGACGGTTACTGAATATTTTGGGGAGTTGTGGTTCGCCGAGGAGGAAGACATTCTCGGTAAGTACCAGGAATTTTACAAAGGGTGGGCAGATGGTGTGTTCTATTCCTGTGATTACGCAGGGCAGTCTGCAACTTATAATACTCATACAATTAGAGAATTTCTTTTGAACAAGGAATTTGAACTCGTCAATCAAGAGAAAGCGTTTTCTAAAGTTTTTAAAGAAAATGGTCTGATGAATGAAAATACAGAAGTCTTTGTTCATCGGATTACATGCAATGGAAGTAAAGTTGTAGATAGGAAAGTGCTATATCCTTTCATAACAGTAGATGGTTCTAACAAGGCATTTTATGTCTATGAAGGAGCAATAATTACTTTCACTTTTGAAAAGTGAATTACTTCCTTAAATCCTTAGTCACTATTCCTCAAATCCAAAATCACTCATCAAAATAGTTTTATCCACCACTTCTAAACTAAAATCAGACTAAACCTCTGGATACTCTCTTTCTAACTTCTCATCTTTCAGTCTTTTCTTCTTCTTTGTGCGCTGATTGCCGGTATTGAAAATGAAGTCTAAAATCTATGAAATTGAAATTCAAACAGATTTGAGTTTCATGAACAAATGGTATTAAATGAATATCTTAGAAGTCTAGACTATTTTCGAATTTTATAAAATGAAGGAAAATTAAATGAGTGTTTTCAGAAATATTGTATTCAATTTCAAGTGTGAAGAGGACTGTGACAACTTTCTTACACGATACAAGACTTTTATAGAAGAGGATGAAAAGATAGGTTTAGAAACTTTTTATATTTGCAGACTAACACAAGATTCATTGTTGATTTTTGCGATGATTGATACTGAAGAAAATGCAAAGAAACTATTAGATAAATCTACAAAATGGAGAGAGTTGAATAGGTTTGAGTTTCACGATCAAATGGTACTAGATGGTAATCTAGAGAAATCGTGGAACTTTTTATAATTAGGAAAGATTTCAGAATTTTTTTTGCTCTACATATTAATTATATTATCGAACCCTAAAACATATTAACCAAAGTCTTATCAATCACCTCCAAACTAAAATCAGACCATACCTCTGGATACTCGTTTTCTAACTTTATCTACTAATGTAAATTTTGTTGAATAATAACAGCGACCAACTAAAAGTTTTTTAAAGTATAACGAATTACTAAGAACACAATTAAAGTGATTAAATTAACATAGGCAAATATACCCGTTCCCGTATTTGAGTAACTTATTACGCCTACAAATATTACCCAGAGATATATTAAAAAAATAAAGATAGATACCCAGTTGCCGACAATATCTTTAAGACCATTTGGGTAATCAAAAATGTAGTTTTGTAGAAGAAAAATCCAAAACAAGACTATACATACCAAAACAAACCAACTACTTGTAAAAATTTCTTTGTTCAAAAAAACAGATGTACGCTATCTCACTCAAACCTTTAAATTTCCTGGGTAAAAAACAGTCTCTTTACCTATTTGATCAAATTTAGGTAACATTATACTTTTAAGAGAATATGAAAAACCTCAATTTTACGGAAGGGTATATAATAGGTATTGGGATCAAAATTATAGCACTTCCTCTCTTACTATCAATATCAATAAATCTTCAAAGAATGTATTTATTGATGAAAAAGAAAAATGAAAATTCGGGTTCTTGAAAATTACTGATGACTAAAACTTTCACTCTTATCTTTTTATTTACATGGGCATTAATGATTGTTGGATACTTTTTCGGTATCTTGGAAAAACCACCAGCTATGTTTCTCATTAATTTACTATATGGATAAAAAAATGGAGACCCCAATCTATTTTAATCTGGGTTCTCCATTTATGAGGAAAATATGAAAAAAAGATAGAAGCAATATCTGTTCCAATAGTTTTTTTGACACCTAAAAAATTTGGTTCTGACATATCATTCTTGTGATTTATGTCGTAATTATATATAGCAGGGAGGGGACTAATAAGGAACGAGATCAAATCATTTCCTTATTTGTCCAACCCTAAAAACACCTGCACCCTAATTCCTAAATAGACTTTCTAATCTATAAACTCTCAAACAAATTAACCAAGGTTTTATCCACCACCTCCAAACTAAAATCAGACCAAACATCTGTATATTCTCTTTTTAACTTTTCATCTTTTAGTCATTATTTTCTTTGTCCATTGGTGTCCCGAAGAAGTATACTATGAGGGTATATTTTTATGATAAATAATTGATGTCTCAATAGGGTTATTTATTGACAAATGAGACATGAATCTATAGGCTCTAGGAGTAAATGAGACACTTTTGGAGTTTAATATGAAATACGGATACGCAAGGGTCTCAACTTCCGACCAAGACTTAGAAATTCAAAAGACTGCACTAATGACTGCTGGTTGTGATGTAGTAAGAGAGGAGAAAGTTTCTGGAACTTCTCTAAAAGGGAGATCGGAACTTAATACTCTTCTGGAGTTTTTAAGAACAGGTGATGAGTTAGTTGTCACTCGAATTGATAGACTTGCGAGATCAATGAGAGATCTCCAGAACATTGTTAATGATTTAATTGAAAAGGGAGTTCATCTCTCGGCAACTGAACAATCGGTCAATACAAAAACACCAGAGGGTAAGTGTTTCCTCGATATGTTAGGAGTGTTTGTAGAGTTTGAAACTAGATTGCGACATGAAAGACAGATGGAAGGTATCAAGAAGGCAAAAGAGAAAGGTGTATACAAAGGGAGAAAACAAACTGTAGACGTTGCAAAGATAAAGGAACTTGCATCAGAAGGTCTTATGAAGACTGAAATTGCGAAGAGACTGGGTGTTGGTCGTGCAACTGTTTATCGTGCATTGGGCGATTAAGGTTAATCGTTTATGTTGTTCTTTTTCTTACTTGCGTGTTTGGTTTTTTTAATACCGTTCTTCAGAAAAGAATGAAATTTATTCATGGAAATAGTTTGCAAGAAAATTAAGTTGTTTTGTGTAAGATGTCTGATCTCTGCACTTTTTTATGGTTGGTCCCGTCCTCAGGAAATGCCGAAGTGTGTGCTAAAGACTACAATAAAAATCGACCAACATATAACGAAATTTCCAAAAACAATTCAACTCGTTTGACTTATGGAAACATAAAATGATCCAAGTGATTTTGACAAATTTTGGATATAATTCCGGTATCGATAGAAAATAGGGAAGGAATACCTACAGAGCAACAAAGAATTTTTACTCTAAGAAAAAGAAAAAAATACCTAACTCAGTCCGCAATTATTAAAAAGAGTATTTTGATGTTGATTTTAACACTTGGTCTTTGTTTAAGTTTAAAGAGTCCATCGATAAAGAAAAAAAAGTATTCGAAGGACTAGGTTAGATAGGAAAATTAAAGGGTGGGCAACCATAAGTAATGGAGAAATGACATGAGCATCTTTAGAAACGTAGTTTTAAATTTGAAAACTGAAAAGGAATGTGAAAGAGCAATTAATCTATACAAGGAACAGTTGTCATCTCTTACCGATAGTGGAATTTTAGATGCCTATATTTGTAGATTATCAAAAGAGTCAATTCTCTTTTTCGCAACTATCGATACAGAAGACAATGCTAAAAAAATATTTGAAGGTTTGATTAGTTGGAGAGAACAACAGAAATTTGATCTTATAGACTCTCTTGTCTTAGACGGTCCAATTGAATGGCACAAAAACTTTGGAAATAATATTTAAAAATGAAAACATTGCTTACAACCAAATATAGAACATTGTATAGATTCGATATGACGTAAAAACTCTTTGAAACTAGAGATATGCAACTAATAAAAGACCATTGGCACAGTGACTATATGCATCTCAGTGATACACAGTTAGATACCAGATACAACCTTGAAGAATTTTTAAAAGGTTTATGGGATAAAGGTTGGTCACTTCTTGACCCAAAATCCAAACCAGAAGTTATTCATGAAGATAAAGATGTTTTAGTCGTTAGACATTGGTGGGCCGACCCAAATGGAACTAAATGGAGAATGACTAACCGTAGTTTATGGAGAGACAACAAATGTTGGAGAGAAATGATAAATGAAGTGAAGGTAGATTAACGGAATAATTAATGACTAAAACTTTCACTCTTATCTTTTTATTTGCGTGGGCATTAATGATTTTTTGGATACCTTTTAGGTATGTTGGAAATCCCACCAACTATGTTTCTCATTAATTTGCTAATGGGATAAAAAAAGATAAAGTTAAAGATAAAGAATAGGATTGTGAGGTTATGGGTTTTCTTTTTAAAATATTATTTTAATAGGTCATCCTAAATCTATTCGGTTGCTGTCGAGTATTTTTGAAGTACGAATCAACAAAACGAATTCATTTCTATCTGAACTTCACAGTTACTTGTAGGGCTAACTCGTCGGCACACAAGCGAGAACTGACTAGCAGACAAGAGGAGATATATGAATTTACTAAGTTTCTACACGATAGTGAACTTTGCTGTGGACTTTATGCTAAGAAATTACGTGATATGAACATCAAAATAGCTGGTGGTATTGTCTTCATGAATAATAACGTATTCGCCAGTCACAATCTATCAAGCAGGATATTCTTTTAAAAACTGTTGAACACTTATTAGATTGAGTAACTCTTCTCTATTTGTTTCTAAAGCTTCATAACCACTAACATCACCAAGCCATATCTTTTGTTTTCCGACTTTTATGATTCCTACACCCCAGTCAGTATCTATAACGCGCATGCTTAAGTTAGGAGAGTTTTTCCTATGCCAAGCATATCCTTCCCAGGACGTCCCATTCCAAGATGGATATTTTCCGTTGACTTCATAATTTTCTCTAGCGTGGAATGCTGTAGGAGGATTTATATCATGTAAAAGGATATGCCCATTTTTATTCAACACATTCAGGGAATTTTCTATATCTCTCTTAACCTGTTGTCCTTCATGCAATCCATCAATAAAAATAATATCAAACTTTTCGTCATGGTTGGAAAAATAGTCATCTGACGTCATACAGTATTCAGCATTTGCCATAGGATCGGGGTCCACTGAAGAAACTCTCTTGGTTTCAATTAAATTATTCATACGTTCCTTTTTCCGAACACCAATTTCTAAATAGCTTTTATAAGAGTGGATTTTGATCAAGTGATTTACAAGCACTATACGGTTAACACGCCGCCATCCTTGAGCAAATTTATAGATTCCTGTATCTCCATGAATTCTTTGGCTTTTTAATAATTTATCAGCTAAATACTTTAACATAACGATACCTTTCTATTTTGCGCTGCATAGTCTTTCACATCCATCGAACAATTTGAGGCTTCATTCGCTACTATAAATCATTCTGCTAATTTATCGTTATTTGAATCGTATGGTTTCTTCAAGATCTGTCAAACGTATTTACTATCATATTTCTCGCTAGTAAGAAATTTTGCAATCAACTTCTTTTTTCAGTAAATTCCATATTGGAATAAAACAAAAAGATGAGAAAGATAAAGCAGAGGTAGAATTAGAAACTCTAGCAAGTGAACTCATCTGGCTAAATTGGGTATCGAAATAGTCAAAGATATTAGATTTAGATACTAGTTCAGAGCAGACACAAAGAGAGTTTCTCAAAGGGCTGCTAACGAAAATTATTGTTAAATCTCAGTATGTAATTATTAGAAAGAAAGATTAGCAAATTTGACATTTTCTTTCTTACTTCTCATCTTTAAGTCTCTTCTTATTTACAACTGAATGAATATGATTGCCTTTGAACTTCTTCCACGGACAGATAGAAAAACTTTCCTGTTAAAAAATTCTACAAGCTGGTTAAAGGTCATGCCTTTTTCTCCTTGTTCAATGATTGTCTCATAAGGAAAGAATTGGTGTTGTGTGATTTTTGAACTTATTGATATCTTAAACCAATGAGAAAAAGAGCAAAAGGTTGTTTCGAGTGTAAGGAACTTAATGATGTTCTATATCGATGTCGGTATGGTGGGGAGAAGACTTGGAGTTTTCTTTGTGAAAATTGTTTAAGGTTTGTCAAAAAAAAATTTCAAGCAGACTACCAATATGGTGGTACTTGGAAAAGCAAAAAGAAATGATGAGAAATTTTGTAATATTTATTTTTTTTGTTTGGGCGATAATGATTATAGGATATTTTGCCGGTTGGATCGCTTCCCCTCCAACGCTCTTATTGATGGATATATTTTTTTGAAAGGTTGAAAATGGAGAAAGTAGACAGAGAAAAATTTATGGTTGAAATATGGAAACAATACAATGCAACAAAGGACATTGAGTTTTTAGCAAAAGCGTGCGAAGAGGCGCCTTTTTTTGGACAAAAAGATATGGCAGTCGAAATCGCTCGAATTTTGAGATCTATGAAGAAAAAGTAAAAGAAAACTAAAAACTTTGCAGTAGAGCAATCGGAGGGGAAAACAAAATGGTGGATGATAAGGTAAGACTGGTAAAACCAGGTAAAACGTATTTTGGGGCACAAGGTGTAGCATATGGATCAGGTGCTTCAAGAAAAACGGTTGGATCAGAGAAAATTTGTATGAATATCTTACCTATGCCCTCTGGAGTACATCCTGTGCCTCATGTTCATAAAGATATAGAAACAATTGCCTATTTACTTGAGGGGGAGTGCTCAGTCTTTCACGGAGAAAATTTAGAAAACGAGACTTTAGTAAAAAAGGGAGAACAAATATTTATTCCAGGCAATGTACCTCATACGCCCTATAATTTCAGTGATAAAGAGTGTATATGGATAGTTGTTCATTCGTCAGGTGATGATCAGGATGAATTAATTCCCATGCCGGAGCTTGAAAATATTCTTTCAAAAATAAAAAGGATTAATTATAAAAAAATGAAATGGATAATCGTATTCTATCAGATCATTATGGCGCTGCCAGAAGGGGAAATTATATTTTCAGGATTAGATTTAGGAAATAAATTTATAAAAACTGAGTCAATTCTTTTGGAGTCCTATGTATCCCAAAATGAATGTGAGAAAAAACTAGTAAAGTTTAAAGGAAAAAATAAAATTAGCGAAGTAGCTACCTTTTATTCAAAAAATGCAAGAATAGTGACAGATTATGAACCCCTGATCAATAACAATAGAGTTGTTGTAAATGCCTTTCAATGTCTTCAAATCAAATAAATTTTGTTATTAATTAAGGCATCTGAAAGTTAAAAAAAGAGTTATGAAGTGAATATTTATTTCTTACTTTGAAAGTAAACAGTCATGTTAGAGTAGCTATGGCTCGCCTGTTTTTTCACAGAATAAATTAAAAGAATCTTACATTTCTAGTAGAAATTAGCACGAATACATTGATCACATAGTATTCAAAGCATTTATGGATCGATGAACAAAAACACACTCGTAAAAGTATTAAATCACTTCATAATAGTGGACATAATATATAAAAATTGGGTTTTTTTTATTCAATTTTATATATCTGAGTTTCAATAATACCACTAGTGGAAACAAGACTTTTAATTGTGAAAATGTCGGCTGATAAAAGAAACTCAGATATCTCCTTATCGTATTCTTCCCGTTGGTTAATAAGAGCTCCCATAGTATCACTTTCCCATATTACTTTATATCGATCAATCCTAGTGTCAGTTAAAGCTTTTGAGTCAGATGTTAATTGTAAATAAACGGCAAAAGTAAAATCGTAAATATGACTTGAAACTTTTTTGATCTGTAAAGTGGATTTATTATAATGAACATCTTTATTTGAGAATATTGATACGCCATTTTTTTCTAACAAAAAACTTACACCACGAAATGTTCCTACGGGTAATTCTCTTTCATTGGCAAAAAGATCTGTAGAAAAAAATAGAATTAGAAAACATACAAATCTCATTTTATGAATATTATCTATTGAAGTAATGTTTTAAGTTAGAAAAGTAATCAGTGAAACCAAAAATAAAATGTTGAAATATCTTCCTGTTCCTGGAGAAATGTGGATAGAATTTACAAGATAAAAATCAATTTATCCTGCACGCAGCATTCTTTTTAAAGTTTCTATAGAAGTTTTTTTCAATTCGTTCCAGTTGCTTTGGTTATTGATGATAGTTTCTGCCCCTTCCATTATTTGTTTTGCAAGCGCTCTATAACAAGCAACAACTTCTTCATATACATCCGCAGTAAAACTTTCACTATTATGGGCATTAATTATCTTGTCTACATTTGCTCCAAGTATTTGGTCTGCTACCTGCAGATCACTTTGCTGATATCCTCCGGAAAAGACTTCTGAAAGATATGCTGAATATGCAATATCTGCAGCGACATCAAATGATTGCTCATCGCCCAAATAAAAATCTACAGCACCATTCCCTATTACTACTCCTGCACATGCGGCAAGGTTATCTAATTTTTCAGTCTGCGCTCTGGCGAAAGAACTTAAAAACAAGAGTGCTATGAAGACGCTAAGTACGGAAGTTACTATTCTCACGTTGGACTCCTTTATTCATTTTAAGTTCATGTTAAATAAGATATTTTGTATTGTCCATAATTTCTCAATCTTTCACTATATAAAAGAGGGGCTGAATGGGTTTTAGGAGATAATTGTTGATTAGAAATATTATTAAAATTCTCGATAAAGCGTTTTCCGATATTTCTGTGTGTATGTGTTTCTGATACAATTAAGAATGATAAATTTTATTAAAAGGTGGTTTATCCCCCCAAAATTTGGAATTGATGAGGCCAGTTCCGATGGAATTACGGTTATTTGGATACATGGGGCAAACCAATCTGGGCTATCATTCCAATACTTAAGATCATTGACCCGGTTTAAAAACGAGTTGGTAGTTGAGTATGATACTTCGCATAGATTTAAAGAAAATTTAGAGATGCTTTCTAATGAAATTCACAAAGTAAAAGGTCCATATTTCATGATCGGACATAGTTTGGGAGGTCTTTACGCTCTACATTTAACTAAGCATGTGGACGTCGCAGGTGCAGTAAGTATTAGTACTCCTTTCGCAGGAAGTTGGACAGCAGATTGGGCTCGGTTTTTTGTTCCAACGTACCAACTATTTCGAGATGTGGGTCGGAGGTCTATTCCAATTAAAGAATCTCAGAATATAAAATTGACAGTCGATTGGACTCAGATAGTTAGTATAAAAGGAAATGTGCCCTATCACGGTGGACAAAACGATGGTGTATGCACTATCAAGAGTATGAAATCTAGAAAAGATATGGAGTTGATAGAAGTTCCTCATACCCACTTTGAAGTTATGTGTTCAGACTTAGTAGTGGAAATCATATTGGATCGCTATCAAAAAGTTTTAAGGAACAAAAAAACTGGGAATGCCATAAAAAAACCTTTTTAAATTTGTTATATGAAAAACTTGGTAATCAGCAGAAAAGGGTTTGACTCAACCGCAGGAGGACGAGCTTCCCCTATCTTTGAAACCGGAGAAATTTTCTCTGTTCCTATACCCCAAAAGAAACAGAGTCCGTTCAGATATAGAGATTTACGATTCAATGATTTGGCTGGACAAGATATTTTGAATATAATTGGCGCTAAATCGATTTCCGATAAAGATTTTTGTCATATGGATCCACTGTTTTCAGAAAAAACAGGTATCTTTGGGCAAGCAGGTGGTGCACAGGGAGAACTAGATAATTGTGGGATAGGAAAGGGAGATCTCTTTTTATTTTTTGGGTGGTTTAAGAAATATCACCGGAGAGGCCCTGATCTGCATCATCTTTTCGGGTGGTTGCAAGTTGAAAAGATAATAAAAGGAAACAAAGAGATATTAAATTTTTTATCAAAAGAGGGACTATCACATCCTCATGGCACGAAGGATCTAGCGCAATACAAAAATAATACTATTTATATTGCATCGAAAAATTTAACTTTCTCCGATCGCGTTAGAGATCTAAAGGGGCATGGAAGATTTAAAAAAACTGCTAAAGAGTTGATATTGACCGAAAAGGGTAAAACTCGATCGAAATGGAGGTTCCCCCAAGAGTACTTTTCGGATACAAAAAATTTGTTCCGTAATAGATTAAAATGGAAAGATGAAAACGATTGTTTAGTGGATTGTATTGGCATTGGTCAAGAATTTATCTTGAACGCTAATGATAATCCTTCAGTGGTTGCTTGGGCGTCACACCTTATAAACATACATGGAAGAAACTAGATTACTTAATGATTTTTTGGTAATTGGAAAAAAAAATTTTTTCGAGTGTAGAATATCAATCATTATATAAATTTTAGATACTGTGGTAGTGCAAAGGCTTAGAGTTTTCTTAACAAAAGTTGTCAAAATCCAATGCTACTTACTGTGGAGATATCATAATTAATACATCATTTTACTGTTTAAACATACGAGGTTTGTTGGTAATGGCTGGAAATGTCACTAACCAACAAACCCTTCCGATGACAGTAGGACTTCCTACTTCCTACTATAAATAGTTCGATAGATAGTATTTAAAGAGACTTTTTATCGCAGTAAGTATATTTCGGCGACATTGAATTTTAGAGAGAAATAATTGAATAAGTATTTTTTCAGACTAAGTCTAAAGCATGCTACACAATTTTATAAAAATTAAGCTATTTAAGCTCTCGTTGCTTGGTGCGTTAAGTGCTGGAATCATAATATCTGTTATTGCAAAAGAAATGTGTAAGAACGAAAAAACGGACGAAGCCAACGAATAAATGCGTTTATTCATGCGAGTATAGTCTAGATGGGCTAAACGTTTGCATTATGAAAGATTTGTTCGCTATATGATCTATGGCTGGACTCCTTCAGAGTTGTGTGAGATCTTTTGAAGAATTGTGAAAAAACATAAAAGATAATATGGTTTTAATTTTAGTTGCTGTCGAAGAAGAGCTCAGTTCAAAAGACCTACCCAGCTTACAAATTCACTATACTGGAGTTGGAAAGATTAATGCCGCGATCAAAACTTTAGAAATCATTAAAACCTATTCTCCAACTCAATTAATCAACTACGGTACTGCTGGCAGTTTAAATAAAAAATTGAAGGGATTGGTAGAAGTTACTAAATTCTTCCAAAGAGATATGGATGCTTCACCTCTAGGTTTTAAAATTGGTCAGACCCCCTTTGATGTCATTCAAGAAATAGAGTTTGGAACTGGTGGGTATAGCTGTGGTACAGGAGATTCTTTTGTTACCTCTATACCAAAATTGAAAACAGATCTTGTCGATATGGAGGCATACGCAATCGCAAAAATTTGTTATTTGAATGATATAAAGTTTCGATGTTTCAAGTACATATCTGATAATGCTGATGGAGATGCAAATGCCGACTGGGTAAAAAATATCTCTATGGGTAAGAAACTATTTATTAAAAAGATGAGAGATTTAGAAACTGATTAAAATAGTTAAAAGGTATCAAAATTTGTACAGTGATTACCCCAGTATTGTTTTTTATATTTTATTACTCTTGATGCTTTCGGGGGGTATTGTTTATATCGCGAGGCAGAGCCCGCAGAGGTTCATTATGCAATTGCTAATATGGGCAATAATTTTTTTAGGAGTGTTTGGTTTGATCGCTTTTCTGACAAAGTCGTCTTAAAAAACCTAAAAATTTGTAACCAAAGCTTTTAGGGATTAGATTGATTGGGTAGAAGTCCTAACCAATGCATTATTTGTTGCAAAAGTTCTAAAATAGAACTATCTGGCTATTGAAGAATATTTTTTATTTCAATCTTCAGGAAACTCGTATTTGGAAAAAAATTTAAATAGCTTTTTCGTTAAATTAACTCGTGATCATGTAGACAAAAATGGACATGTATCAGAAGCGGGTTATCTAACTGTTGCTAACCTTGCGTATTGGAAGATATGCGAGCAAGTGGGTCTTTTAAAACTCTATGGTAAATATAAAATTAGTGGAATTGTCTTTGATACCTATATGGAGTTCAAAAAAGAGGTCTTTGAAGGTGAAGAGGTGATGATTAATCTTAGGTTCAATATAACTAATGATACCAGAAAGATTGTGAGGCTTTTAGATATTTATGACAGAGAAAATCGGTTGGTAGTTAAGATAACATCAAACGGAGGGTTTTTGGATCTAGAAAAACGAAAAATCGTAGCGCCACCAAAAAAGATATTGGATACATGTCTCAAATATTTGAGAGAGTAGGATTTGCTATATTACAATATCGATGCTTAAAGACTTGCGAAGGATGCGAAGTGATCACCACTTTTTAGGTTAAGAAATGTAAAATAATTTTTATCGCCAGCATTTAAACATACAAAAAAAATAAACGTTTAGTCCTCTTGAATAATCCACAGCTTTTTTTAAAACTTTAAGGAATAGTAACGTGATTGACTTTGATTTAATTGGGTGTAACGCTATATCATTGTCATGTACGTCGAGATAGGATTATTATTAAACGCTCTTATTTTGGGAGCGATGACTTCTTTCGTGGTAGTTACTTCGCCTGCAGTCTTTAAGACACTAGATGAAGACCATTCCAAGAAATTCTTGAGATACATATTCCCTCGCCTTTTTAATTTTTGTTTTTTAATTTCTATGTTTATGTTCTTATTCTTTTCGTTAGGTGATTTTGTTTCCGGAATGATATTTGGGATAGCTATAGCAATAAGTTTTTTGATTAACACATACTTCTTAACTCCTAGAATAAATAAGATGCGGGACTTAATGCTCGAAGGTCGCCCGGGCTCAGAAAAGGGATTCAAGAACCTGCATATGGCCTCTGTACTCTTATATTTACTTAACGTGATATTTATAATTTTCATCTTCATGCTTTATTACACAAATTGAGATTATTACTTTTTTTATTTATTCTTTATTTATTATCATGGCAAGTAGCAGTTGCGGATACTGTAAAAATAGAGTTTACCGCAGATGACTCTTATAGCATCGAGGTTGCGAATATTGGCGTTGGTGACACTATAGAGTGGTTGCCAAAGAATGAGGGTCATAATGTTGAATTTCTTGCGGGACCAAATATGGAAGGACTTCCAGAAAATTCGGATTTAAACGTCCGTCACGCAATTACTTTTAATTTGCCTGGAGTTTACTTATATCAATGTACACCACACGGTAATATGGGAATGTTGGGATTAATAGTAGTGGGTAATAATTTCGATAATTTAGGCAACATTGAAGAAGTGGAATTGTCTCGAGTGACAAAGTCGGTGCTGCAAAGACTGATTAGAGTTGCTAAGTCAAATAAGTAACCTGTGCTGGTTCGCAACGTGTTGGTGCATTCATGACTTGCTAGCTGAACGAACCATAGTTTCCATATAGTTCAGAAATTTGGATCGATCTAACTTGCTAAAGGGAGGCGGACCACAAGTAACTTCACCGCCTTCACGTATTTTTCCCATTATCTCTCTTGTAGCGATTGCCATACCTATGTTGTCGAGAGTAAACCTCATTCCATTAGGTCTTATTGCAAGCCCACCTTTTTTCAGGCATTGTTCAGCAAGTGGAATGTCGTTTGTTACACAGATGTCGTTTTTCTCGATATTACTTATAATCCAACTGTCTGCAGCGTCCGATTCCTGATTAACAACGACGAGGTTTATAAGTGGATTGCGGGAAGGACGGATTCCTCCATTACACACCATATAAGTTATCAAATCATGGCGGACAGCGATCCTTTCTATTTCGTTTTTTACCGGACAAGCGTCGGCATCTACATAAATTTTTACCATTTTAAAAATACTTCTTGGGGATTGCGCTTCACTTACATTTTTAATGGACTTTGTTTTGCTATGGGTAAAAGATATCATTTTATACAAATTTATACATTTACTCGGAGTGATTATCTCAATTTATTTGGCAAGAGGCTAATTAAAAATTTTTCTAGAGTTTTTGTGAAAAATTGTGGGTAATATTAAGTAAGGTATATTCCACTAGAATTTAAGTGAGCAGGAAGACGATATTATGAGTGATACGAATTATAAAAGCATAGAAGTTAGTCCGATATCGGGTGCATTAGGAGCATTAATTACCGGAGTAGAATTAAAAGAGCCTCTTCAAGACCCTGTGTTTGAAGAGATATATAATGCTTTTTTAGAATATAAGGTGATATTTTTTAATGATCAGGACCTCAATCCCGAAACGCAACTTCGATTTGGTAAGATGTTTGGACAACCAATAATCTATCCATTTGTGAAAGGTCTGAAAGATTTTCCGGAGATAACGCCTATTTTAAAGAAAGAAACTGACCTTAACAATTTTGGTGGGATTTGGCATAGTGACACCACTTACCAAGAGCAACCACCGAAGGCAACAATGCTGTACGCGGTTGAGGTGCCTGAGTTTGGTGGTGACACCGAATTTGCAAACCAATGCATGGCGTTAGATCATCTGTCAGAGGGTATGCGGAAATTCTTGAATGAACAAAAGATTATTAATACCTCTGGTAAAGGGAAAGTAGTAGCCTCAAGATCAGATGTTATGAAACACTCTTCATCTGGAAAAGTGGCCGACGAGTTGAGAGCAATACACCCGGTAGTCAGAACACACCCTGAAACTAAAGAGCAAGCACTATTTATCAATGAAGCGCACTCATTACAGTTCGCAAGTCTTAGCTTTGAGGAGAGTACTCCTCTTCTTGAATTTTTGTTTAAGCACCAAATAAAGTCAGAGTTTACCTGCCGTTTTAAGTGGAAAAAAGGGTCAGTTGCGATTTGGGACAATAGGTGTACCCTGCATAATCCGATAAACGATTACCATGGAAAAAGAAGGTTAATGCATAGGATAACATTTGCTGGTGATAGGCCTGTTTGATTGTTCTCCAAGAGGGAAAAATTTGGATAAAATTAATAGAGAAAGAATCTGGCGTTTAATTCAAAGCACAGGCGATGAATTGCTTGGAAAGCTTCCTGAGCACCCCAATCATCCAAAAGGGAGAAATCCATATGCTCATGTTGCGTTGAAAGTAAAAGATCGTTTTGGGTGCAGTTACAAAGATATTACTGACGAAAAGTATCAAGAGGTAGTTGATTTCTTATATCTTATACAAACAGAAGAAGGTTGAAACGTTTTTTGCGCTACTATTTTATAATCAATAAATTTATAGAGACTGACCTTCTTAATAGGGAGAATAAATGAAAAAATTATTTAATGATTCTTTTGAAAACTGGATTTTCGATCTTGACAACACGATATACGATATAAAGGCCGGATTATTTGTCAAAATATCCAAGAGGATTACTCAGTACATAATGGAAGTTCTTTCTTTCACGAAGGAAGAAGCTAACTTAGTCAGAAGTGACATGTATAAAAAATACGGTCTTACGTTAACCGGTCTTATGAAAGAATATGAAATAGACCCTGATAAATATCTCGACTTTATTCATGATGTTACACACCCTGAATTACAATATGAAAAGCAACTTAAATTAAGTTTAAACAGTCTTTCTGGTAAAAAATTCATTTATACAAATGCATCTCAAGATCACGCGAAAAAAATTCTATCAGCAATGGGGATCGAAGCTGAGTTCGAAAAAATATTAGATATAAAAGCTACACACTATGTACCTAAACCTGATCCAAAATCTTATGATATTATGCTAAAAAGTTTTGGCATTCTTCCAAATCAAATAGAAAGTAGCATTTTTATTGAGGATACAGCAAAAAATCTCAAACCAGCAAAATTGCTAGGGTTGAAAACTGTTTGGATGGAAAATGATCGTAATCTTGAAGACTATAAAGATAACGCGGAATACATAGATTATAAATACTCTGACTTAAAGTCGTTTCTCAATGATATATCTAAAAACAATTGAATGGTTGGAAAAAGCATAGGTTTTAAATACAATTAAACAGGTACAAATACATGATTGATAAAAAAGTATTGGATTTAAAGGAAAGGCGATTTTATATAAGGTTGATAGTCACAATCCTTATTTTATACATGGTGGGAACACTTTTTTATAAGTCAATTTCTCCATTCCATAATTGCATTAGAGACAACAGAGCGAATGTTATTGAATGTACCAGAGATAGTACTTGGTAATACTAAGTTCCAAAATATTTTAACTGGTGTTATTTTTATAACGCTTGTTTTGGTTACCGAAGCTTTTGCTCGATCTGAACTAGAAATAATAAAGAAAAATATATCAGCAAACGTCATATTTCTTAGACATGCTTTAGCTCCTGGTGTTGGAGATCCAGAAAACTTTATCAAAGAGGACTGTAGTACGCAACGGAACTTAAATAATAAAGGTCGCTTGCAGGCCAGATTGATAGGAAATTACTTGAGATCAACAAATCTGAAGTTCTCTCAAATTTTAACAAGTGAGTGGTGTCGGTGCATTGATACAGCTAAAGAGCTTAATCTTGGCCAATGGACGACTTTCTCAGGATTAAACTCCTTCTTTCAAGAATATGAAAAAAAAGATCAGGTCATCAACAAACTTCAAAAGAAACTTGATTCCCTTGGTTATTCAGACCTTGCTTTATTTGTGACCCATCAGGTTGTTATTTCGGAACAGACTGGAATCGTGCCCCGGAGTGGTGAGATGGTTTTATATAATTCAATAACTAAACAAAAAGCCAGATACATGATTTATTACTAACTATTTTAACTAATACCATTTTTAAATAACAAGTCTGAAATATTTTTTTTAAATGGGAAAAAGCCCTTATTTGCAAATGGAAACGCATATTTATCCCAATCTCTCATATAAAAAATTGCTTCAATGTTCTGATTTCTAAGTTCATTAATAAAGTTGCTTGTCATGAAGTATTTATTTCCCACCGTTTCATAAGGAAAAATTAAGTATTTTAATTTTTCACTTTTAGCCCATTTCAATACAGCTTTTTTTGTTTGGCAGAATTCAAAGCTCGGTAAATTTGAGCGTAGATTTTCGATTAGGTCACTGTCAAACTTATTTACAAAAT
>CACGMO010000031.1 GCA_902574225.1 uncultured Alphaproteobacteria bacterium
AAAAAAGTTCTTTTGACGAATTATCAAATGAGTGGCAACCGTGTACTAAGTTTCTCAGAGGATCAATTATGCCGACGCTATCAGCCGTCGAGTCAATAAGGACTGATGATCAAAAATATACTTTTAAACACCCCGATTTAAAACCTATAACATTAGACCTTAGAAATCATACTGACCGAGAAACTTTTGTGAACTGGTTGCTTCCTATTTGTACTGATAAATTACCAAAACCTACAAAATTAGTGAGCGTAGCCGATACGGCTCTCACAGACACTCCCTTCCAGTCAATTTCTATCAACTCGCTAGACTCTCTAGAAGATCTCTCCAAGAAAGCAGGGATTAGCTTGGAACCTGAGAGGTTCAGAGGAAATATATGGATACGTACAGGAGAGCCATGGGTTGAATTTGATTGGGTTGGTGAATTAATTAAAATTGATGAAGTAGAGTTAAAGGTTGTTGATAGAATAGAGCGATGTAATGCTACAAAAAACTAATACTAAGACAGGCCAACAAAATTGTGATACTATAGGTGTACTTAATGAACGATTTGGACATCAGGATTTTGGAGTTTACTGCAGTGTAAGGTCTCCTGGGACTGTAGGCATTAACAGTATGCTTTCACTTTTTTAAATGGAATAAATAATATGAACCATCTCAGACCAATTAAACAATTACCAACACATGAGGTTGAGAACATGCCTCCATATATAGGCAATCAAGATCTATGGAAAGGTGATAAAAATCTTAGAGATGCTGTTTATAGAGAAGGCGCGGGGTGGGCAGAAAAAAAATTAAGTGATTTTGGGCAGTTGATGGGCAGCACCGAAATGTTTGATCATGCAGAGAAGGCAAATAAAAATCCGCCAGAATTGAAGGCATTTGATCAATATGGAAATAGAATTAATTACATTGATTACCATCCATCCTATCATCACCTTTTGAGAGCAGCTATAAATAATGAAGTTCCAAGCTTTGCATGGAAACATAACAAAGAGGGGTCACAAGTTGCGCACATGGCACTCACTTACATGTTTAATCAAGTAGAGGGAGGTGTTATGTGTCCGATGGCGATGACGTATTCTGTTATACCAGCACTTAGGCATAATCAACAATTAGAGGATCAATGGTTACCAAAAGTGCTATCAAATCAATATGATGATCGAGATATACCCATCGATCAAAAAGTGGGTGCAACAATAGGTATGTTTATGACCGAGAAGCAAGGCGGATCGGATGTAAGAGCGAACTCAACTAGAGCAAAGCCAGTGTCCTCTAACGTTGGTAATGGGTCAGATTATCTTCTTACTGGTCATAAGTATTTTTGCTCGGCCCCTATGTGCGATGCCTTTCTTGTCCTAGCCAACACTGATGTCGGGCTATCATGCTTTCTTGTGCCGAGATGGATGCCAAATGGGGAACGAAATAGTTTTTTCATCCAGAGACTTAAAGACAAGCTTGGCAACAAGTCGAATGCATCCTCTGAAATTGAGCTCGATGATACATTTGGCACAATGATTGGAGAAGAGGGGAAGGGAATAAAGACAATTCTAGATATGGTTATAGGAAATAGAATATACTGTGCTGTAAGCTCAGCGTCTTTAATGCGTCAGGCGATTGTTCAGGTCAAACATCATGTTTCTCATAGGTCAGCATTTCAAAGAAGACTGATCGATCAACCTTTAATGAGAAACGTTATCGCTGATATGGTTTTAGAAAGTGAGGCTGCTTTGAATTTGTCACTCAGAGTAGCAAGAGCCGTTGACAATCAAAATTCCAATGAAGATGAAAGGTCGTTCGCTCGTATAAGTACCGCTATAAGTAAATACTGGATAACTAAAAGAGCACCTTATTTAGTTTTCGAAGCTTTAGAATGTCATGGTGGTCCTGGTTATATAGAAGAATCTATTATGCCCAGGCTTTATAGGGAGGCTCCTCTTAATAGCATCTGGGAAGGAAGCGGTAACGTAATGTGTTTAGATGTTTTGAGAGCTCTACAAAGAGATAAAAATGCACTACCTTCATTATTCAGAGAACTCGCATCAGCAAAAGGATCAAATAAAAATTTTGATGAGAGCTTTAGTCAGTTGAAAGACACTTTACAGGATCCAATAGATTTAGAGATTGAGGCTAGGCTACTGACGGAAAAAATGGCCTGTCTTATTCAGGCGTCAATATTTATAAAAAGTGGCGAAGAGGAAAAAATTTCGGCTTTTTGTAATAGTAGACTTGGACCACGATGGAGTGGAGCTTTTGGGACATTACCTACAGATACAAGTTTTGAATATATAATGGGTGGCTTATAAATAGGACTCACTTTTGAACTACTATTTCATTAAATTTTATAGAAAACAAAATTTTCCCCTATATTAGGCTACAGATCCAAAATGGCCACTGCACGAATAAACCCAGCGGAAGCTTTCTTTATTTTAAAGGGAAAGCAAGATATCGTGTATCCATAGTCTGGTAATTTCTCCAGAGAGCTCAACTTTTCCATATGGCAATAAGCCTTTTCCATACCTGCTCTATGACCTTCCCATATAATTGAAGAATCCTTTGTTTGTCTGTATTTTTCTGCAGTATGAGCAAAGGGTGCATCCCAGCTCCAAGCATCAGTCCCAGTAATTTTTACCCCTTTTTCCAATAAAAATATTGTGGCGTCCTTTCCTATGCCACAGCCCTTAAGGAGATAGTCGTCAGCACCGTAGTGTTTGCCAGCTGATGTATTAACCAGAACAATGTCAAATGGCTTAATTTCATAGTTAATTCTTTTAAGCTCGGCTTTTATATCATTGGGTGTAACAACATAGCCATCTTCCATATGTCGAAAGTCAAATTTAACACCAGGGTTAAAACACCATTCAAGAGGAACCTGATCAATAGTTATCGCTTTTTTTCCCCGATCCATAGTCGAATGAAAATGATAGGGAGCATCAAGGTGAGTGCCATTATGAGTACTTATATTTAATTGCTCAACCGCCCACCCTTCTCCTCCAGGCAAGTCATCTTTCTGAAGCCCTGGAAAGAAAGAACAAACGTGTTCTGCAGAATCTTGGTGAGATATGTAATCAATCTTTGGGAGAGCAGCAGGGGGATCAGAATTTATGCCTATTTCTAAGGATACCGATAGATCAATAATCTTTTTTCTCATGACATGCACACAAATTTCTTAAGTTAAAAAACATTGTAGTATCCTCCTATCTTTTTACCTAAATTAATACTAATTATATTAATTACTCCTTTCTTTTGAGAAGTTGAATAAAAATATGACTATAAAGCGTGTAAAGTTTTCGGATATTCAAATACATGATTTCGATGATGTCATTGACGTTCGTTCGCCATCAGAGTTTGAAGACGACCGGATACCGGGGTCTATTAATCTTCCAGTTCTTTCTAATGCCGAACGGGAAATGATCGGCACGATGTATAAACAGAAAAGTAAATTTGAAGCAAAGAAGTTAGGCGCATCTATAGTTTCTAAAAATATTTCAGATCATTTAAAAAATTATCTCTACAACAAAAATAGAGATTGGCTTCCTTTGATATACTGTTGGCGAGGTGGACAGCGATCTTATGCCTTGGCCACTATACTGGACCAAATAGGTTGGAAAGTAGAAGTGGTGGATGGAGGCTATAAATCATTTCGAAAACATATAAGTGAATTCCTAAATAGAAATATAGACAGGTACTATCTAATACTCCTCACAGGAAATACGGGTACAGCGAAAACAAAAGTACTTAATTTGATAGAAAAAAGAAATGGGCAAACTATCGATTTGGAAAGCCTGGCAAATCACAAAGGATCTGTATTTGGATCACAAGGTCAGAAACAACCGTCTCAAAAGTTATTTGAAACGCTAATCTACGATAAACTGGTAAATCTCAAAACTAATGAGCCAATATTTGTGGAGGCAGAATCTAATAAAATTGGAAACTTGCATATACCTAAGGAATTTTGGAAGTTGATGAAAAGTGCTCCACAAATTGAACTATCAGCTACTGTTGAAAAAAGGGCAAAATTTTTAGTTGAAGAATACTCCGAAATAACAACCGATCTAGATCTATTAGAAAAACAAATTACGAGCCTTTCGACAATAGCTGGGCATAAAGTTGTAGAAAGCTGGTTGCTAATGGCAAAAAATAAAGACTTTTATGAACTTGTAAAACAACTTATGGAAAAACATTATGACCCTAGGTACAAACGAAGCCTGTTAAGAAAGAAGAAAGAAGTATCTGCCATTTTAAAAATAGAGGATATGTCCCAAAAAGGGTTAAGTTCAATGGTTGATAGAATATTACAAACGGCGAAAAAAATAGAATGAATTCTCTATAATACTTCTATATGGGGTTTGCCATTTGTAAGTTCTCCTATAACTTTGCAATGAAAACCAAAATCTTCTCCAGCAGCAATGACGCCCTTTACTTTGTCTTTGGGGACAGTAGCTAGTAGTGGACCTGATGTTTGGGGATCAAAAAGGATATCTGTATTTGCTGTCGTTTTAATAATCATTTTCTCAATATACATATAATTATTCTCGAAAATCGAAGACCTAATACCTTTCGCTATAAGATTATTGGCACCAGGGTATACTGGTATCTGATCCAAATATAGTTTTGCTCCTACGTTAGACTTTGAAACTATGTTTAGAAGGTGGCCACCTAAGCCAAATCCAGTGATGTCCGTCATCGAGTTTGCAACCTTCCTTAACACATTTGCAATAGAACTTTGTGACTTAGACATTGCATCAAAAAGATTTTTTAGATCCTGCCCTTCACCTTCAAAACGCATTTCCCCTGCCAATAGAACCCCAGAGCCTAATGGTTTTGTTAATATTATTTGATCACCTACGCTTGCCTTATCGACAGTCTTAGGTTGGTTTTTGGAAAAACCTCCCAACGTGAACCCGATCACTAGCTCTTTTCCTAAAGAGGTATGACCACCCACTATCTTGACTCCATCAGCACCAAAAACACTATTTGCGCCATCTATAATTTCTTCGATTGTTCGCTTTTGTATGTCATTGGAGGACTCTGGAATAATAATATTTGTGAGAGCGATTTCAGGATCGGATCCCATTGCCCAAATATCTCCCAAAGCGTGAATCGCCGTTATTTTACTTTGAAGCCATGCATCCTTTGTAAATGACCTCAGATGATCGGTTGTCAAAGCTTGAAACAAGGAATTAAATTTTATAATTGCTGCGTCATCTCCTATTTTACTAACAATATGTTTTGAGCTAGGATCTGATAACTTTCTTAACGAAGACTCCAAAATAACATTTCCGACCTTCGAGCCACAGCCACCACAAAGCATTTTTTGGTTATTGCTTCGAGCGTTTTCCATATCTTTAGTGACCATCTCACTAAGTTTTTTAAAATTCTTTATAAACTTTTTATCGATAAAACTTTTTAATGCCCAAACCCATTTTGCTGAAAAGGCAACCCCGTTTCTAAGGAAAATCGCGGATTCACCTTCATAGACAATGAGCTTTAAATAATCACTTTGAGGTTTAAATCGAATTAGCTGCTCGTTCTTAAAAAGCTTAAGGATATTTTTATAAAGAATTGGTGCTTGCCTAACTGCATAAACTCCTGACTTATCTACCGCTTTAGAAGGGAAATGTGCACAATCACCAACTGCAAACGCATTTTGAAAACCTATAACTCCTAGCGTTTCGTCGACGCAAACATATCCATCTTTATTTTCAATTTTTGACTTTTTAAACAAGTCATTTGGTTGAGGTCCTATACAAGAAATAATAAAATCTGCATGAACAAAGCTGCCGTTTTTTTGTACTAACCCATTATTTGAAACTTCTTTTATTGTAGTGTTTTCAATTATTTCAATTTTTCGTAGTTTGGCTTTGGTTTTCAAATATCTTTGCTGATTTAAACTCAGTTTTTCAAAAGCTTTACCACTTTCAAAAATTTTAATCTTAAAATCTTCTAATTCAGTCTTTTTCAATCGAATATCCATCGCGAAACTCAACTCAATTGATGCTAGACCTCCCCCTATAACACAAATAACCGGAGACGTTTTTTCATTAATGGACCCCAAAAAGTTTTCCCAACGCTCTTGAAATGCAGCTAAAGGCCGAACACTGCATCCAAATTTTTTAAACCCATTAATCAAAGGTACGGAGTTAGATCCAATATTTATGGATAGGAAATCAAAGTTTACAATCCTCCCTGTCTTGCACATAATTTGACTTTTTTTCTTATCAATTTTTTTAACAGTATCGATAATTAATCTTGTTTCTGTAGCTCTACACAAACTGAATAAATTTATTTGAGCATCTGATTTAGCACATAAACCAGCTACTAGAGCAGGTAACATACCGGTATAAGAGGAAATAGGATCTGGATTTATTAGGGTCACTCGAAGAGAAGGATTACTCTTCATTGCCCACATTTTCAAAAAAAGACAATTTGTATGCCCCGCTCCGATGAGAACCAAGTCTCTTTCAAAAAAACTTTCCTCACTATTCATTTATGGTTATCCTTTTGTTTGCAAATTCTTTAGGCATAAGAGAAGCTATTTTCAATCATAGGAACTATAAAAAGAAATGTCATTTTTAACAACAAATTCACAGTTTAGATTGGCACTGGTAGGAATTTGTGTTGTGGCGATTACTGGTGGCTTAGGCAGGTTTGCCTATACTCCTATAATTCCCTACATGCAGAATACTCTTAATATTTCTTCTGCAGATATCGGCTTGATAGCTTCTTCTAACTATTTGGGATATCTAATCGGTTCGATTATTCCCCTTATTTATTCTTTTGCAAACAAACAAAGGCTTACACTTTATCTATCGGTTGTAGTGTCCATTGTGACACTTGGCCTTATGGGTTCAACTAGTGATTTTTACTTATTTATTTTACTAAGATTCCTTCAGGGAATTTCAGGTGCAATTGGGTTAGTTATTGCGACAAATCTAATTTTTTCTCAGATTACAGTTACCGGTCGCATAGATCTTCGTTTAGCTCATATATCGGGTTTTGGTGTTGGAATGTTTTTAAGTGCCATAGCTGTATGGATCTGCTCTGTGTTTGACTTGCAATGGCACTACCAATGGTTTGTGATAGCGTTAATTTGCTTGGTTTTAACGATACCAATCATTTCAAGTCCACTAGAGGTAGGTTCAGAAGCAAGCATTGATCAGACCTCTCAGTCGAATAAACTCTCTTTAGGCTTCGTCGGTATCTCCGTAGGTTACTTTTTTTTTGGGTTTGGCTATATTATTTTTGGCACCTTTATAGCAGCTTTGGCGGTCAACACCCCCGCATTAGAGAACATTCAGCATGCAAGTTGGATCTTAGTTGGGATATCTGCTATGCCAGCTATTTTCATATGGCAAGCTATCAGTAAACTTACTGGTAATCATATCTCTTTAGCCTTATCCTGCTTCACCTGCTCTACAGGGATACTTACCTTGTACTTTTTTGATGGAATTGGAGCTTCATTATTTGCCTGTTTAGCTTATGGAATTGGGGTGGTCGGCATCGTAGGTTTAGTGTTAATGGAAGGGAAAATACGGCATGCTGGCTCAATAAAATTTGCCGTGGCTTTTTTAACTACCACCTTTAGCATTGGCCAGATTGTTGGACCATACATTTCAGGTTTAATGATCGACTTTTTTGGAGACTACCAAAACGCCATGCTTTTATCTGGTTGCTCGCTTTTCATGGCAGGAATATGCATGATCAATTATAAACTTTTATTTTCTCGCCTCTAATACCATATTTGTCGCGTTTTTTTTGACTATCTTGCAGTCCTTAAATCCTGCCTGCTCCAACACATCAATTAGTTTAGCGGGTCCAGCTTGAGCTCCCAATGCTAAGCCAACCTCCTGAGATTTTGAAACCGGTATACATCCCATAGTTGAGAATGAATAATACATTTGTCCAAAAATGTTAAAGTTTTCCTCTGGTTTATCATTTGCTGTTGGCTCAATCAGAATAACCGCCCCGCCCTCGTTTAGGTGATCATAGGCATATTTTGCGGCTCCTACAGGATCGCCCATGTCATGAAGGCAATCAAAAAAAGCTATATAATCAAACTTGCCTTCATAACTTTTTGAATCCGCTATCTCATATTTTATCTTGTCTAATACTCCGGCACTATCAGCTAGTTTTTTTGCTTCCTCTATTGATGGTCCATGGATATCAAATCCCGCTACACTTGCATTTGGAAATGTTTGTGCGACCATTAATGTAGATAGTCCGTGTCCACACCCAACGTCTGCAAAGCTTCCACCAGCCTTCATTTTTTCGCCGAAACCATCAATCATTGGAAGCCATTTTTCTATAAGGTTTACTTGATAAGATGGTTTAAAAAATCTGGCAGTTCCAGTGAAGCAAAGTGGGCAGGCATTTTCATAGGCTACACCATTTCCTGTTTTAAAGGCTTCTAGTACTTTCTCCTCAGCATATACTTGTCCTGCTAGAACTTCATACGCGCCCAACATGTTAGCTGGCCCTTCTTCATCTGCAAAAACTGCTTTTTGTTCAGGTGATAATGAAAATTCCTCTTTTTCTCCATCATAAGATACAAAGTCAGTAGCGGATAAAGCGTATAGCCATTCTCTTAAATAACGCTCATCAACTTTGGCTTCTTCAGCAAACTTTTTGGAAGTAATGGGTCCTAATTCAGAAAGTTTTTGAAAGAGCCCTAACTGATCACCTATTCGCATAAGTGGTATTAATGCTGATGCTGCAACATCTTTCATTATCTTAAACTGAAGTTTTTTTAATTTTTCAACATCTAAGTTAGTGTCTAACATTTTTTCCTCCTCTAAATATGCGTTCTGTTACTCAGTTGACTTTGATTAACAACTTTCCAAAATTGTCACCTCTTAAAAGACCCTGAAAAGCTTCAACCATATTGTCCAAGCCTTCTACTATATCTTCTCTATATTTTAGCTTCCCTTCCAAATACCACTTTTCTAAATGCTGCATTGCTTCTAGTTGTTGCTCAGGAAATTCTCTAACAATAAATCCTTGTATTCTCAATCGCCAAGTTAGAACATTTCTAAAAAGCATCGGCAGACGATCTTCTTCCAATTGCTGGCTTTGATTATTATACATTGAGATTACGCCACAAACTGGAATTCTTGCAAAATCTCGGAGATGAGGATATACGGCATCGAATGTTTTCCCTCCAACATTTTCCCAATATATGTCGATGCCATCTTTGCAAATTTCTCCTAGTTTTTTTTCAAAATTATCATCGTTGTAATTCAGACAATGATCAAAGCCTAATTCATTTCTTACATAAATCGATTTTTCTTCATTACCCACAACCCCTATTACATTACAGCCATAAATTTTTCCAATTTGCCCTACGACAGATCCAACAGCTCCTGAAGCCGCAGATACAACTAACGTCTCTCCCTCTTTTGGATTCCCAATATTCATCATTCCGATATAAGCAGTTCTACCCGGCATTCCCAACGTCCCAAGAGCTAGACTTAGAGGAAGATCAGGATTGTGAACCTTTTCTATAACTTTATCCGAAACCAACGGCATTGTTTGCCATCCAGTTCTACCGATAACAATATCACCTTTGTTAAAGGTATCACTTTGACTTTCTATAACTTCAGAAACAGCTTCTCCCTCCATTACCGCTCCTAGTTCCACGGGCTTCGCATAACTGCGCCCTGCGTTCATCCTTCCTCTCATATAGGGATCTAAAGACAAATAAATTGACTTTAATTGTACTTGACTGGGTTGAACTAGTTTCAGATCCTCTTCAACAATTTGAAAATTCTCTTTTAGAGGTTCTTTTTCTGGTCGTGATTTAAGAATTATTTTTCTGTTCATATTCCATCCTACCCATTAAAGGTTTGTTTTGAAAAATTTAGGAAGATTATCTTCATAAATTTCGGAGTGTGATAGCACACCTTCCGTATGGTCTGCTCCTTCTAACGGAAAAAATATTATTTTACCATTTATACTCTTCACATATTCAACTAATTGTTCGGAGTGGAAAAAAGGCACTCTAGTATCTTTTTTCCCGTGAAAAACTAGCAATGGCCTATCCTGCAAGTCACTAAGCGCTTCTTTAGGCATATTCTTATCAAAGAAAATGCCGTGAAATTTAGCTACGAAAATTGCAAGCTGCCACGTAAACCCAGGCACACCGTGGTATTCCAACTCATGTTGAACAATAGAGTCCCAATCAAAAACTCCGCTGTCGAGTGAAAATGCTCCAAGATCTTTTCTATTTTTTATCAAAAAGAAAGTACCCAGACCTCCTCCTGATACGGCATGAATTCCAATGTTTCTCTCAGGTATTCCTTTTTTGTCGACAAGATATTCGATCGCTGCATCAACATCCTTCCATTCTTTAGTTCCTGCAAAGTGCCATCCATCTGGACATGAACTTTCTCCATGGTTTCTAACGTCTATCATCAAAACATTTAATCCCGAATTCGCAATTATATTTGCTGGTATTAATTGGTTAAATTCTTTTTTTGAGCCGTTAATGCCATGAACAACAATAACCGTTCGTTTTTCACTTTCTTCATCAGCAGATATCCACCAAGAACTAATATCTATACCATCTTCTGTATTTTTTATTGTCACGCTTTCGTACTTTTTATTTTTTAGGTACCACTGAGAAAGGTCCGTATCCGCTAGTTGTGACCATCTATCACCTCTAAATGGACCTTGTCCTTTTGCATTAGCGACAAACTTTATAGGATTGTTCGCTTCTATTTTTTCATGGTTTGAGCATGAAACCGGTAAAGCTTGCCAAAGTATAAATTCGCCCACGGCAAGGCATAAAATAAATATTGAAATGACAAGAAAAGAAGCATATTTCACGATCAAAGCCAACATCAATACATGTTGAGGCAGAAAACCTCAAATATCTACAAAAAAGTTCAAATTTTAGATGTTCACAAAATTTTTTTTGTAGTAGCATTTTCCCATACTAATTATTTTGAGGAACTTTGATGACATTATTTACTCCGACTTCTAAATGGCAAATGGAAGAACACCAATTATTTACAGACAGTGTAAAGAAATTTTTTATAGACGAAGTAAAACCCAATCTGGACGAGTGGGGTAAAAAACAACAAGTCGACAGGACCTTATGGAATAAGGCAGGAGATGCTGGAATTTTAGGAAGCTCAATACCTGAAGAATTCGGTGGCTTCGGCGGTGATTTAGGCTTCGATGCGATCACTCTATATGAACTTGGAAGAACAGCGGGAGACTCTGGTAGCTGGGGATATGCAATTCAATCAATAGTTGTTCATTACATCAACGCGTATGGTACCGATGAACAGAAGAAAAGATGGCTTCCTAAACTTTCAACTGGTGAATACGTGGCTTCTCTTGCTATGACAGAACCCAGTACTGGATCGGATGTTCAAGCAATTAAAACAACTGCAGAAAAAGATGGAAATCAATATAAAATTAATGGATCAAAAATATTTATAACAAATGGTGGCTCAGCTGACCTCATTGTTTTAGCGGCAAAGACAAATAAAAATGAAAAATCGAAAGGTGTATCATTGGTAGTCGTTGAAACAAAAGACCTAGAAGGCTTCTCAAGAGGAAAACCTCTAAAGAAACTAGGTCAAAAAGGTAATGACACATGTGAATTGTTTTTTGAAGATGTTAAGGTTCCTTTAACAAATTTGCTTGGGAGTGAAGAAGGCCAAGGTTTTTATCAATTGATGAAGCAGTTGCCATGGGAAAGATTAGCAATTGGTATCGGCGCTCTGGGAAACATAGACTTTGCGCTCGAAGAGACAATTAAATATGTAAAAGATAGGAAAGCCTTTGATAAGCGGATTATGGATTTTCAAAATACTCGTTTTCAACTCGCTGAAATGAAAACTAAGGCTGAGGTTCTTAGGTCCTTTATTAATGATTGTGTCGATAGGGTTAAGCAGGGTTCTCTTGATGCCGCTACGGCTTCAATGGCAAAATACTGGGGAAGCCAAACCCAAAATGAGATTATGGATGGATGTTTACAACTTCATGGCGGATACGGTTTTATAATGGAATATCCTATCGCTCGAATGTACGCCGATGCCCGTGTGCAGTCGATCTATGGAGGGACTAATGAGATCATGAAGGAATTAATTGCCAGGTCATTGGACGACTAATTAGAATGGCGGATCACAACAACACTGGCGGACCTTTGTCCGGTTTAAAAGTGGTTGAATTCGATGGGCTTGGGCCAACTCCGTTTTCTGCTATGCAATTGGCAGATATGGGTGCCAATGTAATTAGGATTGCTCGAAAAACAGGTACCCAGGCTGCCAATCAATTCACCGATGTTGTTATTAGAAATAGATCTTATATAGAGCTAGATCTTAAGGATGTTGATGACATCGCTAGCGCGAAGAAAATTGTATCCCATTCTGACATTTTAATAGAAGGGTTTCGACCAGGCGTTATGGAAAGATTGGGCTTAGGGCCTTCAGAGATGCTTTCAGCAAACAAAAAGCTCGTTTATGGAAGAATGACGGGGTGGGGTCAGAAAGGGCCTCTCAGTAATACAGCAGGTCACGATATTAATTATATTTCTATATCTGGCGCACTTCACGCTATTGGAACCAAAGATACTCCAATAGCACCACTAAATCTTTTGGGGGATTTTGCAGCAGGTTCAATGTATTTAGTTTTCGGAATACTATGTGCCGTTTTACATGCGAAGCAGACCGGTCAGGGTCAAGTCGTCGATGGCTCCATCGTGGACGGAACTGCCAATTTAATGGCAATGATGTACTCTATGTTTAATTTTAAACAATGGGAAGATAGACGAGACATTAATCTTCTTGATGGGGGTGCCCCTTTTTACACAACTTATAAAACCTCTGATGGTCGGCATATTTCAGTTGGTGCTATTGAAGATAAGTTTTACCTAGAGTTTATTACAAAACTTGATTTAAAACTTGATGAACTTCCTAACAGAACAGATAAATCTAATTGGCCGAAGCTAAAAGATATATTTCAAGAAATTATCAGGAAAAAAACTATGAGAGAGTGGGAGGAGATTTACTATGGGACAGACGCATGCGTTGCCCCTGTTTTAAATTTTGAGGAAGCTTTTGTCGATCCTCATAATAAATATCGAGGAATTTTTCCTGAGGCTTTTAATATTATTCAGCCAAAACCGGCACCCGATCTATCCGTAACTCCAGCACCAAACATTACAGAAAAGCATAAAATTAAATTAACTGAAGCCGAGTTGTTTAGCCATTGGGGTATTGATTAAAATGTATGTTTCAGAAGCTGTAAAATCAAGATTTTCTTGCAGAGCATTTACTGAGAAACCTGTTTCTAAGGAATTAATCAAGGAAATTTTGGACGTCGCTAAACAAGCTCCATCGGGGGGCAACCTTCAGCCATGGCATATTCATGCAATATCAGGAAAGAAACTTGATCAGATAGTTTCGGATATTGAATCTAAAATCAGAGATATGCCAATGGGGGAAAAAACGGAATATGACGTATATCCGCCAAACCTTTGGGAACCTTATAGAAGCCGACGCTTTAAATGTGGCGAAGATTTATACAAAAGCATAAATATACCAAGGGAAGATAAGGGGGCACGGTTAAACCAATTGGCTAAAAATTTACGCTTTTTTGATGCCCCTGTTGGGCTGTTTGTTTACATCGACAGAAAGATGGGACCTCCCCAATGGTCAGATGTCGGAATGTTTCTGCAAACTGTTATGTTAATAGCAAGAGAGAAAGGCTTACATAGTTGCGCTCAAGAGGCATGGGCGATGTGGCATTCCACTGTAAACAAACACCTTGTTGTAGATAACAAATTTATGCTCTTTTGTGGAATGGGTATCGGGTATGCTGATGAAAATCATCCTATTAACTCATGGAGAACCGACCGTGAAGCAGTCGACAATTTTACTACATTTTATGGCTTTGAAAAGTGATGTAATAAAATAATAACCTCGTTATGAAATCAATGGAGTTACAACAAACAATAGAAGACCTCAAAGCAGGCGACAGGCTAGCTTTATCAAAATTCTTAACCCATGTAGAGACCAGTGACAATCCAATAGAATTAGTCTTGAAGCTTTATAATAAAGCAGAGCGCACAACGCCAATAATTGGCGTAACTGGTTTCCCTGGGGCAGGCAAATCGAGTTTGATAAATAGCTTCATAAGTATCCTTAGATCAAAAGAAAAGAAAATTGGCGTGATTGCTATCGACCCGACCAGCTTAATTTCTGGAGGCTCCCTTCTCGGTGATAGGACTAGAATGGAACAGCATTCCTCAGACGACAATGTCTTTATAAGGTCATTATCGTCGGATGGTGCATTGGGTGGAATATCTCACAAAAGTTTTCTTCTATCACTGGTTATGGCCACTTTCGACTTTGATTTTATTTTCGTTGAGACTGTTGGGGTTGGGCAATCTGAATCAGATATTACGAAACTAGCAGATCTCTCAATTCTTACTTTAGCCCCGGGACTTGGAGATAGTATCCAGGCGATGAAAGGTGGAGTTTTGGAAATAGTAGATTTAATCTTAGTTAATAAATCCGACAAACCAGAATCCGCACAAACATTCTACCAATTAAAGTCTATAATTGATATGGCTCAGGCTCCCGATGGCAAAAATATCAAAATAATGATTACTAATGAAAAAGACCGAGAAGAAAATACTAGAATAATTACCCACATTGAAAATCATTTAGAGAAGAGATCAAAATTAGGGAAAAACAAAGAAAGTTATTTGTGGTTCGTTCGCCAAATACTTTATGAAAGAATAGAAAGGAGCCTATTTGATCAAAAAATACATGAGAAACTAAATCAAGAAACTTTCAATGAAAAAGATATTAGTGAAATTGTTAAACGTATTATTAAAGATTTAAGATAACTTTATATTAATAGTGATCATCTCGGAGATGCTTCATTTGGGACAAAACTTCTCTTTTGAAATCATCCCGATAAGTCATCTTTTTACTCAAAATCAATTCTTCCAGTGCCTCAAGCCAGCTACCATAATAGTAATCTAAATCGTCTTCCATACTCACTGGCTTGTCCTTAAGCTTATTACCCAGCGCGTCAGTCCAAAGTGCCCAATCGAAAACTTTTTTTTCATGCAAAGAAATGGTAAGTGCAAATAATTCACAATGCCATGGTGCGGAAAAAACTTCGTTGCCTTGAGGTAATATTACTGATTTATCACTTGAATTTTTCAATATAACTTTCCCATAAATCAACTACTACTGTATCCTCAACATGCTCACATTTATCCCATAAATCTTGGCTCTTAAATTCTACTGAGTAGAGTGCTTCTGGACTTTCCCCCAAAAAATGTGCGTTTGCATCTGGAAATACGTGACTACCGTGATAGGCAATGACCTTCCCAGTTCTTCCTTTTACATAGTCTGGTAGTCTAGTATGACCTTTTTCAACTTTTGTATTACTATTATTAGCTCTTACGGAAACGGTCTCTCCTAAGTTGAATTTTTTCTCTGAGTTACTGTCTCTTTGGGTTGGTCCCCCCATATTTAACAATTTTTTTACATTTTTTGCTTCTAAAACGCGAAAAGAACTTTTTTTAAAATTGTCTTCACTTTCTGTCCCATCTTTAATGATACCGTTTTCACCCAATAGGTTGATCAGTCCAGCAAGCCATTTTTCAAAATAACTAAATTGCAGATAGTCTTCTGGCTCTAAAGTCTCACGCGCATACCGAGACCTATCCAAATTCCATAAACTTGAAAAACCCAACGCTAACGTTATAGCGAAAACTTCCTTTTCCCAATCTGCCTTAAATTTTACGTTACTTGACTTGATATCAATTCTTCGGGAGTCAAACCGACCACCCATATCATGCGGCTTTGACATTACTCACCTGTTGGAGGCTTTGGAAAGCCTGTCCCAATCATACTATCACGCGTAACCCAACTCACTAATTCATTTTCACTCAATCCCTTAGAACGAGATGGCTGTTGTGGTAGGACGAGATACCGTATCTCTGAAGTCGAGTCCCAAACTTTAACCTTTTTTGATCTTGGAAGTTTGACATCAAAGTCGCTTAATACTGCCCTGGGTTCTCTCACTGCTCGACTTCGGTAGGCATCGGACTTATACCAGCTAGGTGGTAACCCCAACAAAGGCCACGGATAACAACTACAAAGGGTACAGACTATAAGATTATGGACTGTCTCAGTATTCTCTACCACCACAACATGTTCACCTTGACGACCATTAAGATCCATATCCTTTAACACCTGATCCGTATTATAAATTAAATCCTCTTTAAACTTTTTGTTCGTCCACGCTTTGGCAACTATCTTTGCACCATTTAAAGGCCCTACCTTATTCTGATAGGTATCGAGAATTCCATCCAATGCTTTTTGATCAATGAGTCCTTCTTTTTCTAAGATCGACTTCAAAGCTTTAACCCTGGCGTCTGGATTACTTGGAAACTCTTTGTAAAATTGTTTTAAATTATCTTTTTTCATATTTTGAATCTAAGTTTCTCGTTGCATTTTTTCTATTGCTTCAATATACCCTTCTAGACCCTTACCCATAATAACATAGTCCGCCCTCAAAGATACATATGAAAATTTCCTGAACTCTTCCCGCTGAGTAATATCAGATATATGAACTTCGATTACATACCCAGTAAAAGAATTTAAGGCATCAAGAATTGCGACTGACGTATGTGAATATGCAGCAGCATTTATAATTATACCATCTGAAGTCTTTATTGCCTCCTGAATAAAAGTCACTAATTCCGATTCGGAATTACTTTGTTCAAATTTCATATTCATTGAACAAGCTTTGCCTTTACTTACACACATTTCCTCTAAATCTTTAAGAGTTCGAGATCCATATATTTCAGGTTGTCTTGTGCCAAGTAGGTTCAGGTTGGGCCCATTTAAAATTAAAATATTTTTTTTTTTGGTCATGTTAACAAAATTTCGTTCAAAGTAATAAAAACCATTGCATAGTTCTCTTAATGATTTATATCAGAATTCGAATTTGTTTACGATAGGAGAAAAGTGTTGCAGGGTAAAATTTTAACTCCAACAAAAAGAATAAGACGCACGCCCTTCTCTTCTAAAATAGAAGATCAGGTTAAGGGTGTAACAGTTTATAACCATATGATTTTACCGACCATCTTTAAAGACTCGGAGGAAGACTGCCGACACTTGAAAAGTGAAGTTCAAGTGTGGGATGTATCCGTTCAAAGACAAGTTGAAATTGTAGGAAAAGACGCTGCAACGCTATTAGAGTTTTTAACTCCTAGAAATGTGAAGGATATGAATCCATACAAATGTCTTTACGCTCCAATGGTCAATCAAAATGGGGGCATGATAAATGATCCTGTACTGTTAAGAGTAGATGAAGACCGTTACTGGATTTCTATAGCTGATAGTGATGTTCTTTTATGGGTTTCAGGGATTGCTGCTGCACTGAAATTAAATGTTGAGGTGTCTGAACCTTCAGTTGCGCCTTTGGCAATTCAGGGGCCTAAATCTAGGCTTCTTATGAAAAGAATATTTGGAAATGAAATGGACTACTTCAGTTATTTTGACCTTAGAAAACTAAAATTTGGAAAACACACTATCAATGTTGCTAGAACTGGTTGGTCCAAGCAAGGTGGTTTTGAAATATATGTTGAAGGCACGGAATATGCCAATGAACTATGGGAGGAATTATTTACAAATGGGAAGGATTTGAATGTTAGACCAGGATGTCCTAACCAGATCGAAAGAATTGAGTCTGGACTTTTATCTTATGGATCTGATATGACTGTTCAAAACTCTCCTTTCGAATGCGGTCTCGGCAGATTTTGTGAAATTGATACAAATTCAACATGTATCGGTTCCGAAGCTCTTGGAAATATAGCACGTAATGGCCCCTCAAAAGTATTAAGATACTTTGATGTTAAAGGCGATAAGGTACCGTTTTGTCACGATCACTGGCCCATATTTAATAATAAAAAGGTGGGGGAGATTACTTCTGGAATTTTTTCGACAGAGTTCAATACAAATGTCGCTATCGGCATCGTTGACGTCGAGTATGCTATTGAGGGTACCAAGTTGCAAGTCCTCATAGATAATAAGTTAAGAGATGCTTTTGTTAAAGAAAGACCCTTTAATCCTAATCTAAAACCGTTTATTTAAATACATCATGGATAAAAATTCTCCTAAGATCGGTTTAGTCAGCCTAGGTTGTCCCAAAGCACTAGTTGATTCGGAAGTTTTAATAAACAAGCTCCGAACATTGGGTTATGGAATATCACAAACTTATGATAACGCCGATGCAGTGGTTGTAAATACATGTGGTTTTCTTGACTCAGCAAAAACCGAAAGTTTGAATGCTATTGGTGAAGCCTTGAATGAAAACGGAAAAGTAATAGTAACTGGTTGTCTCGGATCTACTCCAGAATTTATACGGGATTCCCATCCAAATGTGATGGCCATAACTGGTCCTCAAAAGTTTAATGAGGTGTTGGACTCAATTACGAAGAACGTTCCAATAAAGAGCAATCCATTTGAGGCAAAGCCATCATCGTCCTACATCAAACTTACACCAAGACATTATAGTTATTTGAAAATCTCCGAAGGATGTAACCATAAATGCTCATTTTGTATAATTCCCTCTTTGAGAGGGCCCTTAAAATCCAGATCGATGGCTTCAATACTATCTGAAGCAAAAAGTTTAGTTGAAAGGGGTACTAAAGAATTACTTGTAATATCGCAAGATACTTCCGCTTACGGACTAGATCTAAAGTTTGAAGAGACACTCGTAAATGGGAAAAAACTTAAGACTAATATTTATAATCTAGTGAATGAGTTAGCGTCTCTTGGAATATGGGTGAGACTTCACTATATTTATCCTTATCCTCATGTGAAGCAATTAATACCTCTTATGGATCAGAATAGAGTCTTACCGTATTTAGATGTCCCTTTTCAACATGCACACCCGGATGTATTAAAAAGAATGGCTCGGCCATCAAATAACGTGCATGACCTTGAACAAATTTCTGAGTGGCGTTCAATTAATCCAGATCTTAGTATCAGGTCAACTTTTATTGTAGGCTTCCCTGGAGAAACTGAAAGTGAGTTTAATTTTCTTCTTGATTGGTTAGAGGAAGCAAAAATTGATCGAGTAGGCTGCTTTAAATATGAAGACGTATCTGGTGCACGATCAAACGTAATGGAAGATCACCTACACGATGATATAATACAAGATCGATACGACCGTTTTATGTCTAGGGCACAAAAACTATCCAAGTTGAAGCTTAAAGAAAAAGTAGGTAAAACATTTACCTGTGTTATAGACTCTGCGGAACAAGACCATCTTATATGTAGATCAATTTTTGACGCTCCAGACATAGACGGTGTAGTCTCCGTTCCAACAAAACAAACTCATCATCGCGTAGGTGAACATATAACCGTTAAGATTACAGGCTCTTCAGAATATGACTTAGAAGGAGAGCTTCTTTTATTCTAAGACTGCGGCTGAGACTTCAAGCCTCCACCTTTCTTTCTACCAGCTGTGCCCGTTTTTGGTATTGAAGTGACACTACTCTTATCCTGTTTATCGTCAGGTTCATCAAAGTCATCCAAATCTCTATTTAGGGGTTTTCCGGACAGCACTTGTGTTATTTCACTTCCCGTAAGAGTTTCATACTCTAGCAATCCATTAGCTAACAAATCTAACTTCTTTTTTTCTTTCTTTAAAATATTTTTTGCTGTTGCGTAACCCTCATCGACGAGCTTTCTCACCTCAATATCAATCTTTTCCTGTGTTTCCGGACCTAGATGACTGCCAGGACTCGTAGGACCTAAGTAAGTCTGCTGTTCATTGGCATAATCGATATTTCCTAAATTATCAGACATACCAAATTGCATTACCATTGCTCTAGCTATCTTAGTTATTTGTTGAATATCAGAACTTGCCCCAGATGTTACGTTCTCAGGTCCAAAAACCATTTCTTCTGCAACTTTACCTCCCATAGCCATTGCTATTTTCGATTTATATTTAGTTCTGGTAACTGATAACTGATCTCGTTCAGGTAAACTTAACACCAAACCCAAAGCTCTTCCTCGAGGAATAATGGTGGCTTTATGTATTGGATCATGCTGAGGAACATTTAATCCCACGATCGCATGTCCCGCCTCATGATAAGCAGTCAATTTCTTTTCTTCGTCCGTCATGACCATGGATCTTCTCTCTGCACCCATCATGACTTTATCCTTTGCATTTTCAAAATCTATCATAGCGACAAATCTTTTACCTGCCCTTGCTGCCATTAATGCAGCTTCATTCACGAGGTTGGCAAGATCAGCACCAGAAAAACCAGGTGTTCCTCGAGCGATGATTCTTAAATCTATATCTGGTCCCAAAACCGTCTTCTTTGCGTGAACATTCAATATTTTTGTGCGGCCCTGTATATCAGGATTCGGCACCTGAACTTGTCTGTCAAAGCGCCCGGGCCTCAAGAGTGCTGGATCTAAAACATCAGGTCTATTGGTAGCAGCGATTAATATAACTCCTTCGTTCGACTCAAAACCATCCATTTCAACAAGTAGTTGGTTGAGTGTTTGCTCTCTTTCATCGTTTCCACCACCATATCCAGCTCCTCGGTGACGCCCCACCGCATCAATTTCATCGATGAATACAATACAAGGTGCATTTTTCTTAGCCTGGTCAAACATGTCTCTCACTCTGCTTGCCCCTACCCCAACGAACATTTCAACAAAATCTGAGCCAGATATAGTGAAAAAGGGTACGCCTGCTTCACCTGCGATGGCTCTAGCCAATAGTGTTTTACCTGTTCCAGGAGGCCCTACTAGCAACGCTCCTTTGGGTATCTTCCCACCGAGCCTACCAAATTTTTGTGGATCTTTTAGAAACTCAACTATTTCTTCGAGTTCATCTTTTGCTTCGTCAATACCAGCAACATCATTGAATGTAACCTTGCCGTGCTTTTCAGTAAGAAGTTTTGCTTTAGACTTTCCAAAGCTCATGGCGCCTCCACGACCGCCGCCTTGCATTCTATTCATTAAGTAGAGCCACACACCAATTAGTAAAATAAACGGTAACCAAACACTTATTGCGCTCATCAGTCCTGACTTCTCCTGCTTCACTGCACGAACTTCGACATTTGATTTGCTCAGCACTTCTACCAAGTTGGTGCCAAGTGGTTGCACGACTTCATATCTTGTTCCATCTGCTTCTCTCACATGTATGGTTTCTCCATCAAGAACAACTTCGGATACCTTTCCTGAACCAACCTGATCCAAAAACTGGGAAAAAGATAATTCTCTCTTGTTGTTCATTGTGTTGCCGCTGAAAACGTTGAATAAAGCGACTAGAAGGAAAAATAAAATTAGCCAGAAGGCTATGTTTCTGAAATTATTCATTTGTTTGATACCAACTTTTGATTTTGAATACCTTATAAGTATGCTAAAAAAACGCAAATTCAACTGTTTTTAAAAGAATTTATAAAACTCATTATCCTGATTTAATAATTTTATATCGATATCATACTCCAAATTAGAAAATGGCACAAATTTAACACCTTTATTTGTTGTTAATGTCGGGATTGGAGCCAGTGCACTTTTATCAAATTCACGAGTGGTAGAGAATTTATGGTCATCAAGACCTAATAACCCATAAGGCCTTACATACAATTTTCCTTGCGTTTCTAGTTTTAACGTAATTAGCCATCTGTTATCCCAAATAAACTTTTCTTCTTTAACTAAGTAATTTTCTTCAATAGACGCTAATTCTCGCATGACAGTAACTATACCGTTTTTTTTCATAAATACTGTCCCACCTAAAGTGGCACCCATCCGTTTTAGGTTCAGTATTTTGTTATGCAGTTTCTCGAGCTGAGAGAAGCGGGGTTTGTAAAATTTTCCAGAGAACCATGAGATTATACCCGAAAGTATTCTAAATTGGGTATCCTCAAAGAGCTTAGAAAATTTTTCAACTTCGAAAGTAATTTGTCCAACAACATTAAACGACAAAAGTGTTTTGGAATTGGATTTAGCTATTTCCTTGGATAACTTTGAGGATCTCGACATGTGATCAGCTGTTTTTGCGAAATTTGGTGTAATAAGATTATTAGATTTTAGTTCCTTGAGAAGTTTTCTCATCTTTACACGCTTGTATTTTTCATCATAGTTTGAGGGATCGTCTATCCAACTATAATTGTTATTTCTCAAATAATTTCGTAACTCTTCTTTTCTACATTTTAATAATGGCCTTATCCATAAAATCCCATTTCTAAAGACCATATTCTCCATGCTAGCTAATCCATCTACACCAGATCCTCGTAAAAATCTTATCAGAAGGTTCTCTTCTTGATCATCCAATGTATGACCAACTAGAACAGATTGTAAATCATTCGAGATAGCCCAATTCCTTAATAATTTATATCTTGCTGATCGAGCATTATCTTGTAAATTTCCTTGTGCCTCTGATATACTCACAGTCGGTTTTAACGAAAAATGTTTAACATTTTTCATTTCGCAGATTTTTTTTACAAATTCCACCTCTGATCGACTCTCTGATCTCAACCCGTGATCTACTGATGCCACTAATATTTCAGGCTTATTTTCAGATTCCCACTCTGTCATAATATGAAAAAGAGCTATTGAGTCGCTGCCACCAGAAACTGCTATCCCACAAGATCGTAGTTTTAGACTAGCCAAATTTCTAACAACCTGCTCAATCATCTTTCTGCTATCTTGGTTGATCACAATTCAATAGATTTTTTGCTTTTACAATTTCAACCAACAGAGTTTTTTCAATATTTTCAAATCTTGACCCAACTTCATCAAGAGTTAAACATGCTTGTTCTTTCTCCCCAATGGCTCCTAAACTTACTCCTAAACCAAATAAGGTCTTTGCAGCGGTCTCTCCATCAGGATTGATTGTAAAACTCTCTAAATAATCATTAGCAGCACCAATCCAATTTTCATCTTTTACTCTAGTTTCCGCTCTCCAGAACAAAGCAGCTGCAAGTTTTATACTAGTTGGGAAACTCTCTATAAATTCTGAAAAACGTTGCTCAGCCAAATTTATTTGGCCTCTATCAAAGAGTTCTAATGCTCTCATATACAGTTCTTCCTCTCTACTAAGAACTTCAAGGTTTTCCAAGGACGCCGAGCTATCTTTCAAGGGCAGGATTACCGTCTCTGTTTGAAGATCTTCGTTTGAGTCTTGAATTTTTTCAACATCGTTTGTATCTGAATTTGTTATCGATGCTTTCAAATTTTTTAATTCTTTATAGTAGTTGTTTTCAAGGATTTCAAATCTGTTATGTAACTTTTTGATATCATTCTCTATTTCAGTCATTTTTAAAAATTGCCATTCAAACTTGTCCTCAACTATGTTTTTCATCTTTAAGTCGAGTATTTCCTTTTCAAGTAATAGTAGTCTTTTTTGAAGGGCTTCCAATTCAGGGGCCTCGCTTGCCATTGATTTGCCTATGTACAATAAAAACGGTGTTAAGATAATAATTAATGATCTTAAAAGCATAATAACTTTGTAATCTCTGTTTTAATCACTAATCTACAATTTTTTTACCAACTACTGTTACTGCTCTACGATTTTTGGACCAACACTCTTCGTTGGAACAAACACGCAAAGGTCTCTCTTTTCCATAGGTAACTATACTGATCCTATCTTGCTCAATTCCCTTCGCTAAGAGGAATTCTCTCACTGCAGTAGCCCTTCGTGCACCAAGGGCTAAATTATATTCTCTTGTTCCC
>CACGMO010000032.1 GCA_902574225.1 uncultured Alphaproteobacteria bacterium
AAACATTTTTGTATTTTTGCAATAAATTTTTGTCATGAAAAATCTATTTGTATATTTTTTACAAATTTTCAGGTAATACAATTCTATAATGTCATTGATTTTAGTTGGTTTAGGCGTTTTTGTTTGCTTTTTTGGTCTAACAGGGTTTGCAGCGGTAATATATTTCGGTTTTCAAGCTCGTAAGCAGACCAAGATAAATGACAGAGACGGCAAAAAAACTACCTTCGAGCGGCTAATAATAGTAAATTATCTTGCTATTTGTTTGTCGGCTTTCGGCCTAATTGTCATAATTATAGGGATGCTCTTAAGCTAATCGCATCCGCTCTAACGTTTCTTTGATCAATTCAAGGCATTCGGGTGTTGAGAACCTATGATCTATGCCTTTAATAATTTGAAGTTGCACATCAATACTACTTAGGCTTTTCAATATGTTGATACCCGTGGAAAGAGGTACATCTTCATCGAGAGATCCATGAAAAAGTCTTACTGGGCAGTCAATACCTTGTTTCTTTGTCAATATTAAGTGTTGGTTTCCATCTTCTATTAATTTTTGAGTAATCACAAGGGGTTGTTCAAAATACTCAGAGTCAAAAGAAAGCTTGCCAGTAGTTTCAAGCTCTTGTTTTTGATCTTCGGTAAGCTTATTGCTAGCATACTTGGCAGTAAAGTCAGGAGCAGCCGCAATTCCTATTATGCCTGCAACCTTTTGAGGGTATAGCTTCGCAAATAATAGTGCTATCCATCCCCCAAGCGAAGATCCAACCAAAATCTGAGGACCCGACGTGAGTGAGAAAATAATGCTTTTTGTATCTTCAAGCCAGTCTGAAATTGATGTTTCTTCAAAAATTCCTGATGAAGCCCCATGACCTCTATAGTCAAACCTTAAAAAGTCTCTTTTATTTTTTTCTGCCCATCGAGAAAGAAAAATGGCTTTTGTTCCTTCTTTATCAGACTTCAAACCACTCAAAAATACAACACCTGGCAAATTTTTTATTTTTTTATCACCATTAACTTGTGAAAAAGCTAGTTTTTGTCCATCATCAGTTTTATGAAAACTTGTTTCAACCATATCCCTGCTGTACTTTTTTACTAAGACATTTGACAAGATAATTACACAGACATGAACATTCTTCAACTTTTAACCAGCCTAAATGATGACATTTCAGTTAGAGCAATTGCGGCTTACTCTAAAATATTGAAAGATAACGGGTATAGTTCATATGTATTCGCTCCTCTCGGCAGAGAATTATCATACTTTAAGCGATGGGGTGCTAAGATTGTCGAACAGAGTACTTCGTCGAAAGATATCAGTTACTCGAAATCGACTATCAAGAAAATTTGTGAAGTAGTATCGTCAAAATCTATTGGTACAATACATGTATACGACGTAGCGGGATATAAAGCCGCTTTGCAGGTTAATAAAACGTGCTCTGTAAAAATATTAATGTCTATGCTTTCAAATCCATCAGAGCAAACTGTAATGGGCAGGCTAAATAAGACCATATTTGGAGAATTCATTCCGAAAGCTACCACATTAGTACCCAGCAAAACAATTTACCAAGAACTTCTAACCAAATATTCTAGAAAAAACATAGGTTTGTTTTATGTACCTGTACCGGTAGATCTAACAATCTATGATGAAAAGAAAATCAGCCAAGAAAGAACTATTTCTTTGGCAACCCAATGGGGAATGCTTGAGAAGCCCAGACATATAATTTTTGCAAAAGCTTACTTCAATTCAAATAAATGGCAAAATCAGATAATTAAGCTATCGGTCGATCTAGAGAAACTACCAGAAAATATAAGGCCATATATTGTTGTTCTGAAAAGTAACGTGAATAAGAAACAACTGAATGAATTTGAGGAAAAATATCTTAGAAACAGAAATAGTGTATTATGTCTCATGGATAATATAGCTGATTTAGAAGCTAGCCTCAAGCTTTCATCTATTTATCTAGAACTAAATCCTAATAACCAATACTATTCTTTAGATATTTTAAATGCATTGGCTATGGGTAACGCAGTAGTTAGTTGGGAAAACGATGTAAATAAAGAACTTTTACCTAAGGAATATCATAATTACCTGACTGGGAATGGTGATATAAAGAAAGTTATAAAAACTTTGACAAACCTACTTCAAATGAATGCACAACAAAGGAATTTTACTGGACGAACAAGCCGTAATTATGTATTAAACAATTTCAACACAAAAAATATGGAAGAGCTATTAATTGATGCGTACAGTACTTTATCTTTTAGAAAAGCAAGTTAAAGAAGCATAGAGAGAGTTTAAATCTGACCGAAGACAATAAAATCTCTATTGAACTCTCCGATGGTTCCTCAAGAAGGTATCCTACTGGCATAACAGGTTTTGAAATCGCAAAAGACCTATCAAACTCTCTTGCGAAGAAGTCGATAGCATGCACTGTTAATGGTAATTTGACTGACCTGTCGACAAAGCTTACAACTGATTGCTCCCTTATAATACATACTCCTAAAGATGTAGAAATAGCGCTTGAATTAATCCGACATGATTGTGCCCATATTTTAGCCAGAGCCGTTCAAGAAATATGGCCAGATGTAAAAGTGACTATAGGTCCAGTAATTCAAGATGGCTTCTTCTATGATTTTGATAAAGAGGAGCCCTTTTCTGAAAATGATATAGACAAAATTGAATCTCTTATGAGGTCAATCATTGAAAAGAAAGATGCTGTGAAAAAAGAGACCTGGGACCGTGAGAGAGCCTTGAATTTTTATAAAGAAAAAAATGAGCCTTATAAGGTTGAACTGATTCAAGATATTCCCGTTAATGAAGATATAAGAATGTACTGGCACGGGGATTGGCAAGACCTCTGCAGGGGGCCTCATTTAGTGCACACAGGCCAAGTGCCTGCGGACTCTTTTAAACTTACCAGAGTAGCCGGTGCGTACTGGAAGGGTAATAGTAAAAATAAAATGCTTCAGCGAATTTATGGAGTAGCTTTTAGAAGTAAAGAGGAATTAAAGCAATATTTTTTAAGACTAGAAGAAGCCGAAAGACGAGACCATAGAAAACTCGGAAAAGATATGGAGTTATTTCACCTACAAGAGGAGGCAACTGGAAGTATTTTTTGGCATCCGAACGGTTGGAAACTCTACTCCACACTACAAGAATATATGAGTAGAAAACTTGAAAATAATGGATACTCGGAGGTAAAAACGCCACAAATTGTAGATAGAAGCCTTTGGGAAAAATCAGGACATTGGGATAAATTTAGGGAAAATATGTTTATTGTTGAGGTAGATGAGCAGGAAAAAACACCGAGAATAAATGCGCTAAAGCCAATGAACTGTCCTTGCCATGTTCAAATTTATAATCAGGGAATAAAATCATATAGAGATCTGCCATTAAGAATGGCTGAATTTGGAGCTTGCCACAGGAATGAGCCATCTGGTGCATTACACGGTCTTATGAGGGTAAGAGCTTTTTTGCAAGATGATGCCCACATTTTTTGCACTGAACAGCAAATAGAAAGTGAGACAAAAAAATTTATAGAACTTTTATCCGGCGTTTATGAAGAACTGGGTTTCGCTGAGTTTAAAATAAAATTTTCAGATAGACCAGAAAATCGAGCTGGTAGCGATCAAGTATGGGAACGCGCTGAACAGGCCTTAAAAAGTGCAACCAAAATGGCCGGTTATGACTTTTTGATAAATAAAGGCGAAGGCGCTTTTTATGGACCAAAGTTAGAATTTGTATTAACAGATGCGTTAGGCCGGGATTGGCAATGCGGAACATTACAGGTCGATTTTGTTTTACCGGAAAGACTAGGATCTATCTATATTAACAATATTGGAGAAAAGCAAGTCCCCGTTATGTTACACAGAGCGATTCTTGGATCCTTTGAGAGATTTATTGGAATTTTGCTTGAGAATACAGCTGGCAGACTCCCTCTCTGGCTTGCCCCAACACAAATTGTCATTGCGTCAATAACAACAAATGTGGGCGACTACATTGATGAGGTAGCTAGCTCATTTAAAAAATTGGGGTTGAGGTGCAAAGTGGACGATAGGAACGAAAAAATCAATTATAAAGTAAGAGAGCATTCTATTTCAAAAATCCCTATAATTGCTGTCGTGGGTGAGAAAGAAGTTAAAAGTCGATCCCTAAATGTACGGCGACTTGGTATAAAAGAGTCACAAACAATTGCTTTGAATGATGCTATTAGAGAATTGTCAATAGAAGCAGCGCCACCAGATCTAAAACTAGAAAAACAACATAGTGATAAAGTTATAGTAACAAAATAAACCAAATTAATTTAAGGAAAAGGAGCATGAAATCGTAAGAAGAAATCAAGAAATGAACTCGGGACAAAAGGAAGTGGCGGCTCGAGTTAATGCATCAATTATATGTAAAGAGGTTCGTTTAATCGATGCTGACGGAAATATGGTAGGAATTGTTAGCCCTGAAAAAGCAAACATTATGGCAAGCGAGGTGGGGCTTGATCTGGTGGAGATTTCTCCCAATGCCATACCTCCGGTTTGTAAGATTATGGATTTTGGCAAGTTTAAGTATGATCAACAAAAAAGAGAAGCAGAAGCAAGAAAAAAGCAAAAAACAATAGAACTTAAGGAAATAAAGTTCCGACCCAATACAGATAAGCATGACTATGAAGTAAAAATGCGCTCTGTTACAAAGTTTCTTGAAAATGGAGATAAAGTTAAAATAACGCTTAGATTCAGAGGCAGAGAGATGGCCCATCAAGAATTAGGTGCGGAATTAATGGAAAGGGTAGCAATAGATACAGCTCACCTCGGTAAACCGGATGTGATTCCAAAAGTTGAGGGGAGGCAAATGGTGATGATAATATATCCCAATACCTAAATTCAGTGTTTTATTGGTGTAAATAGGAATAAACATGCTCCGTCAACTTCTCGAGATAATTCCCTTCTATTTACTTCTCACATTTTTAAAACTCTTTCCTTTTGAAAAAAGGGTATATTGGGGAGGACGTCTTTGTAAAATCTTGCTTCCCTGGGTCAGAAAATTCCGGAAAAGAGTCGATACAAATCTAAGGTTTGTTTACCCAAAAATGTCTTACCAAGAACGAAAAGAGTTTATTAAAGAGAACTCTAAAATGATTGGTGAGAGTTTTATAGAACTTATGTTTAACAGGGAATTTCAGAATCTGAAAAATAAAATAACTTATAAAAAAAAAGAGTTAACTCCTCTTATTGAGGCAAGAAAAATTAATCGGCCAATAATAGTTGTATCTGGGCATATTGGCTCTTGGGAAGCTGTGAGAGCCGTATTAAATAAGTATGGACTTACATCAGGTGCTATCTACCAGCGAAATAGAAACATTTTTTATGAGCGACTTCACTTAAGCGCTATTAGAGAAGGAGGTGAGCCTATACTGGAAGTAGGGACATCCGGCACAAGAAAAATGATTTCTTTAATTAAATCTGGAGGAGTAATAGCTCTAATGATTGATCAAGCAGTAAAGGAGGGTAAATACTTTCAATTTCTAGGAAGACCTGCTAAGACGTCCACTGCGATAGCTGAAATATCCTTGAAATACAACGCTCTACTAATACCAGCGTACGGCATTAGAGCACATGACCGCAAAATCGGCGTTACGTTTGATAAACCAATAAAGTTGGGGACAGTAAGTTCTATTACAAAAGAGATGAATGCAAGTCTAGAAAAGAGAGTAAAAAAATATCCGACCCAATGGTATTGGCCACATAGACGCTGGAAGTAGAAGGCTCCGAATGAAAAATATTAGATTCGGAGCCAAATGCAATCTATTGGTTAGATACTTAGCTACATCCCCCAGTCTTGGAGCAAGAAACCGCATCTGCTGATACTGTTGGCGCTTCACAACCGGCGACAAAAAGTCCGCCTAATGCTAGAGCGAAAAGTAAAACATATTTCTTCATAACACTAATCCTCAATTCTTATTGGTTTGATAAAAGGTACCATATACATGAACAGTCGATCAATCAAAAAACTTATTTAAAAATCCTTATTTTAATTAACTTTTTTTATTTTTGTGGTACTTTGATATCACAAACATTTATCAAAAAATAGCAAATTGAAATAATGATTTTTAATTCCTGGAAAAATAGAAAAGCAAATTCTGAAAAAACGAAATCATTACCGACACAGCCAACTCAGGAAGAGAGTTCTGGCATTTATTCTGGGAGTGAATTTGACGGTAGCTCGTCACCATCATTGTTGGGTAAAGAGATAAAAGTTGTTGGAAAGATTACGTCGAAAGGTGCACTTCGTTTAGATGGCGTTTTTGAAGGAGAAATAAAGGCATCAAAATTAGTAATTGAAAAATCAGCAAAAGTAGTTGGGTCTGTCACTTCCGAGGATTTAGTTATCAGAGGTAGAATAATAGGTCCAGTATTTGGTAAAAAAGTAAGGTTTGGTTCCTCAGCAAGAGTAGAGGGTGATACTTTCCATGAGACAATCGCTATAGAAGATGGGGCTTACTATGAGGGCTCGATCAGAAGATACAGCAGTGATTCTGATACACCAAAAACCTTGATCAAAGATAACTTGGTCAAAAGCAGTTAAGGTAAATAAATCTTAATATTTACTAATTAGAAACTCTTCTTATTAAAACATTGCCGCTTGGAACATTATTCACATTCTCAATAATTCGCGTTGGCTGGCTATGCAGCACAGTTTCAATACCAAATCTGTCAACTAATGTTGCCTTTACCCTCACCTGGCTTCCAACTACTGTTTGATCGAGGTTCAGTTTCTTTGTGTTTTCTCCGGTCAGAGAAACCCAGTTTCTTCCATCCCTACTTCTTTCCCAAGCAACATCAATTGAAGCTATCCCGTCATCATCGGAGAGGGAATCAGTCCGTGCCTCTAATACAGAACCTTCCTTCTCTTCACCAAGGATAACAACATCACCGAGAACTGGATCATCAACATTTCGGACTGCTTCACTCTCATTTGAATAAATAACTTCCCTATTATCGAACCCATCAATGTATTCCACACGGACCCTATATGTATAGGAAACGTGTTCTTGTCTCAGATTCAAAACTTCAGTGTCATCTTCGGTGTAATTTTCCCAGCCTGTATTCGGAGAAGTTCTTTGCCAGGTAAAATTAAAGGGGCCCATTCCATCCTCATCATATATATCTGAAACGTCTAATATCAGAGCGCTATCCTCTGCGCTTTCACCGGTAAGCCTAACTACACCGGTGGGCTTATCATTGACATTAATCACTGGAGTAGTGGGTGCAGAAGTTAAAGTTTCTAGATTACCTTGTCCATCTAGATATGTAAGGACAACTCGCAATGTTCTTCCCACATGCTCTTGTCTTGGGGTAAATGACTGATTTGTAGCACCCGGAATAGTTCTGTAAGACTTGCCATCGTTGGAAATTTTCCAAACCACGTTCACTTCTCCGATACCATCCTTATCGATAATGGATGTTAAATCTGCTATTAAAGGTTCGTCCTCTAATACATCACCAACATTATTCCCTGTATCGGAGCTATTTTGGTCTCTACTTGAATTTTTCTTTTTATTTGCAGCAGATGATAAATTTTGAGATTTTTCGTCTTCTGACTTTTTTACCTCTCCGTTCCCATTATCTGCACTAGTGCTTTTGCTTTTCTTTTGCTGTGTTGAATAATTTTTCTTCAATTTCTCTAATGTTTTAGGAGGAAATACTTCTTCATCAGAGCCTCCAGCAGATACTGCGGATCTTAGGGAAAGACCTAACAGCACCAAAACTACTGATGTTATTTTTATTAATAATTTGATACGCATTACCCCTCCAAGCAAATACTTACAGTTTAATTCTATTTTTTACCACATTTTAAATTTTTTTATAGCAAAATAATAAAATTTTTCAAAAATGTTGTACTTCTTCAACCATATCATAAGATGTCAATAAACGTCGGATGGTTAAAACGTTTTTTAAAGATAATTCCAAAAAAGTTTATTCTGTTGATATAAAACAAAAAAACTTATATTGTTAAATCAATAATATATATTGAAAGAGGCTAACTTTTGAGCAGCATAGGACGTTATTAATAGCAGAATTAAAATCTGCAAAACAAAATGGTGGAAAACTATGCTTGAAAAAGAATTAAATGAACTTTCTGACGAAACAATATTGGTGCTTTACAAATCAATTGTACCGTCGGCATCAATAATTGATTCAGTTAACAAAAAGCTTGAAAGGCAATCAGCCGAAGGCACACTGCGAAATAAAAAAGATTTAAGCAAGAGGAGTGATAACGATTTTAGGGCTGATAAAACCTTTTTGAACTTTCAAAGACATCTAATCGAAATGAAACTACTGGCTGTAAAGGTACTTGAAGAAATTAATAGAAGAGACTTATACGAATTAGATAGCTATCAAAGAAAAGCAGAAGAAGTAGGGTACGTAGAGTCTTGTGCTGATGCCGTTGATTCTTCACCAAACCTTACTTCTGTTCCTCAAGGTGCGGAAACATTGCCTTACTTGAATAGAGAGGCAAAATCCTAGCTATTTGATAGACTTTTGTAGCTTTGATGAAAGAACGTGTATGAAAGCTGAAAGTCATTCGCTAAAAGAGGGAATTTTAGAGGGTATTAGGGTCCTAGATCTTAGCAGAATGCTATCTGGGCCCTACGCTACAATGTTATTAGCTGACCACGGAGCTGAAGTTATCAAGATTGAGAGCGCCGAAGGAGATTCGAGCAGAAGGAGTGGGCCATTTAAAAAGGATGACTTGAAAAGAAATTGGTCAGGTTATTTTGTAAGTTTAAATAGGAACAAAAAAAGTATTAGTCTAAATTTAAAAAACGGGGACGATCTAGCATTTTTTAAAAAACTAATTGAAATTAGCGATGTGTTAGTTGAAAACTTTAGACCAGGGGTCATGAACCGGTTAGGGCTTTCATTTGATGAGCTTTCAAAAATCAATCCAAGAATTGTCTACGGTTCAATAAGTGGTTTTGGTTCCAATTTTTTTGGAGAAAGCACTTACAAAAACTGGCCTTCATATGACGTAGTTGCTCAGGCAATGGGCGGTTTAATTAGTTTAACAGGTTATGATGAAGAAAATCCCCTCAAAGTTGGCCCAGGAATTGCCGATATTTTTTCTGGCTCTTTACTATCATTTGGTCTTTTGGCTTCAATTTTAAAAGCTAGAGATACTGGCAGGGCTCAATTTGTTGAAGTTGCTATGTATGACGCAATAATAAGCATGTGTGAACGGGCAATATATCAATATGATTTTAATAATGTCATCCCTAAACCTGAGGGTAATGGTCATCCTTTGCTGGCACCATTTGGGATTTATAAAGCGAAAGATGGTTTTATTGCTATTGGGATCGTAGAAGATTCCTACTGGAACATTCTTAAAAAAATAATTGCCACTGATGATATTCTAAATGATATGAAATATGGGACTATTTCCTTGAGAGCACAAAATAGAAAGGAATTAAATGATAAAATCAATTTATGGACAGAAAGGTTTAGCAAGAAAGAATTAGTTAACTTACTAGGAGGAAAAGTTCCTTTTGGCCCGGTTAACAATGTTAGAGAGATTTTTGAAGATGAACATGTTAGAAAAAGAGATATGATATTTGAAATAGAGCAACCTTCTAGTAAAGAAAAGAAATGGAAGGTAGCTGGCAACCCTGTAAAATTTCAGGGTTTTGGTTCATTTAATTTAACGCCACCTATTTTAGGAGAACACAAAAAACTTTATGTCACCAAAATAGACTCCATCAATTCGAACAATCCAAGATACCTTTTTCAACCTCAGCAAAAAGATTACCGATGTAAGGTGACTTTTTCGAGCAAAAACAACAAAGACCTAGAGCTTAATGCTTGTTCATTTACATGGCTGAAATCAAGGGAGACCTATCTAATATGTAGTGTAATTAAAAGTGAATTCATGGCTTTTGAAAATTACTTTAGTTCCGTAAAGTTTCATTTTTTTAAAGTAATAGCTGGAAATGATGGTTATCAAGATGCAGTCGATTTATTAAATACAAAACTTTCTAATAAAGATATTACTGATGTATCTATAATTGATACTAAAGTTGAAATATTAATATCAGTTAAAACATAATTATTTGAACTAACGTTGGCATTAAACTTGCTGTTTTAACAAAAACAGAGAGGTATAGGAATGTATAGAACCAACGAAGCCACACTTAGTTCAATCACCAATAATCTCGAGATGCTTCGAGAATGCTTTGGGAATTGGGTTAATTTATCTATAGAGTCTGACAGCAAAGTCATTGTGACATCAGCAGACAATAGGATCTTTAAAATGCGTACACAAGAAGTTAAACTTGGTGAATTATCGGAGAATAGTTCCAGAGAGGTTACTCAAAAAATATATTCTGGAAAAAAAATTAAGGCGAGATTATGTGATTTTCGACCTTCTTTTTTAGGTGGTTATAAGGGGACCCCAGAAGTCATGATATCTATCTGGGAAAATTAAAAACTGCTAGCATTATCATCCCGCTCATGATATAAAATGATCTAAACCACAGAGATGGTATTAGGCACAAGCAGATGAGAGATCAGGAAACTCCAAACAGAAAAAAGCTAAATCTTGGTATAGATGCCATCGGTACGGTAGACACGATATTATCTTGGGATAAACTAGAGATGTGTTTTGGAGGCTCTTTTCGGTTTTCTACTGAGACAAAATTTGAGATAACTAGAGAGTTAGCGCTACAGCAAGGTCGACTTCAAAAACTTACGTCCGAAAAGAAGTCGACCAAGATGTTAGATTTTCAAAAAAATGCGAAAAACCTATCTGAAAAAATAGAAACCATAATTGAGACAAACGATAGCAGGGCATTATCCTTTGTTTCAGATATCATTAAAAGAGAGGCTAACTCTAGTGTAAGAGATTTTTGTGATGCTCTGAAAGCTTTGGGAAGCACGGAGAATATTTTCGAGCCTGTTAGGCCAAACGATTTATTTAGAGATATAATAAGAAAGATAGTTAAAATTTTATTGAGAGAAAATATTCCTCTATCTTTACATGTTCAGTCTACTTTAAATAAGTTTATGACGGAGCTCGATAGACAACTACCAGAAACTATTTTCCCTGTATCAAACGCTAGGTATATTGAAGAGGGGAGAATTAGAATTCTTAAAGATTATTTAAGAGGATATCTAAGATCTAATACATAGTTCACTTCAACAAAACGGGCTTACTAGGGGGTAAAGTGATATAAGTCATCGCTCCGGTTCTTGTTGATTGCCTTTGTTCTTTTTTCCTGGTAAGTAAAATTTCAATACCTTTTTTGTGGCCATCATATGTCTTTGAGAATCGATGACCTCCGTTTCCATTAGATACAAAGAAAAGAAATTCCGTTTTTGATGGCCTCGCGGCTGCAAAGAGAGATGCCACTGACGGGTTGCTTATTGGGGCAATAGGTAAACCTTTAACAATGTAAGTGTTATAGGGGTTCTCTTCTTTTATCTCTGCTTTAGTTGGACTTCTTGCAATCACATCTTTTCCCATCGTCAGTCCGTATAGAACTGTTGGGTCGGCCTGAAGCTTCATTCCCTTGGAAAGTCGATTGTGAAATACTGAAGAAATAAGTTGTTTCTCAGAGTCGTTTCCAGTTTCTTTTTCTAAAATCGAAGCTAAAATCAACAACTCCCTAGGACTTTTCAGTATTGTATTCCTCGATCGCATTAGCCATGCCCTACCCAAATTAGCTCTTTGTAAAAGCATAATCTTCGATAAAACCTTTTCTCTGCTTTCCCCAAATTTAAAAAACAGTTTTCCTGTAGCTAGGCTTCCTTCTTCAGGAACATAATCGATAAATCCTGTTAAATTTTCTGTTGAGTTAATTTTGTTGACAATTGAGTTAGCGGTCATACCACTTTCTAAAAATATCTCAACCTCTTCTTGTAAGTTTCCTTCTTCAGAAATATTGTCTTCTATTTTCTCAATGAGTTTGGAGTTTTCTATTTCGATTAAAGCAAGTTCTGACTTTAGTTTGTGTAATTCTTTTGTCAGGCTATCAATCTTAATGCTTAAGGGTTGGGAAACAGTTTTTACGAGGGGAGCAAGAGCATCGTCTGATCTGAAACAAACTCCGTCCCAATTGGATTTTCCTGAAATAATTTTTATCTTATCATCTTCGAGGATTAAGAATTCGGTCCCTTTTTTACTAGTACCGAGCCAAATCCCGTCATCCAAAACAAGTTTAAACGATCTGTCGTCTACAAATGCTTCTCCAGTTCCATCTTCTGTTTGTTCTATTAAAGTAACTAAATGCAAAGTAAAATCGTCTGATTCACCTTTTACACAGCTTAACACTTTAGGAAACTTGTCGGCAAAACTTACAGCTGATGTCTGCAAAATACCGAAAATTAGAATTATTGAGAAAAAAATTCTTATCATGGAAAATATATAAAGCAGTCGATTATATTTTGTGGAAATTCACATCTAAAATGGCACCATCATCTATGGCTACTCTTTTGTAGGATAAGTCTCCTTTAACGCTTCCAGTAGATGCAATAGTTATTTTATTTGCAGAAACTTCACCTTCGAAGTTCCCAATAATTATCAGGTGCTCTGCAAATATAGCACCGTAAACAGATCCTTCTTTTTCAATCACTATATCAGAGGCATTTAGTTCACCTTTAACTAATCCGGACACTGATATTGTGTTTGGGGAAGTTATTCGACCTTCAATCGATGACCCACTTGATATAGCGGTGCCTGCTGCAGGCGCAGTTCTTAAAAAGTCAACCTCTGAAAATTTTGATCTGACGTTCACGGCGTTCACCTTTTACTGTTTAACTCAATACTGCCAAATAGGTTAGCGTCTCTTGCGCCTTTTTAGCATTGTATCAGAGCAGTGAGAGGTCGCAACGATTCTTTACGTTAGATTTTTTCAAAATCTATGTTTAAAATTAGTGGCTTTATATCAAAAAAAATTTTTAAACTAAATTATAGCTGCTATCATAACACGCTAAAGCTATGAAATCCTCAGAATTAGAAAAAATGAAATATACAGCAGCCCATTGGGGAACTTATACAGTAAGGCAAAAAGTAGGAAAAAACTTTAAACTAATTCCTTTTGAGCAAGATAAGGACCCATCAGATATAGGGAGGGGAATAGAATCCGCTATAGAAGGTAGCTCGCGCATACAAAAGCCGGTAATTAGAAAAGGATGGTTAAAGTCTTCGAAAAAACAAAAAGATATCAAAAGAGGAGATGATGAATTTGTAGAGGTATCATGGGAAGACGCATTTGAATTAGTCAGCGAAGAAATCAAACGGGTGATTTCTACCTACGGAAACGAAAGTATTTATGCGGGTTCATATGGCTGGGCTAGTGCTGGCCGGTTTCACCATGCTCAAAGCCATTTGAGGAGATTTTTAAATTTAATAGGTGGTTATACTTACTCTAAAAATACCTACAGTTATGCTGCTGCTGAAATAATTATCCCACATGTTTTAGGAAATTTTTATAATTTTCTTTTTGATACTACCAGTTGGGAGTCAATTTTAGATCACACTTCCCTGCTTGTGGCCTTTGGAGGTATTCCTCTAAAAAATGGACAGATAAATCAGGGAGGAGTTGGTTCACATAAACAAAGAGATTACTTAAAAAAGGCGTCTGCGAAAGGAGTAAAGTTTATTAACGTGAGTCCACTGAAATCGGATCTAGAAATAGCTAGGAATGTGGAATGGGTCTCATTAAAGCCTAATACTGACGTCGCTTTAATATTATCAATTTGTTACGAAATTAATAAAGCAAAAGCTACGAAAAGAAACTTCATAGACAAATATACCGTGGGTTTTGAACAGTTTTCTGCGTATTTAAACGGACATACTGATGGGGTTATTAAGAACGCAAATTGGGCATCGCGAATTACCGGGATAGATAAAGAGACTATTTTTGATCTTGTTAGAAAGATAAAAAATTCTAAAAGAACTATGATCTCAGTTAGTTGGTCACTAACAAGGCAATCGCATGGAGAACAACCTTACTGGGCAGCAATTGCTCTAGCTTGTATTATTGGAGATCTTGGCAAGCCTGGTGGGGGCATCGGATTTGGTTATAGTGCAATGAATAGCATCGGTAACCACTACAAAAAAATACCGGCGGTTTCCTTGCCTCAGGGAAAAAACAATGTCAAGAAATTCATTCCTGTTGCAAGGATTTCAGAGATGCTAGAAAGCCCAGGAACCAGTTTTGATTACAATGGATCAAAACTAACCTATCCTGACATTAAACTGATTTACTGGGCTGGAGGCAACCCCTTTCACCACCACCAAGATTTAAACAGGATGACCAAAGCGTGGCAACTGCCTGAGACCGTTATTTCAAACGAATGGTGTTGGAATGCTTTGGCAAAACATAGTGACATCGTTTTACCGGTTACAACGCCATTGGAGAGAGAAGATATCGCACTTGCGCCAAGAGACCCATATATGATTTTTATGTCAAAAGTTATTGATCCAATTGGAGAAAGTAAGTCCGACTTTGAAATTTTTTCAGGCCTTGCAGAGAAATTTGATCTCAAAAATGAGTATACCGACAACAAAACTGAAAAGGAATGGATTAGGTGGATCTATGAGGAAAGTAATGCTTTACAGGAAAACAACCATAGGTTCCCAGACTTTGAATCTTTTAAAAAAAAGGGATGGTATAAACACCCAGATCCAATCGATCAACAAATATTTTTAGAAAAATTTATTCAATCTCCTGAAAGACACCCGCTAAAAACCCCAAGTGGGAAAATTGAAATTTTTTCGAAGGAAATCGACAGCTTTCAATATTCAGATTGTGTTGGCCATCCGAAATGGTATAGCGCTAAAGAATATCTAGGCAATGCCTCCAAGTACAAACTACATCTTCTTTCAAATCAACCTAAATTTAAACTTCATTCTCAATTAGATAACGGTCAAGTTGCAGACAATGAAAAATCAGATGGGAGAGCAATAATTGAGGTAAATAGGAGCGATGCAAGCGCTAGAGGTTTATCGGATAAAATGCTGGTGAAAGTGTTTAATGATAGAGGCTCCTGCCTCGCAGTATTAAAAATATCAGAAAATATTATGAAAGGAGTTGTGAATATTCCGACTGGCGCCTGGTTGGACCCTTCAAAAAGTGATACACTAAGCTGCATACATGGCAATCCGAACGTGTTAACTTTGGACGCAGGAACATCCAAGCTGGCTCAAGGCCCTTCATCGCATACTTGCCTCGTAGAGATTGAACAATTCGAAAAGGTACCCCCAAAAATAAGGGCTTTTGATCCTCCAAAAATTATAAAATCAAAATGAATTAAAGATCTAGACAAAGTGTCGCAAACATTCGACTAGCGTTCATATATTGTTGACTAAGGTCCTAAATTTTGCAATCTTTTAATACTGCTAACTTGGGGATTTAAAATGGACGGAACAAGCAAATGCCCTGTAATCCATGGGGCAATAACAACAGCACTAAAAGATGCGGGAACTACTAATAGGGACTGGTGGCCAAACCAGTTAAATACCGGGATACTTCGACAAAATGGAAAGAGTGGTAATCCAATGGGTTTAAACTTTGACTATAGGTCGGAATTTGAAAAATTGGACTATAACGGCCTGAAATCAGACCTACACGCTTTAATGACAGACTCCCAAGACTGGTGGCCGGCAGATTACGGTCACTACGGACCATTCTTTATCCGAATGACATGGCATGCCGCAGGAACCTACAGAACCGGAGATGGTAGAGGCGGTGGTGGTACTGGCGCTCAAAGATTTGCTCCATTAAACAGCTGGCCAGACAACGGAAATCTAGATAAGGCGAGAAGATTGCTTTGGCCTATTAAAAAGAAGTATGGAAATAAAATAAGCTGGGCAGACTTGTTTATTCTAACCGGAAATGTAGCGATCGAATCGATGGGTGGAAAAACTTTCGGATTCAGTGGAGGCAGAGAAGATATTTGGGCTCCAGAAGAAGATATTTATTGGGGCATAGAGCAAGAGTGGCTAGAGAACGGAAGATATACTGGGGAGAGAGAATTAGAGATCCCTTTAGCAGCTGTTCAAATGGGTTTAATTTATGTCAATCCGGAAGGCCCAGACGGCAACCCAGACCCTTTAGCTAGTGCTAGAGATATACGGGAAACTTTTGCCCGCATGGCAATGAATGATGAAGAAACGGTTGCGCTGACGGCTGGCGGCCATACCTTTGGGAAGGCACACGGGGCTGGCGATGCAAACCTTGTAGGTTCCGAGCCTGAGGGTGCGCCAATAGAGCAAATGGGATTAGGTTGGAAGAACTCTTTTGGAAAAGGTTTAGGAAGAGATACAATAACAAGTGGTATTGAAGGGGCTTGGACCGCGAACCCAATTCAATGGGACAATGGTTACTTCGATTTATTATTGGGGTACGAATGGGAACTGACAAAAAGTCCAGCGGGTGCATATATGTGGAAAGCTAAAAACCAGAAAGAAGAGGATATGGCGCCGGATGTAGAGGATCCATCAGTTCGGGTGCCTACGATGATGACCACCGCAGATATGGCAATGCGTGAGGATCCAGAGTATTTCAAAATATCAGAGCGCTTTCATAAGGATCCGGAAGAGTTTGCCGATAAGTTTGCAAGAGCTTGGTTTAAATTGCTTCATAGAGATCTAGGGCCGAAAAGCAGATATCTTGGTCCTGAGGTCCCGAATGAAGATTTAATTTGGCAAGACCCAATACCAGCAGGTTCAACATCTTATGATATTCAAAAAGTCAAAAAACTGATAGAAGAACAAAATTTCAGTATAACTCAATTAGTCGAAACTGCGTGGGCCAGCGCCTCTACTTACAGAGATACAGATAAAAGGGGCGGCGCTAACGGTTCAAGGATAAGATTACTGCCCCAAAAGAATTGGGTAATCAATAAACCAAATGAATTAGCAAGTGTTCTCTCTTGCTATGAAGAAATATCTTTAAAGACTGGCGCGTCTATAGCAGACGTTATTGTTCTGGGCGGGAATGTCGGCATAGAACAAGCAGCAGGGGTATCTTTAGACTTTACTCCAGGTCGAGGAGACGCAACTCAGGAACAAACTGACATTGAGTCATTCGAAGTTCTTGAACCAATTGCAGACGGCTTTCGCAATTATTTAAAAGATGGGTATACAACTTCACCCGAAGAGCTACTGCTTGATAAGTCTTATTTGCTAAATTTATCAGCACCAGAAATGACTGTATTAATTGGTGGGTTACGGTCGTTGGGCATAAGTGCAACTGGGGCTGGATTGGTTACTGAGAACCAGAATAAGCTTAGCAATGATTTCTTCGTTTCACTTTTGGACATCAATACAGATTTAATACCAAATGGAATAAATTCATTTGAACTAGCAAAAAGTGAAAGAACAGTATCTTTCAGCAGAGTTGACTTAATGTTTGCTTCCAACTCTGAACTAAGAGCCATTGCAGAGGTTTACGCGAGTAATGACAATGAAACTAAGTTTGTTACTGACTTTATTTCTGCCTGGACGAAGGTTATGAACTTAGATCGGTTTGATATAGATTAAGTCGTAAGCACTTCACATAGCCACACCAATAAGTAACTCTGGTTGAAAAAGTACGGTTTGGCACGATTATTGATAGGAAAAGTCTTTTATATTTGAAAGATTTTCTAATGACCTCAATTTTTCCTGGTGGCAATGCTTTAAATGCTGCAAATATCACCAATAAGCAGCAATCTGAGTCTGTTAAGATGGTAGACAAAATTTCTATTGGGAAGCGGGTTGTAAATGGAGCCGATGATGCCGCAAATTTATTTAATATAAATAACATGCATGCAAAAGCGTTGAGTCTTAATGCTGGCTTAAGAAACGCTACAGATCTGATGTCAACTGCACAATTGGCTGACAAAGCGTACGGGAATATTGCAAGCATTTTACAGAGAGCAAATCAAGTTACTATTCAGGCAACAAACTCAATATATTCAGACGCTGACAGGATTGCCTTGAATACTGAAATTCAAAACCTGATTAATGAGGTTGATAATATTTCGAATGGCACCAAGTTTTCTAGCAATCCTGTTTTAAATGGGACAATTAATCAAATAGACACAAGCCTCGGATCAAATAGGAATGGCTCTATTTCTATGGATATTAACGAAATCAACTCTACCACTCTGGGAGTATACAAACATACGACAAAAAACTATAGTAACAGTCTTAATATTGAGACGTTCAATGGCACTGACCAAAATAGTTTTCTTTATGAAAATGTAACTTCAAACTCTCTCAGATCCCTGGATCTTGGTCAGAAAAAAATACCTTCAGTCGGTGAATCCTTTTTTACTGACTCTTATATCGATTTTAACTTCGATGATGCCTTCCTCAACAATGAAACAACAAAACTGAAGACCGTTGGAACGGCATCACAATTACTAAATGATGTATCTGTAGTTGGAAGCGATGTTTATGTTGGGAATGGCACATCTGCTGATATTATAGGAACAATAGACGCAACATTTGATGGAACGGATGGAAAGAAACTTCGTATCAATATAGCTGAGCCATCATTTACAAATGGTGATTTTGAATCAGCTACCGATTTAGAAGGATGGTCGCTGTCAACGTCTAGGGCATTTCTTGACGGATCATTTACAATCGACGGAAAGTCTACTCCGCTCGATACCACCTATCCTGCGCCCAACCTTGCAAAGGGCATAACGGATAAGGATATTTTGAGGGATGAAGGGACTATGTCGGGCGGAATAGAAACTGTTGAAGTTGCTAGTGGATCAAAAGCTGTTGTAATGACAAGTGAAGATCTCAGAGATACCAGTGGGCACTCGGTCATCAGGGGACCATATCTATACAGTAACTCTACAGTCCATCTGGGTACATCCAGCACAGTTTCTTTTAAATGGAAAGCTGAAGGTGGAGATGATGCTTTTAACGTGTATGCCTATTTAGTAAATGTTGATGATCCCAGTAAAACAATTAAGTTATTAGATGAAAATCCGTCTACGAAAACAACAACTGCCTATGCTACCAATACTGTTAATATTACTCAAGAAGGCAATTATCAATTTGTTTTTGTCTCAGGTTCCTATGACGCAACTGGCGGACATGTCTTAGGCGCTCAACTATATATTGATGATATTTCTGTAACTAATGCAGCAAGAAAACTGAGCGGAGAGGTTATTGAAAATATTGGGTCCCTCATTTTTGGCGAAGTTGACACTTCTTCCAATAATGGCTTGTCTACAGCGCCATCAGCAACCCTAACACAGAGAACAATACAGACAGGGCAAGAAATTGAAATTCTTGGGGCTGGAGAGAAAAAGACTATTAATATAAAAAATGGTGAGGTTGCAGAAAATATCGCAAAAAAAATAGATAAAATTTCAGGTATTACGGGTGTAGAGGCAACATCTTCAACACAAGCAATGCTTTCTTTTGAAAATTCATCAAACTCAAGTATTAAGGATTTCATCTCCTTTAATTTGTACGGAATTGATGGAAAAATAGCAGCGATAGGTGCTGAGGTAGACTTCGGTTCAGGGGTCAATAATATGAATTTGGGTCCCTTGAGTACTGAAATCAATAAGCATTCAGGTCAGACAGGCATAACAGCGTATTTAACCGATGATAATCAAGCGATATTACTCAAAACGCGACAAGGTTTCGATATAATGATTGAAGATTTTAATCTAACGACAGATTCAAATAGTGTGAGCATGTATATAAATGAAATGAAATCAAACGGAGAAATATCTCCCATATCATTGAAGCTAGACCAGAAGTCAAGCGCCGCTGATGCTAACGACAGCGCGAGAATTTTTGGAGAGGTCGTTCTAAAAAGTCATAAGCACTTTATTGTCAATTCATCTGAGACAAATAGTGTGCTGGCACTTCGAGAAAAAAATTTATCATTCACATCTTTATCTTCGATAGCCACACGATCATTTGAGGCTGCCAAGAACTCTCTTGAAGTTATAAAGTTCTCACTAAAAACGATCTCTAATGAACAAAGTAAAGTGGCTGGTCTTGCCAATAAATTGCAGGAGACTGTAGATAATTTAAGCAAAAATAAAACTATAAATCAGCTGGTAGTGGGCAAACTTGAGGATCTTGATGTTCCTAAAACAGTTGTATCTTTACAAAAATCAAATTATATTCGAATGGTGGCATCTGCGATGGTTAATAGGGTTAAGTCAACCATGGAAGCAGTGCTTCAATTATTTGATAGATAACAGCTTAACTCAAAAGGGGGTAAAATGTTTTATACTACTGATGCAAATGATCACGGTTTCCCCCATGACCCATTCAAAGCAATCGTGACACCACGGCCAATAGGTTGGATAGGTTCTATTGACAAAAATGGAGTTGCTAATTTAGCTCCTCACAGTTATTTTAATGCAATTTCGAATAATCCATATTTTGTTATTTTTGGCTCGATTACATATAAAGACACAGTGCGAAATATTGAAGAAACTGGCGACTTTACTTGTTCTCTTGTTACGGAAGATATGTTTGATGCTATGAATGCTTCATCCGTTCCCGTTGAACCAAAAATTGATGAATTTAATTTAGCAGGCATAAAAAAACAGGAAAGTAACCTAGTAAAATCTCCTTTTGTTAGTGGATGCAGTGCTGCTTTGGAGTGTAAACTATGGAAAACTATTGATCTTCCTGGAACTGATCGATCAAACTTGACAGGCAATTACTCGATAATAGGTGAGGTTGTCGGTATCCATATAAATGATGAATACATCGAAGACGGTATGTTCAATACTAAAAAAGCCAGACCTATAGCAAGACTAGGCTATATGGACTATGGTGTAGTGGGCGAAGAAAATATTTTCTCTAAAAATAGACCAAAAATTAACTCTAAAGGTAAACTAGAACAGGTTGATAAATGGGATGGAGTATATCGCTGATATTACTCCACTTCAGGAAAGTGTTCTCGAAATTCGTTCCACTCTCTTTTTGACATTCCCGAGCTTTCAAAGGATATATCTTCGCCTTTGATTTTCTTTTTTAGACAATCAACTGCCTGTTTCGATAAATTTATCGAATCCATCTGATAGTCTAGAAACGCTTGATAGGCTTTGGGAACCCATTTTTGTACTATCTCACCAATTATTTCTGCGTATACCCTTATCTCATATTGAGCATGTTTATCTGCTCTAAGCCGCAAAAAGTTAAATAAATTGTGCAAGTCTGTTTTCCAGTACCATTGAGTATAAATATTTGTTGGTAGATTCATTCTGGCTAATTCTCTTGCTAAACCGGGTTTACCGTCAGAAGAAAGTAATCGTTCGTAATTTGTATAACTTCGATCACTGTCATTTTTTAAAATCTCTAGAACTCGATGTGCTTCCTCTGCTTCTAATACTTCTCCCCTACCCTGGTTATTAATCTTCGATTGGGCAGCTAAATTACTAGGGTCAGGGATATAAAATTCTCTATCAAGAATAGAATACCTAGCTGAATACTCATTAACGTTAGCTGTTCTGTGTCTAATCCACTGCCTTGCTACAAATACAGGTAGTTTTATATGAAATTTTATTTCACACATTTCAAATGGTGTAGAGTGCCAGTGCCGCATTAAATAACGAATTAAGGAATTATCGTCTTGAGCTTTCTTAGTGCCCGCACCATATGAAACTCGTGCTGCTTGGACAATTGCGTCATCATCTCCCATATAATCTATTACCCTTACAAGGCCATGATCCAAAACAGGAAAGATTTTGAAGAGGCTATTTTCGAGACTTTCTACAGTAGCTCTTTTAGTAGTGAAAGATTTTTTCCTTTCATTCTCTACTGACTTTTTATCTTCTTCAGATATTGTCATTTGCACGCTTTCTCATAAAATATAGTCTTTATTAGTTTTAACAAGGATAGGAATAGAATGGCAATCAAATATTTGCATACAATGGTAAGGGTAAGAGATATTGACGCATCACTAAACTTTTATTGTAATCTGCTCGGACTAAAGGAAGTTCGCAGAAAGGAATATGAACAAGGTAAATTCACACTTATTTTTCTTGCACCACCTAATCAACCTGATGCAATGATTGAGTTAACATATAATTGGGATAGCTCAGAAACATATACAGAAGGACGAAATTTTGGCCACTTAGCTTTTGAGGTTAATGATATTTATGAAACCTGTCAGTATTTGCTAGATAGCGGTATAACGATAAATAGACCACCAAGAGACGGGCGTATGGCTTTTGTTAGATCACCAGATAATATTTCTATAGAACTCTTGCAAAGGGGTGAGCCTAAAGAGATTCTATCTCCCTGGGATACGATGGAAAATATTGGCCACTGGTAGTTGATAATTTTGAGAATTTATATCATAATGATGTGGTCTTTTTGACTATGGTAATAAACGCGCATGTAATAAACGGATCGGACCCGGGGGCGGTACCCGGCGGCTCCACCAAAAAATCTTAGGGGGCCGAAATAGGATCGACGGACGTCTAAAGATGTTTGCTTTTACTCGGCGGGACGCCACCGTTATCGGCACAAATTGTATAATTGCAAATGACGATTATGCTCCGGTTGCAGTTGCAGCGTAAGCAGTAACGAATACCGAAACTTAACTCCAATCTGTTTGCACGGATTGGCGGGGTTTGTAGGCACCTG
>CACGMO010000033.1 GCA_902574225.1 uncultured Alphaproteobacteria bacterium
GCAAACACAGAAATTGTTTTTCGCCATTTTGATGATGCAGAGAAAATGTGTCAAGAAATACTGGGAATGGGAGAAATCAAAAATAAGTCTTCATCAAAAAAAAATATTCTTGTCCAACCAGCATACGACCAGTGTATAAAAGCTTCACATCTATTTAATATACTTGACTCAAGAGGTGTAATTTCCACCGCCCAACGGCAAGTATATATTGGCAGAGTAAGAGCATTGGCTAAGTTGTGTGCAGATGCCTACATAGATGAAGTTTCATCGAGAGTATAATGAACGGAAAACGTTTCATTCTTTTATTTTTATGTAGTGTTGTCATTTTTACAGTGGCGTTGTTTTATTTCCAAAATTATGCCTACTATTACACGAAAGATATTAGGCTAAATATTTTATTAGGTAAGAAGAGGTATGAAATTTCCGACTATCAAGGAATAGACTCTGAAAGTTCAGGTTTAAAGCTCAGAGAATGCTTTGTTGTCGATATGTTAGATGATATTGATCTTTCTAAATACGAGAAACCAACACCCCTTACCGCACCTTTTTGGTTCAAGTGCTTTAATGCTGAAAGAATAACAAAAGATTTAGATGATGGTAACGCATCTGCCTTTTTATTTCAAAAAGAAGAGTTTGACGGCATTGACAATGTGATAGCTATTTATCCAGATGGAAGAAGTTATCGTTGGAGGCAATTAAATACTAAGTATATGAAAGAATAAAGTTGAGCGATTTTATATTGGAACTAATCTCTGAAGAGATACCCGCAAAAATGCAAGCACCCGCTATGCGTCAACTGGAAATCTTAACTTTAAAAAAAGTTAACGAAAATGGTTTGATTTTCGGTGAAATGGTCCCATTTGCCACACCAATGAGACTGGGAATTATTCTCGAAAACATATCAATTAAATTGAAAGAAAGCATCAAAGAAATACGTGGACCTAGGTTGGGAGCACCTGCAAATGCAATTGATGGGTTTTTGAAAAAAAATAAGATCGAAAGAAGTGAATTACAAGAAAAAAAAACAAGTAAGGGATCGTATTATTTTTACGCTTTAAAGATAAATACTCAACCCCTATCAAATATTTTATCGGAGATTTTTACTGAGATTATTCAAGAGTTTAATTGGCCAAAATCTATGTACTGGGGCGATAATTATTCTCTCAGGTGGGTTAGACCACTTAGAAGTATAACTGCTGTTCTTTTTGAAAATGAGAAACGGGAAAGAGTACCCTTGCGTGTAAGAGATATTGAATCAGGTATTGTTACAAGAGCACATCATGTGATGCATCCAGAGTTTTTTGATTTTAAATCTATCAACGATTATCAGGAAAAGATTGCGAACGGTAAAGTTATACTCCAGCCTCAGGAGCGTAAAAAAATAGTTGTTCAAGAAGGTAAGAGACTAGCTGAAGCCAAAGGGTTTTACTTAGTGGAGGATGATAAACTTTTAGAAGAAATAGTTGGGTTAACAGAATTTCCAATTCCCTTACTGGGCAAGATTCCTAAAGAATTACTTTCGATACCCGAAGAAGTCATTGTCACTTCTATGAGAGAGCATCAAAAGTTCTTATCTCTAAGAAGTAGTATCAACGGGAAGGTTGAAGGATTTTTGTTAATTACTGATCTAGAAACGCATGATCAACAAAAAACAATTCTTTCTGGCAATATGCGTGTTTTAAATTCAAGATTAAAAGATGCGATTTTCTTTTATCAAAATGATCTAGATCTTGTGAAACATCATGGAATGATGGCCTGGAATGATAAATTGAAAAGTGTTAGGTTTCATGAAAAGTTAGGATCGCAGCATAGTAGAGTAGAAAGAATAGTAAAGATTTCTGTGATGCTCGCCAGCCAATTTAAACTCGAAAAGGATGAGGTAAGTAAAGCCGCAACACTTATTAAGGCTGACCTTGTATCTGAAATTGTAGCAGAGTTTCCTTCCTTGCAGGGTATTATGGGATCTCATTATGCTAGAGCTGAGGGTTTTGAAAAAATTGTCTCTGACGCGATTCGAGATCATTACTTGCCCGTTGGTTCCAACGATGACGTTCCAAAACATCCGCTTTCAATTGTGCTGTCACTCAGTGATAAAATTGATTATTTAACGTCCCTTTGGAAGATTGGCATTAGGCCTACTGGAAATAAAGATCCCTTTGCTTTGAGGAGAGCCGCGCTGGGGATAATAAGAATAATAGTGGAGAATAAGTTAGATATTGATTTAGATTACTTGATCGATTTAACGGGGGGTAATTTTGATAAGCCCTCTTTGCAGAGATTTTTAAAAGAGAGAATAGCATATTACATGACAGAAAAAAATTATCAAAAAAAGGTGGTGAAGGCAGTGGTCGAGCATTACAAGCTAGAGTTTTTGCCTATCATGCCCGGTATTATAGCTCAGATAAATGCATTTATTTCTTCCACGTCTGGCGTAAGGGTTTTAGCAGCCTATAAGAGAGTTTCTAATTTCTTAAGTTCTAATAAAGAGATCTTAGGTTTTGAAAGAAAAATTTCTGAAGAACGTGCGACTGAAGAAGATAAATTAGTACTAAAACAATTGATGCTAACTAAAGAGCAAGTAGAAGGCAGCTTGAAACGCAAAGATTTTAAGACTGCTCTTTTTGATCTGAATTCAATGGTGGATTCTATCAATCAGTTTCTTGATAATGTGCAAGTTAATTGTGAGGATAATGCGCTTAGAATTTTAAGATATTCATTATTGTATCAAATGCGAGAAACTATGGATAGAGTTGTAGTATTTTCTGAATTGGACAAAAAATGAACGATACGAATTTAAGCTCTAGATATTTTTTTAATGAGATACCAGATAAGCAAAAAACAATTGATGAGTTCGGGAGCAAAGCGTGCAACCTCAGTTTAGCTAAAAAGTGGCAGTTTCCTGTGCCTGAAACAGTTTTCATTTCTGGTGAATTGGTTAAAGAAATATTTGAGAAAAAATGCGTTCCGACTGAAATTCTTTCACACTTTAAGAATAAATTACTGGCAATCAGACCTAGTCCAGTTATAGATCTTTCCGTAAAAAATGAGCCATTTCTTTATGTTGGGCTAGACGATAGCAGTTATGAGATCCTCAAAAAGACAGTAGGGATTAAAAAAGCATCACAGATTTACTTAAGCTTCCTTAGAATGTTTTCTTCAAATGTATATAATTTAGATCTTGAAAACTGTGATGAACTTCGCCAATTATTAGAAAACCCAAAAAGACCAGAATCCGTTTTTGAGGAAGGCAGTCCCAGTCAAATTAGCAGGATAAAAAAATTAATCTCATTGGAAACAGGTTCAAATTTCCCAAGAAGTATTTCGGAGCAATTAATAGAAGTGATCAATTCAATTTATAAAGGTTGGATTAGTCCTACTCAGAAAATACTACGGGATGTTAGTGGTAGGAAGAGTGAGGAGTTAATACCAATAATTCTACAAGAAATGCACTTTGGTGTTGAAGAGAAGCCACTGGAATATTTTAAGGTTAAGAACTTCGATGATAAAACAGGGAAGTCAAGCTATAAGTGCTTTCGATTTGATAAAAGTGATCAAAAGTCTTCTCTCAACCCAGTAAGTAAAGAAGAGGTTGGCAAAGTATCCAAACCTAATTCATTGCGTAGTTTGATTGAGAGTTTGACAAAAAAAGTAAAGTCACCATTAGAGGTAAGTTTTCTGTTAGATGGCGATACATTATTTTTGATTGGTCTAAAAGAGTTAGTTTTACCTCACAAGAAGTTTATTGAGTTTGTTGTTTCATCAGTTCAGGAAAATATAATTGAAAAAGAAGATGGGCTCTTGCTAATTAACCCTGAATACCTGGATATTTTTCTTCATCCATCGGTATCGGAAGATATAAAGCCGAAGGTCGCACTTTTAGGAGTCCCAGCGAGCCCAGGGGCTGCTTCTGGGAGGGTAGCTATGTCTACTAATAAAGTTATTCAATACAACTCAACTGAAACCGATGCAATATTAATTAAAACCGAGACTATATCCGATGACATCAATGCTATGTCTCTGTCAAAAGGTGTATTAACCATAAAAGGAGGGATGACTAGTCATGCTGCCGTTATAGCTAGGGGAATGGGAATACCATGTATCGTAGGAACAAGAAATGTGGTATTTAAGGAACAAGAAAAATTACTTTTATTAGAGGATGGTAATGTAATATCCGAGGGTGATGAAATTACAATCGATGGGTCTACAGGAGCCATATATCTCGAAAAAGTAAAACTAAGACCACCTGAAACCACGAACACGTTTAGCACACTTTTGCAATGGGCTGATGAGTTCTGTGATATTCAAATAAGGGCAAACGCTGATACGGTGGAAGATGCTAAAGTAGCGCTTTTTTATGAAGTAGATGGAATCGGCCTATGTAGAACAGAGCACATGTTTACCGATTCCAATCGTATAAATCTGGTTAGACAAATGATACTAACGAACAGTGACAAGGAAAGAGGATCAATAATTGAGAGGCTTCTGCCGATACAGAAAGAAGATTTTATTGACCTGTTTAAAGAGATGTCGAATATGCCTGTAACTATAAGACTTTTAGATCCACCACTACATGAGTTTCTTCCAAATTCACAACAAGAAATTCGAAGGACGGCAAATCTTATGGCGATAACGGAACAGCAACTGGCTGATCGCATAAAGGATCTGTCTGAGTTCAATCCAATGTTAGGTACTAGAGGTGTGAGGCTTGGTGTGATGGTTCCCGAGATATATGATATGCAGGTGCAAGCTATTTTTCTGGCGGCCATTGAGGTTTTCAAGAAATACAAAATAGTAGTAAATCCTGAAATTATGATCCCATTAATTTCTGCAAATAAAGAAGTTGATTTGGTAAGAGACAGAATTGGAAAAGTTTTTTCACAATTAAATAAGAGCGATTTTGTAGATCTTAAATATAAGTTAGGAGTAATGGTTGAAACTCCCAGAGCTGCGTTAAGAGCAGGTGACATTGCGCAATCCTGCGATTTTTTGAGTTTTGGTACAAATGACCTAACTCAAATGACATACGGTTTGAGCAGAGATGACTCTAATAGATTTATGAAAGAGTATATAGAGAAAGGGCTTTTTAGTGGCGACCCCTTCAAAACCATTGATGTAGAGGGTGTAGGCGAATTGCTGAAAATAGCTGTTCAAAGAGCTAGAAATACAAATTCAAACATAGTAACGGGCTTGTGTGGAGAGCATGGTGGTGATCCGACATCTATTAGTTTTTGTCGCTCTGTTGGTTTTGAATACATATCATGTTCGCCATATAGAGTACCAATAGCTAGGTTGGCCGCGGCTCAATCAAGAATAAGAGATTTAAATTAGAGTAGGACCTAATAATGAAACATTCACTTGCTAAGAGAAGTACATCATTCCCTATTTTGTTCATATATTTTCTATTAATAAGTCATTTAGCTTTCTCGCAAACAAATTCAAATGTTAAAAAGGAAGGTAATTTGGGTTTTGAGCCATTTATTGTGAATTTGGGAGCAACAATTGAAGAAGAAATGATACGTCTGGATAATATTGATGATAACTATTTAACAAGGCTATCAGGTCTGATTACATATGATAGAGTGTATTTATCGAAAAATAGTGAAAAACAATTTTTCTCTAAGAGAGCCCTGGACAGTCTGCGAATGCCGAAGATGAATAGGGAACTGAAATGCTTATCAGAGGCTTTGTATTTTGAAGCACGAGGTGAACAGATAGAGGGACAAATTGCGGTAGCCGATGTAATAATTAATCGAAAAAACTCTAGCCTATTCCCAGGTACTATTTGCGGGGTCGTTTCTGAAGGGGCACATAAGAGACATGCGTGTCAATTTTCTTACAATTGTGATGGTAAACTAGAACTGATTTATGACAAAAAAACCTATAGAAGAATAGTCAAACTTTCATCGATGATATTAAATGGTGCTTTTTCTGATGTAACAAACGGCGCAACATTTTTTCATGCGTCGGAAGTAAGCCCCAGTTGGTCAAAGAAATTTAAAAAAACTAGAAAAATAGGTAGGCATATTTTTTATAAAAATTAGCGATATGTATTTTAACTCATTAGGATAATCTATTGTTTACTGAAGAATTTAAGAAAAAAGGCCTCCTAGACCTAGCAGGAAAAAAAAAGGCGAATGTAGACCATATTTTAGTAAGAGACTATGTTAGAGAGATAGACATCGGCGCCTTTCAGCCAGAGTATGGTGTTAAACAAAGAGTATCCTTCAATGTCATTTTGGAAGTGAATACCGATAATCAACCAATGCATGATAACGTTGATTTAGTACTATCATATGACAATATAATTGAAGTAATTGAGGATGAAATCGGTCAGATAAGAGTTGCGTTGCTAGAAACATTAGCAGAGAAAATAGCTATTTCGTGCCTATGTTTAGATAGTGTGGTTATGGCTACTGTGCGTCTAGAAAAGCTAGATAGGGGTTTGGGAAGGCTTGGGGTTCAGATAAGTAGAAAGAAGGTTCAAACAGATACATCTAAAACAAATTTGAATTTGCTAAATAAGAACAATTTAGTTATCAAGACTAAGGTTCCTGATGCTGGCCTGTTATTCATTTCGAATAGGATGTTAAAACAAAAAAATATTTGTTTTTTAAAGGAATTTATTTCCACTTCAACAATGACTTGGGTTATCTGCCCTTCAGAGATCTATAAAGAATTCACAGAAATGAATCCAGAAACCGATAGCGAAATACTGACAATGTCTATTGCACAAAATGCTTATGTGCTCAATAAAGAATTTAAAAATTTAAAATTAGCACGAAGTAAGACTGAGGTTGTTTTTTTGTTGAAAGGAGGTGTTAATTGTATTTGGTGTCCAACCGATCTCTATAGATTTTCCAAAAATGATATGTTTCTTAATAAAGAGTTTGCCTTAAGCATGGCCTGCCATTTAACAAAGGATCTTTTAATGAAAAAGATCTATTTATTCCAACAAGATAAATTGGCTGATGTATTAACGGAAGATATGCAAAAAATAGGACTTACTGTTGAGTATTGCTCATAGTTGTGTGTATTAATGGCAGAAAAAGATAAAATTGTGGTATTTGATTTGGACGGAACCCTTGCTGATACGGCACCGGCCTTACTAAATGCTGGAAATGAACTTTTGAAGAGTATTGGGAGAAATCCAATAAAGCTCGAACAGTATAAAGGATTCATTGGCGGTGGGACAAAAAAGCAGGTAGAGAAGCTCTTGGTATCGACTGGAGGTATTCCAGATAGCGGTTTGGATGTCTACTTTGAGTTTTTTCAAGATAAATATTACGAAGATCCTGTTAAGGGTTGTTCTCTTTATAAAGGAGTATTAGAGCTAATAGAGTTTTTGAAAAGCCAAGGGTTAAAATTGACTATATGTACGCAGAAGTTTGAAAGCAGCGCTAAAAAGGTTTTATTTGATCTCAATATTTATCAATACTTTGATGGATTTGCATACGGAGATAGCACTGGAGTTTTAAAGCCTGACCCAAAAGTTTTTTATCATTCTGTAAAAGGATTAGGTAATGGAAGTTATTTTTATGTCGGTGATACTGCAATTGATTTACTTTTAGCAAAAGCGGTTGGTGCAAGCTTTTTTTTTCATAAAAGGGGTTACGCACCCCAAACTGCCGAAAAAGCTGGAATCGACTTTAGTTTCGATAATTACAGTGAATTGACTAGTCACTTCAAGCAAAGTTTGACTTGAAAATGCAATACTTTTTCCCAGAGTTAAACTATCTTCAACGTGGAGCAGAGCACCTTCATACTATCAATGGAGGTAATACCGTTTTTAATTCATTCAGAGTTACCGAGAGGAATAAAGGCTCGAGGGCTATCTCTACTTCTGATGTAAAAAGAGAGTTTCTAAATAGATTTATACAAAAGCCAAATTCAAAATTGGGACTAAACTTCGACACTACACTTGTTATGGGAGTTTTGAATGTTACTCCTGATAGTTTTTACGATGGAGAACAATCCTTTTCAGAAAAACAGTTTGTCGAAAAAGGTCTAAATCTTCTTAAAGCTGGCTGCTGTATATTAGATATAGGAGGTGAATCAACAAGGCCTGGAGCGAAGGAGGTTGCGTCCAGTATAGAAATAGAAAGAGTAATAGGAGTAATTAAGAAAATAAAACAATCTGCTCCCTCAGCAATAATTTCAGTTGATACTAGAAAGGCAATTGTTGCTGAGAAAGCTTTGCAAGCTGGAGCTTCCATAGTGAATGATATTTCTGCAGGATCATTTGATGAAAAAATGTTTGGCGTTGTAGCAAAATATAAAGCAGGTATGTGTTTGATGCACTCTCAAGGTTTGCCAGAAAATATGCAAAATAAACCTCATTATGAAAATGTCCTTCTAGATATTTATGATTATCTTAAAGAGAAGATCGCTGAAGCTGAAAGTACAGGCATATCAAGAAAACGCATTATTATAGATCCAGGCATTGGCTTCGGAAAAAGTTTTAGCCATAATATGGAAATCATAAAAAAAGCTAGTCTGTTCCTTGGATTAGGATGTCCGCTCATGATAGGGGTGTCACGTAAGAGTTTTATTGGCGAAGTTATTAGTGAAAGCCTGCCCTCGGCAAGATTATCAGGTTCGATAGCAGCAATGCTGAAAATAGTCAGTAACGGGGTGAACATTGTTAGAGTGCATGACGTAAAGGAGACGGTCGATGCAATGAAAGTTTGGAATATTTTTAAATAAAATGAGGTTTGCATAAATGGAAGGAAATATATTCGGAACTGATGGGATAAGAGGAAGGACAAATACCTACCCTATTGATCCCGAAACGATATTGAAAATTGCTCTATCAACAGGTCATGTGATCGGAAAAAGTATAAATTTTCCTAAGGTTATTATAGGCAAGGATACGAGAAGGTCTGGATATATGGTTGAAAATGCTCTAACTGCTGGTTTTATCTCTATGGGCTGGGAGGTAAACTTACTTGGACCTTTGCCTACACCTGCAGTAAGTTTTCTAACAAAATCCCTTAGAGCTGACCTCGGCATTATGATTTCGGCATCCCATAACCCATACGAAGACAATGGAATAAAATTTTTTGATAAAGATGGTTTGAAGATAGATACAAAAATTGAAGAGGAAATCAGTAAAGAGATTAGGAACAAATCACCATTAGTGATTCCAAGTGATCTAGGTAAAGCGAGTAGGATAAATGATGTTCTTGGCCGTTATACCGAATTTGCAAAGATTACTATTCCAAGTAATTTAAGCCTTGGCGGAATTAGGATAGTAGCGGACTGTGCTAATGGTGCTGCATATAAGATTCTACCCCAAATTCTAAGAGAGCTTGGTGCAGAGGTTGTGTCTATAGGCGTGGCTCCCGATGGTTTCAATATCAATAAAGAGTGTGGTTCAACAAAACCAGAAAAAGCACAAAAAGCAGTTCTAGAAAACAGTGCAGATATAGGGATATGTTTAGACGGCGATGCTGACAGAGTTTTATTCATCGATGAGCAGGGGAAGTTAGCTAATGGGGACATAGTTATCGGACTTTTAGCTGACGCCTGGGTAAATAAAAATTCACTGAATAAAAATACTGTCGTAGCAACAGTTATGTCTAACCTAGCCTTGGAGCTATACCTAGAAAAAATAGGAGTAAGCTTGATTCGGACGCAGGTAGGTGACAAAAACGTCTCAAAATGTATGAAGAGGCAACGTTTAAACTTAGGTGGAGAACAGTCAGGCCACATGATTCTGTCGGATTATTCAAATGCAGGTGATGGATTAATTACGTCATTGCAAGTATTGAGTGTTTTGGTAGAAAACAAAAAAAAAGCAAGTCAGCTTTTTAATTTGTTCGAGCCATTCCCACAAACAGTGGTAAATATAGATGCTCATGAATGTAACGATTTCGAAAAAAATGAGCAAATAAAAAATAGGTTGGAAGATGTCAGGCGCTCAATAACTGGTAAGGGCCGTATTCTCATCAGACGATCAGGCACCGAAAATGTTATTAGATTAATGGTTGAGCATAGAGAAAAAAATAAATTAGAAGAGACTATCGCTACTTGCTTGTCTATATTGAAAAAGACCAAGTTTTAAAGATATCAGTGTAAAGCAGTTTGTTATGAATATTAAGCCATTGCAAAAGCCTTCAAGACCCCTTTTTTCTTCTGGTCCATGTCCTAAGAGACCGGGATGGAGTGCAGACGCAATAGAGAAAATAGCCTATCTTGGAAGATCACACAGAGCAAAAAAACCGCTCCAACAAATCAAAAATTTAATCAATTTAACTGGTGAAATACTAGAGCTTCCTGAGGGCTATAAAGTGGCTATAGTGCCGGGCTCTGACACAGGAGCATTTGAGCTTTTAATGTGGTCACTTTTAGGAAAAAACGAGACGACTATGCTAGTGTGGGAGTCATTTGGTAACGATTGGGCAGATGATGCCGTCGATCAATTAAAATTAGAGCGATGTAAAGTAGAAAAAGCAGAGTACGGATACCTACCGGATCTTGATAAGGTTTCTAGCAGCTCGGATATTTGTTTTACATGGAATGGAACAACCTCTGGAGTGCGTGTCCCCAACTCAAAGTGGATTGAAAAAAGTGATGAAAGGTTAGTGCTCTGTGATGCTACTTCTGCAGTTTTTTCTCAGAAATTAGATTGGGAAAAGCTTGATGCGGTTTCTTTTTCTTGGCAAAAGGTCCTCGGTGGTGAAGGAGGTCATGGCGTAGTAGTCTTGAGTCCTAATGCCATAAAACGCCTTTCAACATTTCATCCTGAAAGACCAATGCCTAAAATATTTAGGCTCGTTAAAAATGGAAAGTTGATAGAAGGAGTTTATGAAGGAGAAACGTTAAATACACCATCCATGTTTTGTGTAGCAGATGCCTTAGATAGCTTGATGTGGATCAAGGAGATTGGTGGATTGACTGAAACAATCCGAAGAAGCAATGAAAACTTTCAGTGCTTGCAGAGTTGGGTAGATAAAACGCCTTGGATAGAAAATTTAGTAAGTGATCCAAGAAACCGTTCAAATACCTCAGTATGCTTAAAGTTTTCAGACGAGAGGCTTATTTCACTGATTCCAGACGAAAAAACTCGTTTTGTTAAAGAATTTGTTGCGCTGTTAGAAGCGGAAAACGCTGCGTTTGATATAAAGGGTCACAGAAATGCTCCACCAGGTTTAAGAATTTGGTGTGGAGCAACAATTAATCTGGATGATATTCAAAAATTACTACCTTGGTTGGAGTACTGTTTCCACGAAATAATATCAAGCTATTAAGGGTAACCAACAATGGCAAAAAGGCATAGAGTATTAATATCCGATAAGATATCACAGAGAGCATTAGAAACTCTTCAAAAAAGTAATATAGATTTCGATTACAAGCCAGACTGCGGAACAAGTAATAGCCTTAAGGAGGTCATTGAACCTTACTCAGGACTAATAATTAGATCTGCTAGCAAAGTCTCAAGAGACGTTATTGATCGAGGAAAAAATTTGCAGGTCATTGGTAGAGCGGGTATAGGCGTGGATAATATTGATCTTAAAGCGGCATCCTCTAAGGGAATTGTGGTAATGAATACGCCTCATGGCAATGCAATAACTACCGCAGAACACACTCTGGCTATGATTTTCGCCTCTTGTCGGCAAATTCCCGCAGCGGACCATTCGACGCAACAAGGAAAGTGGGAAAAATCAAAGTTTATGGGACAAGAATTAACAGGGAAAACCTTGGGATTAATTGGTGTTGGGAATATAGGTTCGATTGTTGCGGATCGTGCTTTAGGGCTCAAACTTAAAGTTAAAGCTTATGATCCTTTTTTAACAGACGAAAAAGTACGGGGTCTCGGTATAGAAAGAGTAAAGACGCTCGAAAAGCTTGTAACTGATAGTGATATAATTTCATTACATGTTCCAAAAACTGATAAAACCACCAATATCATAAATGGTTCTTTGATCAAAAAAATGAAAAGTACCGCAATACTAGTTAATTGTGCAAGAGGGGGTCTTGTAGATGAGACCGCACTTGCAGAAGCGCTGAAAGAAAAATCAATTGCTGGAGCTGCTATTGATGTATTTGGCTCAGAACCCGCGGTGGATAACGCTTTGTTTGGTCTGGAAAATGTTGTTTGCACACCACATCTTGGAGCCTCTACTTCAGAGGCTCAAGTAAAAGTTGCGGTGCAAGTTGCTGAACAGATAGCAGATTATTTAAAAGAAGGTGCAATAACAAATTCTATTAACTCACCTTCAATATCTGCTGCAGAAGCACCTTTACTTAAACCTTGGGTCAAAGTATCTGATGTATTAGGTGGCTTTATTGGGCAGGTTATTGAATCAGGTCTACAGGAGATAAACATTGAATATGTTGGCTCAGTTGGCGAACTGAATACGCGTCCATTGACTTGTTCAATCGTAGCTTCAATCCTTAACCCAATTGTTGGTATTGGGTCTGTCAATCTTGTGTCATCTTTAATTTTTGCTCGTGAAAGAGGTATCGTAATTAGTGAGATAAAAAAAGACTCGCAGGGAGCCTTTGGATCGTATATTAGAATTTTAGTGAAGACCGAGAGGGCCATTAGATCTGCAGCTGGGACGGTTTATTCTGACGGGCAGCCTAGATTTATTCAAATAAATGGAATTGATATGGATACAATGCCACAGAAATTTATGCTTTATACATCAAATATAGATACACCAGGTTTTATTGGCCTACTAGGAACGACTTTGGGCAAGATGAATGTAAACATTGCAACTTTTTCTTTAGGTAGAAAGGAAAAGGCTGGCTTAGCGCTAGCTTTATTAGGGATTGATGAAAAAATTGACCCAAAAGATTTAAAGGAAATAAAGAGGCTAAAAGGTGTAAAAGAGGCAAAAACTTTGAGTTTTGAAATCTGATTAGATCAAGAAATGAGTAATTTAATTGTAATAGGCACACAGTGGGGCGACGAAGGAAAGGGAAAAATCGTAGATTTGCTTTCTTCAAAGGCAGATACCATAGTTAGATTTCAAGGAGGTCACAACGCTGGTCATACATTAGTTGTTGGTGATCAAGTATTCAAGCTTTCCCTTTTGCCATCCGGAGTCATAAGAGAAGATAAGATTGCGGTAATTGGGAACGGAGTGGTATTAGATCCATGGAAATTACTGGAAGAGATTGAACAATTAAACTCCAGGGGGATAAAGATTTGTAGCGACAGGTTTTTAATTTCTGAGAATACGCCTCTTATACTACCCTTTCACAAAGATCTAGATCTTTTGCGGGAACAGAAAGCGGGAAAAGAAAAAATAGGCACAACTGGAAGAGGAATAGGGCCAGCTTATGAAGATAAAGTTGGAAGAAGGGCATTAAGGACCGGTGATCTGAAAGACCCAAACCAGGTGAAGAGAAAATTAAATATTATTAAAGAGCATCATGATATTTTGAGGGCAGGATTGGGCGCCACTGACATAGATGAAGAACAACTTTTTGATGAATTGATGATAGTGGGTAAAAAAATTAATATGTTCATAAAGCCTGTTTGGAAAATTCTTAACGAACAGATTAAAAAAAATAAAAATATTTTATTTGAAGGCGCGCAAGGTTCTATGCTTGATGTAGATTTTGGCACTTATCCATTTGTTACCTCTTCTTCAACAATTGCGGCAGCAGCAGCAATTGGAAGCGGTGTTGCTCATAATAAAATCAACTCTGTATTAGGAATAACAAAAGCATACACCACTCGGGTAGGAGAGGGTCCAATGCCTACCGAGCTTACCAATAGTATTGGACGTTATCTATCAGAAGAGGGAAATGAAAAGGGAACAGTGACAGGTAGAGACAGAAGATGTGGTTGGTTTGATGCACCGCTGGTTCGAAGAAGTTGTTTACTTAATGGTGTTACTAGTCTTGCTCTCACAAAAATTGATGTTTTAGATAAGCTTGAAAAAATTAAGATTTGTGTAGGATATAAAATTGAAAAGGAAGAATGTACGGATTTTCCTGTTTCCACTTCTTTGTCAAATAAACTGTCTCCAATATACGAGGAAATCGATGGTTGGAACACCAGTACGGTTGGATTGGAAAAAATTGATCAAATGCCTACAAAGGCAAGAGCGTATATTCAAAGGATAGAGGAACTTTCTGAGGCCAAGGTTTCGATAATCTCAACTGGGCCAGAAAGAAACCAAACTATTTTGATAAATGACCCATTTTAATTATAATCCAGTATAGAGATGTCTTCATATAGATTAAAAAGATTATTCGCCCTTTTAGTTTTATTGCTTTGGTTACCTTTGTACATAGTGTTGGTTTTGAACTTGCTTACTTTTTTTGAAAGACCAAACTTATTTGTAGAACTTTTGATATATATTATAGTAGGTGTGTTTTGGGCTTGGCCTTTCAAAGCTCTTTTTAAAGGAATAGGACAACCAAACAAGAAAAAATAATTTAAGAAATGTTAAAGCGCGATACGTTTGCAATGTCCAAAAAATTTGAAAAAATACTTGAATTAGGAGATTCTGTAACGCTAGTAGGTGGTGCAGGCTTTTCCAAAACTCTTCTTTCAAGAAGCCTAGCTCTTACCAATGATCTGATAGCAGCTGATGGAGGAGCAAATTTTCTTCCAACGCATACAGTTCCCAAATATATAATAGGGGATTTAGATTCTATAAGGTCTCCGGAAAAGTGGGTTGGAAAGGGAAGTGAATTAATTAAGATTGAAGATCAAGACTCAACGGATTTTGATAAGTGCACATCACTTATTATGTCAAAAAAAATTATTGCGTTAGGCTTCATGGATGAAAGACAAGATCACTTTTTAGCTGTTTGTTCATCGCTTGTGAAGAATAGACGCGTGATTTTTGTGGTTGGAAAAAGAGATGTTATTTTTCACCTGCCAAATGATCTTTCTATTAAACTGCCTGTTAATTCACGTGTTTCTTTATTTCCTCTGAATGAAATAAAAACAGTAGAAGCAGTTGGTTTGAAGTATCCTGTTGAGAACCTTAAATTCTCTCCTATGGGTAAAATAGGAACCTCCAATATATCAACGAGTGAAAACATAAGAATTTCTTATCAAGGGTCAGGAATGCTTGGTATATTTTCGAGCCGGCATCTGGATATTTTTTATAATTCGATGTACGATTAACCAACAAAGGTGGAGAAAAAAATTAATTCTGGAAAGAAAATTGCAGCCACAAAATCTATGGAATTTATAGATCCAAAGAAAATTATTGGGCTCGGCACTGGATCAACGGTAAATCACCTTATTAATAAAATCCATGAAACTTTCATACTAAATGGTCAATCAATAACTGCAGTATCTACTTCAACAGAAACAACTGATCTCGCTTCCAGTCTTGGAATTAACATTATAGATCTGGATCAAGTTGACGAACTTAACGTCGTTATTGATGGAGCGGATGAAGTTGATCCTGAAAATAATTTAATTAAAGGGGGTGGTGGTGCGCTTTTGATGGAAAAAATTGTAGCGAGTTGTTCTAAGCAGTTTATCATAATAGTTGACTCATCAAAAATTGTTTCCAACTTAGGAAAGTTTCCCCTGCCAGTTGAAGTGGTTCAATTTGGTTCTGAAAGGATTAAAGTTTCTATAGAAAGATTTTTAATTACTCTAGGGTATCAAACGCCCAAAGTTACCTTCAGAAGATCTGCGTCAAATAAATATGTAACTGATCAGCAAAATTACATTCTTGATTTGCATCTAAATAAAATTCTGGACCCAAAGACGTTATCTACTGGGTTACTTCAAATTGTTGGAGTTGTTGAAATTGGTTTATTTATAGATATGGCTTCTAAAATTATTATTGGTAATGATGATGGAAGCTGTAAGGTAATTTAGGAGGCTAGAATGTATGACTTATTCGTTATAGGAGCAGGATCAGGTGGAGTTCGTTCAGCAAGGTTAGCTGCCGCTCAGGGCTTTAGTGTTGGTATTGCTGAGTCCTCTCGCGTCGGTGGTACTTGCGTAATAAGAGGATGCGTTCCCAAAAAGCTAATGGTCCACGCCGCAGAATTCAGCCAATATTTTAGTGATAGTGAAGGTTATGGATGGACTGTTAAAGATGCACATTTTGATTGGCAGCGAATGGTGATAGCTAGAAACAAGGAGGTAGATAGGCTAGAGGCAGCATACAAAATGAATTTGAAAAACTCCGGTGTTGAAATTTATGAAAACTTTGCAAAATTGAGAGGAATGAACGAGGTTGAGCTAGATAATCAGAAAGTTATAAAGGCAAAACATATTCTTTTGGCAACTGGTGGTACGCCTAAGAAACCAGAGTTTCCAGGTGTTCAGTTTACAAAGTCGTCTGATGATATTTTCATGATGTCAAGCTTGCCAGAAAAAGTCGTAATTTATGGTGCTGGTTATATAGCCTGTGAATTTGCTACAATTTTTAATGGATTGGGTGTCGATGTTACACTAGTTTACAGAGGCGAAAATTTATTAAGAGGGTTTGATTACGACATTCAACGCTTAGTGAAACAAGGATTAAAGGAAAAAGGTATAAAGGTGATAGTTAATACTGTGATCGATAGCGTTACCAAATGTTCAAAAGGACTTTCAGTGGATTTGAGTGACAAAAGCCAATTGGTTGTTACCGAAGTTGTTTGTGCTGTTGGTAGAAAGCCAAATATTGAAAATCTTGGACTCGAAAAGTTGGGGGTTAATCTGAATGAAGGTGTGGTGGTGGTTGATAAATATCAAAAGACTAATGTATCAAATGTCTATGCTATAGGTGATGTTACTGACAGATTAAATTTAACGCCAGTAGCCATACGCGACGGTATTGCTTTTGTAGATACAGTTTTTAAAAACAAACCTACAGTGCCGGACCATCACTTGGTTCCAAAAGCCGTTTTTACTAAGCCTGAGGTTGGAACAGTCGGAATGTCGGAGTCAGAGGTAGTAAATGTAGGTAAAGCTTATGTAGTTTTTAAGACCGAATTCAAACCGATGAAAAATCAATTATCAGGAAATCCACAAAAAACGCTCATGAAAATGCTAGTTGAAAAGAAAACCGATAAAATTCTTGGGATCCATATTGTTGGAGAGGGTGCCGCGGAACTTATACAAGTTGCTGCTGTAGCCGTTAAAATGGGAGCAACAAAAAAAGATTTTGACGCAACTTGTGCGGTACACCCGACCGCTGCAGAAGAACTAGTTACTTTAAATTAACTTTGTACACTTGAAATTCTCAAATTAATGAGCATTTATACCACACAAGTGATTTTTACGTAATAAAGGAATAGAAATGCCCAACGATGATAATGACAACCCTTGGGGTGGAGGAAATAATTCTGGAAATAAAAGCCCTTGGGGGAATAGTAACGGCAGCGGTGGTAAGGGACCTCGAGATGACAAACCTACATCTATTCCTGAAATAGACGATATGGTTAGGAAAGGTCAAGAAAGGCTTAAAGTTCTACTCGGGGGTGGTGGATCAGGCGGTAGGGGCGGTAGAGGCCAAAAATCCCCTGGAATTGGAAAAGGCTCCTACGGGTTAATCGGCCTGGCACTTGTTTTGTTTTGGGCATACGCTTCTTTCTATACTGTGAAGCCAGAGGAAAAGTCCATTGAACTTTTACTGGGTGAATACTACAGAACGGGTGAATCGGGACTTAACTTTGCCCCATGGCCCTTCATAACACATGAGGTATTGACCGTTACGAGAGAAAATACCGAGGATATCGGAGTTGGCAACAGGTCATCTAACCAAGATGAAGGTTTGATGCTGACTGGAGATGAAAACATAGTAGATATTGATTTTTCAGTGGTATGGAATATTGCTGATCCAGCAAAATTTCTATTCAACTTGGCCCAACCACGCGAAACTATTCAAGCCGTTTCTGAATCGGCGATGCGAGAGGTGATTGCCAAATCGGAACTCGCTCCCATTCTAAATAGAGATAGGGCTGTAATCAGTGCAGAGGTTAGAACTTTGATACAGACCACTTTAGACAGTTACGATAGCGGAGTAAATATTGTACGTTTAAACTTTGATAAAGCTGATCCACCCGGCGAAGTTATTGACGCTTTCAGAGACGTACAAGCTGCAGAGCAAGAGAAGGATACGCTGGAGAAACAAGCTGACGCTTACGCTAATCAGGCATTAGCGAAGGCTCGTGGGGAAGCAGCTCAATTAATACAGGAGGCAGAAGGATATAAGGCTAGGGTAGTCAATGAAAGTGAAGGTGAGGCTGCTAGATTTGTTTCCGTTTACGAAGAGTATGTCAAAGCTAAAGATGTAACGAGAAAAAGGTTATATTTGGAGAGAATGGAGTCAATCATGCGTGATGTTGACAAGGTTATTCTAGATCAAAATGTTGGAGGGGAACAAGGGGTTGTTCCGTATCTCCCACTCAATCAACTCAGAGCAGGAGGAAACAATTAATGGTTTTACGGATTACATCAATAATAGTGGCGCTCATAGCGTTCGTTGCATACTCCTCACTCTTTGTAGTTGACGAAAGGCAAAAAGCGCTTGTATTACAATTTGGACAAGTTGCTGATGTGAAAGAAGAACCTGGCTTAGCATTTAAACTACCATTTATACAACAAGTCGTGAGGTACGATGACAGGATACTGTCTCTCGACACCATGCCTCTCGAAGTAACACCGCTTGATGATAGAAGATTGGTGGTAGATGCTTTCGCAAGATACAGAATTATCAATGTCGTTCAGTTCAGGCAAGCCGTAGGAACTGGGGGAATTGTTACAGCTGAAAGTCGCCTTGAAAGGATTTTGAATGCGGCATTAAGAGAAGTACTTGGATCTGTGACTTCAAATGCAGTTTTATCAACAGATAGGATAGAGCTAATGACAAGAATAACAGAAAGCGCAAAGATAGAATCGAAAGGTTTAGGTGTAGAGATAGTTGACGTTAGGATTAAACGAGCTGACCTGCCTACACAAAACTTAGCAGCAACTTTTAGAAGAATGCAGGCAGAGAGAGAAAGAATGGCAGCAGACGAGAGAGCTAGAGGTCAAGAAGCTGCTCAAATAGTCAGAGCAGAAGCTGACAGAAAAGCTGTTGAGACTGTATCTGAAGCAAAGAAAGAAGCTGAAATAATAAGGGGTACTGCTGATGCCCTAACGACCAAAATTTTTGCAGATGCGTTTGGCAGAGACCCAGAGTTTTATGCTTTCACCAGGTCACTGATAGCTTACGAGCAATCAATGACAGGATCAAACACCACAATGGTCATAAGCCCCAACTCCGAATTCTTTGATTATATAAAGGAAAGTGAAAAAGAGTGATAGAAAAGGTGCTGTTCGCTTTGGGATCCGTGATAGCATTTGAGGGGTTCTTTTTAGCGATTATACCAGAAAGACTAAAAAAAACTTTGAGTCAAATTTCGATCATTCCTAATAAACAGCTATCTCGAATTGGTTTAGTAATGATGGCTATTGGGATAATTATTATAGGTGTAACAGATATTTAGGATGGAACTTACATGAACGTCTTGAGAAAAAATACTGCAGAGAAATTTTGTTCTTACGCTTTTTTACCAGTTTGTACTTTCTTATTTTTTATCTTTGTCAGTGGTATATCTCACGGAAAGGGTATGCCGGGTAGTTTTAGTGATCTTGTGGAGAAATTAAGTCCTTCAGTGGTTAACATTACCACCAGCTCCACCGTGCCTAACAGGCAAGAGCTCAACCCACAACTACCACCTGGTTCGCCATTCGAAGATTTATTCAGAGACTTTATGGATAGAGAACAAAATGGTGCACCTAGAAGACAGCGAAGGGGCACAGCACTGGGCTCGGGTTTTATTATCTCAGCTGACGGATATGTTGTAACAAATAACCACGTTATTGAAAACGCGGATCAGATAGAGATTGAATTTTTTGACGGGAGATTAATGGAGGCAACTGTAGTTGGAACTGATCCTAAAACCGACATAGCTCTCTTGAAAGTTAAGGCAAAAGATAAGCTAAATTTTGTCAAGTTTGGAGATAGCAACAAGGCCAAAGTAGGTGACTGGGTTTTAGCTATAGGTAATCCTTTAGGTCAAGGATTCTCAGTTTCTGCAGGTATTATTTCTGCTAGAGGAAGGGCTTTGAGTGGATCTTATGACGATTTTATACAAACTGATGCCGCCATAAATAGAGGAAATTCGGGAGGACCACTTTTTAATATGGATGGTGAAGTAATTGGTGTTAACACGGCGATTCTTTCTCCGAATGGTGGGTCTATAGGTATAGGTTTCTCAATGTCATCATCTGTAGTTGAAAAAGTAATCGACCAGCTCAAGACTTTTGGTGAGACAAGAAGAGGTTGGTTAGGGGTAAGAATACAAGATGTTACTGAAGATGTCGCAGAAGCTCTTGGTATTGAAAAAACCGATGGTGCTTTGGTGACTGATGTCCCTGATGGACCTGCTAAAACTGGGGGTATAAAATCAGGAGATGTTATTATTGAGTTTGACGGTAAGACGATAAAGGACACCCGAGAGCTAGTTAGGATAGTTGGTGATAGTTCAGTAGGTAAACAGGTGTTAGTGAAGGTGCTGAGGGATGGAAAGAAGGTGTCTTTGTCTGTAAAGCTAGGTCGGTTAGAAGATAACATTGCATCAAGTCAACCAGTAAGACAAAGGACAAAAAAAGTTGAGTTTGCAGGGATGACTTTGTCTAATTTGGGGAGAGAAGTAGCTGAACAGTTTGGTATTGATCAAAGTGTAAACGGAGTTGTTATAGTAGATGTAAAAGTAGGGTCTGTTGCAGAGGAAAAAGGCTTGAAAAAGGGAGACGTAATTATTCAAGTAAACCGGAAAAAGATCTCTTCTACAGATGAACTTTACAAACTTAACGAAGAGGCAAAAAAGGCAAACAAAACATCAATATTAATGCTGATACTTAGAAACGGAATGAGAAGATTTATTGGTCTGCCGACTCAATAGTGTGGGTTTATTTTATATTTGGAATAAGTTCGAGAAGTCTTGAGATGTCTCTTATATCATCAGCAATTAGGTGAGAGACTTCGTTTTCCCTCTGTAGCTGTCCACGTACTAATAAAAACGAAGAGAATACAACTTGATCCCTAAATTTTCTATAAACACTATTCCAACAAATAATATTTGATGTCCCTGTTTCATCCTCTAATGTTAGAAATACTGTCCCTTTAGCAGTTGAAGGCATCTGTTTAACAATTACAAATCCAGCAACTGATGCAAAAGAATTATTCTCTAAAGTACATAATTCAGCACAAGTCAAGATTGCATCTTTTTTTCGAGCATTTTTCATGAGAACAAAAATAGAACATTTTTTTTGTTATTAATAGATTAAATTTAAGATTGTATAATTAAAAAAATAATATTAAGTTCCTCCCCAATGGTTAAAATTACTTATATAGAGTTCAATGGGACCGAACACGTTGTCGATGTAGAAGATGGGCTAACAGTGATGGAGGGTGCTCGTGACAACGATATTCCAGGCATTGAAGCTGATTGTGGAGGAGCCTGTGCTTGTTCCACTTGCCACGTTTATATTGATAACGATTGGGTTGATAAACTTCCCCAAAAAGAAGACATGGAAAGTGACATGCTAGAATTTGCCTTTTCCCCCGATAATAAAACCTCTAGGCTAACATGCCAAATTACAGTTACTGATGATTTAGAAGGCTTAATTGTAAGGATGCCCGAAAAACAAATTTAATTTAATAGGTGCCAATATCTGTTCTGTAAAAAATTTTTTCATTTTCTATTTTATTTAGTGCTTTATACACTATTGTTCTAGCTTCTTTAAGATTTTCGCTTCTTACTGTAAAACTAAAAATTCGTCCCCCAGTATTGCATAAAAAGTTATTTTTAAAATAAGTGCCAGCGTGGAATATCTTTAACGCTTTATTATATTTTATATCAACTATGTCGTTGAGTTCACAATCACTTCTTGGATTTTTTGGATATCCTTTTTCTGCAACAATAACTGTGATAGCACTGTCACATGCCTCATTAATAGATAAACTAGATAATTCATTTTTTGCTCCACTAAAATATATATCGAATATCTGAGCACCTAATCGAACACACAGAGCTTGACATTCGGGATCACCAAAACGCACATTATATTCAATGAGTTTTGGCTCTCCATTATTCAAAAC
>CACGMO010000034.1 GCA_902574225.1 uncultured Alphaproteobacteria bacterium
TACCGTTTGGTGCAGTAATAGCAGAAAAAATGGGTCTACCGTTATCTTATGTGAGGAAAAAAGCAAAGGACTATGGAAAAAATAAATTGATTGAAGGGGATATTTTTAAGGACAAGAAAAGCATATTGGTAGAAGATCTAATGACAGATGGAAAATCCAAAATAAATTTTGTCAAAAATATCAGGTCCAACGGTATTGAGTGTAACCTCAGTTTGGTTGTTTTCAAGTATAACATATTCAAGGAAGCTGACATTTCAATGAAAAGAAATGATATCGAAGTATACCATCTAACCGATTGGGAAGAAGTATATAACCAAATGCGTTTGATGAATACATTTGAATCAAGCATTCTTATAGAAATAAGAAAATTTTTAGATGATCCTGTTGCTTGGTCCAACTATAAAAACCGTGTAACAAAATTGTAGATCAAAGCTAATTAATTTTTTTTCTGTTTAAATCCAGATAAGTAAAAACATGTAAAGTATCTAAATCGCTGTCAATCACTGCATGATCAGAGACTTTCCCACCGAGCCTAAGGTAAAACTTTAGTAAAGGAGGCAAAAAATTATTATCCATTTTTTGGTTATCCGAACCAATAAGTGTTTTAATATCTAAAATGCTGTTTGATTTCTTTGTGATTGATAATTTTGGTTCTGCTAGCTGGTTTTGCTTCAAAGATCTCAAAGAAGCCAAATGCTTTGGGTTGTTTGCTCCGGAAAAGCTGGTGCATCCAAATATAAAATCCCTTCCACCATTAGAGATTAGTGAAGTAAGATATTTAAAGGCAGTCAAAAGTAAAAAAGGGTCTCTAGCTCTCTTATCAACACATAGTCTTCCAATCTCCATAGGTTTGAAAGGTAACTCGCTCAACGTGGTTAAGTCGTAATATTGCGCAGAGTAGCTGTACAGAATATCTTTCATGCTCAAAAACGACCTTGATCTAAAAACTAAAACTAACTTATCGTCTTTCTTTTCATCAAATATTAGGCAATGGTCAGAAATTTTATCAAACTTGTCTTCATCCAAACCAGTTTCAGATTCCCTAAAAAACCTTTGCCTAAATTTTTGAGCTTTCACCCGGTTGGCATCCGATTGACCAAACTCTATTCGGTATCTCATTATTTGATCTTTCTTAAGTTTGAGCTATATATTAACAGGATTTTCTTAATTATAGAGTAGCATATGGAAAATAAAAAGTTATCCCGCATGGAGTATGCCGTTACGCAACTAGGTGAGACCGAACCTCCCTTTTCACACCCAGGCTTTCCAAGTAATGAAGGAAAATTCCTCTGTGTTTGTTGTTCAAGTGAATTATTTTCTTCATACGAGAAGTTTGAAAGTGGTTCCGGATGGCCTAGCTTCAGCAGCCCCTTATCTGAGGAAAGTGTAGCCGTAAAAGTAGACCTTTCACATGGAATGAGAAGAATAGAAGTGCATTGCAGTAGCTGCAAAGCACACTTAGGGCATGTTTTTGAAGATGGTCCTGAACCTACTGGTCTGAGATATTGTATTAATGGTGTTGCATTAAAATTTAGGCCAACTTAATCCGGGATCCTTACGCCGCCAACTCCGATATTTGAGAAAAGTGTCGCAATTAACGATCTTTGCTCTGCATTTAAGGTGGTAGCACCCTTATTCATTTGAAAAGACTTTCCATCTTTCAAGTTAAACTTTTCAAGCCTTTTTAATTTCTTTTTTTTGTTAAAGTAGAGGACTAAAACATCTCTGGAAATCACTTTGGGTTCAAAAAATAATATTCTATTGGTGACCTGAGAAGAATATATAAATATTGGCTCTTGTTTGCCTAAAATCAAAGCAGGCTCCCCTAATCTAGATTTTGCAAAAGACAAAGAAGTTTTATTGACTTTAAGTTGATCGACACTGTCCTGCACCGGCATGTAGCCATTATTAACTTTAATTCCCGAACAAGTATTTAGAAAAAAACAAGCTAAAACCAAAAGTATAATTTTTTGTTTAAACATTTTAAAATTGTTGTTAAATTTTTTTTAAATTTTCAATAACCATATGATATATCATGAAAAAAAAGCAGGAAATAGATAATTTCTCTTACATTATCTTAATAGAACAAATAAAAAGAGAAATCGAGTACGAGTTTCACCTTGTTTGTTCCAAGGATGCTCTGAGGGAATTGCCAAAAAAATTGAACGTTTTAGAGGCAAAGAAGGCGAGCTTCAACGGGTATTTAAAAATACAATTAGCAAACCAAATATTTTTATATGGCACGGTCAAAGCAAAACTTATACAACCTTGCTCACTAACACTCGAACCTGTGGTCACTACTATATTTAAACGACTTTCAAGAACATTTTTTATTGGATCAGCCGAAAATAAACCAATGAAAAAGAGCGTTTTCGAGCTCAATGAAAAATCATTCGATAACGATATTATTCTAGACGAAATTAATTTAGGCGACATATTAATGGAAACCATCAGTCTCGAAACACCTGATTATCCAAAAAAGTCTGGAGCATCTATAAGTTTTACACAAACAGAAAGTATGGATAGAAAAAATCCTTTTTCTATTTTGAGCAAACTCAAAAAGTAATTACAAGATTTTACTTGCGCTATTTTCAATTTTGCTTATGGTGCCTTGAAGAAATTCAATAATACTATGAGGAATCCAGATGGGTGTGCCTAAGAGTAAAATTACGAGATCGAAAAGAGGTTTGAGAAGAGCGCACGACGGAATAATATCTCGCCAGTACGGAGAATGTGGCAATTGTGGGGAATTTAAGTTATCTCATCACGTATGTGGTGCCTGCGGTTATTATGGTTCTGGAAATAAACAGAAACGAGTAATTAATAAAATAGAATCTGACGTTGGTGATGACGAAGATTGACGTTACTTAGCTAGAATAAGTATACCTGAAAGCTAATGATAAGAAATAATAAAATCACTCTCTCAGTTGATTGTATGGGAGGCGATAACTCTGTTGATGATATTGTCGGAGGAGTGAAGCAGTTTTGTTCTGAAAACATCAATGATACCTTACTTTTGCATGGCGATAAAAAAGCTCTGTCCAGAGCGCTTAATGAGTATCCTGAGATAAAAAAGATGTGTAAAATTAAGCACTGTGACAAAGTAATCCAAATGGGGGATAAACCTTCTCAATCAATTAGGGGAGGGAAAAACTCAAGTATGTGGAATTCAATAGAAAGTGTTAAATCATCAAAAGCAGAGGTCGCAATTTCATGCGGAAACACGGGATCTTTAATGGCTATTTCAACCCTGCTTTTGAGAAAACTTCCTGAAGTTAAAAGACCTGCTATCGCTATCTTTTGGCCTTCTACCTCCGACAAAGGTTTTAATGTTGTTCTAGACGCTGGAGCCGATATAAAGGCACAGCCATCTGATCTACTCGCTTACTCTAACTTCGGCTCAGATATATTCTCAAAAGTTTTTAACACACGAAAGGTCAAAGTGGGATTATTGAACGTTGGTACGGAAACACATAAAGGGAATGAACAGTTAAGAAAAGCATCAGAGTTATTTATCGAAACTTTCAAAAATGGAGAAATTGAGTACGTTGGGTTTGTAGAAGGTAGCGATTTTTCTTCTGATAAAGCTGATGTTATAGTAACCGACGGTTTTAGTGGAAACATCGCTTTAAAAACAGCTGAAGGCACGGCAAATTTAATTAAAAAATTTTTCTTGGATGAGTTCAGTTCATCTATATCTGGAATATTCATGGGTCTCCTGATGAAAAGAAAGCTTAGGCGACTCAAAGAAAGAATGGACCCAAGAACTCTTAATGGAGGGGTCTTTGTCGGTTTAAACGGTCTAGTGATAAAATCCCATGGTAGTTCTGACTCCAAGAGCTTTTACTCAGCGTTAAAATTAGCAAAGAATATGTGTACGACAAAATCCGTCTAACTTACTCTAAAAACTTAAGTTGACATTGCAATAATACTTAAATTAATTTGTAAGGGGAGGTTTAAATGGCTCGCAAAACATTGACTCGCCAAGATATTAGTGAGGCACTATTTAGACATGTAGGGCTATCAAAACATGAATGCTCTCATATGTTAGAGACTGTTTTGAACCAGATATCGAACGCACTAATCGATGGTAAAAGTGTGAAACTGTCGTCATTTGGTACTTTTACTCCAAGACAAAAACGGGAAAGGATTGGTAGAAATCCGAAAACGGGGGTTGCAGCCACCATAAATGCTCGGCGAGTAATAAGCTTCAAACCCTCTAAATTGATGAAAGAACGTATTAACAAATCTGAAAAAAATTGAACACAAAATTTGATACCCAAAAATCACCTAGAGCTTTTCGCACCATATCTGAGGTAGCTGGAGAATTAGAGTTGCAACCATACGTGATTCGTTTCTGGGAAAGCCAGTTTAAACAAATAAAACCCATGAGGGGAAAGGGCGGAAGAAGATATTATAGGCCGAGAGACATTGATTTTATTAGAGGCGTTAAAACACTACTCCATGGTAAAAATTTTACGATAAAGAAGGTTAAAGAGACTATTATAAAAAAAGGTAAAGAGTTTGTAGTTGCTCGAACAAATGAAGAAATAGATGACTACTTAGCCGTCGAAAAACGAAAGATACAAATTAACTTCAACCATACGGGGGAAAGGATGATTTTAATTAAGAGCCTTTCTAGTGAAAAGAAAAAGCTCGAGATTAATTGCATAATAGCATCTTTAAATAAGTTACGAGAAAAAATGATAGCTAGAAAAAATATTTGATTAACAGCGGGCTATGGCGCAGTCTGGTAGCGCGTTCGTCTGGGGGACGAAAGGTCGTGAGTTCAAATCTCGCTAGCCCGACCAACACATGAGTAAATTAATGCTTTTAAAAAGAAAAGGGGCTCTTCCTGCGGAGCAAATAAAAGCTTTACATGAGCAATCATCTATAAAGTGTCTGCGTCCCTTAACCGACAACCAAATCCAACCTGCCAGTGTGGACTTAAGACTTTCTAAAAAATGTTGGGAAGTTGAAGCTTCATTTTTACCTGGACACAAGAAAACTGTCAGACAAAAGCTATCTAAATTAAAAAAGAGGGAGATAGACATTGGTGACTTTAAGACACTTGTAAAGGGTAAAATATATATAATACAAATACAGGAAGAATTAAGTTTGCCAGATAACATTTCGGCGGTAGCTAATGCAAAAAGCTCAACTGGAAGATTAGACATATTGACACGATTGATCTCAGATAATTCTAGCTGTTTTGATCGAGTCAGAAAAGGTTACAACGGCAAAGTTTATGTGGAGATAGCTCCTATATCTTTTTCAATAATAATCAGGGAAGGGATGACATTAAACCAGCTAAGATTTCACAACGAGCAACAAATTATAACTGATCGACAACTAGAAAAGCTAAATACTAGATTTAATTTAGTAGAAAATACATCGCAGATTGATAACGGCATTACAATCTCTGTCAATTTAAAGGGTAAAGAAAATGAACCAATAGGCTTTAAAGCAAGAAAAAGTTGCCCCGCAATTAATTTAAGTAAGCTTAATTTCTATAAAGTGGAAACTTTTTGGGAAAGACTATTCTCGAAAGAAGGTTATATAACTTTAGCGCCGGGAGCATTTTATATCCTAAGAAGTAAAGAGTACATTACCATACCACCCCAGACAGCTGCGGAGATGGTTCCTTATGAAGTCAGGATGGGAGAGTTTCGCGTACATTATGCTGGTTTTTTTGATCCTGGGTTTGGTTTTACAAAAAATATTGTGGACAAGCGCTCGAAGGCTGTACTTGAAATTAGGTGTCACGAAACCCCATTTATACTGGAAGACAGTCAGATTATTGGCAAACTGATATATGAGACACTATCCAGCATACCAAATGTAGTGTATGGAGAAATTATTGGCTCTAATTACCAGGGACAAACACTTAAGTTGTCCAAGCATTTTAAAAATTGGCAGTAGACTAACTTCGGTTTAAATTTTTTACGGATAACCCAAGATCCCTGAGTTCCTTCACTCCTGGAAGATCTTTTGGACTGTTTAAATCAAAATAATCAAGGAACTTATCGGTTATCTGGAAAGTCACAGGACGGCCTGGGCTTGATTTCCTTCTACCAAATTTTACCCATTCTAAGTCCATCAAGAGATCAATTGTACCGGACCCCACACTAACGCCTCTTATCTCTTCAATTTCTAGCTTAGTAACTGGTTGATGATATGCTACGATAGCCAAGGTTTCTCTTGCAGCCCTTGACAGGTTCTTCTTAGCAAACATTTTCTTAACGAATATATGATCTAAATCCTTAGCAGTTCGTAAAGCAATTGAATTTCCAAAGCGTTTTAAATTAACACCTCTTGTTTCATAACGTTTTTGTAGTGTTTCAATTATAGACTCTATATCCGCATTTTGAGGCAAATTTCTCTTTAAATCCTTTATTGAAAGTGGCTCTGAGGAAGTAAATAGTAATGCTTCAATAACCCTCTCCATATCTTGTTGATTCAAAGATAACTCCATTAAACAGTATTTCCGTTGCTAACTTTAACCAACTCTAAACTAGAAAAGGCATTTGCTTGCTTCATTTGAATTTTTCCTAATTTTGAATATTCAAGCAATCCGCAGAAAATAGATGCAGCACAACGCTTGGCCTCAATCCCTGATAAGGCATGTATTTCCTTAACCAAATTTGGGAAACTAATTAATGCTTTTGATCCCTTAACTTTTTGCTCAATAAAGCTAATCGCTTTGTCTAAAAACAAATACTCCTCTTTGGTACCCAGAGGTACTTCATAATTCCTCTTATCTACAATCCCCATATAGGCCTTTAAAACATCTGCCAGCTGAACCTTTAAAAAATCTTCTTTAATCACTCTTTCATCTCGATTAAGAGCGCTTGGAAAAAAATTTTTAAAAAGCTGCGGTCTATCAAATAGCCAAGTAGCATTTTCTCTTATTTTAGCTAATCTTTGAAGTCTTAACGCTAATAGTTCATTTATCTTATCAGCATCCTCTTCTTTGAGCTCATCTTGCGGAATGATTAATTGACTTTTCAGTAACGTTAGCCATGAGGCCATAACTAGATAGTCTCCAGCAAATTCTAATTTAAACTTAAACCTCTGGTCCCTAAGATAATCTAGGAACTGATCGGCAAGAATACCTAACTGTAATTTTTTAAGGTCCACCTTCTGCTTCTTTGCAAGCGTAAGCAAAAGATCCAACGGACCCTCAAATCCATCCAAATTGACATGTAATTCAGGCTTGATATCCTTATTATATTTGTTTACTTGATCCATTTCTCTATTAATTACTACCTAATTCATTGAGCAATAGGCACGAAAATTGTCTACTGGAAAGTATTGAACACACCTTTTTACCTTCTTCTTCAGAACCAATATTAGTCAACTCAACCCGAAAAAAAATTGTTTCGCCTTCTAACTGCTCAAAAACTTTTAAGTTGTTAATATTAAGAAGGGTATCGTTTCTTCTTTTTATGAATTGTCTGAATTCATCTGCCTGCGACAAAGTATCGAATGAGCCTAAATAAAGTTTCACTATCCCTTGCTGGTTTGTGGCTTCTGGCTCATTATTTTTTTCTTCATTACTATTCACGACCTCTCTGAGAGCATCCTCAATAGCTGAGGTTAAATTTTTCTGATCACCTTTAATAAGTTCATTGACCTTTATTTCTTTCCGAAGATTTACAAAATTCTGGTCTGAATTTTTCAGAATAATTTCATTCTTCTCTGGCACCCTAGGATCACTATCAAGGTTTTGGTAAATTGATAAATCTGCCTCTTCGAATAATTTTCCACCAGGGTCATCAGGTTCAACCCTTATATCTCCTTTCAAAGCATTTATTATAGGTAAATTATTTACACTCTTTTCAGGAATTTTAATCGCCCAATAAGAAATAAGAACTATAATAACCAATGAAAAAAAACTCACAAACCAACCCCCAACCAGAAACAAATAATCTAAGCTGGTCTTTTTCTCTCTGGTATAAGATGCGATGTCTTGTGCCTGTTCACTCATTTTTTACGCTGATTTTAATACATTTCATCCAAAGGAACAATACCTAGAATAGAAAGCCCGTTCTTTATGACTATCTGGGTGGACTTTGCTAAAAACAAACGTTTAATTGATAATCCTTTTGACCCCTCTACTATAAATCTGTAAGGAATAGAGTCACTCGAGGATTGATATAGACTATGAAAAGAAGATGCTACCTCGCTTAAATAGTAAACAATTCTATGGGGCTCATGATATCTGGCTGATTGTTTTACAATATTTGGCCACTCTGAAAGTTTTTTTACCAAGCCCAATTCGCTCTCTATATACGTATAGTTCTTTTTCTCTGAATTTTCCATCTTCAATATCGGCCAAATGTTTAATTCCTTTGCCCTTTTAAAAACTGAAACTATCCTTGCATGTGCATAATTAACATAAAATACAGGATTATCTTTTGACTTAGACAGCATTAAATCAATATCAAAATCTAATGGAATATCATTATTTCTGCTAAGCATTACAAATCTTATAACGTCAGAGCTAACCTCCTTTAAAAGATCTTGAATAAGTATATAGTCACCAGCCCTTTTTGACATCTTCAGGACTTTTTTGTTTTTAATGAGTTTTACTAGTTGTACTAGCTTTACTTCAAACTCAACGTTTTTTTCAGCGAACGCATTTATGACTGCTTTCAAGCGGCTTACATATCCACTGTGGTCAGCTCCTAAAACATCTATAACCACATCAAAGCCCCTATTTAATTTATCTGCGTGATAGGCTAAGTCGGGTGCAAAGTAAGTCCATGATCCATCAGATTTTTTTATTGGTCTATCGATATCATCGTCAAATACGGTTGATTTAAACAACAGTTGCTCTCGCGCTTTCCAATCAGCGTGAATCTTACCTTTAGGTGCGTCAATTATTCCTGTGTAAATCAACCCTTTATCTTTAAGTGCGCTAATGGATTTATCTATTGCATTGGAATCGATCATTACCTGCTCCGAGAAAAAATTATCCATCTCTATATTTAGAGACTTCAGATCCGCTTTTATTACCTTCATCATATGATCTATAGAAAAACTGCGAATAATATTATCTCTCTCATCCTCTCCAAGATTTTTCAGTTTATTACCATATTTTTCTATAAGCTTTTCAGCTATTGGAATTAAATAATCTCCCGGATACGACTCGTCAGGGAGCTCTATAACTTCTCCCAACTTTTCTAGATATCTAAAATATATGGTTCTAACTAAAATACCAATTTGCGCTCCACCATCATTGACATAATATTCCCGAGTAACTTTGAAACCTACAAACTCCAATAACCTAGAAAGAACATCTCCGAATACAGCTCCTCTAACATGCCCGAGATGAAGAGGGCCGGTCGGGTTAGCAGATACAAATTCCAAGTTTACTTTTTTCCCACGCCCAAAGCTTACCTCTCCATATCGATCATTATGAGAACTTATCTCATATATTAGCCTGTCCCAAACCTTCGAATTAATTGTGATATTAAGAAACCCTGGCCCATCGAGTGATACGTTAGATATGAGCTCGCCATCCATTAGCTTAAGACTAATTATTTCCCCTAAATCCCTTGGGTTAGAAGAGAGTGCTTTCCCAAGAACCATCGCAGCATTTGTAGAATAATCTCCACGGTTTTGCTTCTTAGGTCGTTCAACCACAATATTATTCATGTTAATGGACTGTTTAAAATTTCTTTCATCAACCAATTGATCGACACAATTAAGGATTTTATCTCTCAAAATATTGACAATATCCAATTTTTGCTCCCTCAGATTTTTCTATATAACCCGTTTTTTATTTGACCAAAAGTCTCTAGCGCTTCTTTATCGGTCATACTTGCGATGAAATCTCCAACCAGATTTAATTCCCTGTCTCTGAACGATTCAAATTTCGAATAATATTCATTCTCAATAAATGATAGCGGGATATCATCGAATTTATCTAAATAATATTCAAATAAAGTGTTTACTATTTCCTCTGCCTGGCTTCTCATAAAATTTATCTGTTGACTTCTATATAGGTTTTTAAAGAGATATTTCTTTAATTCTACCACTTTTTTGACCGTGCCGGAGGAAAATGCGATCAGATTTGAATTTTTCGTGCCAGATGCATTCTTTTGGAGATCTTTAATGTTCTTTCGTGTTTGAAAAATTAAATCGTTCACCAAATATCTAATTAAATCTCTACAACCTTGCGCCACTGAAAGCGAGACATGATATTCTCTGGGTTGTTCTGGCACCAAAAACTCTCCAAAAAATGGAGAAGTCCTTAAGTTTTCATACGACAAAATTCCTGCTTCATGTCCATCAGCAATATCGTGTGCACAGTAAGCGATATCATCAGATAGTGACGCTACTTGTGCCTCTAAAGATGGGAATAGGCTTAAACAACTCTCACCACTGCTCTCTCCCAACGCAATATTTTCATCCCAAAACAAGCTAACCAGCTTGTTTTTTTCATCAATAGGTCCATTGTGCTTAACTATTCCATCTAACGATTCAAAACATAAATTTAGCCCAGAAAACTTCACGTATTGTCTCTCTAGAACCGTGACTGTTTTAAGAGTTTGAAAGTTATGGTCAAAACCACCAACTTCTTGCATAAGATTATTCAATCTTTCTTCACCGGTATGACCAAAAGGTGGATGCCCTAAGTCATGGGCGAGGGCAACAGTTTCACATAGATCGATATTTAAACCGAGATGGTTTGCTATAGTTCTTGAAATCTGACTTACTTCAATCGTATGTGTAAGTCGAGTTCTAAAAATATCATTGGTAGTAGAAAAGAAAACTTGAGATTTATTTTGTAACTTCCTAAAAGCTTTGGAATGGATAATTCTATCTCTATCTCTCTGGAAAATCGATCTGATGGCACAAGGTTTTTCTTCATGCACTCTTCCTATTGATTTGTTGGGATCAGATGCTATCTTCAAAAAAAGCTCTTTTCTTGCCTATTTAATCAGACAAGTATATATTACGCTTGAGCTTAAAATGTAAAGAAAGAAAAAATGAATTTAAGAATACCACCGAGGGTAACTGACAGAGCCTTTAGAAAAATAGCAGATTCTTGTGAAAGTAAGACATTAAGAGTTGCTGTTAAAGGTGGTGGGTGCTCAGGTTTTCAATATCTTTTTAATATTGTTGATAAGGTCAATGAAAACGACCAAGTTTTCCAAAAAGAGGAAAGTAGGGTCATTATAGATAACACTTCTTTACAATTTTTAGAAGGTGCGGAAATTGATTACTGTGAAGAGCTTATAGGTTCAAGCTTCAAAATTAATAATCCCAATGCAACCTCGTCATGTGGATGTGGTACAAGCTTCTCCTTCTCCCCTTCATTCAAATAGATTAGCTGATGAAAATAGTCACCTTTAATGTTAATGGTGTACGAGCAAGGATTGATACACTATTAGAGTGGCTGGAAAAAACCAACCCAGATGTTGTTGCCCTTCAAGAGATAAAAATTCAGGATGCAGACTTTCCCAGATCTGACTTTGAGAAGCTTGGCTATCATTGTTACCTTAACGGCCAAAAGTCCTTTAATGGAGTTGCGATCCTTACAAAAGGTGAGGCTAAATTATCAAATAAGATTTTACCTGCTGATAGTATCGATAAACAATCACGTTTTATTGAGGCCTATTACCAAGAAAAGAGGTTTATATGTATTTATCTGCCGAATGGAAACCCAAAAGGAACAGAAAAGTTCGCGTATAAATTAGAATGGATGGATAGACTGAATCAATATTGTAAAAAAGCTCTTATGTCCGAAGAGGAGATTATTGTTCTAGGAGATTTTAATGTAATTCCTCAATATATTGATTGTAAGTACCCTGATCAGTGGACAGAGGATGCGTTATTTGATTCCCAAGTTAGAGCTAAATTTAATTACCTGCTTAATTTAGGCTACTTAGATGCAATAAGGATATTAGATGAAACTGATTCAGTGTTCACTCAGTGGGATTATAGAAATCGAGCTTGGGAGGAAAATAATGGAGTCCGAATTGACCACATTCTTTTAAGCCCTAACGCAGCTGACAAACTGGAAGATAGCTGGATCGAAACAACTTTAAGAGACCAAGCTAAACCATCAGACCATGTTCCTGTCTGGATTTCACTTAGTGAAAAATAAATCAAGCTTTGTAATTATAAATCCAATCTAGCCTTTTAAAAAACAAGTTTGGAGATAATCTGGTTAGACAACGCAAAAAAACAAAAAAAATTTTCCTTAACACTCTTTGTTCCAAATGATACACCTTTTCATTCAGCCTAGAAACTTGATCAAATTGATGTATTCTCTTAATTCTCCTTTTTGAATAACTTTTTAGTGCCTCATCAACATTTAAGGGGAAATCCTTTATGCAATTTGCTAGCTCACAACTGTCTTCAAGAGCTTTGTTGGCTCCCTGAGCCATGTAGGGAAGCATACTTTTTGCAGCATCCCCTACCATGACAACATTTTTCTTGTGTAATGTAGTAGGTTTTTCACTCTCAATAATAGGCCACCTATAAATCTTTTGCACATCGGGTAGACAAATTTTAAGGCTCTCATTTAATTCAAAATCATTTAAAAATTTCTGCTTTGTTACCTTTTCCTTCCAGTTATTAATCATCTGTCCTTTTTCTCTTTTACAGAAAACAAAATTTATCATTCCATTTTTTCCAGTTGGATAAGTTACAAAATGTCTGCCCTTACCAAAAAATAGATTAATGTTATTTTTGGAGAAAATAGGAGGTAAGTTTTTTTTACTTAATACAAACCTGTAAGCAGATTGCGAAATGGTATCGGCCTTGATCTCTCTAAAAATATTTTTTTTCCATGTAGAGCCAACCCCATCTGCAACAACTATGAGGTCTTTTTCAATTTTTTTCCCTTTGCACGATATGTATATATTTCGTTCATCTTCTAAAACTAAGGGAAGGGCTCTTGAGTTAAAGTTAACCTTTATTTTTTCTTCTTTTACTTTCTCAAACAAAATTTTTATCAGCAATGATCTATGTAAAGTAATGAAAGATCTGCCGTAACGAGCTTTTAATCTGTCAAGAATTTCCAAACTACCGACACTTTTGAAGTCAGTTTCATCAAATAAACACAAATTGTTAGGCTTTAAACCAGCTTCAACCGCCAATCTATCAAGGTTTAACTTCTCTAGAACTAATAACCCATTAGAGGTGAGCTGAATACCGGCTCCCTCACTTTTTACTAATTTGTCTTTTTCAAATATAGTAACATTGCAGCCCAGTTGCTTTAAGAACAGAGCGGAGCATAAGCCGGAAATGCCTCCCCCAATAATTGCTACTTCAAAACTTTTTGATTTACTGAGACCCAAATTCTCTTTTAGTCTAATCGTCCCTGTGATCTCTTTCGCGCCTCTCATGTCGCTCTTGAGCTTCAACGCTTAACGTTGCTATAGGACGTGCATCTAATCTTTTTAAAGATATAGGTTCGCCGCTTTCTTCGCAATAGCCATAAGTACCATCATCTATTCTTCTTAGCGCAGCCTCAATTTTAGAAATTAGCTTTCTCTGTCTATCTCTAGTTCTTAACTCTAACGCCCGATCTGTTTCTTCTGAAGCCCTGTCAGCCACATCTGGAATATTTCTTGTCTCTTCCTTCATTCCTTTAATCGTATCTTTACTCTCAGAAAGTATCGATTTTTTCCAATCAAGGAGTTTGTTTCTAAAATATTTAACTTGATTACTGTTCATGAAAGGCTCTTCTTCAGATAGCCTGTAATCCTCTTTAAAAAATTCTTTTGACTTTACGAAATCTAAACCCATAATTCCCCCAACATTGATAGATTAGAAATTTGCTACTATATATTCGATAATATATATTTTCGGGTTTGTCACTATAAGATTTTAAAAAATTTTATTGGATTGGAAAGGAAATTTTATGAAGTTTGAAGGTACATCAAAATATATCTCCACAGATGACTTAACTTTGGCTGTTAATGCATCGATAACTCTAGAGCGCCCTCTTTTGGTAAAAGGAGAACCAGGTACAGGAAAAACTGAACTTGCAAGACAAATTGCTGATAGTCTTTCACTACCAATAATTGAATGGAATATTAAATCTACAACCAAAGCTCAACAGGGACTATATGAGTATGATGCTGTGAGCAGATTGAGGGACAGCCAGCTTGGTGATGAACGAGTTAAAAATATAAAAAACTATATTAAAAAAGGAAAAATATGGGAGGCTTTTGAGGCGAATAGTAAAGCCGTTCTTTTAATAGATGAAATAGACAAGGCAGACATAGAATTTCCGAATGATCTCCTTCAAGAATTAGACAAAATGGAATTCTTTGTTTATGAAACAGGAGAGACAATAAGAGCAACTAATCGCCCTATCGTTATAATAACTTCAAATAACGAGAAAGAATTACCAGACGCTTTTTTAAGAAGATGCTTTTTTCACTTTATTAAGTTTCCTGAAAAAGAAATTCTTGAAGAGATAGTTAACGTTCATTTTCCTAAAGTGAAGAAAAATTTGTTAAATGCTGCACTTAATCAGTTTTTTGAAGTTCGAGAAGTTCCAGGTTTAAAAAAGAAACCATCTACTTCAGAGATGTTAGACTGGTTGAAACTTTTATTGGTTGAAGAACTTGAAGCTGATGACCTAAAGATGGATGGCAAAAATATATTACCAAAGTTACATGGTGCGCTTTTAAAAAACGAACAAGATGTTCATCTTTTCGAAAGGCTTGCTTTTATGGCCAGAAGGAATAATGAGAGCAATTGAGGAAAATGTTTTTAATTATAATAACCCTGGTTGGCCTTGTATTAGGCATACTGTTAAACCGAAAACGTAAACTACTGGATATCTTGCATAGATCCACAGTACTTTCTATAATGTTCTTCATACTCGGTATCGTCATTGCGATTATTTTTGGTAAGTAGAAAAGGTTCATTATGTTTTTAAATCTTTTTAACGAAATGAAAAGCGCCAAAATACCCGTTTCACTTCGGGAATATTTGACGTTCTTGGAAGCATTGACTGCAGGAGTAGCAGTTTTTGATGTTAACGATTTTTACTATTTAGCCCGCACCTCTCTTGTTAAGGATGAGAGACATATCGATAGATTCGATCAGGTTTTTTCCCATGTATTTAGAGGGCTGGAGGCTATTGAAATAGAAGAAGTTTTCAAAAAAATTGAAATTCCAAATGAATGGATAAAAAAACTGGCTGAGAAGACCTTATCTAAGGAAGAAATGGAAAAGATAAACAGTTTAGGTAGCTTTGAAAAACTAATGGAAACATTGAAGAAGCGATTGGAGGAGCAAAAGGATCGCCATCAGGGAGGAAACAAATGGATAGGTACGGCTGGCACATCACCGTTTGGAGCCTATGGTTATAATCCAGAGGGAGTACGTATTGGACAACATGAAAGTAGGCATAAGCGTGCTGTTAAGGTCTGGGATAAAAGAGAGTTTAAGAATTTCGATAGTGATATAGAGCTTGGTACTAGAGGAATGAAAATAGCTCTTAAAAGGTTAAGAAGATGGGCAAGAGACGGAGCAGATGAAGAACTAGATTTAGAGAATACCATTAGCTCATCGGCGAAAAGTGGGTTTATTGATGTCAGAACTAGACCTGAACGCAGAAATGCTATCAAAGTGATCATATTTTTTGATGTTGGTGGATCTATGGACGCCTATATAAGACAGGTTGAAGAATTATTTTCGGCAGCTAGAACAGCATTTAAGCATCTTGAATACTATTATTTTCATAATTGTCTCTACGAAGGAGTGTGGAAAAACAATCATAGAAGGTGGACTGAACAAACGCCTACGACAGAAGTAATGAATACATATGGTAAGGATTATCGATGTATTTTTGTTGGAGATGCGTCAATGAGCCCTTATGAGATAGAATATCCAGGAGGAGCAAACGAACATTATAATGCTGAGTCAGGACGAACATGGCTCGAAAGAGCTATTACGAAATGGCCTAACTATTTATGGATAAACCCAACCAGCAAAGAGCATTGGGAATACACACATTCAACTCATATTATAAAAGACATATTTGAAGATAAAATGGTTCCTCTCACCCTTAACGGCTTGAAAGAGGGCATGAGACATCTTTCATAGTCAAAATGATTACTAAGATCCTCCCCATAGTTTTGTTAATATCTGTCCTTTACATAGGCTCCATTTATTCGTCTAGAAATTTAAGCAAGAAGCTTGAGAATAAATCACGAATTTTCCATGACCCTGTGATTGATAGTTATTTAAAATCATTTCAATCAATACTTGATTTACGTAATTTACAGGTTTTTGTTCTAAATGAGAATCAAATTAATGGTTTAGTGACGCCTAATGGTAATATCTATATTACGCAGGGGTTCATCAACCAGTACAAGTTAGGCAAGGTTTCAGGCGTTGAACTGACTTCAGTTATTGCACACGAGCTAGGGCACTTAGCCCTAGGACATACAAAAAAACGTCTGATCACTTTTTCTGCAATAAGCGCAATCTCTATGGTGATCTCCACGATTCTCAGTAGGTTATTACCATATATTGGAGCAATAATTGGAAGATACCTATCTCAACTCCTAATATCTGGGCTTTCTAGAAAAGATGAATTTGAAGCAGACTCATATGCTGCTGCTCTACTAATTAAATCCGGAATTGGTACTGCTCCACAAATTAGCCTTCTTAAGAAATTAGAGCAATTAACAGGTATAGTTTCATCTAAAGTTACTTGGACACTTAGTCATCCTTCTCCTGAGCAAAGAATAAACGCAATCAAAAACCTGGAAGCCTCTTGGATGACTGGCATTAAAGATCAAAATTAATTTCAGTCCCACGCCTGGTACACACTTCGAACCACTCAATCATATAATCTTTGTGAGATCTTAATACCGAAACAAGTATTTCATCTAGTGATTTAAATAAAATATTAATTTGTATTTCACCCAATCTTGTTCTTAGAAAATTACTTTTGGATATTTTTGATTTTTTTAAGTCTAAAGGAACCCCTTTTCGCAATATATCTAATGCTCTATTACCTTTTATTAAAAACCAAACTCTTAGATCCGTTGTGTTTTCAGCAACCCCAGTTGTTAAGTTCATTTGCTTTTGAAATTCTGCAAGCAATGTATCGTTTTCTTTTTTCTGATTTAATAAGAGATACTCATCATTTGAAACCCAGCAAAGCGTTAAGCCATTCCTCTCCATTGCATTTTGAATTGATGGAAGCTTTACTTCAATATTTTTTTTTATAACATTAAGGCTTCTTTTGTCCCTATGATCTACTCGTATATTCAAGGACTTTATTGATCCAAGTAAATAAACGTCTACAAATGTATCACCCTTTATTTTATCCATCTTGTTTGGCACCCGCTGGGTCATAGAAATTAGGATCTACAATCTTTGCAAAAATAGAATCTTTTGATGAAATCTCAAACTCTAAGGTTGATCCTTTTCTAGACCTACCATTCTCTATTAATCCAAGAGCTATTGCTCTTTTTAAAGTGGGCGAGAAATAAGTGGAGGTAACGTGTCCGATAGCTTTGCCATCTTCTACAGCGTGACATCCATCCGGGAGAACTTTATTTGTATCAAGGGTCAGTATACCCACTAGCTGCTTTCTGATACTAGAATTTAAATGTGGCAGACTAAATGCTTTTTTTCCTATAAAGTCTTTTTTCTTTTTCGAAACAATCCACTCCATTCCCAAGTCGTGTGGAGTAACAGTGCCATCTGTTTCATCTCCCACTACGATGAAGCCCTTCTCGGCCCTTAAAATATGAAGTGCCTCAGTCCCGTATGGTTGTACTTTATATTTCTTTCCCACCTTCATAAGCTTATTCCATAACTCTTCAGCTTGATTAGAATTAACCGCTAGTTCGTAAGATAGTTCACCTGAAAAGGATATTCTGTAAATCCTCACCCATATATCGTCGATATTAGTTTCTATGAAGTTCATAAAAGGAAGTTTTTCTGCGGATAAATCAATTGACCCGAAGGTTTGTAAAAGCTCCCTAGCTTTTGGTCCTGCAACTGCTACTTGTGAATATTGTTCGGTTAAATTAACTATAAATACCTTTAAGTGATGCCACTCTGTCTGAAGCCATTCCTCTAACCAGGCATAGACCCTATCTGCTCCCCCAGATGTTGTATGACATAAAAATGATTGATCATTGAGTCGAGCGACAACTCCATCATCAAAAACAAAACCTGCTTCATTACACATTAGACCATATCGGCATTTTCCAGCTTTTAGAGTTGACATCATATTTGTGTAAATTAAATCTAAGAATCGACCGGCATCAGGTCCTTTGACCAAAATTTTACCAAGCGTTGATGAGTCAAGAAGACCAACATTTTTTCTAACGCTTAAAACTTCGCGACTTAATGTTTCTTTAATACCTTCATTACCTTTGGGATATGCGTATGCTCTTCTCCAATCTGCTACGGGTTCCCATATTGCATTATTTATTAAATTCCATTTATCGATAGGAGTTTTTCTGACAGGCTTAAATAGCTTTTTTGCATACTGGCCAGCAATTAATCCGAGTGGAATTGGTCTATATGGCGGTCTAAAAGTTGTGTGCCCAATTTTATCAACCGGTTTTCCCAAGCTTTCTGATAATACGTGAACACCATTGATGTTTGATGTCTTACCTTGATCAGTTGCCATTCCTAAGGTGGTGTATCTTTTTGCATGTTCTACATTCTCAAACCCTTCTTGAACAGCAAGATGCAAATCGCTAACTTTTACATCATTTTGAAAATCAATAAACATTCTTTTTTGTTTATCTTTTGACACACCATGAGGTAATACAAAAATTGGTTTTGTCTTTTTTTCTGGCTCTTTAGAAAATACGTTTGTCTCAATGTATCGTTTTGACTTAATCTTTAGGCGCGAAGCCAATTGATTGACTTTGCGTGGGACTTGGTCTTGGATATCGTAATTACTAAAGACGCCTGCACAAGCACCAAGAGCTAGCATATTGGTTTCACCTTCCCTACCTATTGGCGTATCTTCCGGATTAGGTTTATAAAACCCACATTCACTATCCCATAGAAGTTTCCCTCCACAATGTGACCAAAGATTTACATTTGGCGTCCATCCACCAGACACTGCTATTGCATTGCAGGGGATCAGTTCTTCAATTGTACCTTCACCATTTACAGAGCAAATACCTATGGCGGACGCTTTTCTTTTACCTTCGACTTTACCAATGCATTTTCCAAATAGTATTCTAATACCTAAACCCTCAGCCTCTTTAATAATTGGGTTATCGGATGAAGCTCTTGCGTCTAACACCACCGGTATATCAATGCCTCTGTGTTTGAGTTCAATTACAGTTTTATACGCGTAGTCATTATTGGTTGTAAGTACTAACCGGTCACCTAATAAAACACCATATTTTTGCAAGTAATCACGAACTGATGTAGCCAACATTATCCCAGGCAAATCGTTATCTGGAAATACTATTGGTCTTTCAATGGCTCCAGTACAAAGAATAATTGTTTTTGCTCGAATTTTCCATAATGCTTTTTTAGAAACAGTATTATTATGTTGATTTTCTTCATAAGCCAATACAAAACCATGGTCGAAAATGCCAGTAACAGTGGTATTCAATTTAACAGAAATATCCTTGGACTTTTTCAAAATTCCTATACTATTTTTATGAAACTTCTCGTGCCGCTCTTTCTCCTCTATTTTAGAATCCTCTAGGTACCTTCCACCTATCACACAATCTTTCTCACAAAGCATTATTGAAAGGCCTCTGTCTCTAAGTGCTTTAGCAGCTGTTATGCCTGCTAATCCACCTCCAATTATTAGTATATCTGTATGGTAATATATATGTTCATAATGCTCTTCATCATACTCTCTTGGTGCATTTCCTAACCCGGACGCTCTTCTAATCATTGGCTCGAAGATATACTTCCATGCTGCTCTTGGCCACATAAAAGTTTTATAGTAAAAGCCTGCAGCAAAGAACCTAGAGAATAAATTATTAATTGAAAGAAAATCAAATTTTAACGACGGCCAGTGATTTTGCGAAGCAACATTCATATTTTGTTTTAGTTTTACCTCCGTGGCTCTGATATTCGGTTCGAAAAAAGGCCCTTCTCCTATTCCCATAAGGGCATTTGGTTCTTCTTCACCCGCCGAGAAAATACCTCGTGGCCGATGGTACTTAAAGGATCTTGCCACGAACATTTCATTATTGGCTAGCAGAGCAGATGCAACAGTATCGCCATAAAAACCTTTAAGATTTTTTCCATTAAATCTGAAATCAACTGTTTTTTCTCTGTTTATCCGAGAACCTTCCTGTGGCAGCCTAGAACTCATTTTACCCAACCCTTGAAGTCAACTCTCGAACGCCGAATGGTTGCTAAAATAGATTTGGGTGGTTGCACCTCTTTTGCTGAATATGAGCCAAATACTTGATTGGTGAGGGTGCATCTAGCTGTATGGAACCATTTTCCGCAACCATAAACATGCCGCCACCGCTCAAAAATAATACCTTTATCATTTTTTCTTTCGTATAGATATTCATAGAAATCTTTATCGCTTGAAGCGTGATCTCTTCTTAATAAGTGGGCTTGACCGCCACAACTCAACTCTGTTTCATCACAATCTCTTTGGCAAATAGGGCAAAATAAATTTAACATTACTCTCCTTTAATGAGCTACTGCTGCCGCAGCGCTCTCATCTATTAGTCTTCCTTCTGAAAACCTATCTATTGAAAATGGAGATGCCAACTTCCCCGGTTGCTCATTATAAATCATTTCTGCCGTAGCCCAACCTGAACCAGGAATAGCTTTAAAACCCCCAGTTCCCCATCCACAATTTATATACAAACCATCAACGGGAGTTTTTGAAATTATGGGAGATCTATCGCCTGTCATATCTACTATTCCCCCCCATTGTCGCAGTTGTCGCAAACGACTTATTACCGGAAAAGTCTCGACCAAAGCGCGCACTGTTTCTTCAATATGGAGAAAGCTTCCTCGTTGACTATAGTTATTATATCCATCGGCTCCACCACCTATAACGAGCTCACCTTTGTCAGACTGACTTAAATATCCATGTACCGTATTAGCCATAACAACACAATCTATGATGGGCTTTATTGGCTCCGACACCAATGCTTGGAGAGCCACTGACTCAATTGGCAATCTAAATCCTGCCAAGTCGGCCAGAACACTTGAATGACCTGCCGCGACGAAACAAACTTTTTTTGCTTTTATGTTTCCTTTGGTAGTTTCCACTCCCACGATTTTCTCTCTTTTCTTTTTTACACCAATAACCTCACACTGCTCTATAATATCGATTCCATAGTCAGAGCACTTTCTGGCATATCCCCAAGCCACAGCGTCATGGCGTGCTGTTCCGCCCCTAGGCTGCCAAAGTGCTCCTAGCACTGGGAATCTTGGCCCATCGATATTAATAATTGGCACTATTTCTTTTACCTTGTCTGGAGCAACCATTTTGGTATCTACCCCATTAATTCTATTTGCATGATATGTTCTCTTCATCGCTCTCAGTTCATGCTCTGTCTGACAAAGCATTAGAACGCCTCTAGGGCTAAACATAATATTATAATTGAGATCTTGTGAAAGCGTCTCATATAGAAATCGAGACTTTTCATAAATACCAATGGAGCTTTCTTGCAAATAGTTGGAGCGGATTATAGTAGTATTGCGCCCAGTATTTCCACCGCCAATCCAACCTTTTTCTATCACAGCAATATCCGTCATATTATAATTCTTAGCCAAATAATAAGCAGTTGCGAGTCCATGGCCTCCTCCACCCACGATTATTATCTGATATTCCTTCTTAGGCTGGCGTTTTGTCCAAGCTTTTTCCCAGCCCAGATTAT
>CACGMO010000035.1 GCA_902574225.1 uncultured Alphaproteobacteria bacterium
ACAGTACGAGCCTGTAAACTTTCAATACCTGGAAGGAGTTGCAGAAGAAAAATTACGCACATTATCGGAGATAGAGGCAGCGGAGAATGCCGTAATAATTCTAAATGCCTATGTTTATCGCAGATATCATTTTCATCTTGATAACAAGCCACGAAAAATAATGGGGATATTTAGCTCAGAGTTTAGTGGCACTAAAGCTCCTTCGCTTAATCACAATGAGCTTTGTAAAATGTTTAAAGCTTTCATCTTCAGTATTCGTTCTAACATATATAATTATGCACCTGCTGGTTGGACTATTATCGAAGAACCTGAAGCCCAGTGGCTTGGTGAATTGGTAGCAGAGCCTTCGTCAATATTTGACAGTTTTTGACATTCTTATAAAATAAAATTTTCTGTCGGTAGGAGAGATAAATTTTTTGGTACTAAAGACCTTTAGCATAGTCTTCCAAGTGGTTTTAATTGGAGTTTTTGTTGGGGGAGTAGTAGCGATTACATCAGTTGGATTTGTATCTGGTGTGGGGTATATCTCGTCATGGCGTGACAGCTCCAGCACCTGTTTTTTCGATTTGGGAAATTTTTGTTTCAGCATCCAACCTCTATTATTTTTATTAGTCTGTGCCGTTTTAATTATTCTCGTAAAAAAAACGCTAAAAATTGAAAGATACCATGGACCAGCTGACGTTATACTTAGTGCTCATAGTAAAAGTCATAGCCTTGATCCCAAAACTGGCTTTTTGTCGACATTTTCAGCATTTGTTTCAGCAAGTGGTGGCGCATCAGTAGGACAATATGGTCCATTAGTACATTTGGGTGGAACTATTGGAAATCTTATTAATGAAAAATTTCCAAATTTATTAACAAAAGATACGTTCATTGGATGTGGCGTGGCAGCTGCGATCTCTGCCGGTTTCAATTCACCTATAGGAGGAATTATATTTGCACATGAGGCAATTTTGCGACACTTTTCATTCAAAGCTATTGCGCCAATAGCTGTAAGTAGCGTGGTCAGCTCTACATTAACAAATTATTTTTTTCCAAGTGGTATTTTATTTCAGAATACGAACTCTGATATTTCTATGTTGCCTTCTGTATCACTGTCACTAATTCTTGGTCCTTTGTGTGCTTTAATTGCAGTAATTTTCATGAAATCTTTACTTGGACTTCAGAAAAATGCGAACAAAGTAGCTTCGTCAGAACTCTACAGAATATTATGTGCTACATTTATAGTAGGAATTGTAGGTGGCTTCGTCCCAGAGGTTTTGGGATTGGGTGGAGAAACTATTCTAGGTTTGCTCGAGAGATCATATACTTTATCATTTATAATTTTAATTCTTTTCCTTAAATTGTTTGTGACAATTATTTGCCTAAGCATGGGTTTTTTTGGCGGCGTTTTTTCGCCTGCGTTGGTACTGGGCGCTGCACTAGGTGGGATTTTTACATATTTAGGAGCAAGTTTAGGAATAAATAACTTAGGTGACTCATTAATACTAGCTGGAATGGCTGCATTGTCAGCCTCTGTTATAGGGGCACCAATTGCCTCTATAGTAATCATTTTTGAACTAAGCCATTCTTACGATTTAGCATTTGTCGCTATTATCTGTGTAGCTGGTTCTTGCCTTATAAGTTCTTTAACTTTTGGACACTCATTTTTTGATATTCAACTAATCAACAGAAATTTTAAAATTTCTAGGGGACGGGCTGATATTCTATTGTCAGAAATTGCAGTTAAAGAAATCTTGGGTAAAAATAGCTTTTTATCATTTCGAAATGCTTCCCAATCAGACCTTGTTAAAAAATTTGCTAATAGTGACTTTACAGAGGCTTACATTTTAAATATTGATGGCAAATTATTAGGCAAGATAAGAGTAAATGATGTTCTTGGTAACAAGGATTACATGGATTTTCTTGAAAAAAGTCCGTTATTGCTTAATGCTAATGAGAGCGTCTCTAAAGCAATCGAGAAAGCAAGCAATTTTGTTGGGGAGAGCATACCTGTAGTAGATAATGATCGGAACCTTATTGGTGTTGTTACGGAGGCCGACCTATTCTCGGAGTATCTAAAGGTACAGGACCAAATCTCACATATAGAGAAAGATTGATATTTTTCTACATGTAGTCTAGGTTCACGCAGTCATGTCAACTGACTGCTGTAAAAGTCTTTCAGTATCAGCAAATGGTTCGACATTACTGTTGTTTATACTAGCGAGTGAGCTTGTTTCATCAATTTCGTTGTTTGTTGCGATCTCAAGGTCTGCAACCCTGTTTTCTAAAGCGCGTTCGCTCGTGAGCTCCATGGGACCAAAATTATCTAAAGCAGGCCTTAAATCGACTGGCTCAGAGGTAAAATTCTGTATAGGTGGCCTTAACTCAGGCGCTCCTCTCGACGAGAATGCTTGGTTAGGGTCACTGTCCATGGTTCGAGGAGAAACATCGATAATTTCTTCCTCGACTTCTACATCTGGTATGTTACTTGCATCAGCAACTGCAGCAGTGGTCATTGACCTGTTTTCTGCAGCCCTTGTAACTACAGGAGCTTGATTTGTTAAAATAGAATCAACCATGTTGAGACGATATCATAAATATATATAAAATTCAAGTTAGAGAAATGAAAAATAATTTTGCCGCTTTACATTACAAAAAAACAGATAACATAGACAGTCAGCCCGCTAACGATGCACAATCTATTTTGATTAAATGCTACGACGAGCTGCTTAAATCAATTAAATCTTTCCAGAAAAATATCGTTCCAGAAGCAGAAAATATAAGAAAAAAATCAAATAGCTTTTCCAAAGCGCTAACAATAATCTATACTTTGCAAAGTAGCATAGATTTTGAAAAGGATATATCAATAGCAAAAAACTTGTTTCAAATATATGAGTTCACCAGGGTAGCTTTAATTAATGAGTTTAAATCTTGTGAAGTGAACAAAAGTCTTTTAGCGGTAAATGCCTTGCAAGAAATTAGAGATACCTGGAAGAACATAGCATAGAAATTTAGACATGAAAAAGTCAGTTCTAGAACGTATTCACTCAGTAGAAAAAAAAATAGTTACCTCAATGGATAACGAAGACTTTATATCTATATCTAATCTTTCTGAAGAGTTGGACACTTTAATAAAAGAATTTACTAATAATGTTAACTCGGCAAAGAACCTTTCAAAAGATGTTAAAGAACTTGAGACGCTCCTAAGTAAATTAGACTTCTTTAAAAAACAAACCTCTGAAATATTTAAAAATTATAGATCCAAAGTGTCAGCTCAAACTAAAATGCATAAGGCATACAAGAAATATAGTGGTTAACTAAAATACTATTTTGATATCCCATATTTTTTCATTTTTTCTATTAAAGTAGTCCTTCTAAGCTTTAGAGAATCCGATGCCTGACTGACCAATCCATCCGTTTTCTCTAAGGCTGCCTCAATCATAACAATTTCAATATCTCGCAAGTGCTTTCTCAAATCCATTTTATCGAAATATAGAAACCAATCTTTGTATTGTTCTGGTTTCGGGATTGGAAGGCTAGGTTCTTCTTCGTCTATATTTGCTTCAATATTATCTACCAAATTAGAAGAAGCCGACCATAACTCTTCTTGCTCTTCATCAGGCTCAGGTGCTTTGAGCCTTAATAAGTTGTCCTTTACGTTCTCCCCTGAAACAACTCTGTCATTAAATAAAACGGATGCCCTTTCGATAACATTTCGTAACTCTCTTACATTTCCTGGCCAGTTATAATTCGAAAGAACTTTCAGAGCATCATCACTAAACTTGACGTTTATATCTTGACCAGAAAATTTTATTTTTTCAATAATACCATCAATTAGAATTGGCACATCAACTGATCTCATGGCTAAAGTTGGTACCTCGATTGGAAATACATTTATTCTGTAAAAGAGGTCCGCTCTAAACTCACCTTTGTCTACCTTCTTATCCAGGTCTTGATGAGTAGCACAGACCAATCTGAAATCTACATCAATTTCTTTGCTAGATCCAACTCTTTGAACTCTCCTGCCCTCAAGCACTCTCAAAAGTTTTGATTGAAGTGGTAAAGGCATATCGCCTATTTCGTCAAGAAAAATTGTACCCTTATCTGCCTGCTCAAATCTTCCCGGTCTAGCTCGATCAGCACCAGTAAAAGATCCTTTTTCATGACCAAATAGCTCAGATTCCAACAACTCGGAGGGAATCGCTGCACAATTAACTGAAATATTACTTCCCGACCTTCCTGAAGCAACATGAAGAGCTTCAGCTACTAATTCTTTACCTGAACCAGTTTCTCCCTGAATCAAAACTGTTGTATTAGAGGGGGAAACCATCTCTATCAGTTTTTTCATTTCTTTTACTGCTAGAGAGTTCCCTAAAATAATTTTATCTATTGCCTGCATTCGATGCTCTGTTGTCAATATTTTTACTTATGATATTACGAACTTATTATGAAAATAATAGAAAAGTCAAAAAATTGAACTGCCTCAGGGATAAATTAGGTATACAAAAATGAAGTAATAAATAATTTTTTCTTAATAAAATCATATACTTAATAACAATTTTATCGATAAAAAAATATTTGGCGCACTTTTTGCCTCTACTCTTCCGTCAATGGAGGTAAATTAATGTTAAAGATGGTTATTGAAAGAGAGGGTTTATCCTCCTTAGAACGGTTAAAAAAGATTCTTGAAGATAGACAATCTTTTGTTGCGTTTACAGATCAAAATAACTCAGTTCATGCAGATGGATTAGAAGTATCAGAGATATGTTTTCTCTGCTCTCAAAAATATTTAAATTCTATTTCCGGACATTCGGGGTTAATTGAGAAAGCAAAAAAACATAAAGCTAACTCAATAATTGTTTTGAATAACATAAGCGAAACCTTCTCTGTTAAACAAGAATTAGGTGGAAAAATATTGTTTATAAATTTTCCAGTAGTTGATGGATCAGAAAATAACATTAATGACTATGGCCTTAATCTATTGGCCACCCTCGCAACTAAAAATAACCAATTTATTGCTGGAGATCAGAATACAAAAAAGCTAGTAAAATTAGCTCAAAAAGTATCTAACACTGACGTGACGGTGTTTGTTAATGGTCCTACTGGTACAGGTAAAGAAGTACTCTCTAAATATATTCATAATAATTCAGCACGAGCGAATAACCCTTTTGTTGGGATAAACTGTGCTGCAATTCCAGAAAATATGCTGGAGGCAATACTTTTTGGTCATGAGAAAGGGGCATTTACTGGTGCATCGAGTCCCAATAAGGGAATATTTCGGGCCGCAGACGGAGGAACATTATTGCTAGACGAAATTAGCGAAATGCCTCTTACATTACAGGCCAAACTACTCAGAGTTTTGCAGGAGAAAATCGTGACACCAATTGGGTCTCAAAAGGACTTGCCAGTTGACGTTAGGGTAATAGCTACTACCAACAGGAATATGGCTACAGAAATCAGTAGTGGTAATTTTAGGGAAGACCTTTTTTATAGATTAAATGTATTTCCCCTCGCAACATCTCATCTTTTTGAAAGAAAAGATGATATTATACCGCTAACCACTGCTTTATTATATCGCCATTGTAAATCAACTGATGAGTTACCATGGCTAGATGGATCAGCGATCGAAACTTTACTCAATCACAATTGGCCTGGAAATGTAAGGGAACTGGAAAATATTGTACAAAGAGCACTGGTCCTTTGTTCAGAGAAACAAATCTATTCATCTGATATAGTTATAGATAATAATCCCCTGAATTCGTCTAACAGTAAGCCAGCAGAACAAAATACCACCCAATTAGCAATCTGAGGATTAGAAATGTCACAAATAGGTTCATTAACAAATAAAGCTTTACTATCACATAATAAAATCATCGATAACGCTAATCAAAAGCTAGGTACCATCAATCCAGAAACAGGTTTCGGTGCTAGAATGGAAAAGGCTCTTGACTCGGTTGCCGATGCTCAAAATATGGCCGCAAAATCTACTAGAAACTTTGAACTTGGATTAGAGAATGATTTAACAAAGGTAATGATAAATCAACAGATCTCATCCCTAGGCTTTCAGTTAACTCTTAACACGAGGAATAAAGTGCTCTCAGCATATAAAGACATTATGAGCATGCCAGTCTAAAAAATGTTAAAGGTATAAAAAATGGCAGATACAACAGAATTCACCGGCAACCAGCAAAATCGACCAGGAACAGGACTTATTCCTCAAGCAGGTCAATTTTTGTCCAACGTTCAGGCAATTGCTAGCCAACCAAGTGTCCAAAGATCATTACCAGCAGTTATAGCGGTGGTAGTACTAGTTTTGGGGTTATTTGTTTATTCGATTTTACAACAACCTGAGAGAACAACGCTTTATGCATCATTGCCTGATGCTGAAAAATCTAAAGTTCAAGACGCTTTAAAAAATTTGGGTGTGGATGTCAGTCTTGACCCTACAACAGGTGAAATCCTTGTTCCTGTTGAAGATTATCATAGATCAAGAATTAGTTTGGCTGCTCAAGGACTGCCCAGTAGTGCTCCGGACGGTTATTCGACTTTAACCGATTTACCAATGGGTTCGAGTAGATCTGTAGAAATGATGAGACTTAAACAAACACAAGAGATAGAGCTCGCTAAGTCAATTAGAGAAATAGACGGGGTTATTTCTGCACGTGTACATTTAGCTTTACCAGAAAAGTCTGTCTTTGTGAGAAATCAATTGCCACCGACTGCATCAGTGTTTGTCCAACTACCAAATGGTCGTTCGATGGCAGGCGGACAAGTCAACGCAATTATTCACTTAGTATCATCTTCAATTCCCAATATGACTAAAGAAGACGTCACAGTGATTGATCAAAATGGACAACTCTTATCAAAGTCGTTGGATGATCCTGATAGCATGCTGAATGATGCCCAGCTTGAACATCGAGTAAAGCTAGAAAATATTTATAGGAGTCGCATTACGTCACTAGTTACCCCTATTGTTGGTCCTGGGAATGTCAGTACCCAAGTAAATATAGATATTGACTTCACAAAAAGTGAAATAACAGAAGAAATAGTTGATCCGGACGGGACAGCTTTAAGAAGTGAACAAAGCACTTTAGATTTAACCACCGACATGCCCGCCAAAGGTATACCTGGTGCAGTATCAAATACACCACCGACAGAAGCTGAGCTTAGTCAAACTCCAGTAGCAGGCGACCTTCAAGGGCAGATTCGAAATAGATCTTCTAGCGATATCAAAAATTATGAGGTAAGTAAGCGCATAGCTACTACTATGGCACCGTCCACAAAAATATTAAAAATTAATGCTGCCGTTCTTCTAAGAGCTCAAAAATCGATTGATCCTGAAACTGGTCTAGAAGTATCTCAACCGCTTTCAGAGGAAAAGCTTAATGAAATACGACAACTAATTACGAGCGCAGTAGGAATAGATTTAGAAAGAGGCGATCAACTCACAGTTAGTAGTGCGCCCTTTATATCTACACTTGAGGGAGTTGAAGTATCATGGCATGAGATCCCATTAATTAAGAATTTGATAAAACAGCTGATCACAATTTCCATACTGGCAATAGTTGCTTTAGGGGTAATACGGCCTCTATTAAGTAGAATGCTTGTTCCCGTTGGCGCTGGAGTGGCAGGAGAGATTGTATCAGGCATGGATGATGACATCGATTTAGATACAATAGAAGTTAAGGAAGGTGAAAGTCTTGAAGACATTAAGGCAAAACTCAAACCGAAAAAACAAGCAATTTCTGCGGAAATGCTAGATACTGCTAATACTTATGACGATAAAGTTGCCGTTATTCGAATGATAGTACAAGATGAATCTGGTCGAGTTTCTAATGTTTTCAAAAACATGATACAAAGAGATATGAATTAAGAGAAATAGCTCGTAAGATAGCGAAAGATGGAATAGAGGTATGGCGGAACAAGAAAAAGAGGATAAAACTAAAGTTTTTGAAAACCTTAGTGGTACGCAAAAATCTGCGATTTTGATGATGCTTCTGGGCGAGGATGAAGCCTCAGAAATTTTGAAAAATTTGACACCAAAAGAAGTGCAACACTTAGGTGGAGCTATGTATTCAGTTGAGGGTTTAGACCAAGATACAGTGAATAAAGTATTAGATGAGTTTTTGGCGATTATTAAAGAACAAACAAGTTTAGGACTAGGTGCAGGGAATTATATCCAGAATGTGTTGAATAAGGCTTTGGGGCAAGATAGGGCACAGTCCATTCTTGGCAGAATTACTCCATCCGAGAGTAATAATGCTATTGAAATATTAGAATGGATGGACTCAAGGGCGATTGCAGAACTTATCCAAGATGAGCACCCACAGATTATTGCTCTTATTATTTCCTACCTCGAGCCAGCTCAAGGGTCCGATGTTCTAGTAATGCTAGACGAAAAAATACAGCCAGAAATAGTTAAACGCATTGCGACAATTCAAACAGTACAGCCAGATGCTATTAAGGATTTAGAATTGGTTATGCAAAAGAAATTTGCCGCCAACACATCTTTAAGAGCTTCCCAGGTTGGTGGGGTCAAAGCTGCAGCACAAATCATGAATTTCATGAAAGGTGAAGATGAACAAAAAATCTTTAAAGAGGTAGCTAAGTTTAGCAAAAATTTAATGACAGAAATACAGGAGGCCATGTTTGTTTTTGATAATCTCATTAAATCTGATGATAAATCATTGCAAATGATTTTAAGAAGTGTTGAAACAGAAGACTTAGTCCTAGCTATGAAAGGTGCTGATGAAGTTCTTAGAGACAAGCTTTTTAGTTGTATGTCCCAAAGAGCAGCTGCAAACATACAAGATGAAATGGAAGCTCTTGGTCCAGTTAGATTAACTGAGGTTCAAGAAGCACAAAAACGTATAATTAATTCCGCTCGACGCATGTCTGATGAAGGTACAATTGTATTGGCAGGTCGCGGAGGTGATGACTATGTATAATGAGTGGCAGAAATGAGTACTCAGCAAAAGTTGGAAAAAGATAACTCACCTCTCTTGGAAGCTGAAATTTCCCGCCTGATTAAAGTATCAAGGGAGACTGGATATAAAAAACAGGACCAGATACCCCATAGGGATCTGGCAGATTTTAAACCTATGTCAATAAACAAAATAGCTACTCAGATCAATCAAGAACACACTCAAGGTCAGCCGAATAAAAAGAGCGATAACAACGAAAAAGAAAAGCCATCAGAAACTGAGTTGGAGAGTCTACAAAAACAAAAAGAACAACAAGTCATTGAGAATGAACCAAGTACAGTAGAAACAAAAGTAGAAGAACTTGAAGAACAAAAACAGGATGTTGGGGAACCTTCTGATAATACATTTATAGAGCAAGAACCTTTATCCTCAACGGAGGACAATAACGTAAACGTGGAAAGCAAGCAAAGCTCACAGATAAATTCAACAAATACAACTCAAGATGAGGACCCAATAGAGAAAGCAAAGCAAGAAGGAATAGAAATCGGGAAAGATTTGGCTCATGCTGAAATATTGAAGGATCAGAAAGAAGTTATCGAGACACTCAGGACTACGATAAATAATATTAGGGCAAAAGAGACAATTGATAAATCAGCCCTATTCGATTCTATTTTAGAAGTAGTTTCTAATCTCGCCAGCGATAGAGCTGGAATGATGATAGATGACTCGCCTGAGATTTTTAAAGATAAAATTTTTGCTTTCGTTGCTGAAATCGAAAAAGAGTCAAAAAAAATAATACTTAATTTAAATCCTAAAGATGCAGCCGTTATTAAAAAAATAGGCAAAGAAACACTAAGTGGGGAAGATATCGAGATTAAGGATAATTCCGAACTCCTGCGTGGAGATTTCATTCTCCAAATGGGTACTATTGAAATGGGAAATCTTATATCTAAACAAATTAATATGGGTGAAACAGAATCTGAAGAAAATATTCAATCAGAAAAATATCGGGAAAATAGTGAACTCGAAGTTAGTGACAAAGATATAAATAAAATTAATAATTCTTCCAATAAAACGGTTACTGACCCATCTGAGCCTGAGAAAGATGAAAAGTAAAAGTTTTTCAATTAATGATGCATTCAAAAGGATACAACTATCAGGAAAACTAGATGTATCGGGCCGAGTAACCAAATATGACGGTCATTTCTTGGAGTGTGACGGTTTTCCTGCCAACCTAGGGTCTATCTGTGCGGTTACTACCTCCGACGGTACCGAGACAATGGCAGAGATTATTGGTTTTAAAAAGGGAAACAATATTCTCTCGATGTTCGAAAGCGACACACGGATACAATCAGGAGCTAAAGTTTCTATTATTGATGAAGGTCACGATGTGAAAGTTGGTGAATCGCTCATGGGTAGAGTTCTAGATGCGATGGGTAAGCCATATGATGGGAAGCCAATTAATGGATTGTCAGAAAACTGGCCACTAAATGGAAAATTTTTAAATCCGCTGGCCAGAAATCCAGTTGATAAGCCCTTAGATGTTGGAGTGCGCGCGATCAATAGTTTGCTAACTATTGGAAAAGGGCAAAGAGTGGGTATCATCGCTGGTTCAGGGGTTGGTAAATCAGTGCTACTTGGCATGATGTGTAAATATACTGAGGCAGAAATTGTGGTTGTTGGGCTTATAGGCGAAAGAGCCAGGGAAGTTGGAAGTTTTGTAAAAAATATTCTTTCTGGTAGTGCTAAAAGTAAGACAATCGTTGTTGCTGTACCAGCAGACAGATCCCCTTTATTGAGAATAAGAGGAGCCAATAGAGCAACGGCAATTGCGGAGTATTTTCGATCTAAAGGAAAGAATGTGTTACTAATTATGGATTCTTTAACAAGAGTCGCGCACGCTAGAAGAGAAATTGGACTTGCTCTCGGAGAACAACCAACTGCCAAAGGATACCCACCTTCAGTTGTCTCATTGATACCCAAATTGATTGAAAGGTCCGGCCCTGGAATTGGGGACCAAGGTTCTATTACTGCATTTTACACGGTTTTGGCGGATGGAGACGATGAGAATGATCCGGTAGTCGATACAGCTAGGGCAATACTCGATGGGCATATTATTTTGTCCAGGCAGCAAGCTCAATTGGGTATTTATCCAGCAATAGACATTTCAAGCAGTGTAAGTCGAGTAATGAATGAGATAATTGATAATGATCACAGTGAATATGCTCGAGTTTTTAGAAAACTCATTACTTTATATTTAGAAAATAGAGATCTAATTTTGATGGGCGGTTATACCCAGGGTAAGGACCCAGATCTTGATTTGGCTGTATCTCTTTGGCCCAAGCTAATAGACCATATTCGTCAGTTGGAAGGTACATCAGCAAATTTTATTGATAGCAAAACAAATTTATTCACTCTTCTCAAAGGCTAATCTTATGAAAGAAAAAAAAAATATTTTTGATCATTTAACGTTAAAGAAAAAAATTGCGCTCAGTAAAAAACATCGAATTTCTGATGAATTGTCATCAGAGTCTTTAAAAAACTTAGAAATAATAAAGCAAATAAAAGAATTACAGCTTCAAAAGAATGAACTGAAGATTGGACCGAGATCAGCATATTTTTTAAAGTCTGATAGTTGGTACTCAGAAAAATTAGCGGAAGAGCTGCAGAAAACAGAAACTAAACAAAAATTTATAGAAAAAGAGCTGGATGAGCTTCGGAAAAAGATTGCTATTGACTATCGAAATGTGACTAGAGCTAAGTCGAAATCCAGAGAAATCAGAAAAAATGAAGAAATAATAAGGGAAAATAAGAGAGATTTACTTACACCTAAAATAAATAAACTATAAAAATAAATAATGATGGCACCTTATTTGCAAAAGTTTGAATAAAGTAAGGTTTACATGACAGAAATAGTAAAAAATAGCAATAATATGGCATTTGATCTTTTAGAAACCGGAAATAATTCACAAACGAGTTCAGGTGATGATAAATCCTTCAATTCGTTATTTTCAGATGTCGGGACAAATGAGCAAGCAGTATTGCAAGGTGAGGAGATGGATTATGAATCTTCCTTGACTTTAGAAAAAAATATGTCTGAAATTATTGCAGTTATAGAAAACAGTAATATGGCAATACCCGAAGATACGCTATCCGGAATTGTAGAAGGTCTAAAAAGATTTTTTGATAATTTCAAAGTCATAAACCCAAATAATGAAAAGGTAAAATCGAAATTAAGCGAAGAGGGAAATCGGAACTTTATACATTTAATGAAGTTTCTTGAAGAGATTAAGGGGCTTCTTAAACAGAAAAGTGACCTTAAACCTGAAAATGACGAAATCGATCTTCTACTAGATAAGATCAGAACTAAACTGAATGATCAAATAAAAGCTCATCATGAAAAACATGCTGGGAATGCCCTCGCTAAAATTAGCAACAAGACTGATAATGAAAATTATAATTTTAAAATAAATAATAAAGCTGACGAAATAAAACCTCCAATATCGGTGAAATCAAGTATTCCTAAAGCTTCAGAAAATACACTTAAGGGAAGTACGCGAGGTATAATCGAAGCAAGTAAAGTAACCGAAAATAAAGACTATCGTTCAAAACTCAAAAGTAAATCCTCAAAAAAAATTGTGGATCATGGATTAAAGTTGGAGTCATCTGATAATAATAAGTTATTAAGACTAAAAAGTGATAATCAGGCGGCTCAATCTATAAGTAATAATAATTCTTTTAAAGAAATGTTCTCAGACAGTAGTTTGGGTTCAAAAAGTTTGCACTCAACAAAAAACTTGGAAATTGACCTAAATCTTCAAGACATAAGTAGTAATAAGCCCTCAAACCTTAACCAGAGTTCTGGTAAAAAAGCGTTTGAAAATTCAAAGACGCCAGAAAATCTAAATATGCTTTCAAAAAGCTGGGGATCAGACCTTATAGAAAAAATAGGAAAATCGATTGAAGACGGAATAGAGAAACTGGAAATTTCATTGACCCCCAAAAGTCTTGGCAGATTAAGCCTTATAATTAACGTCCAAGACTCTATTGCTAAAGTAAACATTATTGCAGAAACACACAGCGTGTCAGCACTTCTTGGAGAATCTGAGGCGAAGCTATCACAAATGATGGAGGCAAATGGCCTTAAACTGGGTTCTCTACAGACTTTGACCCAGCAATTTGGGAATAATAAAAAAGGGAAAGAACAGTCCCCAAAAATCACACCATCAAAGAAAAAGGATAATATCAACAATCCTTTGACAAGCGATGATCAGATTATATACAAAACGGGCAAAAAAGAAGGACTTAACCTAATAGCTTAACTAAAAAAGGACAGTCGATATGGCAGAGGAAGAAAAAGAAGAAGAGCCAAAAAAAGGCGGATTAATGAGAATAATAATGATGGCTTCGGGAGTCATTGGGTTGGTAGCTCTAGGTCTTGGGGCAGGATATTTTCTTTTTGGGGGTAAACCTGCAGATCCCTCTCAAGAAATTGAGGAAATAATAGAAAGAAAGATGAAAGAAGCGGAAGAAGCTAAGGCAGCTGAAGAGGCTGCTAATTCCGGACCTCAGAAAAAAGAGGCTCCAGAGGTTGAAAAATTCATTACAACCTACTACGAATTTCCAGGAAACTTTACCACTAACTTACGGGGTTCTAGAAAATTTCTACAGGCTGGAATTGGAGTTTCAACCCAATATGATGATAACGTTATATCAAATGTTGAGGACCATCAGTTATCCCTTAGGTCAACAATTCTAGCGGTAATGAGTGAATTTTCAGAACAAGATATTGAAGGAAAGTCGGGAAGAGATGCTTTAGCAAAAGCTATAGCAGCTGAGCTAAACACAAAATTAGAGGCATTAGAAGGTTTTGGAGGCATTGAAAATGTCCACTTTACCTCTTTTATGCTTCAATAATAAGAGTTAGAGGTTTAATTGGTTTCATCAAGAAAATTATCGAGTGAAGAGGTCGATGCATTAATAGAGGGTCTGCAAGCTGATGAAGGTCTATCATCTTCTTCGCCGGATTTAGCCGAGTCTGCGAATGTGAGGCCATATAAGTTTGGCGCGGACGAATTATCTTTATTGGGAGATTATTATGCCTTAAGGCTTGTTAATGAAAGATTTGCCAGGCAAGCGCGAAGTGTTTTCCTACCAATGCTAAGAATTCTTCCAAGAATATCCTCTTTTCCACCCGAAGTTAAAACTTTCGATGAGTATTCCTCTGGGATTGAGAGTTTTATGAGCCTAACCTCTAACCGAATAGAAGAGCTTAGAGGAAATATGTTGCTGGTATTGGATCCGAACTTTATTTCAATATTAACTAATTCATACTATGGTGGCCAAATTGAAACTATTAAAGAAAAACGTAGTGAGTTTACAAGCACTGAAGAAAGATTAATTGAGATAGTTTCTGATGGCCTGAACAGAATGCTTGAAAAAGCTTGGCATGACCTAATGCCCATAACTCTCACTGAGCAGAGCCGCGAAGTAAATCCTCAGTTTGCTTCTTTCGTAGATAACTCTGAGATGGTTATTATATGCTCATTTGTGGTCCAGTTACCGGGAGTCGATGCTGCAACTTTTGATATTATCTATCCGTTGCAGACTCTTAAGCCAATTGCATCGCAATTGAGATCTCGCGTCCAAAGCGAAGTGATTGATGATGACTTTACATGGAAAGAGAAATTAGAAAGAATTGTTATGGAAGTTCCGCTCAATGTAAGTTGTCGACTGAGTGAGCCCACAGTAGCGATGAATAAGTTACTTCAAACTAAAACAGGTGATACATTTCCAATATACGTAGGGGAAGGCATTGAAGTTTTAATTGAGGACCAATTAGTATTTCTCAGCGAACTTGGAGAATTGTCAGGACAAGCTGCAGTAAATATTAAAAAACGTTTAAGCAAATAACATACGGGGTAAAGAAATGGGCGAAGAAAATAACACAGAAGAAAAGGTAGAAGAACAAAGTATTTCTACTGAAGAAAGTGACCAAATTTCGTCTTCTGCAGATAATTTAAAGGTACTAGAAAATATTGATGTAAAGTTAACGGTCGAAGTTGGAAGTGCTGAGCTAAAAATAAGAGAATTGCTGAGGCTGAATGAGGGATCAGTTATTGAATTAGATAGATTAGCTGGTGATCCCTTGGATATTCTAATTAATGGGACCATGATAGCAAAAGGAGAAGTTGTTATGGTTGGAGAACGTTTCGGCATTCGCTTTGTAGAAATAGTCGATCCTCAAAAAAGAATTGAAAGTGTCAAATAATCGTCAAAACTGGTTTTAAACCAAAATTTTCAAATAATTATAGCCATATTGCTAGCTAAAAATAGGAAATTTTTAGTTGGCACGATTTTTGCCTCTGTGAAAAAAGGAGGCTTAAATGCAGATACAGGATATAGAACTCACTCAAATAATTGTTGTATTAGTTTTTCTTGGGGCACTTGTTGTATTACAACAATTAATTAAGAATAATAAGCTAGGCATTCCGGGACATCTAAATCAACGAAAAAGGATCAAACTGATTGACGATCTGGCGCTTAGTAGCTCAGAGCGTGTCAGAATAATAAGAGTAGATAATAAAGAGTACATACACTTTACAAATAAGGGCTGTTCGCCAACTGTAGTTCCACATGAAATTACAAATAGCCCGAAGCCAAAAAATATTATCTCTACTAATCCGCAGCTTAAAAAAGGGGAAACAGACTTAAAGAACGTTGAACTTAATACCAAAAAAACAAATCTTCTGTCGGACGCAATCTCCAATGCTCGCAAAATGAACCCAAAACTGGGATTTAAAAAATGAATATAAAAAATATAATTTTCTTTATAGTGCTAGGTTTTACGTCATTATTTGGCGTTGAGACTGCATGGGCACAAGATGGGTTAACAAACTTTGCAGAAGGGCTACCTGCGATAACAATAAAAAGTAATAGTGAAACAGAGAGAACTTATTCATTGTCATTACAAATCTTAGCTTTGATGACGGGGCTAACTTTGTTACCTTCCATAGTTCTTGGGGCTACTTCGTTCACAAGAATAATTATTGTATTGTCAATCTTACGACAGGCAATGGGAACGCAGCAAACGCCACCTAATCAAGTCTTAATAGCTATTGCGCTTTTTTTAACATTTTTCATAATGACTCCTACTCTGACGGAAATTAATAGAAATGCACTTGACCCCTATCTCGAGGGCAACCTTCCTGCGAAGTCCGCCTTAGTAAGCGGTTCAAACACCTTAAAGGAATTTCTTGTTAAGAACACTAGAGAAAATGATCTTTCAATGTTTACAGATTTAATAGGAGATAAGGGTTATTCGACAACTACTGAAATACCACTTACCGTCATTCTACCAGCCTTTATTACATCAGAGTTAAAAACTGCATTCCAAATTGGCTTTTTGTTGTTCTTGCCTTTTTTAGTAATAGATATGGTTATCGCTTCTATCTTGATGTCACTTGGTATGATGATGTTAAGCCCAATGCTAGTAGCTCTTCCTTTCAAACTATTACTCTTTGTATTGGTGGATGGGTGGGCAATGACAGTAGGCTCACTTGTAGCCACTTACGTTTCCAGTTAAGGAGGAAATCAAACATGGAATTTGATAAAAATGTCAACTATCTTGAAGATGCCTTTTGGCAAATTGTAATCTCAGCTGGACCGGTGCTACTAGTTGCATTAGCAATTGGATTGACAGTGGGAATAATTCAGGCTGCAACTTCTATCAATGAGATGACTCTGAGTTTTGTTCCAAAACTAGTGTTGGTTTTAATAACCCTTGCTTTAATTGCAAATTTTATGTTGTCTGGACTTTCAGACTATTTTGCTTTTATTTTCGATCAAATTGCTGCTATTGGGCAAGCATAGTATATGGAACTGCCACTGAATGAGATATTACCTGGACTGGAACTCACTTCTATTATCGATCTCCTGCTAAGCTTTTTTATCACAAGTATAAGATTGAGTGCTTTTATTATTGCCGCCCCACTTTTCAGCGCTGCTTTTCTCATGGTGAGAGTCAGAGTTTTAATTGCTTTTGTGATCTCAATTATAGTTTTTTCAACACTGCCACAAACTATAGATACAAAGGTTCTCACCTCAGCATATGGTATAGTAATTATTATTAAAGAGATAACGATTGGAGCAACTGCAGGATTGATCTTGTCTATAATGTTTTCTGCGGTCTCGCTAGCTGGGGAAAAAATTGCTACTAGTGCCGGGCTAAGCTACGCCGCTCAAGTCGATCCTGTTTCCGGTGTGCAAACCCCAGTTGTGAGCCAAATGCTATATCTATTCTTAATAATGATTTTCTTAACAGTTGACGGACATCTTACAGCGATAAGAATGCTGATTGAAAGCTATAAAATTATACCCATAGGTACTCTGCCTATTCCCTCTGCGTTGATCGACGGAGGCATGTCTGCATCTGGATCGATGTTTCTCAATGCATCCATATTAATGTTGCCCGTCGTAATCATTATCTTATTAATCAATGTGTCTATAGGAGTAATTACAAGAGCAGCACCCCAATTAAATTTATTTTCATTCGGTTTTCCAATGACGATGCTAGGTGCATTTATCGTTTTATACTTGTCAATTGGAAATTTTGGATTTGCTTTTTCAGATCTTGTAAATTCATCCCTTGACCACTTAATGACAACTTTTGAGAGCTTAAATAATGGCTGAAAATCAGGATGGTCAAGAAAAAACCGAGGAACCTTCCCAGCGTAAAATAAATAAAGCTAAGGAAGATGGTAAGGTTCTAACTTCTAAAGAAATGTTTGTCTTCACAAGCATTGCTGCAAGTCTTGTTTTTATGTATGCACTCTCCTATTTTGGTAGAAGTTTGTTATTTGAGTGGGGAGATCTATTTGTTTTATCAAACCCAGATAAAATAGACGACCTGCTTATATCAAAACCATTGCAGGCTATTTTTTTTATTATAAAATTTATATTGTTCGTGGGTATACCTATGTTAATTGTCGTTTTAGCCACACAGTTTGCAGTTGGCGGAATTAACTTCGCGCCAAAAGCGACCAGTTTTAAGGGAAACAAATTAAATCCTGTAAATGGTTTAAAGAGAATGTTTTCTTTGAAGAGCTTGGTAGAGTTGGGAAAAAACTTACTGAAAGTTTTTCTTTTAGTTGCATCAGCTGTTGTCGTTATTTATTTCCTAATGCCAAATATTCTTAGAATTACAGATGGGAGTTTAAAGTCTGGTATCGATCATATTCAGAATTCATTTCCAATATTGGTTGGATCACTACTGGTCAGCCTACTAATAATTGCTGTAATAGATTATTTTTATCAAAGATATGAGCATATCAATTCTCTAATGATGACGAAACAGGAGGTCAAAGATGAATATAAACAGACTGAAGGATCTCCAGAAGTTAGAGCTAAGATAAGACGTCTTCAGATGGAAAGTGCAACTAAAGCCGCGAAGCAACAAGAGGCTTTGGAGAATATGGATGAAGCTACCGCGATAATTACAAACCCTACTCACTTTGCAATTGCGCTTAAATACGAAGTAGGCCAAATAGGTGCTCCTAAGATAATCGCCATGGGTAAGGGTCTAATTGCAAAAAGAATCATTGATTTGGGATTAGAAAAAAACATCACCAGCTTTAGAAGTCCTTTGCTCGCTAGAGCCTTATTTTTCACTGGAGAGATAGGGGAGGAAATTTCTGAAAAGCTTTACAATGCTGTCGCTGTAGCACTAGCATATATATATAAGCTCGATAGGGGAGAAGATGTCCACGAACCCGAAATTGAAGTACCTAATGATTTGAGATTTAATGAAAACGGACAAAACTTAATGGAGACATGAAATGCCCAGACGAAGTCATGAGTCTATAGGAGACTATATAAGTTCAGCTTGTTTTGGAGGAGTAGCTTTTCTAGCACTCTTAAATGGTCTTGAAGCGTTTTATTCAGGACAAATATTAAGAGCTATAATATTGTGGCTAGTAAGCTTAACATT
>CACGMO010000036.1 GCA_902574225.1 uncultured Alphaproteobacteria bacterium
GGTGTTATGCCTTCCGGCTGGCGCGAGTAAACAATTTTTAGAGAGTCAAATTAAGATCTATGCAGACCTGAAGCCTGTTATTGCGTTCACCAAAGCTGACGAATGTAAATTGTATCCTAGAGAACTATGTGTTTTAGCTGATAAGAATATAAAGATTGCATTTATAACAGGCTCGAAAACAATATTAGGTTCTTTAGCAGCCTCTGACCCAAACGTTTTAGCAAGCCACTTTCAAAGTTACTTAAATAATGAGTTAGAAAATGAGTAATTCTATTGCAATAGCAAGTGGTAAAGGTGGAGTAGGCAAGACAACAATTGCAGTTAATCTATCTCTAACGTTAAGTCAGATGGGTTCAAAGGTATCGTTAATGGATGCTGATTTTGGCTTAGCTAATGCGCACATTTTACTAGGAATCAATCCAAAAAAAACAATAAGAGATTTACTAAAAAATGGCTTGCCCCTAGAAGATATTATTGAAACAGGACCGTCCGGCTTAAAGTTTATTTCTGGAGGTAATGGCTTAATTGATATTCTGAACATAGAAAAAAACTCAAAGTATCAACTTATCCGCGCACTAAATCCTATTCAAAAAAATACTGATACTTTGGTTGTAGATATTCCTGCAGGGGCATCTGAAAATTCCATGACTTTTGCATCTGCAGTTGATAAATTAATAATCGTACTGGTGAGTGAACCAACAAGCTTTATGGACGCGTATACTTTCATAAAAACGGCAAAGCTGGACCATGGTATTCATAATTTTTCTATTGTCGTAAATATGACTTATGATGAGAAAGAAGCCGAGAACACTTTTGTCAAATTTCGTAACATCGTTAATAAATTTCTTGATGCAAATCTCACTTTTTTGGGAGGGGTACCACGTTCAAAAAAAATTCAAAACGCAATTATTAGAAAATTGCCGATTGTCTTAGATAAAAATGCAGAGCTTGAAAAATTAGCTTTTCAACGGATATCAAAAAAGATCATAAAAGCTGGAGAAAACAATAATAATGGTATACGCTTTTTTTCAAAAGATCAATGAGAAGCCATCGGAATGCAAATGAAAGCTAGTTACCCTGAACAAAAACCAAACGTCGAAAGTCTCATTGTTGATAATATGAACTTGGTAAAAAAGATAGCCTGGCATATGCATGGCAGAGTAAGAGCTGCCATGGAAATAGAGGACTTGATGCAAATAGGGTATTTTGGTTTAGTAACAGCAGCTCAAAAATATAGCCCTAAAGAAGGAGCTACCTTTGCAAGCTACGCAGTTCTCAGAATTCGGGGGGCAATAGTTGATCATCTGCGAAAGAGCTCAAATTTGTGTCGAACAACAATTCAAATGCAACAGAAGCAAAAGAAGGCGGTCGAGTCTTTAATGGGGTCTCTACAGAGAGAACCCATACCATCGGAAATAGCAGAGAAAATGGGACTGGATCTAAATGAATACCGAGAATGGGAAAAAGCATTTAATGCAAATGTTCACCAGTCTCTTGATGAAGTCTACGATGAGTACTCTATGTGGTTTGTTTCTAAAGATAATACGCCTGAAGAAAATTTGGATAGATCAGAGTTGAAAGATATACTGAAAAATGCACTAAAGGATTTACCTCAAAAAGAAGCGATGGTTATACAGCTCTACTACGTAGAAGAATTAAATGTTTATGAAATAGCCGAAGTAATGGAAATAACAACAGGTCGGGTTTCTCAAATTAAAAAATCTGCAGTGTCATTACTTAGATCATATGTGAATAAGTTATACTAATTTTAGATGAGTCAAGATATTCAAGAACTTAAAGCAATTCATATGTCTGTTCAAACTGCGGACCTCAATATGATAGGTTTTGGGTGTGAAGAAAGTATAACGTTATCTTGCGGATTAATGAACATAGGTAGAGGTATTTGCGCAGTTACAATAAAGCCGTCTATTAAAACGATCCCGAGTAGTAGTGGATCCCTAAATATTGAAATAAACAGACCATTTATGACAGCTAAGTTGGAACTTAGTGAATCTTCATTTATCAAAACACGGGAGTTTCTATGGAAAATTGCTGTTAGGCCTGCTACTTTGGTTTTTTTGTTAAATGCTTCTTTAAAAGTAAATCTTAAAGGCGACTTACTTATAGACAAAGAAACGTCTAGGATAATAGATAATATTTCGTGGATTTTGCCATTAAAATAAGTACTAGCTATCCATTAACCTTCTTGTGACATCTGCATCAGCTTGCATCATTTTGGCTGAACCGTTGAAAGCCTGTTGAGCTCTTAGTAGGAGAGTTAACTCCGCTGTAATATCTGTATTTGATGCCTCTAGACTTCCAGCATTTATTTTTCCAAAACCAAAATCCTTGCCGGCACCAATGGTTGCTTCGCCTGACTCTGGGGTTGCAGTAAAAATGTTATCCCCTTTGGATTTTAATTGAGTTTCGTCTGCAAATCTTGCAAGACCTATCTGAGCGATGGTTACATAGTTATCAATCCCATATGTAGCTTTTAAAAATCCTTCTGCGGTGACTTTGACCTCGGATAGAGATTGTACAACACCATTTTCATTTATTGTTTTAAAGGGTAGATTAATATTCTCGGAATTAATATCTAAGTATGATAAGCCATCCGAATTTACTAAATTACCGTCCTCCCTAATATTTATTGCTCCGTTTCTCGTATATGCTAACTCACCAAGCTTTTCACGGGTATCAAGAATGAACATGCCTTGCCCATTCATTCCTAAATCTAATGCGTTTCCAGTCAATATTAATGACCCTTGACCGTGATTTCTGCGTGGGGCCTCTTCTCTGACACCATTTCCCACTCTATTTGCATTTCTGGAATCAGACATTTCGGTATAAACATCTGAAAAACTAGCACTACTTTTTTTAAAGCCCAAAGATGAGGCGTTGGCAATATTATTTGAGATAACGGAAATTTCCTGAGAAGCTGCACTTAATCCTGATCTTACCACTGAAAGCATTTTGTTTCCTTTCTGTGCAATTTTATACAAAAACCGTGCCATGTGTCGTTTATCATTTAAATTTAATTTTGGGTTTATCTTAGGAAAATTTTGATTTATTTATATAGCTACTATGAAGGGTAACTTTTATGTCTGATAAAAATTCAAAAGCATTAGTACCAATTAAAAAAATGCTTCCCCCGGCTATTAAACCAAAGAATAGTCAATCATCACAACCTTTTCAGCTTGTGAATGGAAGTTTGAGACTTGAGTCAAGAGATGAAGTAAGAGATATCCTTCCCGATATACTGGGGAAAGTGCTTGCTAGAGTTTGGCTTGATTCATCTTTTCACAGGGATTTTTCTCAAGACCCACAGAAGACCTTGGAAAGTAATGGGGTTTTTCTTCCTGAAAACATGTCTATTGAGTTTCAAAAACAAAATACAGATAGACCAAGAATAGTAGTTTTTGAGCAAAAACCAGGCTCAAAGTTTAAGTTGAGGATCTTTTATCTACAATTAGTGATGATGGCAGGGAGGTGATGAAACACTATTTTTTATGGGCACCACTGATCTTTTTACTTAGTTCCCCCTTACTTCCCGAAGTGACCGAATCCGATAGACTGTTTAAAACGGCAACGGATTTTGTAAAAGAAAAAAAATATTCAAAAGCTGTTTCTATATTTGAGCAACTAGCAAGAAATGATGAACATGACGCACAGTATAACTTAGCTTATTTAATTAGTGCTGGAAAAGGTGTAACAAAAAATTACGAAGAGGCGCTTTTTTGGTCATTTTTATCCATGTTGGGTGAGATTGAGAGGGGAGAAGAGCTCTCTGAGGAATTATCTGAACTTGTACCAGAAAAAGTTTTAAAGAATGTCAGAGAACAAGTCTTGAAGCACCTAATGACTCGTTTTGAAAAAAAAGAAGTAAACGTGTTGATGCAATTGGGAGAGTTTTATTTGAGTGTTTTGGAGGAAGAAGATTTTGAGAATGCTTATCTGTGGTTTAATGTTGCAAGTGCGGTTGGCATTGATTATGCGAGTGAAAAACGAGATAAAGTTGAAAAAGAGCTTGAACCTGATACCATCATTAAAATGCAATTTTTATCAAGAGAAAAACATGAACAGTTCAAAGACGTTAATGTAAAAGAGGATAAAAAAATAATACTTAATATGGAAAAAGGCTATGAAAGTTAAAGTGCATTGGGTTATCGATGGGATAGCAGAGATAGAAGCAGAAAGCATCGAAAAGGCGGAAGAAATAATTAACAAAAAACTTTCGGATTTCGTGAGTAGCAACCCAGATATAGAAAAGAAGATGGGAGCAAAAGCTATCCAGGGTAAAGGCTACCTACCTGGATCAGAGGAATAAGCCGTTACTGCTCTATAGAACGCCATGTTTGAAGCCACTCCAAAGTTGAGTGGTTGTAATTCGAGACTTTATTAAAATTGTTAGTAGAATTTTCATAGTCATTAAAATTTTTAGTATCATTCTCAGTGTTAGATGAATATATGACATTGAATAGACGGTTCTGATCCAACCATGATTTATCAGCAGTATTTACCTTACTGTCGTTATCTTTGGTGTTTACTCTATCGGTTTTATTAATAAGCATGGGACATTGTTCTAAATTAAAAGAATTTTTGTTAACTGTACTGTTTTAATTTCTGGTTTTGATCCTAGTTCAACTAGCTCTTTGTTTATAAGATCTAGAATTTCAAGTTTTAGATTTTCTTTGCCTTCATAAGTTTCTATCTGGCTCTTTGTTTTAGTTCTCATTAAGGCTAATATTGCAGATCTTAAAGCAGGTTCAAAATTTCTGAAGTTCTCGAAATATGCTTCTGCATTTAATTTTCCCATAAAAATTGATACGGCAACCTCAATAGTAAGTATACCTGAGCCATTTTTTAAGTCTGTAGCTAAAGCCCCAGTGAATGAGTGGTAATAATGCTGAGGACCGATGAATGGAATATCTGAACCTTGTGGTAAGTCTTCATCAATTCTCTCTACTGATTTAGTCTCTTCACCATTGGTATTATTTGGAACAACTTCATTTTCATTTTTCTTATTTATCATTTCCGATATTTGTTGCCTATTTGGAGCAGGTTTTACAAGATAGCTGTGCATTATGAAAAATATTATAAAAACTGACAATGCAGGAAGTATGTAAAGAGCAATAACTTTCCAAGGCACTGCTAGTCTTTTCTTGCTGGGCTTTAGTTCTTGAGTAGAAGTATCTTGTGGCTCATCCGCATCTATTGCCATAATCAAAGCTCACCTATTATTAATAATTGTCTTTTTTTAACGTCTTATATTTTTAAAAGTTTATTTTTCTAAATAATAAATAACCAAGTCGTATTGATATTTGTAAATAGAATTTGAAAGTTGATAAAAGATGAAAAAAAATACTCATACTAAGAAATCTTCAGAAGAAGAAATTTATTCCCCTAGCTATCATAGCGAAGAATTTGATATTTTTAAAAGTAGAGTAGCCAGCGCAGCGCTAGATTATATGGAGTCGCATAGTGATCCCGAACTCATTGACGGTTTAGAGAAAGCGAGTCAATTTTTTATCAATATATCTAAACAGATTGAAAATGCTTTTGATCCAATTAGAGATGCACCTAGCAATCAAGATAACGTATTCGAAATTGGCGAAGACCTGCTTTTGAGTAATGAAATTATTTCGTCTCATTTGGTGCACTAATCTTTCAAAATCACAAAATAATGGAGAGGCCGTGGATCAAGTAGGAGACTAGTTACATGTCCAAAGATTTCTTGTTGTATTTATACAACTTATAAATCGAGAGTAAATATAATTTCTAATAAAAAGTTAATTCAGTCGTAATCATTTAAGTAGTAAGTTTAAGGAGAGATTTTATGCGTTTTTTAGTATTTTGTTTTTTGAGTTTATTGATGGTGGGGTGTCAAGGAACCAACCCCTACGGATTAACAACCACATCTATTGGAGAAAAAGTAGTATCCACTGCTTCAGGTGCAGCAGGGAACGGTGTTACACCAATTAATGGGATAAAATATGTTTCGCTTCACCCGGATAGACTTTTGAGAGATGAAAGAACTTGCACACAAGTTATAAAATTGTCATATGCTTCAAACATTAATTATTCAGAGGCAATAATAGGTCTTAGGAATAGAGCCTTATTAGTCGGTGGCAATGCTATTTCGATCGTTGGCTGGGCTGAGAGTGCCAGCTCTTCTGGTTTAGTTGGAAAAATATACCTTTGTAAAAAGAAACCATTTCATATCCACTACTAATTATAGTTTAAAAAAAGGCCTTGAATTAAGTTAGTTCGGGGCTTTTTAAAAAAAAATATACGTCTTACATCATCTCCACTATATTTAGGGAATGTTCGAATCTTTTTTTCCTAAGCCAAGGCTTTTCTTTGCCACACTTATTGTGTGGATTTCTATCGTAGTATCCATTTACTACCTTTTAGGGGACAATATTGGAATTTTTTTAGGCTTCGATTTGAAAGCCAATGAGAAAGAAACGGTTATTGGACTTGGATATTTCGTAACTCCAGATTTCCTATGGTTTGACTTTTATTATATCTTGTCCACTCTGATTTTTTATTTTTTCTGGTCATATTATTCGCCGCATAAATGGCAAGCCTGGTCAATCTTAGGTTCTTCATTGCTTATTTTGATGGCTTACCTTACGGTACAAGTATCTGTGGTTATAAATGCGTGGTACGGTCCTTTCTATAACGATGTACAAAAAGCACTTAATGGTAATGGCGAGGTTACTGCTTCAGACTTGTATAATCACTTAGCAGTTTTTTGCATAATAGTTTTTCCATACATTGTTTTTGTTCCACTAAAACTATTTTTTACATCCCATTATGTTTTTAGGTGGCGCAACGCTATGAACGACTACTATTTAGACAAATGGTCTAAGGTCAGGATGGTTGAAGGAGCATCTCAACGAATACAAGAAGACACAATGAGATTTTCTGGTATTATGCAAGGGCTCGGCATTGCGATGGTTGACTCTATCATGACCCTAATATCTTTCTTACCAGTTCTTTCTGCTTTGTCAGTACACATAGAGCAGATGCCTTTAGTAGGGTCCATACCTTATCCTTTGGTAACCCTTGCAATCGTTTGGTCAATATTTGGTACTTTTCTTCTTATATTCGCTGGTATAAAATTGCCGGGGCTGGAATTTAAAAACCAACGGGTAGAAGCAGCTTTTAGAAAAGAATTAGTTTATGGGGAAGACAATTCTAAAAGGGCAGAGCCAGTATCTCTCGTGAAATTATTTGATAATGTGAGACGAAACTACTTCAAAATATACTTCCATTATGCATACTTTAACTTAGTAAGATATCTCTATCTTCAAGCAGACAACATTATCGTGTACATATTCATAATTCCAACCATAGTAAGTGGAAGGATTACCCTAGGTATAATGAATCAAATACTAAGAGCATTTGGACAGGTTGCATCCTCTTTTCAATTTCTAGTAAACTCCTGGACAACAATTATTGACCTTATTTCAATTTATAAAAGACTTCAGGCATTTGAAGCATCAATTCATGGGGGTCAATTGCCAAAAATTGACAGAGACTTTCTTGCAAGTAGGGGTGCAGAGGATTAGTTGAAAATAAAATAGCAGACACTTTAGTTCTTGCACTTAATCTCGTAATACTTTTTCTCATCAGCATCTTCTGTGGACACATTTTCTAGTGTGTAACTTTTTAAATCACAAAAATGCCTCAGATCAATTTCAGCTAAAGGATCATCAGCTATAATCAGAGCTAAATCATTTTGTTTTAAATATGGAAGATGTTTTCGAACTTTTAAAACTGGAAGAGGGCACCTCAACCCACTAGTATCAATTACTATGCAATAATTAGACATATTTTTCATTTTACAGCCCTGACTAAAAAATAGATAATTTCACCTATATAATAAATGATTGATAAATGAAAATTAAACAGAAAAAATTTCTAAAGGTGTTTCCAGAGAGAAAAATGAATGGCCTCATTTTTCAGGAAAAGGTGATTAATGAGAATAATGAAATTCAGGATATTTGTCTGATTGATGAAAAAATCTTGACAATTTATCTTAACAATAATGAAGTTTTAACTGCGATGACCATTTGTGACTATCCTGAGTATCTGGCTGTTGGCTTTCTTTTCAATCAAAATATGATTACTTCTTTAAGTGATTTGAAAGAAGTAGAATTTAATGATGATCTTTCTGTTGTTGTAGTAAGAACAAATAAAATTTTGCCTTTTGAAACTCAAAATAAAAAGAGAATTAAAACCAGTGGATGCGCTATGGGAACTATTTTTGGCGAAATGTTTGAAAAGCTTGTGCCGTTATCGTCAAAAAAATTGAAAACCTTTAACCTGAGTGCGATCAGAGCTATAATTAAGGATATAAATCAAACAAAAAGCCTGTATTTAGAGGCTGGAGCAATCCATGGAAGTGTACTTTGTGATAGCGAAGGCATTTTAGTATATATGGAAGATGTAGGTCGACACAATGCAGTAGATAAAGTTAGTGGCTTTATAGTTATGGAATGTATAAACCCTGCTGATAAATTTCTATACACCACTGGACGTTTAACCACAGAGATGGTTTTGAAGACAGTTAGCATGGGTATCCCCTTGTTGGTTTCTAGATCCGGTTTTACAAAGTCTGCTGTGGAGTTAGCAAAAAAATTTAATCTTACTATGGTCGGTAGATTTAAAGGTAATAGATTTATGTGTGTCAGCGGTTTTGATAGAATAATATTAGACTAGAACTTATGAGTGAGAGTGATGTTTAAATCAGAGGTTCCAGCAGTCATCTTGTCCGGCGGAAAATCAAGAAGAATGGATGGAAACGATAAAGCTTTAATATCAATTGGAGATCAAACTTTATTAGAAATGATCGTTAAGAGATTGGAACGTCAAACATCTGAGATTGCTATAAACACCAATTCAAATAGTCATGGATATACAAGACTAGGTCTTCCAATATTAAATGATGAAATTAAGGGGTTTTTAGGTCCCTTAGCAGGAGTATTTACTGCAATGAAATGGGCAAACAGTATTGGTTATAAGGAGGTTGCTACCGTTGCTGTAGATACGCCAATGTTTCCAGAAAACCTGTTAAAAAAACTCTATCAAGAGATGAAGGTTAGCAATTCTGACGTTATTTTTGCTTCATCTATAGCAGAAAGCGAATATAAGAAAGTCTTGCATCCGGTTTTTGGCTTATGGAAAACTAATCTTTTGGACGATCTTCGAAGTGAGATAGAGAAAGGAGTGAGAAAAGTCACGCTATGGAGTGCAAAACACAAAGCTTCTATTGTATGTTTTTCTCATGAGATAATAGACCCATTTTTCAATGTTAATACGCCTGACGATATTTTATTATTAAAGGAGTATCTCAAAAAAAAATGAAAATTATCGGTGTAGTAGGGTGGAAAGATACAGGCAAAACAACTCTGATTGAAAAATTGATTGTTGAGTTGGATAAAAGAAATTTAACTGTATCCACAATTAAACATTCCCATCACAAAGTTTCAATAGACAAACGGGGAACGGACTCTTTTAGGCACTTTAATGCAGGTGCGAAAGAAACAATACTTACATCTGAGAAAAAATGGATTAAATTCTCCAGACAGGCAAGTGACAGTCAATCTTATTTAAGTTACTTAATCAATCAGATTATCCCTGTTGATATACTTATTGTAGAAGGATTTAAAGCTTGTAGTCATAAAAAAATTGAAGTTATAAACAGTATGAATGGAAAAAAGCCACTCTATGAAACTAACAAAACCATATGCGGCCTAATATTTAATAAAAAAAAAATTTACCAGGCTAAATTACCACAGTTTGAAAGAGATGATATTCAGGAAATAACTAATTATATAACAAAAACTTTGGGAGTTGAGTGAAGAGTGAGCTCTCCAAAAATAAAATTAACGCCCCTAAGTAAGCTATTTTCTAATCTGAAAGCAGATTTAAAAGCTGTATCAGATGAAAGTCGTGTTAATGTGGAAAATTGTGTCAATGGGATATTATCGAAAGATATTTTAGCAAAATATGATAATCCACCATTTGATAATTCAGCTATAGATGGGTTTGCTTTAAATGAAGATTTCAAAGTAAGTACCAGAGCTTTCAATCTTTTGGATGGTTTAGTAAAGCCAGGGTTAGACACTCAAGTAATTCTTAAGAAAAATGAGGGAGTTAAAATCTTGACTGGAGCACCTGTTCCGGTTGGCGCAACAAGAATTATTTTTAAGGAGAACACAAAAGAGGATGGAGAAAAAGTATATTTTGTACAGGATGATGACAAAGAAAACAATATTAGGAAAAGAGGCGAGGATTTTAAAAAAGGTGACCGTTTATTTGAAAAAGGACATCGAATAAGAATAACAGATTTAGCTGTACTAATTGGCTCCGGTAATTCATCTTTATCTATTGTTAAGCCACTTAATGTGGGACTAATAACTACTGGAAATGAACTCAGTCCAAACCTAGAACGGAAAAGCAAGAGCTCAATATTTGATACAAATTTAGTGCCATTGAGAGCATTATTAAAAAATTGGGGCCATTCTGTTCGTGACATAGGGTCCATTGGAGACAATTTAGACCTTTTGCGAGACAAAATTTTTGAAAACCTTGAAAATGTGGACGTTTTTGTGACAACTGGTGGCGTTTCAACGGGGCGGGAAGATTTTGTTTCACAATTCCTCAATCGTGAGAGCCATGTGATCAATTGGCGAATTGCAATTAAACCTGGGAGACCATTCATTTGTGCAAAGTTGGGAAACAAGTATGTTTTTGGGTTGCCAGGAAATCCAGTAGCAGCATTTATTTGTTCTCTAATTATCTTAAGGCCTTCTTTAGGTCGACTTGGCGGAGAAAAAAAATGGTTTGAGCCCTTCTGTTTTAAGACAAAGGCTAATTTTACAAAGTTTAAAAGGTCTGGCAGAACAGAATTTTTGAGAGCTAAGTTGAATAAAGTAGATGGGTCTGTTTCAATTTTTCCATTCGAAGGATCGGGTAGGCTCTCTAGTCTATCTTGGTCAAACGGTGTTGTTGAGCTTGACGAAAGTAAACAAAAAATAGAAAAGGGAGATCTTGTAAACTTTATTCCCTATGGATCATTCTTTTAGTAGGAATTTAGTTCTTTAAATATATTTTTTACTATCTCACTAAAAAGTTTTTTGCCTTGATGGTTTTGTGAAACGTAAGGCATACCATTATCCGCACATTTCATTATTTCTTTCAATAAAGGTATGTTTCCTAAAAACGGCAGGTTTTGGCTCCTGGAAATTTTTTTCACGCCACCATTGCTGAAAATATCATGTTTTTCCCCACATTTTGAACATTGAAAATATGACATATTCTCAATTAAGCCAAGAATCTTAGTATTTGTTTTGCTAAATAGCTTAATTGCCTTTTTTGCATCAATCAAAGATATATCCTGGGGCGTCGATATAACGATCGCTCCAGATATCAAAACCTTCTGTGCTAAAGTAATATGTATATCTCCTGTTCCAGGAGGTAAATCAACTATGAAATAATCTTGATCACCCCATGAAACATCTAGAAGCAGCTGGTGTATGGCCTTCATAAGCATAGGTCCGCGCCAAATGATAGCTTCATGTTCAGGAAATAGCATGCCCATAGACATCATGCTTAAGTTACCTATTTTCTGAGGTTGGATTTTATTATTGACGATTTCGACTTTTGATCCGGCTAGTCCAAACATTTTTGGTTGGCTGGGTCCATATATATCAGCATCCATTAACCCCACTTTGAACCCCAACTCTGCAATTGACACAGCAATATTGCTGGAAACAGTAGATTTTCCTACTCCCCCCTTCCCAGAGGCCACAAATATTATTTTCCCTAAGTGAGATAAATCGAATTTATTCATAAGATTTGCATTTACAGAAGGCACATCTTTTTTCAAGGTTGGTGAGTTATGCTTTGTATAGATTATAGAGCAACTTTGTAATTTACTGTTTCTTTCAATAAAAAGTTGCCATTGATCAGTTATCATTTTGTTTTGACGTGTCATTTCTGAATTTAAAATTATTTTCACGCTCTTTTCAGTAACATCAATGTGTTCTATCAATCGTATAAGATCGCTACTTCCAGGAAGATCTATTCTGCTAATTATGCTTAAAAAAAATTCTTTATTCTCTAGATCAGACATGGAAATAAGCGGTGCTTTCATTAATAATTTCAATTGGAGGCGACGACCGGATTCGAACCGGTGTCCACGGATTTGCAGTCCGCTGCGTAACCACTCCGCCACGTCGCCTGTTTGTTAACAAATAGCAATATTAAATAATTTAATTCTTTGCAAGAACATATAATATTATGTATATCTTTCCTGATCTATATAACATCCGCAATAACTGGTTAAGTTTATAAAATGTTTGATTATAAGAAAGCACGAAAAAATATGGTGGATAACTTAATCCGGCCAGCGAATGTAACGAACCAAAAACTTTTATTAGCTCTGGAAAATGTTCATCGAGAAAAGTTTTTACCTAGTAATCTTGCCAACCTTTCTTATAGTGAAACAGAGCTGTTTATAGACAATGGTAGAACATCAATAAGTCCTTGGGTACTTGCCAAGATGTTGCAGTCGTTAAATATCAACCCCGATGAAAACGTTCTCAGCTTGGCTACAGGTTTTGGCTACAGTTGTGCTCTTATGTCATCACTAGCAAATTTTGTTGTTGCCGTTGAGAATAGTGATCTTGCTCAAGAAGCTCAAACTAGGTTAATTGAAAATGGATATGATAACATTCTAGTTAAGGAAGGTAATATCGACGAAGGGGCAGAAAAAGAGGGTCCATATGATGTAATTTTTATCGAGGGCGCTGTTGAATATATAAATAAAAAAATTTTGTATCAGCTTAAATTAGGTGGAAGAATTATGGCGATATTTAAAGAGAAAAATTTAGGTCAATGTAGGCAAGGCATTAAAACCAACACTGGGGTACAATGGGATAATTTTTTTGAGGCAAATTGTGTTTTATTGGACGAGTTTAAAAAAAAAATAGAGTTTAAATTTTGAATGGGACTGAAAATCTAATGAACACTAAAACTTTTATATTATTTACTTCGGTTTTTTTATGTTTCTACAAAATAGCTTTTACGCAGAGCATTAAACAATCTGTTCAAACGGCCCTTGAAAATAACGAGGGGTTGAAGAGCCAAAGAGTATTGCTCGATAATAGTTATCAGAATTATTTAATACAAAATGGAACTGCTTTACCAAACTTATCGTTAAGCGGCACTGGAACGCGTTCATCAAATTTTGATTCAAATCAAGACTTAGATAGTTACAGCATCTCATTAAATTCCTCGTATATGTTATTTGATTTTGGGTCTCAAAATGCGAAAAGGAGGTCTGCTTTACTTTTAAATAATGCCTCGGAACTTTCATTTAAAAAATTTGAAAATGATGTGATACTAAATGTTGTCAAAGTGCATCTAGAACTATTTAAGGCAATTAAAATTGTGGAGCTCTTCGAAAATAGTCTAGAGATAAGAAAGCAGCAGTTTTTGGCGGTAAAAAATAGGTTTGATTTGGGTGAGGCCACAAGATCAGACTTGTTAAGGGCAAAAGCTTCAATTTCTGCAGCTAAAGCACAACTAAAAGTAAGAAAGGCAAGCGTTAAGAAGTTTAGAGAAAGATATAAAACTTTGGTAGGTATATCATCAACTAGTCCTTCCCTACCTAAGATGACAACAAAAGAACCTATTGTTTTGTCAGATAGTATTAAAGTCGGTTTAGAAAACGATCTTACTTTGAAAATCCTTAAGCTGGAGGAGCAAGCACTTAAAGAGGAGTTGAATTCCACAGAAAAATCCCGGTTGCCAAATCTTAGTCTTTCTGGAGCATTGTCATATGGTGATAGCCAGAGTCTAGGACATAATCTCAGTTCAGGAAGAATTTCTTTAACATCTAACCTTACGCTCTACAGCGGGGGTCAAAAAAAGGCTCAAGTTAAAATTGCCTCAAATAAGCTAGCGGCAAAAGTTATTGATATTGCAGTAAGAAAAAACCTGTTGAAACAAAATGTTACAACTAAGTGGTTGGATTTAGATGCTTTAAGCTCTTCAGCAACTGCAAAGCAAGAAGAAACTGATGCTTTGAATGAATTGTATGAAAGTGTCTTTGAGGAATGGAAACTTGGAGGGAAGACCTCTTTAGATACTGATCAAGCGTATCAGAATTTCTTAAATTCTGAAGTTGAGTTAGTTACTACAACCACAGATATATTAATTGCAAAATTTGACTTGTTAGCAGAGATAGGTACTCTTAGGTTAGCGCTCGAGCTACGCTAACAATATTGGCTGCTATGAGGAATATCTAATGGCTGAAAAAAAGATGGCGAAACAGGAAAATAGTCAAGTTGATCTAGAAGAAATCCTTGGCGATATAAAAACTGTTGTTTCAGGGGAAAAGGAAACGCTTTTTAAAGTAAGTGACTATAAAACAATAAAGCTTAAAAAAGAGAATTTGATAAACTCAGGCAAAAAAAATCATTCCTCTGCAGTAGCCAATCTTAATAATAAAGAGCTCGAGGAGCTGGTGAAAAAAATAGTAAGAAGTGAGTTAAAGAATTTGCAGTTTCTGGAAAAGTCTCCTAAGCCAAAACCTGAGAAAGCAAAAACTTTTGATAAAAAGAAGAGTGGCGTAAGTATGGATTTGTTAACAAAAACTGAACTTCTTTCATTGTCTAAAAAGAACAACTTGGGCTTAAATAGTAAAAATACAAAGGCAGAGATAATAAAAGAGCTTAAAGAAAATAAAATCGAAGCTCCTTAGTTTACTAGAAAGCAGTTTTATCCGTAATGTTACTCAACATTTTTAATGATCAATTTACAATATTTAAAGAGACTCCTGAAGAAAGATGCATATCCACGCTTAAAGCTAGCAGGTTTCGTTTATCATGCTATCAAGTAGGATATAAATAATATGGCTCTCCTTAAAAAATTTATCCCTGAAGAAGCTGAAAAAAGAATAAATGATCGTTGGATTAAGGCCGGGGCGTTTAGGTCTGGTAAGGAAAGCGACAAAGGGAAGCCACCATTTTCAATAATGATCCCTCCACCTAACGTAACAGGTAGCTTACATATCGGACATGCCTTCAATAATACGATACAGGATATATTGGTGAGGTTTCATAGAATGAATGGTTATGATGTTTTATGGCAACCTGGTCAAGATCATGCAGGAATTGCGACTCAAATGGTAGTCGAGAGAGAGTTGGAAAAAAATGGTAAAAATAGGCAAGAAATGGGCCGTGAGAGTTTTCTAGAGGAGGTTTGGAGTTGGAAAGAGAAATCCGGAAATACAATTATTGATCAATTAAAGAGGTTAGGAGCTTCTTGCGATTGGAGTAGAAATAGATTTACCATGGACCCTGATTTTCACAAGGCAGTTATAAAGGTCTTTGTAGATTTCTATAATAAAGGGTTGATTTACAAGGGTAAAAAGTTGGTTAATTGGGATCCTAAGTTTCAAAGTGCCATTTCAGATCTTGAAGTGGAGCAAATTGAGGTTAAAGGAAAAATCTGGGAGATAAAGTATTTTTTAGAGGAAGGTACGTTCAATTTTGGAATAGAAACCGATGAGAACGGGGTGGTTTTAAAACAAACACCTTTGGATCATGTGATTATTGCAACCACTAGACCTGAGACTCTCCTTGGAGATACTGCTGTGATCGTTAATCCGAACGATAAGCGATACCGAGATTTAATTGGAAAATCAGTGATTTTACCATTAGTTGGAAGAAAGATTCCAGTGATAGCTGACGATTATGCAGATCCTTCGAAAGGAACGGGTGCTGTGAAGATTACCCCTGCTCATGACTTTAATGATTGGGAGGTTGGTATAAGGCATGGCCTAAAAGTGATTAATGTTTTTGATGCAGGTGCAAATATTGAAATTGCAAACAATGAAGATTTTGCAAATGAAATAAAGCCGTCTGTAGATATTTACCAATTAAATGGACTTGAAAGATTTAAAGCAAGAAAGAAGATTTTACAATTATTAAAAGAAGAAGGTTTTCTTGAAGCAGAGAGGGAAGACGTACACTTTGTCCCACATGGTGATAGATCTAAAGTAGTAGTTGAGCCTTTTTTAACTACTCAATGGTTTGTTGACTCAAAGAAAATTGTTCAAGAAGCTATTGATGTTGTTAGAAAGAATGAAATAGAGATTATCCCAGAACGGGATAAAAAAGTTTATTTCAACTGGCTGGAAAATATTGAGCCTTGGTGTATTTCTAGACAGTTATGGTGGGGACACCAGATACCCGTTTGGTATGATGAGGAGGGAAATGAATATTGCGCAGAAAGTTTTGAAGAAGCCAAAAAATTGGCAGGACACAGCAATATATATCAAGATCCAGATGTGCTTGATACTTGGTTTTCTTCAGGCATCTGGCCTATTGGAACGCTTGGATGGCCTGATGAAAAAGGATTTATGGAAAGATACTACCCCACAAGTGTTTTGGTAACGGGTTTCGATATAATTTTTTTCTGGGTTGCCAGAATGATAATGATGCAGCTTGCAACTGTAAGACAAATTCCTTTCAAAAAAGTTTATGTTCATGCTTTGGTAAGAGACAAGCACGGAAAAAAAATGTCTAAGTCTCTTGGTAATGTGCTTGATCCGCTAGATCTAATTGATAAATATGGGGCTGATCCCCTCAGGTTTACATTAACAGCGATGGCAGTTACCGGACGAGATTTAAAATTATCTGAATCAAGAATTGAGGGATATAGAAATTTCGTAACCAAGATTTGGAATGCAGCAAAATACTTGGAAATGAATGAGTGTCATTTTGATGATGAGTTTGATATTTCAAGTGTCGAAGCACCGCCAAATAAGTGGATAATAGGTAAAACTCAGGACATTTTGGGCGCAGTTAATCAAAGTTATGAAAGATTTCGGTTTAATGACATCGCTAATAATCTTTACAATCACACTTGGGGTATTTTCTGTGATTGGTATATTGAGTTCTCTAAATCTCTCTTAAATAATGAAAATGAAAAAACTGTTCAAGAAACAAGAAAAACATTGTCCTGGGCTTTTGTAGCGTGCTTGAAGATGCTTCATCCTGTAATGCCCTTTGTAACCGAGGAGCTTTGGGAGCATTTTAGCAAGGATAAAGGACTCCTATCTAACAGTAATTGGCCTACAACAAGCGTTAGTTCTATAGATAAAAATCAGGTTAATAAAATAGAAAATGTCATATCTTTTATTGAAGATATAAGGTCTACCAAGTCAGATTTTAATTTACTTTCAGGTGGAAAAAAACAGATTTATTCGTGGTTGATCTGGAAGCCAAGCAATATAGTTACATCAAGGAGAATGAAAAAATTATTTGCAAGTTAGCCAGGCTGTTAGAAATCAAGCATGTTAAAAGAAAACCTGAGAATGCTTTGGCAATTTCAGGAGGTAAAGTAGAGGCCTTTTTGTCTGTTCAGTCAGATTTTAATTTAGAGTTTGAAA
>CACGMO010000037.1 GCA_902574225.1 uncultured Alphaproteobacteria bacterium
TCATTTTCTGTAAGTGATAATGATATCTGGTTAAGAGATAAAAACGAAAGCATAGATATGGTTATTAAAGCCTCAACAATGAACTCCACTGCAACAGTATTTTATGATTTAATTTTTTTTGAATTTTATGGGCAAGAAAAGTTAAATAGAAAAATAAAGGCTACAAAGGCTATTCTAAGAGAGAACTTTTGGGAACTATCAAATGTTAAAATTTTGGATAATAATCTTAGACCTGAAATAAAATCAAAACCAATAACATTCAAACAGCTTGACGTTCCTACGAGCTTGACCAATGAGCAGATAACAGATAGCTTTGCAGACCCGAGAGTCATTAGTATTTATTCAATAAAACAATTTATTACAAGGTTAGAGATGTCAGGTTACTCTGCTGTACGGCACAAACTTTTCTTTCTAACAGAATTATCCAGGCCAATATTTTTTACTGCCATGCTATTAATAGCGGCCATGTTTTTACTGGGAAATGAGAGTAAATTTTCTAGAGGCATTAAAATTATAATGTGTTTATTTATTGGCTTTTTATTATTCTCCATCCAAAAGATTTTTGAGTCATTTGCATTGACCGAAGAAGTACCACTGGCATTAGTAGCGTTTGGGCCATCTACTTTTGCAATTTTAATTTTTTCAGGAATACTATTACACATCGAAGATGGATAACAATGAGACTAAGGAATATAAAAAAGTTTATAATAATTACTATTATACTCCTACCAACAAGAGTATTACAGGCTCAAGATTTTTCAATTGAAGCTGAAACGTTGGTTTTCAATCGAGCTAGCAATATTTTTTCTGCTAAGGGAAATGTAAAAATTTTTTTTTCCGATGTAACAATTAAGACCGAAACGTTAACCTTCAACAAAAATTCAGAAAGAATATCCTTTACTTCCGACATCTTTATAAAAACTAATCAGGGAGCGAGAATTATTGGTAGTTTTGCTCAAATTGATAAAAAAACACGCACGATACTAACAAAAAATGTAAAAGCTCTTATAGAAGAAAAATTCCAAGTAGCTGCCGAAGAGATGAATATTGAGGGAGAAAAAACTATTTTCAAAAAGGCTATAGGTACGCCTTGTGAGATATGTGTTTTAAACCCACAACCTTCTTGGGTATTGAAGTCAGACCGACTAGTACACGACCGTACAACGAGGAAACTTCACTTTTATAACACTTGGCTTGAACTTTTTGGGGTTCCAGTGATTTATACTCCATATCTACAAACTCCAGAGCCTGGTGTAACTCGAGCTTCTGGTCTTTTGGCCCCAAGTTTTCTAAGTTCTGATTTACTTGGAACCGGAGTCAGACAACCTATGTTTCTAACAATAGGTAACACATCAGATTTTACTTTTTCACTTATTAAAACATCGAGGATAAATCTTTTAATTGAAAGTCAATATAGAAAGTTATTTGATCTGGGGGATTTAATTTTAGAGTCTGCATTTCTACCCTCCAGCGGAAATAATTCAATCAAAGGCTTTTTGAAAATAAAAGGCAACGCTAGACTAGATCAATCAACCTTTTTAAACGTTGATACAACGTTAATAAGCGACACTTCTTTTTTAGGCAAATATGGATACGATGACAGAGATAGATTTCTAAACTCGATTAGTTTTGAGAAGTTTTCAAATCGTAGCTCTCTGCAGGCTTCAACTTTGTATCACACATCTCTAAGAGACAGTAATACCATTGAACCTTTAGTCTTACCAGATTTAAGATACAGAAAATATAAAAAATTTAAAAAATCTGGCCTTCTGCTAAGTGAAAAATACTCTTTGGTTGGGATATCACGTCGAGAAGGAACCGGCTACAGTAGACTTTCGGCTGATATAGAGCTAAGCAAAAGTTGGCAGACAGAAAATGGACTTATTGTTCGAGGCACCGGTAATGTTCTTACCGCTGCCTACAGAGAAAATAATATCAACACTGAAACGTATTTGTTAAAAGTTTATCCGCTGGGCGCTTTGGAGTTCAAATACCCGTTTTTCAAGGGTAGAAATAATAAATCTGAGGTTTTGATACCCGTGGCACAAGTAATTTATTCCACTGACACTTCTTCTTCTAAGCGTTCCAGGGATGAAGATAGCTCTACAACGGAGTTTGACAGCACCACTCTTTTTAAATTAAGAAAAATACCAGGTATTGATAGGCAAGAAAATGGACTTAGATTGAATGCTGGTTTACAATATTTTTACGAGTACAAAGATAATTATAAATATAATGTAAATCTTGGGCAGGTATACAGAAATAAAAACTCCGAGGACTTCCTAGCATCCTCAGGCCTGAATGGCTTTGAATCTGATATCTTATTATCAGGCAATCTAAGTTTTGGAAACGATTTAGAACTATCAAGCAAACATGTCTACACCAAGAATTTTAATTTAAAAAGATCCAATACATCACTTAAACTTGCAAAACCGCGCTATCAAATTAAGACTAGTTTAACAAATTTAGTTTCAGATGCATCTGAGGGAACTAGTACGGACTTAAAAGAATTAACACTAAACTTAAATTCTAGCTTTACTAAAAATTGGTCCGGCAAGCTTGGGTTGAGAAGAAATATGGTAAACAACGAAGATATTAATACTTCCCTAGGGCTTAACTTCAAAAATGAGTGTATAGATATAGATTTATTTTTATCTAGGAGAAATACAACTACTGAGCTTTTACCTAAAGACTCAAGGATTGACTTAGTAGTAAATTTCGGAAACATTGGATCGAAATATTACAATAACAAAATGTCTAAGTGTGTTTCAAAATGATAGAGATTGTCAGATATATAAAAACAAAAGTTTGTATTTCTTTAACATTATTAATGCTGGTTCCAGGCTATGTATTTTGCAAGTCCGACTTTAGTGTAGTATATCAAGTAGATGACCAAGTAATAACTAACTATGATATTGACCAGGTTAGAAAGCTACGCAATTTATTAAATGGGTCAAGTATTGATCGTTCAGAAGTAGAGAAAATTGTGATTAGTAATAAAATAAAGGAAATTTATGCCGATAGATTAAAAATAGTGGTTTCTAATGCAGAATTGAATCTACAGATTGATGACTTTCTAAAAGCAAATAAAATCACTAACAAGGAGTTGACATCTATATTAAGATCAAAAGGCATTGACATCAAAACGTTTTATAATTTTGTAGAAGAAAATATTAGTTGGCAAAAAATCTTGGATTTAAGATTTGGATACAAAATTAATAACCTTGCAATAAAAGACCTTATGCCTTTAACCTCGACGCCTAAGAAAATAGAAAAAGAGTATGAATTCTTTGAAATATTTATTTCCAACGAGCGGTGGGATCCTCAAAAAGCAAATCTTATTGCAAATAGGTTAGAAATAGAATTGAACAAGGGGGCTGATTTTGAAAAGGCTGTTGAAAAATTTTCTTCAGCTACTTCAAAAACAAACAAAGGTAAAGTTGGGCCGATAAAAAAAAGTAGCTTATCTACACAATTTAGAAACGTATTGGACGGATTAAAAAAAAATGAAGTTTCAAAGCCATTTAAAGTTAATGGAGGATTAATTTTATTAAAACTCTATAGAACAAGGTCATACCAAACTATAAAAATACCAAAATTATCTGTAACCTTTTCCGTTTTGAGCGAGTCGTCCGATAATAATTCATCATGTTCAGATGAAAAAGAAATCAGAGGACCAGTTTTACTTTCTAAGGTTGAAAAAAATATAAGAGATATACTTACAAAACTAATGCCCGGAGAAAGCTATAAGTTTACAGATAACAATGGGTTAGCACGCTTGGTAACACTTTGTGAAAGCTTCGTTAGTGACAAGCAAAGTAAAGCTTTAAACTTTGAAAATATCAAGAAAAATGAAGAGGCTCAACGATTAAGCAATGCATTAATGCTTGAATTAAGAAGAAATACTACTGTAGTTAAAAAGTGACCAAAAATACTATAATCTTGACCATGGGTGATCCTGCTGGAGTCGGACCTGAGGTGCTTCTGAAAAGCTATAAAAAGGCTAGAGCAAGGCAGAATTTAGTAGCTATCAGTGATTTTGATAAAATCAAATCCTTAGCCGATAGGTATGACGTACCATTGAAAAAAATAAATCATATTGACGAAGCAGAAAATTTCAAAGATCAGCTAAATATTCTTAGTTTGAATTATCCTAGAGATTTTTCTCCAGGTGAATTTGATGTTAAAAATGCAGCATCGGTAATAGAGTCAATACGAATTGGTACGGAACTATGCTTAAAAAAGAAAGTAAGCGCGATGGTTACCGGACCAATAAATAAATCAATTCTTAGGAGTAAGGGATTTAAGTTTTCTGGCCACACAGATTATCTTGAGTATCTTTGTGAATGTGAAAAAGACACTGCGACGATGATGATGCTTAATCGCTATTTAAAAATAATACCCTTAACGATTCATGAGCCTTTAAACCAGATATCATCAAAAATAAAGGAACAGGTAATTGAAAAAAAAATTACTTTAATAATATCAGAAATAAAAAAGTACTTTCACTCAATGCCAAAGATAGCGGTTTTAGGATTTAATCCGCATGCTGGAGAAGACGGACAGATTGGTAATGAAGAGATATTAGAGATAGTACCAGCTATATTAAAATTCCAAAGCAATAATAATTGTGTTGTAGATGGACCTTTCCCAGCAGATGGTTTTTTTGGATCTAAAGAGTATAAAAATTATGATGTGACACTAGCTATGTATCATGATCAAGCGCTCATACCTCTAAAACTGTTGGCATTTTCTGCGACGATAAATTTTACATTAGGGCTTCCAATTATAAGAACAAGCCCTGGACACGGGACAGGTATTGATATTGCAAAGGACTTTAAAGCAGATTGTAATTCATTCTATCAAGCAATTTTGTTCGCAGGGACGATGTCTTCCTTGATTAAACAAAGACGTACGTCTATACTCTAATGCATAAAATAGCACCAAAAAGAAAGTTCGGTCAAAATTTTTTAACTGATCAATCAGTAATAGAAAGAATAGTTTCAATTGCTGGCCAATTAGAAAACAAAAGTATTTTAGAAATTGGTGGAGGGTCAGGCAACTTAACTAAACACCTTATAAAGGCAAAGCCCAAGAATCTTATTGTTGTTGAGATAGACAAAGATTATGTCGAAACCCTAAGTAAGATTTTGCAAAGTAGCAGCGTTAAAACAACATTGATTTCTGAGGATATTTTAAAAACTGATATCTACAGATATTTCTCAGAACCACCAGTTATTTTCGGTAATTTACCTTATAATATTTCAACAAAAATTTTAGCAAAACTACTAACTCCATCAAATGATGAAAGCAAGTGGGAAAAGCTCTTTCTGATGTTCCAGCTAGAGGTTGCAAATCGAATAGTTGCAAAACCAAATACAAAACATTACGGACGACTGTCTCTATTTTCACAGTTTTATTCTTCTCCTTCTTTAGAATTGCAGATCCCTAAAACTTCCTTTTTTCCAATTCCAAAAGTTGAAAGTGCTCTTGTGAAATTTCAAAGTAATTATAAATACTACCCCAAACACAACGGTGCGTTATTTAAAGATATCATTAAGGAAAGTTTTCAAGGTCGGAGAAAAATGATCAAAAACACGCTCAAAAATACTTATAGAAACATTATCGAGATGTTGGCAATTAGTGATATTCCTGAAAACAGTAGGCCTGAAAACATCACTCTACGACAATTTTGTCACCTTACAGATGCTATAGACAAATTAAGTAACTAATTTAGCGACTCTATTATGCTGTATCTATGTTTTGCTCTAAAGATATTTTTTCCTTTTGCTCTTTCAAAGAAGAAACATCTGATAAATCTTTAACTTCATTATTATCAGCTTGCATTTTCTCTTTAGAAGAACCTCCATCATCGGCCGAGTTTTCTTGAGAAGCAGCTTTCTCAGCTATTGCTTTCTGTGCCTCTAAAAGAAGTCTTGCGTAATGTTCAGAATGTTGTTGAAAGTTTTCTGCCGAAACCCTGTCACCTGAAAGCTGTGAGTCATGAGCAAGCGATTGATACTTATCAATAATTTGTTGGGGAGTACCTCTAACTTTACCCTCAGGACCTGCACTGTCAAAAACTCTGTTTATAACGTTACCAGGGTTAGGTCTACGGCCATTATTTCTATTCTTATTGCGTGATTTTCCTGACGATCTCATTTTTTTTGCTATATTTTCTATTGATGTTTTACGGTAGAACTGAAAAGTTCTTACCTAACATGCAAATATAAACCATTTAAAGATTAAGACAACTGCATACGCAATCTTTGCAATTATTTTCCTTGATCTTAAATTTATGTGTCTTTTTTAACACATGCTACTCGACTTACATTATTGAGATCTTTATAAAAAAAAACTTTATTAAAATTAGATCGTAACAACTCTTCCTTTAATTGAAAATCTTGTCCCTTACCGAATTCTATCACAAAAACTCCATTTTTATTCAAATGTCTATTAACACCATCTAAAAACAGCTTTATTAAACACAATCCTGATCTACCTCCATAAAGCGCTTCGTGTGGTTCGTGAAGAATAATTTCTCTTTGCAAATAACAGAAATCGTCTTTTGCGATATATGGAAGATTAGTTACAATCAAGTCAAATTTATTGTTAATATTTGAGAATAGATCTGAATGAATAAACTCGCAATCAGCCTTAAGCTCTTCAGCATTCCTCTTTGCAAGGCTTAAAGCTTTCTTTGAAAAATCCGATAGAAAGAGAGTGATGTTAGGGTTTTCTTTGTACAATGATATTCCTATACAACCACTTCCACAACCTAGATCAAGTACCCTCATTCCATCAAAAAGTAGATTTTTAGTTACATCTATAATCAACTCACTCTCAGGCCTTGGATCCAATACAGTCCCATTAACATGGAAGTCATTCTTCCAAAACGACCTTGAGCGGACTATATGAGAAGTTGGCACGCCTACTGCTCTGCGACTGACCATCTCTGAGAATAAAGCAGCTTTTTCATTTGACCCTTCATGGATTTGATAGTTATAACATTGAGCTAGGGACTTTCCAAAAGCTTTTGAAAACAATCGTTTTGCCGACTCTTTGTAATCATCACAACCCGCTTCTTTTAGTAATTTTTTTTTTTGATGGAAAAGGCTTTGTTTATTTTTCATTATCTTTTTCGTAAGAACTCATTGCTTCGAGCCTCTCAGCAGAAATCAAACCATTTATTATTTCCTCGAGATCTCCATTAAGTGTTTCTTCTAATTTATATAATGTAAGATTTATTCTATGATCTGTAACTCGCCCTTGTGGAAAATTATAGGTTCTTATTCTTTCAGATCTATCTCCAGAGCCAATTTGAGACTTTCTTTGAGAGGCAATGGCATTAGATTGATTTTTAATATGTAAATCATACAACCTGGTTCTTAGAACCTCCATTGCTCTTGCTCTATTTTGGTGCTGAGATTTTTCAGAGCTTGTAACAACTATCCCCGATGGCAGATGTGTAATTCGAACTGCAGAGTCTGTTGTATTAACATGCTGTCCTCCAGCTCCAGATGCACGCATAGTATCTATACGTATTTCATTTGGTGATATATCTATGTCTATTTCTTTAGCCTCTGGTAGCACTGCAACAGTCGCGGCAGACGTATGAATTCTTCCGCTGCTTTCTGTTGAAGGAACTCTTTGCACCCTATGAACGCCACTCTCAAATTTCAACTTTGAATAAATTTTATCTCCCTTTAAGTGGAAAGTGACTTCTTTTAAGCCACCTAAATCAGTGGTTGATTGTTCAATCACATCTATCTTCCATTTGTTTTTATCTGCAAAACGCTGATACATTTTAAACAAATCTAATGCGAACAATGAGGCTTCATCGCCTCCAGTTCCTGCTCTTATCTCAATCATTACTGATCTTTCATCATTAATATCTTTAGGTATTAGTAAAAGTTTAAGATCCTGCTCTATATCGTCTTTCCTTGCTTTTAATATCAGCAGCTCACTTTCTGCTATGTCTGCAAACTCTTTATCATCAAGCAAAAGTGTCGTATTTTCTATTTCAACTTTTGTTGAAAAAAATTGAGAGATTATATCTTTCATATCTTTCAATTCTGAGTACTCTTTAGAGTATTCTTCAAATGTTTTCCTATCTAAATTGCGCTGCATTTCTTTTTCTAGGAAGTAAAAGCGATCAACAATTTTTTTAAGTTTCTCTTCAAACATAAAAAAATTACTATTTTTTGGAAAGTTCTTTTGCTCGTTGTTCAACAAGACCAACTATGTGATCGATCATCTTATTATTATCTAATTTATGATCTGTTTTCCCCAACCTATAAATCATTCCGCTTCCCGCACCTCCTCCAGTAAAGCCTATATCTGTCATTAATGCTTCTCCTGGACCATTAACAACGCAACCTATTATGGAAAGAGAAATTGGGGTTTTAATGTGCTCAAGTTTCTTTTCAAGTATTCCAACTGTTTTTATTACATCAAAACCTTGTCTTGCGCATGAGGGACATGAGATAATCTGAACACCTCTGTGTCTAAGGTTTAATGATTTCAGAATTTCATACCCAGCCTTAACTTCTTCAACGGGATCTGCAGACAATGAAACCCTCACAGTATCCCCTAACCCTGCCCATAATAAGTTTCCAAGTCCTATTGCTGACTTTACTGTTCCAGAGAAAAACGAGCCAGCTTCAGTTATTCCGATATGAAATGGGGCATCAGTTATGGTGACAAGGTCTGAATAAGCCGCAACTGCTAAAAAGACATCAGAAGCTTTAACAGAAATTTTGAACTCGAAAAAATCATTGTCTTCTAAAATACCGATGTTTCTTTTTGCACTTTCTAGTAAAGCCTCAGGACAGGGCTCCCTATATTTTTCTAAAAGGTCCTTTTCTATACTTCCAGCATTTACTCCTATTCTGATTGAGCATCCAAAATCTTTAGCGGCTTTGATCACCTCTCTAATTTTCTCGTTATTACCTATGTTCCCAGGATTAATTCGTAAACATGCGGCACCTGCTTCAGCTGCTTCAATGGCTCTTTTATAATGAAAGTGTATATCAGCAACTATTGGAACTGGACTCATTTTACATATTTCTTTCAACGCTATGGTGCTATCGGTATCAGGGCATGATACTCTTACAATCTCGGCTCCTGCCTCCGCACAATTTTTTACCTGAGCAATAGTTTGTTTGGCATCAGCGGTAATAGTGTTAGTCATTGTTTGAACTGATACAGGGTTGTCACCGCCTATTTTTACATTGCCAACACTTATCTCTCTTGATTTTCTTCTAGAAATTTGACGCCATGGCCTTACACTGTCAAGGGACACTTTTAAATCCTTTTATTTAAATAACTAAACTGTAAAGACACTACAAAGTCCTTTTTTTATTCAACAAACTATTTAAATAGCTATCCTTCAATTCATTGATCTTCAAGGAATTGAATATATTTTGAGGATCTATCTTGAAATTCTTAATAACTTTTCTTTTGTCAGATACAGGCCCATAGGTGACACCATTTAGTGAAAAGAACAAATCTTTAGCATTACCAGCCCTTAAGTTTCCGTTAAACCAGTTATCTTTAATTTCAAGAACCTCCCCTGCTTTCAAGATTTTTTCAACTACAACTCTTCTGCCTTCATCTTTGATGCGTATCCACGAAGGATTCACTGCAAAAATATTAAGCGTAGTTTCACTTTGCTTTACAACCGCACCGCTTTTCTTATATGGGGCTATTACGCCTTGGTCGAGGCTTTGGTAATCTAATACAGTTTTTGAGTTTGCCAATTGCTTCGATTTTAGGCCGGCCACTCCAGTTTCAACAGAAGCTGCTACATCAAATTCAGGCACTGAACCAAAATCAAGCTCGTTTACTAATACCTCTCTTGTAGATCCAACTGATGGACTTATGAATGGTAACGATCTATCTAGCTTTGTAGAGTTTGTTCCTAGCACACCAATGTCCTCAATTTGTAAGTTCATTATTGGTCCATCTCTAAAGGAAACTTGGGGTGCCACTAATTTACCGCTCTCAGAAACCTTATATTCATTTGCCTCAAACTCTTTGCGTGCAAATTGATACCTATTTAACTTATTCTCACTCAAAACTTCAGAAGATTGTAAGTTCATTTCGCTCATTATCATTGGCAAATTATCAGCTGGCACAATTTTTAATTTCTGAATATCAATAAGAACTTTCCAAGCCCCGAAACTTATCCCAAAAAGTATCAAAAATGCGACCAAAAAAGGCCAAAAAAACCAATAACTTCTACTAAATAGTGAACTATTTACCTCTTGGAGTCCGACGTATGATGGCTTCCAATCTAGCTGCGTTTCAATGTTATAATCTTTTAAACCTCTATTTTTATAGCGATCAGCACTATCAAATCTACTAGATCCATCTTGTGACGAAAAGCCTGATTCTGTACAAAACCTTTCATAGACCTCTTCTGGGTTAAGATTTAAATACCTTGCATAAGACCTAATATAACCTGCTACAAAACCTTTATTTGGAAATGCATCTAAATCACAGTTTTCAATAGCTGATATATAAGCAGCTTTAATTTTGAGGTCTTTTTGAACCTGAAGTAGAGACTTCCCTAAAGTAGCCCTTTCACCTCTAAGCTCCTCTCCAAGAAGTAGAGTGTACGAGTCAAAACCATTGACTTTAAATCCAAAGTTTCCGTCAGCCATACTCACCTATTTGGCATACAATATTTTTCTTCTTTAAGCGCGCTTAATAGAGGTTGCAAAATCCACTTAAAAGCTGTGGATAAATTGAAATTCACTATCAATATCAATTATTTCCTAAGTTTTCCAAAAAAACAACAAAAATATTTTGATATTAAAGGTTAGCAAAACTCGTTAGTGATGCATGCCTTCTTGTATCCGCTTAATCAGGCTCTTAAATATTTTTGGACTATCTTCTTTGCTAAATAACCAGTTATAAATTAAATAGTCATCAATTGATAAAAGCTGTTCGTATAAAATGAGATCAGACATTTTGAGCTCATTTAGATTCTTATCTGAAAATTGGCCCAGAATTAAATCTAACTCTTTAGTGCCTCTTCTCCAGCTTCTTATTGACAGCCTTTTCCGAACTACTTCTATACTCATACTCTGAAAATAATTTATTTTTTACCTATTACAATTAAAGATTTTGGTTTAATTACAATATATGCGTTTTTCAAGAAATATGGAAAAGATCAATATGTCAAAAACGGCTGAGGTCGCTGACTTGGCATTGTCTCTAAGGGAACAAGGCCACAAAATAGTCAATATGGCAACTGGTGAACTTTCGTTCAAGCCTGCTGCATCCGTGAGGAAAGCAGCGTGTATAACGATAAATAAAGGAGAAACCCTATATACACAAGTCGCGGGTCTGAATGAATTGAGGAATGTTATAAGTGCAAAACTAAAAAAAGATCTTAAAATTGACTATAAATGTGACGAGATAATTGTTTCTAACGGAGGGAAGCAAGTTATCTATAATGCTCTGCAAAGTACTATAAACAGAGGTGATGAGGTAATTATTATTTCCCCTTATTGGGTCTCATATCCAGAAATAATTAAATTATGTGGTGGAAAACCAAAAGTCTTAAATACAACAAGAAGAGAAGGTTTTTCGATAAATGTAGAAAAATTAGAAAAGCTTATTACACCTAAAACTAAATGGATTATTTTAAACTCACCAAATAATCCAACAGGTGTTGTTTACTCTACTGAAACCATAAAAAAACTAGTATTAGTACTAAGGAAATACCCAGATATTTGGATACTTTCAGATGAAATTTACGAAAAACTAAACTTTTCAACTGAGAGCAATCTAAGCATCCTGCACATTGATGAGAAACTCAAAGAGAGAACACTTGTAGTAAATGGATTTTCTAAAGGCTATTGTATGACTGGATGGAGATTAGGATATGGCGCTGGCCCTAAACTACTTATCGAGGCTATGATAAAAATACAATCTCAATCTACCTCTGCTGCCAATACTATTGCACAAAATGCTGCAATTAAAGCATTGGAATTAGACGATAATCATTTTAAAAATATTAAAAGATCGCTCATGAAAAGGAGAGCAATTGTAATCTCTGCTTTATCCAATTTGGAGGGTTTTGACTCTAATTTTAGCCAAGGGGCATTTTATTTATTCCCTTCGATAAAAAAATTTCTCGGTAAGCGGTTTAATGGTAACAATGTAATATTAAATGATACAAACTTTTGCACACAATTATTATCTTCTGAACATGTAGCAACGGTACCAGGTTCAAGTTTTGGAAGCAAAGATAGTATAAGAATAAGTTATGCCTTAAGTGAAAAAGATTTACGAACTGGTTGTAAAAGGATAAAACAATTCTGTGAACGGCTAAGATAACAGCATATAAAATAGCGTTATAGTTTTAAAACTATAATTTTAAATCAACTGAGTAAAAAGATGCACGATATTAAATTTATTAGAGAATATCCTGAGGTTTTTGATAAAGCTTTAGAAAAAAGAGGTGAGGGTTCTAAAAGTTCACAAGTTATTTCATTAGATACGCAAAGAAGAAAAACTATCGAGAAATTAGAAAAATTGCTTGCTGAAAGAAAAATGTTATCAAAAAAAGTTGGTTCCGCTGAGAGGAATAACGATGATACAACAATCAGTATCCGCAATAAAATTAAAAAAATGAAGCATGAAATATCCCAACTAGAGGCTTTTCTCAGGGATATAGAAGACGATTTAGAGGCTTTACTTTTATCTATTCCCAATTTGCTAAGTGACGATGTTCCAATTGGGCAAAGTGAGGCGGAAAATGTGGAAGTTTATAGATGGGGGCAAATAAAATCTTTTAATTTTCAACCTAAAGAGCACTTCGCTGTTAGTGGAACAAAAAGCGATATAAACTTTGAAGCCGCTTCAAAGGTTACTGGGTCAAGATTTGTATTTCTTTCTAAGTCCGTAGCGTTATTACACCGAGCGCTGACACAGTACATGCTTAACACCAATATTACAGAAAGTGAACTAACAGAATTTTGGGCACCAGTTCTTGTAAATGAACGATCAATGTTAGGAACCGGTCAATTGCCGAAGTTCAGAGAAGATAGTTACCATACAAATAGCGGACTTTGGCTTATTCCAACTGCAGAAGTTCCTTTAACAAACATTGGAAAAGATAACATTTATTCAAACGAGGAATTACCAATCAGAATGACCGCTGCTACTCAGTGTTTTCGTTCAGAAGCCGGAAGCGCTGGGAAAGATACAACAGGAATGATTAGGCAACATCAATTCGAGAAGGTGGAGATGGTAACTTTTTGCAAACCAGAATTTGAAAATTTTGAGCTCGAAAGAATGACCGACTGTGCCGAGAGAATTTTAAAGAATTTGTTGATACCTTTCAGAAAAATACTTTTATGTTCTGGAGATATCGGTTTTGGATCAAAAAAAACATATGATCTAGAGGTTTGGCTACCAGGCCAAAATAGATATCGTGAAATTTCGAGTTGCTCAATATGTGGAGACTTCCAATCTAGAAGAATAAATATTAGATATAAGAATGATCGGGAATCTAAACCTCAATTTATATCAACTTTAAATGGTTCTGGGCTTGCTGTTGGACGTTGCTTAGTTGCAGTTATTGAAAACAACCAACTAGAAGATGGGTCAGTAGAAATTCCAGAAGTACTAAGACCATATATGTTCAATTGTAAAAAAATTGATAATATTGGAAACCTTAACTAGCATGCGAATTTTAATAACCAACGACGATGGGTTTGATGCTGATGGGATAAAGTCTTTAAAAAAAATAGCCCTTGAAATGTCAACTGAAGAGAACATCTTCGTTGTTGCTCCCTCAGCTAATCAATCTGCAAAAAGTAGATCAATATCCTATAAAACAGAGTTTCGTATTGCAAAAAAAAGTGACAATCAATATGCTGTTGATGGAACACCTACCGATTGCATAATATTTGCTCTCGATCATCTTATGAAAAATAAAAAACCAGACCTTATTCTATCAGGTATAAATTGGGGATATAACCTAGCAGAGGACGTGTTCTATTCTGGTACAGTAGCTGCAGCTATGGAAGGTGCCGAGAGGGGTGTTCTTTCAATAGCACTAAGTCAAGCGTATTTGGGTGCAGAGGGAGGATTAAATCCTTTCCTTTTTGCTGAAAGATGTTGCTCGAAGTTATGCTTGTCTATTTATCAAAACTTCTCACCTTCAACTAAAAAGGTAGCATTCAACGTTAACTTTCCAGCAAATCCCAAAAAGCGCTATCCTGACTGCATAAAAATCACGCCAATAGGGCGAAGATACGACTCTAATTTTACTATAAACCTACAAATTAAATCTGAAAGTTCGTATCTAGCAATGATAGATACCGTGAATAAAAACTCATCTTCAACCCTTGAGGATGACTATAATAACTGTTTAGATGGATATATAACTGTTTCGCCTATTTCTATGCACATTATTAAGGAAAAAAGCTTCTGGGAACTAAAGAAAGTACAATTTTGAAATGGATGAATCAAAAGCCCTTCTTATTCTAAAATTGAGACAAATTGGGGTTTCTAATCCAGAAATTTTAGATTGTATTGAGTCAATAGATAGGAGCCATTTCGTCTCAAAGAGTTTTTTAGATCGATGCATGGAAGATATTGCGCTCCCTATTGATTGTGGCCAGACTGTAAGCCAGCCTTCGCTTGTAGGTTTTATGACCCAGCAATTAGAAATTCCAAAAAGAAGTAAAGTTTTAGAGATAGGCACTGGTTCCGGTTATCAAACAGCAATACTTGCAAAACTGTCATCAAGAGTTTATTCAATTGAGAGATATAAAAAGCTAGTAGATATAGCTAAGAGGCGCCTCGAAAACCTCAATATATCAAATGTGATAATTATTCTGCAGGATGGCTTTTTTGGTTATTCTCATCAAGCACCCTTTGATAGGATTATAGTAACTGCTGCTGTTGAGGAGATTCCTAGCTTAGTTGTTAATCAACTAAAGATTGGAGGTATTATGATTGTCCCTGTTGGGCTACCAAACCAGAAACAATCACTATTGAAAGTCGTTAAAACTGAAAAAGGCTTGGACATTAAAGAGCTAATGAGTGTAAGGTTCGTACAAATGAAAGAAGGGTTAGTAAATATTTAAAACCTGGGTTTAGCTCTTATGAAAAAAAAGAAAGTGATCATTTTACTCTTAGTTTTGCCACTTTTGGTTAATTGCCAAACCCAAGAGCATATGCAACAGTCTAATTTGGGCATTGAGCCAACTCCTTTTGATACAAAGACGCGACCCGATGTTAGAGGCATTATCTCTTATGATAAATATCAAGTTGTGGTAGCAAATGGTAATGAAACGGTTTTAGATATTGCTAGGAGGTTAGACTTAGACCCAAGAAAATTTTCTCTATTTAATGGGTTAGTTGAGTCATATCGTCCGAGGCAAGGGGAATTGTTAGCATTAAATAAAAAAATTGATCCAATAAAAAAGACAAATAAAACTGCTTGGTCTCAAAAAAATACTAAACACGTATTGGAGAGAGCGAAGGAAACAAAACAGGTCTCTGTTCCAACAAAAGGTTTTGCCAAGCATACCGTTGAAACAGGAGAAACAATTTATTCTATAGCCCGACTATATAATGTTTCAGTTACATCTTTAGCTAAATTGAATAAGCTAGATGCGGAATTTACTATTTATCCAGGACAAAATATTACGATCCCGATTACGCAGAACAAAATAAGCCTTCCAAAGAAAAAGGTAAAGATAACCAACAAAAAATTGGTAGATGATCAAAAAAATAATTCTGTACCCATATTAAAAAAACAAAATGCAATTAGCACAAAAAATACTTTTGTTATGCCAGTAAAAGGGAAAATAATTAGCAAATATAACCCCAATAATGAAAAACAAAAAAATCAAGGCATTGATTTCCAAGTTTCTCCAGGATCTCCCGTTTTTGCTGCTGCTTCAGGCAATGTTGCTTTAATAACAGATAACACTGAAAACTTTGGGAAAATCGTATTGATAAGGCATAAAAATAACTTGATAAGCATATATGGTAGAGTTGCAAAAGTAATAGTAAAAAAAAATGAAGTTGTTACTAAAGGCCAAAAGATAGGATCAATGGCAGAAAAAACAAATGACGGCAAAAATGGGACTATACTTCATTTTGAGCTCAGAAGAGGAACACAAAGTGTTAACCCACAAAATTACTTTGAGTAAAAAAGTCTACTGATAACTACTCAATAAAGATACTACAAATTGTTTTGCAACTCGACCTGACCGACTACCTCTTTGCACCTGCCATTGTATTGCTCTTTTATCCAATTCTTCTGTTTCGATATTGATACCAAACGATTTCGAATAAGACCTTACTATTTCCAAGTAAAGATTTTGATCACACTCATAAAAACCTATTGAAATACCAAACCTATCGGAAATGGAAAGTCGTTCATCAAGCTCTTCTTCCCATCTCATAAAATTATCAGCATTTCCTGCTTTCCACCCATGATTTGATATGCAGCTGTAGCATTAACTAATCTATCCGCGCCAACATTAACTCCTTTTTCAACATCTATAGAAATTGGGATTTTACAGTTATCTGAACCAACAATGAGTGGCACACAATTAAAATAAGTTTTAGACAATACCTTTAAATTAAATATTGAGGCAGGAACAACAGAGGCTACTATAACTTTGTTAATATTTTTATAATTTATATTTGCTATGCTGAACAGTTG
>CACGMO010000038.1 GCA_902574225.1 uncultured Alphaproteobacteria bacterium
GCGAAGTAGGCTCTATTCTAGAGACTCGTTCAACTTTTACGAGACTAAAGATTGAACTTAATAAAGCACCACTTACCGCAAAATTTGGCATTTTTATAATAATTGTTTTTGTCGGGTTAGCTATTTTTGCTCCCCTTATAGCACCTTATGGTGAGGCTGAAGTCTTTCCTGAGCCTTACGCACCTTGGAGTGCAAATCATATATTTGGAACCGACCAAATCGGCCGGGATATCTTTTCAAGATTGATATTCGGGGCACGAAATACTGTTGGTGTTGCTTTTGCTACAACAATTCTTGCCTTTTTAATAGGAGGTGCATTGGGCTTGGCTGCTGCTATTAATAGATCTTATCTGGATCTTTTTTTGAGTAGAACAGTAGATGTTTTAATGGCTATCCCTCAGCTCATTTTTGCATTGGTTTTGCTATCCATATTTGGCTCTACAATTATAAACTTGATAATAATAATAGCGGTGTTGGATTCTACCCGCGTATTTCGCCTCACTAGAGCAGTTTCTCTTAATGTTGTCGTTATGGATTATGTAGAGGTTGCTAAATTGCGTGGAGAAAATATAAGCTGGGTGATGCGAAAGGAAATTTTACCAAACATTCTTCCGCCTTTGATAGCGGAGTTTGGTCTTCGTTTTTGCTTTGTATTCCTATCCATCGCTGCGCTTTCTTTTTTAGGAGTTGGCATTCAACCTCCAACTGCAGATTGGGGTTCCATGGTTAGAGAAAATGCATCTCTCATACAGTTTGCACAATATGATTTAAAGGCAGCTATGACACCACTTTTACCCGCCGCCGCGATTGCTCTTCTTACAGTAGCCGTCAATTTTGTGGTTGATTGGTTTTTACATAAAACCAGTGGAATTAAAGATGAAAAATAAAAAAGACAATACTACTCTACTTCACATCAAAGACTTAAAGATTGAAGGTTTTTCCGATGAAAGATGGCATAAAATCATTAAGGGGGTGAATTTAGAGCTTAAAAGAGGAGAGGTACTCGGACTGATTGGTGAGTCTGGAGCTGGAAAGTCCACGCTTGGTCTCGCAGCCATGGGCTATACACAACCTGGATGTCGTATTACAGGAGGTCAAATTAATTTTGACGGTGTTGACCTTACAAAGCGTACTGACTCGGAAAAAAGAAAGTATTGGGGCAATAGAATGACGTACGTAGCTCAATCAGCTGCCGCTTCATTTAATCCAGCTCATCGTTTAATTAATCAAACTACTGAGTCAACGATCAGGGCTGGGCTTAAAAAGCAAAGTGAAGCATTTGATGAGGCACGTGCTCTTTATGATGCTCTTAATCTGCCCAATCCAGAAACTATTGGTGAAAGATATCCACACCAAGTCTCGGGTGGGCAGCTTCAGCGAATAATGACGGCTATGGCTATGTCACCTAATCCTGATTTAATTGTGTTTGATGAGCCTACCACTGCACTAGATGTAACTACCCAAGTTGAGGTTCTTGCCGCAATGCGTGATATCGTTAAAACCTATGGCACAGCAGCAATATATATAACACATGACCTTTCCGTCGTTGCGCAAATGGCGGATAGAATTAAGGTTTTGAGATATGGTGAAGAAGTTGAGGAAGCGATGACACGAAAAATGTTAAAGTCTCCAAAAGAAGATTATACCAAAAGCCTTTGGTCTGTTCGATCTATCCAAAAACCTGAAAAAAAAAGTAAAGACATTATTTTAGAGGTCAAAAATGTAGATGCGTTCTATGGAAGTTTTCATGTATTGAAAAATATTAATATAAAATTGCCCTTGGGCCGGACGGTGGCATTGGTAGGTGAAAGTGGGTCAGGGAAATCAACGGTGGCCCGCGTGATTACTGGATTACTGGAGCCAAAAATAGGTTCTGTAAAATTCAAAAATCGTGAATTACCTCCATCTCTGAAGGGAAGAACTAAAGACCAACTTCAAAAAATTCAAATGATCTATCAAATGGCTGATGTTGCAATGAACCCTAAGCAGACCGTTTATGATATTATCAGTAGGCCTGCTAACTTTTTTGCTGGCTTAACGGGTGCTAATTTACGAAAAAGAGTAATTGAACTCTTAGAGCAAATAGATCTGGATGAAAGTTTTATAGACAGATATCCAAGTGAACTATCTGGGGGGCAAAAACAACGCATATGTATAGCAAGGGCTTTAGCCGCTAATCCAGAGGTAGTAATATGCGATGAGGTGACTTCAGCATTGGATCAAATCGTCCAAGAGGGAATTCTGAAGCTTTTAGGAAAATTGCAGAAAGACTTAAATCTCTCCTATATTTTCATAACTCATGACATCGCTACGGTTAAGGCAATATCAGACGAGGTTGTAGTTATGAATGAAGGAGAAGTTGTTGAACAGGGTTTAAAAAGTGAAATATTTTCACCACCACATCCAGAATATACAGAATTACTACTATCCTCCGTGCCCGAAATGGATCCAGATTGGCTATCGGATCTATTGAAAGCGCGAAATTATTAGGAGATTAATATGAAAATTATTTGGCTAGGGCATGGTAGCTTTAGAATAGAAATTGAAGATCGGGTTATGCTTATCGATCCTTGGTTGAATGGCAACCCATTATTCCCCGCAGAAAAAAGAAAAGAAGCATTACACGGCATAACTGATATTCTTATCTCTCACGGACACTTTGACCATACGAATGATACTATAGAAATAGCTAAAGAAACTAATACCCCCATCTCTGGAATAGCAGATCTAATGTCGTATTGGGAAGAGAGTGAAGGGGTTACTACAACCGGATTTAATAAAGGTGGAACTGTTAATCTTGGAGACGTTAAAGTTACTATGGTAAATGCTGTTCACAGCTCATCTATGATGAAAAATGGCCAGATAATGTACACTGGTGCTGAAGCTGGCTTTGTAATTGAGGGTGAAAATAACACAATTTATTTTTCTGGCGATACCGACGTGATGGCTGACATGGAAATAATTAACGACCTTCACAAACCAAATATTGGCATTCTATCCTGTGGTGGACACTTCACTATGGATATGAAAAGGACAGCCTATGCAGCGAAAAAATATTTTAACTTTGAGAAACTAATCCCCTGTCATTACAAAACATTTCCTCTTCTCGAACAAAATGCTGATGTTCTAATAAAAGAATTGGGCTCAAACGTAGTTATTGAGCCTGAAGTTATGAGCCCAATAGAGCTCTGATAAAGCTTTTTATAGTTCCTTTGGGCAAATGAATTCTTGAATCTTGAACATCGTATCGCCGGCGTGTGCCCACTTTTCTATCGTGGACGTAAGAGTACAAAAAGCAGCAGTAGGATACTTGTGTTCGACTCTACTCAGTAAATTCGAGTTTTGATCGGAATCTGAGAGACGCAGAACCGTCTCGTGTATAGCGGGATTATGCCCAACAATAAGTACTGATGATATGTCATCTGTTATTTTAGATATGAACTCCAACATCATATGATCGTCAAAAGTATAGAGATCTTTTTTATACATTATCTCTGTATCCTTAATGGACGGCTTAATGATCTCAATTGTCTCCACTGCTCTTAAGGCGGTTGATGAGAATACAGTATCGAAATTCTTATTCGTGGTTTCAAAGAAATCTCTCATAATTATTGACGCTCTTTGCCCTCTATCTGCCAATCTACGGTCATGATCGGACACCAGTGGAGAGGTCCAGTCTGATTTAGCGTGCCGTATAAAGGATAGTTTCTTCAACTTCTTAATTTTTCTTTTAATTCAATAGCAATAAAGTTTTCTAATCATTACAAATGTAGTTTAGTTCGAGAAAAAAATAAACGTCTTCAAATACTTTCTTTCATAAAAATGATATTTTTCTGTCACATTATTAACTTATATATCGAATATGAAAACAGGATAATAGATTGACGCAAAGTCAAATTTACTATTCACTTAAGATGTATTGAACACTGCTAACCTGGGAGAAAATAATGACAAATTTTTTTAGGAGTTTTATTTTAATGGTACTAGCCTCATTTTTGAGTGCGTATTCTGCTTTTTCCGAAGATTGTAATCGAGGTACTTTAGACAAAGCGTATTGTGATAGAAATTTTGACCAAGTTGCTGACCTTCCTTTGGACCCCAAAGACTGGGTTGATCCAAAGACAATTATATTTACGTATACACCGGTAGAGGATCCAGCTGTTTATGCCAATATTTGGCAAAAATTTGTAGAGCATCTTGAAAAACACACGGATAGAAAAGTTGTTTTCTTTCCTGTCGAATCAAATGCCGCTCAGTTAGAAGCTATGCGATCAGGTCGTTTACACGTGGCGGGTTTTAACACAGGATCAAATCCTATAGCTGTTAGTTGTGCAGGTTTTGTTCCTTTTGCAATGCACGCAAAAAATGATGGGTCCTATGGTTATGAGATGGAAATTATTGTAAAGGATGATAGCCCTATCCAATCTCCCTCAGAGATTAAGGGTAAGACACTAGCTTTTACCTCACCTACTTCAAACTCTGGGTTCAAAGCCCCTTCTGCTATCCTTAAAGGAGAGTTTGATTTAATTGCAGACAGAGACTTCACTCCTACATTTTCTGGGAAACATGATAATTCTATTTTAGGCGTCTACAATGGGGATTATGAAATTGCTTCAGTAGCCAACTCCGTTTTACAACGGATGGAAAGACGTGGCGTTATTGAGAAAGGTAAACTAAGGGCTGTTTATCGTTCGCCAACATTCCCAACTACTGGCTACGGGCATGCGCATAATCTTCACCCTGAGCTAACAGCAAAAATAAAGACTGCCTTCTTTACATGGGAATTTGATAGTGACCCACTTTATAAAAAAGAGTTTGCAAAAGCAGACCGTTTTATAGGAATTCGGCATATGAATGACTGGGCTGTTATCAGGCAGATTGACAAGGCCAATGGTGTAAGCTACGACTGCAAGTAATATAATTTACACTCGATTTTACAGGCGCTCTTTAAGGAGCGCCTGGCTTTATTGGGAAATGTAGGCCAATGCTAAAACTTAGCGCTTTAACAAAAAGATACGACACTGGTGACTTAGCCCTAAACCAAGTAGATCTTGAAATACCTGATGCACAGGTTCTAGCGCTGATTGGACCTTCAGGCGCTGGAAAATCAACTCTCATTCGCTGCGTCAATAGACTAGTTGAACCTACGTCAGGCAGTGCTACTCTTAACGACATAAACCTTACTAAACTCTCTTCTAGGGGACTTAGAAAGTCCAGACGGAAAATGGGAATGATTTTTCAAGAATATGCCTTAGTTGAGCGCTTGACCGTAATGGAAAACGTATTGTCAGGACGACTAGGGTATGTAGGTTTCTGGCGCAGTTATTTCAGGAAATTCCCAAAGGATGATATCAAAGAGGCGTTTAGACTTTTAGATAGAGTCGGTTTGCTTGAAATGGCCGACAAGCGCGCTGATGAATTATCTGGAGGGCAAAGACAACGGGTCGGAATTTGTCGCGCTCTTATACAGAACCCAGATCTATTATTAGTAGACGAGCCTACTGCTAGTCTCGATCCTAAAACATCTCGCCAAATAATGCGATTAATCAATGAGCTCTGTTCAGAAAGAGGGTTGACCGCAATAATAAATATTCACGACGTGTTATTAGCACAAATGTTTGCTCAGAGAATTGTCGGCTTAGCAAACGGTGAGGTGGTTTATGATGGCAAGCCAGAGGGCTTAACACCTGAAGTACTCACACAAATTTATGGTGAAGAAGATTGGACAGCAACGATAGAAAAAGTTGATGAAGAGGATGAAGAAGAGTGAGCTCCTTGAGTGATAATCGAGAGCGCCACTATCCAACCGTTTGGGACAAACCCCCTTTTATCTCGAATAGCTTACTACGATGGGGAATAATTCTAGGAGCGATTATCTATTTAGTAGCGGCTATCGCATCAATGGAAATAAATCCTCAGAGGCTAATGGAGGGTATTCCGAGAGGTCAACGCTTTATAGCCTCTTTCTTTCCCCCAAATTTTGCTGACAACAGAGGCGTTGTTTGGGATGGTATATTAGAAAGCATCTGGATGGCTATAATTTCTACAGTTGCTGGAATTGCGCTATCGGTTCCAATTGGACTAGGGGCTGCACGAAATTTAGCTCCCTTCTGGGTATATATTACATGTCGGTCTATAATTGCTGGATCCCGCACCTTTCCTGAAATTATACTGGCCATTTTTGCGGTTAAACTTTTTGGTTTTGGACCTTTTGCAGGGTTTATAGCCCTAAGTCTAGGGACTATCGGGTTTTTTGCAAAACTGTTAGCGGAGGACATTGAAAATAGTAGCGAGTCTCAAGCCGAAGCTGTTAAGGCCACTGGCGCAAATTGGTTCCAATGGATTAACTATGCAATACAGCCTCAGGTCATGCCAAGGATGATTGGGCTTTCCGTCTATCGACTCGATATTAACTTTAGGGAATCCGCTGTCGTAGGAATAGTTGGTGGAGGTGGCATTGGTGCCACTTTGAACACAGCTTTTTCTCGCTATGAGTTTGATACAGCGGCAGCGATCTTATTAATAATTATCCTCATAGTGATGGTATTGGAATATGCATCCAGTTATTTAAGAAAATGGGTGCAGTGATGGTTGTAATTAACAGTGGAAACGACATCGAATGGAGGAGAAGAACAACAAAGAAGCAAATTGGAATTTGGCTTGGATGGTTAGTCGGAATATCAATTGTTCTATTTGCATGGAGTGTTATTTCTGAAAAAACAGTTTGGTTTTTTGTTCAAGACGCACCAAGGCAGGCTGCAGATATCGGCAGCCGTATGATACCTCCTAAATGGTCATATATTACAGAGCTACTTGTTCCCGTTTGGGATACAATAAATATTGCAACTTTGGGAACTATTATTGCGATGACAATTGCTGTTCCCGTTGCATTCTGCGCTGCACGAAACACGACGCCTCATAACTCTGTTAGGGCAATAGCGTTATTTATTATTGTTTCCTCTCGATCTGTTAATTCTCTCATTTGGGCATTAATGCTCGTTTTCATATTAGGGCCCGGTGTTTTGGCAGGCACGATTGCTATCGGACTTCGATCGATAGGGTTTTGTGCGAAATTATTATACGAATCGATAGAGGAAATAGATGAGTCGCAAGTTGAAGCGGTAAAAGCAACTGGTGCTAGCAACATTCAGCAAATGACGTATGGCATTTTACCTCAGGTTTTACCAACTATCGCGGGTGTAGGCATATATCGTTGGGATATAAACATTCGCGAATCCACTATTTTGGGTCTCGTTGGAGCGGGTGGTATTGGTCTTCAGTTAAATGGATCAATCAATACTCTCGCATGGACGCAGGTCTCTACAATCCTTCTCGTCATTTTGGTCACTGTTTTTATTTCTGAATGGGTCTCTGCAAAGGTCAGAGGGGCGATCATTTAGACCAGTAAATTTTTTACTAGAGCTAATAATGAAACAAATCATAGTCTTTTCGGATATTCACTTAAATTCTGCTACCGATGAAACTTTAGAAAAGTCGTCACAAAAACTTGAGAAGGCGATAGCGCACTTACAAAGCAATCATAACGATTTTGATACGTTAGTCTTTACAGGCGACTTAGCAAATAGTGGTAAAACTGACGAATATAAAGCCTTAAGAAATTTGGTCTCGGTAATTAATAAACCCATTAAATTTATGCTTGGTAATCACGATAACCGAGAAAACTTCCTCGATATATTTCCAGGCTATGAACCAGATCATAACGGATTCTTACAAAGTAATGAGTCTTATGAATATTTTGAATTGATATTTTTAGATACACTTAAAGATCCTTACGATGACATCCCGATTAGCTGTGGTTACTTATGTCAAAAGAGACTCGAATGGTTAGGTGAAAAACTTGAAGAGGCGGCTAATAAAAAAGTAATTTTGTTTATGCACCATCCCGCTTTTACGACAGGAATGCAAGCTATGGACCGACTTAGGCTAAAAAATTCTCATGATTTTTTTTCATCCATAGAAAGCTTCCATAACGTACATCATCTGGTATCGGGACACATACATAGAAATATAAGTGGTCTTTATGAAGGATATAATTTTTCTACATTCAAAAGCGTAAATCAGCAAATGGTCTTAAAGTTCAAAGCTGATAGAGTAGAATATGCATCAGGTGAAAAATCGGGATATGGCATTATTTTGCTGGATGGTAAGAACTACACCATTCATAATGAAGAAGTATATTAATCCTTCTAAAACCTCTGTTTTGCAACACTAGCCAACTCTAAGAAGAATTACTCCTGCAAGCGTAATGAATGTTCCTATTATTTTTGGAAGGGTTAATTTTTCTTTAAGGAAAAAGAACCCTATAAGAATAGCAAATAAGATTGATGTTTCGCGTATAGCCATAACAACTGCAATTGGAGCCTTTGAGAAGGCCCACATTACCATTGCGTATGCTGCGAGGGAAGTGCCTCCTCCCACCCAAAATATACCTTTAGCGTCACTCAGTAAATTTGGCAGAATCCTCGGCGAAACTACCCGGCAATATAGCAACATAATTAATCCGTTTATAATCGCCAGCCAACAATAATAGGCAACGGGACTCTGGCCAACGCGCCCTCCGTATCCGTCAACCATTGAATAGCTAGCGATGAAACACCCAGTAATTAACGCAGCGATCGCTGCGTTTTTTGGGACATGTTGTATCTTTAATCCTACTGTTGCGCCAAGGCCTGTTACAATTGTCAATATCGATAATATTTCCATATACGTTATTTTTTCATCCAGAAATAAGAATGTAAAAATAGTAACGATTACGGGCGATGACGCACGAGCAATTGGGTAAACCTGTGATAGACCGCCTCTCTTATAGGACTCCACAAGAAATAGTTGATACCCTAGGTGAAAGATGACCCCAAAAAATAAATATGGCCAGCATTCAAGGGAAAGGGGATTAACAAAGAATAGGAGTATTATAGCGAAGGGTATGTGGCCAGAAGAAACTGCAGCCATCTGTAGTAATTTATCGTCACCACTTTTTACTAATGCATTCCAAAAGGCATGCAAAAAAGCGGCGAACAAAATTATTAGAAAAATCTCTGTGGTCATAGATAAACGCTTCTAAAGAAAAATATCACCTTCCCAGTAAATACATAACCTTAATGGAAGTCAGATGACAAGAGTCTCTATACGAATACTGGCTTAAAGGGTATTTTAGGCAAAAAAATACTAAAGAATGACAATTTTGTGACTAATTTATGACAACCTAAGGCATTCAAAAATATGGCTAATTTGACTTATTATAAAAATATGAATATATTTGAAGCCTTAAAGAGGAATAATATGCAAAACGAGCGGTTAGAAAAAAAAGAAGCGTATTTTAAAAAAAGACAGTTTAAGCTTTTGAGAGCATACGCAAAAGGCAAACTAAAAAAAGCAGAGAGACTAAGAGCTGAGCTGTTAGCAGCCAATGTCAATTTTGTGAACAAATCGGGTTTTAAGTAATAAAAATACGTCGTTATTGCTTTACCCACTAATCATGCCAAAGCCATAACCAACAGCACCCAATAGAATAACAATGCCCCATATGGGAGCCTTGAACCAATAAATTAAAAACACACTCATTCCAAGAAATACTAAAGAGTCATATCCAGTAATAATGGATGGCAACACAAGCTTTAGAAAGCAGGAACATAATATAGCTGAAACGGCTATATTGACCGCCTTTATCCCACTTAAAAAAACAGGTATTTTTTCAATGCTAACCCACATATATAGCGCTAGGGGTGTTAAGAAAAGGGTCGATCCATATAAGGCAAATAAGTAGACCAGGCCCATTAATATTTTTTCTGATACCAATGGACCAGATGCAACGGTCCCTAAGTAAGAAGCAAAAGAGAAGAGGGGGCCTGGAATTGCTTGTGCAAAACCGTATCCAAGAAAAAACTCTTTAGAGGAAATTACTTCTTGGTCGACAAACCAATCGTGCAGTAAAGGCAAGACAACATGCCCCCCTCCAAAAATTAGAAACCCTGAATTAAATAGGTGTTTAAACGAAGGGTACAACGAGCCAACTAATAAAAAATTTAATTGGATAAATACAAAAATGCCCACAATAAGGCTTCCATATACAAGATATTTATTTATGTTTTCAATCAACGGTTGAGTTTTGATGTTCATATCTGACTTCTTGTAGAAAGAAGCTCCTGCCAGCCAAGAGCCAATTAAAATTATGGCGGGGTAATAAATCAAATCAAAAAAAATTAAAATAATTGTTAGAACAAAAAAATAAATTTTTTCCAAATTACTACTGCAAAAATTCCTAAACATTGAAAACACTGCCATCCCAACCACAGGTATAGCGACAACTGACACTGCGGTAATTGTTGATTGGCTCAGAAAGAGAAGGTTTAGTGAATACCCAAGCCCAAGCAATATCATTAAAAAGACGGATGGGAAGCTGAACGCTATGAGCGCAATATATGCAGTTAGAAACCCTCCTTGTTTTAATCCGATAGAAAAGACAATTTGACTAGAGGTAGGGCCGGGTAATGCCTGACAGATTGCAAGCAATGAAGAAAAATCATCCTCTAAAAGCCACTTTTTTTCTTTTACAAATTCATCTCTAAAATATCCAATGTGGGCCGTCGGCCCACCAAAAGATACTAATCCTAAACGTAAAAAGGTTTTTCCTATCAAAGTATTATTCATAAAAATCCAAACCTTAATTTAAGATTAGATAAAAATATTTAAGTTGTTCTTTTACCTATAATTGACGTCTTAACCAAATCTTCCATCCGCATTAATGACACCTTTTTAGGATTAGTTGACGTTGCACTATCAACCATCGCTTTTTTTGCTATTCTATGCGCGCAATCTAGAGGCACCCCTATCTCACCCAAGTTATCTGGAATGTCTGTCCTACCCATTAGCTTTTCTATTTCACTAATTAACTTAGCTGCTGATAACTCTTCTAGATGCATATTCTGAGCAATAGTAGCTGTTTGACTATCCATTCCTTCCAAGTTAAAACGCAAAACCACCGGTAGAACGATCGCGTTTGTTAATCCATGATGTGTATTATATTCAGCACCTATCATATGTGATATAGAGTGCACAAGCCCAAGACCCTTCAAAAATGACACGCCAGCAAGGCATGAACCTACCAGCATTCCCGCGCGAGCAGATATATTATTTGGCTCATCATAAACAACAGGTAAAAATTTAGAGACTAACTTAAGAGCTTCCAGCGCCATCGCATCACACAAGGGATTGAAAGAGGGAACAAGGAAAGCTTCTATAGCATGCGTCAACGCATCAAATCCTGTCCATGCCGTTAGATTTCTGGGCAATGTAAGAGTAAGTTCTGGATCAAGAATGGTGATATTCGGCTTGAAACTGTGATGCCAAACGCAAAACTTCATACCTTTTTTTGTATCCGTAATCATCGCCGTACTCTCAGTTTCCGCACCAGTGCCAGCTGTGGTCGGAATTGTAATTAACTTTGGGAACTGGTTATTTGCATTGATCTGCGGAGTGTCTTTTCTTTCATACTCAAAGTCCCATAGATCATAAGCGTTATTAGCCACAAGACAAATTGCCTTGCCACCATCCATTGCACTACCACCACCAATTGCAATAACTGCATCAAAAGCCCCATCTAAAAATTTCTTTTTCCCCTTAGCAATATCCGTATCTAAAGGGTTGGGAGAAATATCTGCAAAAACATCAAAGGTTATTTTGCCGTTATTTAGTAATTCTTGAAGCTTAATAGAAAAGGGTAATTTTTCACTTCCTTTGTCGGTAACAATTAAAGGTTTACGAATTCCATGCTGTAAACATAGATCGGTGATTTCTACTATTCTTCCGGGGCCATACATGATCGGTATTGGAAACGACCAGTCTTGAGGCTGTAGAATTTCGGATTCGTTTATAAACATCGGAGATCATCGAGCAGAGTTATTACCTAAGAATAAAATATAATAGAACTTTTTGTGAAAAAATTTTATTTAATAAGATTTCAGTGTATCGTCTCCTTGAATTTATAGTATATGGATTGACTTAATTTGCTAACTGCCTTCCCAAAAAAAATCTCTGAGACACCTCTAAGCTTTTCCATTTTGATAAGTGGTGGAATTTGGGGATTATATTGGATACCACTCAGGGAGATTGAGGGGTACGGGATTCCAACTTATTGGAGTGTTTTTTTTATTAATGCATGCCCACTAATTTTTATCCTACCTTTATCACTTTTAAAGCTTTCTCACTTCAGAACTAGCTTTTGGCCAACCCTTCAAGTCGGACTATTAATCGGGATAGCGTTTACATTCTATGCAAGCGCACTTTTGGAAACAACAATTATGCGCGCAACTCTTATGTTCTATCTTAGCCCAATATGGGGGACTATTATCGGCTATTTCTTTCTCTCAGAGCCTTTTACCAGAGCCCGGTTATTATCAATTTGCATTGCGATCGTAGGATTAGTTCTTTTGCTTTCTGGTACAAACAATTCCTCTTATCCTCTTAACATTGGCGACTTATTTGCTTTCTTGTCCGGAATTCTTTTCTCATGCGGCTCGTCTATTTTGAAACATAGGCCAGATATTAAAATGATACCTCTAACGAGTTTTGTTTACATTTTTACAAGTGTTGGGGCCTTTTTATTAATAATTTTTATTAGCAACGAACCTCTTATTAATATAAAAAATTTCTTAACTTCCATACCTTATGTTTTTATGTGGTCAACAGTCATATTGCTGCCAAGCTTCATGATTGTTTTCAAAGTTTCACAAATTTTATTTCCTGGCCGAGTTGCCATTCTGCTAATGTCAGAAGTAGTTGTAGCGATAATTAGTGCAAGTGTTTTGGTTCCAGAGGAGAAAATGTTTTATCTGCAATGGCTAGGAGCCTTAGCGATTATTACAGCGGGCTTTACTGAACTTGTAATTGCCAAATTTAAAAAGAAAAGCTCTTATATCCCGTGAAGAGACTTTGTCTCTAAATAGTCTTCTAACCCCATTATTCCCCCTTCTCGACCATTTCCAGATTGCTTATATCCACCGAAGGGAGTTCCATAATTATATCCGCCTCCATTTATATGAACAGCACCTGCCCTAAGCTGTGAACTTACGCGCTCTGCTCTTTCCATATCAGCTGTCTGCAAATATGCGGCTAATCCATAAGGGGTGTCATTTGCCATAGAAACGGCATCAGACTCATTTTCAAAAGGTATTATAACAAGGACAGGCCCAAAAATCTCTTCTTGTGCCACTCTCATATTGTTCGTTACATTGTAAAAAATTGTGGGCTTTACGAACCAACCATCTTCTAAACCCTGAGGCTTTCCCAATCCTCCTGTTAACACTGAAGCTCCTTCTTTGATCCCAACGTCTATCATATTCTGAACGCGATCGAATTGTATTTTATCGAATAAGGGCCCTATATGGTCTCCCTCTTTTTCAGGGTCATCGATTGTTATTTCTTCAGCCACTTTTTTTGCAATTTTTAAGACTTCCTCATAGCAGGAGCTTTCAACTAGAAGTCTCGTCGGTGCATCACAGGACTGACCTGTGTTTAACATGCACTCTTTCACCGAATATTCGATGTCTCTCTCTAGGTTGGCATCAGAGAAGACAATATTAGGAGATTTTCCACCTAGTTCTAAAGTAACTCTCTTAATTGTTTCTGCTGAATCTTTAGTTACCAGTATTCCTGCTCTCGTTGATCCAGTGAAGGACATCATATCAATATCTTTATGTTTGGACATTGCTGTTCCGACAACATCCCCAACACCATTAACGAGGTTGAATACCCCAGCCGGATACCCAGCCTCTTCTATGACTTCAGCATAAATCATTGCGGATACTGGAGTATGCTCAGATGGTTTTAGAATACATGTACATCCAGTTGCAAGTGCGGGTATGACCTTCAAAGCAATTTGATTAATAGGCCAATTCCAGGGAGTTATCAACCCGCATACTCCTATGGGTTCTTTTAAAAGAATATCGCCATTAATTAATTTAGTTCTCTCTTCTAATTCATTTAATGAATCGATAAATGAATCTAAATGTCCAATGGCTGCATCAGCTTGAGCTGAACGTGCCATTGAAATTGGCGCGCCCATTTCTTGCCGCATAGCTTGCGCCAAATCTTCGAACCTTTTTTCCGTTACAAATTTTAGCTCTTTCAAAAGAGCAAGGCGGTCTTTTTTTGTAGTCTTAGAATATGTTTCAAAAGCTCTTTTTGCTGCCTCTACAGCTACATTGACATCTTTCTCATTTCCTAACGCAACTTTACCTAATTCTTCTTGGTTGGATGGATTCAATACAGGCATATTTTTTTTTGAATCGGGGGTTACCCAATGCCCATTAATATAAAATTTTTCCAAATTTTCCATTTTTATTTCCACTACTAAAGTATTTCAAAATCGGTTTTTTGTTAAAAATCCTCTAATTTGTTATACTCAAAATAAACTAACGGAAATATGAAAGAAAATCTAACCACTTTCACGCTTTTTTCTATAATTTTAACCACAATTGTTGGTTTGTTTGCAGCGCTTGGATATCCATTATGGGCTTTTCCTGTAACTATATTAATGTCCTGCGCGATTTTTTATATGTACTTACGGTCGAGCCTAGAACTGCAAAAATACAACATGAAGAAAGTCAAGGATGATAAATCTGAAGAAGTTATCAGAAATGCTCATGATAAAAAGGTTACCTACCAAATAGTAAAAGGTCTGCTAAATATTCTTCCTTCTCCATACGTTTTGATTGATAGAAATGGGAGGCTGACATATATAAATCTGCAAGCAAAAAGCATCATACCTGATTTTCAAATTGGGTCGCATATTTCAACTGTTTTTCGTTCTCCTATTTTTTTAAGATCAGTTGAAAATGCTCTAAGAAACGATAAAGAGGAAAAGCTCTCATTCGAAATTCAAAGCCCTCAATTTAGGCAACTAAAAGCTCACATATTTTTTATATCTTCAAATAAATTGTCACAAAACTTTAATGATATTTTCATTCAATTTACAGATGAATCTTCTTATATAAAAGCTGAAAAGGTTAGAACCGATTTTGTTGCAAATGCTAGTCACGAACTAAGAACTCCTCTTGCTTCAATTATGGGTTATATCGAAACGCTACAAGGGCACGCCAAAAAAGACCCGAAAATGCATAGGCTCTTTTTAGAGCTCATGAGCAAACAGGCTGGAAAAATGGAAAGGTTAATTCAAGATCTCATGTCCCTATCTAGATTGGAAATTGAGGAAACAAAGCCGATAACTTCTGAAACTTCCTTAGGAACACTAATCTTCGAACTTATATCGACACTAGAGCCTCTAGCGGCAGAAAATAAAGTACAACTCACAAATAAAATTTCGAAGAAATTATCTCCAGTATTTGGGGATATTTCGCAGTTAAGGCAGCTTTTTTCAAATCTTATTGAGAACGCTATAAAATATTCTGGTCAAAAAAGTACAATAAAAGTTTATGTTTCCAAAGAAAAAGAAAAAAATATGATCGGGATAGTAGTGGAAGATAATGGTTCGGGAATTGCGCCTGAGCACTTGTATAGACTAACTGAAAGATTTTATAGGGCCAATACTAATGTTGAAGTAGAGAGAGATGGTACTGGCTTAGGCCTTGCAATAGCAAAACATATTCTAATAAGACATCAAGGAAGGCTACAAATTGACTCAAAATTAGGTGAGGGCAGTAGGTTTACTGCATGGCTTCCGAAACCAAAGACAAAAAAACCTAAATAGAAGAG
>CACGMO010000039.1 GCA_902574225.1 uncultured Alphaproteobacteria bacterium
CCACTTGGGCCCCTTGTGAGACATGGTGATGATAATTGGGCTGACATCGGACGTTGGGTGCTAAACGCGCTAGTTATTGCTGAAGAGAAAGGGATAACAAAGGCTAACATCGATAGTTGGAAAGATACTAAAGACGCTGAGATTCATAGACTTCTTGGAACCGGTGACGATGATATCTTAGCTATGGTAGGACTACCTAAGAACGCTATGTACAACGCGATTAAAGCGGGTGGAAACTATGGCGAAATTTTTGAAAATAATCTAGGTGCTACAAGCGGTATTAACATCGAAAGAGGTGTAAATGCGTCTTGGACTAAGGGTGGTATTCTTTATTCACCACCATTTAGATGATTTGAAAACCTATTTGAAAGGGGCGTCTTGAACGCCCCTTTTTTTGAACAAAATAAGTATAATTTTACGCGACGCAAATGTTGCAGATTTTTGTAAGTTATATTACCTCTGTGGGTAAAATTTTTTATATTATATTCAGATGTAGATTATGGAACTAATATGAGCTCACCTACTTTTCCCCCATCAGAAAGCTTTAAGTTTAGTATGTTGCTAAGTGACACGCGTTACAGAGGAATGTCGCTACAAGTAATTACCTTTATAATTTTTATGGCTGTATTTTTTTGGCTAGTTGATAATACTATTAAAAACTTAGCCTTGCTTGACAAAGATGTGAGCTTTAATTTTCTATGGCTAAGAGCTGGATATGATATTAACCAGCGACTAATACCTTATACCAGTGATAGTACACACGGAATGGCTGCTTTAGTTGGCATTCTTAATACTCTACTGGTTGCATTTGTAGGGTGCATAATAGCTACTGTTCTTGGGCTTTTTGTCGGTATTTTACGCCTCTCAAAAAATTGGATTGTAGCAAAACTTATGTCTGCATATATCGAAGGTTTCAGAAATGTCCCAGTACTCCTTTGGATTGTGATGGTCTTTGCCTTGCTAACCGAATTCACCCCTGCTCCAAGGGCTTTCAAAGGGGCTGAGCCTGAAGCTACGATGTTATTTTTCGAGAGTATAGCTATAACAAATCGAGGAACGTATTTTCCAGCACCAGTTTTGGCGGAAGGAGCCTATTGGTTACTGTTGTGCTTTGGTCTTTCGATAGTTGCCTCCATCTATTTTATTCGATACGCAAATAAACAGAAAAAAGATACTGGAAAAAGCTTGCCTACATTTTGGGTTAGTTCAGTAGTGATTGTGTTTCCAACATTAATACTTTTTTTTGCAATGGGCCAGCCAGTGTCACTCGAGTATCCTTATCTCAAGGGATTTAATTTTAAAGATGGAATACACCTTCGAAACTCATTTCTTGCATTGACTTTGGCATTAGCTTTCTATACCTCCGCCTTTATTGCTGAGATAGTAAGAGCAGGTATCATGGCGGTTTCCAAAGGTCAATCTGAGGCAGCAGCATCTCTTGGTTTGAGACCTAACAAAATAATGAGCCTTATAATTCTTCCACAGGCTTTGAGGATTATTGTTCCTCCCCTTATCTCAAATTATCTAAATTTAACAAAAAATTCATCTCTCGCTATCGCCGTAGGATACATGGACGTTAGAGGAACCTTAGGAGGAATTACTCTTAATCAGACTGGAAGAGAGTTGGAATCAATGCTTTTGCTCATGGGTTTTTATCTTGCAGTATCATTGGTGATCTCTTCGTTTATCAATTACTTTAATCGTTCTTTTCAAATAGTGGTGCGATGATGACTAAGATAGCTTTCGTAAGAAAAAAAGAAATACCACCATCAGCACCCCCAATAACAGAGGTTGGGCTTATTGGATGGTTAAGACAAAATTTATTTTCATCATGGCTAAACTCGATACTCACTGTGTTGTCGGTATACTTTATAATTATAATGTTATGGGATTTCATACCTTGGGCTTATGGAGGACACTGGAATACTAAATCGTTAAGAGAATGTCTAGACTTAGACCCAGATGTAGCATGCTTTTCAGTACTTACGGCTAGATGGAAACAATTGCTTTTCGGACTGTATCCAGCTGAGGAGTATTGGAGGCCTACATTAACTTTTATCTTTTTGTTGCTTGCCATCGTTCCTATATTATTTCCAAAGTTTTTTCGTTTTTTTTGGTTTTCAATTATTTATCCCGGATTGGCTGTATGGCTACTGTGGGGGGGATCGTTTTGGTCAATTAGTATAGTATATGTTGGGTTAACTCTAGGAGCACTGTTTTTTCTGACTGTGATAAGACGGTATCTAAAAAACTATATGATAGCAGCTATCCTAGCTTTCTTATTTACTGCCTTATTTTTTCTCTTTATCTCCAATCCGTTGGTAGGTCTTCTTAACGTTATTTTGCCTATTAGTCTTCCCTTCGTTGAGTCTTTAAAGATGGGTGGATTTACTTTGTCTTTGATCGTAGGAGTTACAGGAATTGTTGCGTCTTTTCCTATCGGAATTTTATTAGCATTGGGTAGACAATCTAATTTACCAGTAATTAAGATGATTTGTGTAGGGTTCATTGAGTTTATACGGGGCGTACCCCTAATAACGTTGTTATTTGTTGCGTCCGTTCTACTAAACTACTTTTTACCTCCAGGAACCAACTTTGATATTGTGTTGAGAGTAGTAATTATGGTTACATTATTTTCCGCAGCTTATATGGCTGAGGTAATTCGAGGCGGGCTCGCAGGATTACCATTAGGTCAGCATGAAGCTTCAGCGTCTTTAGGGCTCACTTACTGGCAATCGCAACGACTTATAATTATGCCACAGGCATTAAAAATATCTATTCCAGGTATTGTGAATACCTTTATTGGCTTGTTTAAAGATACAACTCTTGTATCCATAATAAGCTTAAGAGATCCGGTAGGGCTTGCATCGACAATAAGAGCGGATCAAAAGTGGAATGGTATTTATTGGGAACTCTACGTTGCTATTGGATTTATGTTCTTTATTTTTTGTTGGGGTATGTCCCAGTACTCACAATATTTAGAAAGAAAATTAAAAACGGATAAATAGAATTGTCTATTTAGGTTAGGAGTAAGATTGATATGGAAAAAACTAAGATAAACATAACAGATGAAGTAGCTATCCACATATCTGATATGAACAAGTGGTTTGGTAACTTCCACGTACTTAGGGATATTAATCTGGAAGTGAGAAGAGGTGAGAGAATTGTTGTCTGCGGTCCATCTGGATCTGGTAAATCAACACTGATAAGATGCATTAATAGACTTGAAGAGCATCAAAAGGGAAGCATAATTGTTGACGGCACAGAGCTAACCACTGACCTTAAGAATATTGATAAGATCAGATCTGAAGTCGGTATGGTCTTTCAGCACTTTAATTTGTTCCCTCATTTGACAACTCTAGAAAATTGTACTCTAGCTCCTATGTGGGTTAGAGAAACTCCGGAAAAAGAAGCTACGGAGATCGCAATGGAAATGCTTGAAAAAGTAAAAATTCCTGAACAGGCTCATAAATACCCAGGTCAACTTTCTGGTGGACAACAACAAAGAGTAGCAATTGCAAGATCTCTATGCATGAAACCAAGAATAATGTTATTTGATGAAGTGACGTCCGCATTGGACCCTGAAATGATTAAAGAGGTGCTCGATACTATGATTCAACTTGCTGAAGAAGGTATGACAATGATTTGTGTTACTCATGAGATGGGCTTTGCCAGACAGGTTGCGGATAGAGTTATATTCATGGACGACGGTCAGATTGTTGAACAAAACGAACCGGAAGAGTTCTTCAAAAACCCAAAGTCTGATAGAACAAAGCTGTTTTTGAGTCAGATATTAGGTCATTAACCTAATCGCTTAGAAAAGCACGCATATGAAAGTTTGATTGGTCCCTCAGTCTTAAATTTTGACCATAGGGGCAGGATCTTCTGACAAGGCAGCCATTTCTACATTCTTGACCACCAGGTTTGTTCAAAAATTCCTTACATCGAGTGACATCATAGCCGTCTTGGTTAAGTGCATTTACTGGACAAGCAGTGAGGCATGGTTTCTCACATGGGGTGCAGATATCTTTCGAGTTATTTGGTGATTCAATATATTCATTTAAACCAAGGGCACCTCTAAACGAAATAAATAGGCCCTTCTCTTTATGTACTAAAAGGCGAACAGGAGATGATCCCATTGTTGAACATTTTTTAGCCCAATCAATAAATGGCTGAAAGGGTGCCGCAAAAGGAAAAAATGACCTCGCATTTAATTTTATTGCAATTTCCTCTATGGTTTTTTTTGACCATCGATCAAGTGGGTTTTCTTTATCGTCTTTGTATTCCCTACTTTTTTTAAATAAGTCCCAAAAATAAGGCTCTTTTGGTCCTATCAGCAAAATGGTTCTCACTTTTGAGTAAACATTATCAGACCCATCTGGGTTAAAATAGCCTACGATATCAAGGCTTTTTTTGTTCAGTATTCGTTGAACTGTCCGCAGAGTATTTGACATTCTAGAAGCTAGTCGAAAGTTTTTTTAAAGAGAGTGCCTACTCCATGGCTAGTAAAGAGCTCGAGAAGACAGGCATGATCGACTCTTCCATCAATTATAACCGATGCTCTAACACCCTCTTCAATAGCTTTTATTGATGTATTTACCTTAGGGATCATTCCCGATTTAATAATTCCTGAGCCTATCAAGTTTCTTGCTTCTTCTATAGTCAATTGATTAATTAACTGATCGTCTCTATCTTTCACACCGACCACATCCGTTAGCAGTAAGAGGCGATCTGCTAAGAGGCTTGAGGCTATAGCACCTGCTGCTGTATCACCATTAATATTAAATGTTTCGCCCTTTATTCCGAAACCGATGGGGGCAATAACGGGGATAAAGTCACTCTTTATAAAATTCTGGACTATATCAGTATCAACTTTTTTTATCTTCCCAACAAATCCGAGTTTGGGATTATCTTGCTCACATTCAATCATATTCGCATCTTTTCCGGATAGTCCAACACCTTTACCACCTTGGCTATTTATTGCATTTACTATAGATTTGTTAACATTTCCAGATAGTACCATTTCAACGACTTCCATAGTTTTGCCATCTGTTATCCTCTTTCCCTCAGCAAATTCACTTTCAATTTTTAAATCCGATAATACCTTATTAATCATAGGGCCACCGCCATGCACTATCACTGGGTTGACGCCACATTGCTTTATCAAAACAATATCTCGCGCAAAATTTTCCATTGAGGGTTTGCTCGTCATGGCGTGACCACCAAGCTTAATAACTATTGTTGAGTCCTCATATCTCTGGATGTAGGGTAGCGCTTCGGCCAGCGTGGCTGCCGTTTGCTTGAAATTATTTTCTATTTTACCGTTCATAGCAAAACCTAATGCAATTATAATGCTGATTTGTCAATTATTTTGATTTAAACCTAAAATTGAGAACATTAAGTCTCTAATTTCACTGATACCGCTTTTTTTGATTGCTGATGTAAGAAAAAATTCTGGATTGCAGGCAGGATGCTCTTCTATTTTGCGATTTATTTCGTCTAAAAGTTTGGGCATCTCAGTTTTCTTAACCTTATCTATTTTGGTAAGTATTATTTGATAATTCACAGCATAGGTATCCAAAAAGGAGAAAAATTCTTTATCATTATCTTTTAAACCGTGCCGTGCATCGACAAGAGCAAATACCCTCTTAAGTGAGCGTCTTTCCGCGATATATGACTTAATAAGAGTCTGCCAATCTGACCTTTTGTCTTTTGACGCTTTTGCGTAACCATAGCCTGGGAGATCAACGATATAGCTCTTTTCTCCCAATGAGAAAAAATTTAACTCTTGAGTTCGACCTGGTGTCTTGGAAGTCCTTGCCAGGTTTCTTCTTTCAAATAGGGCATTAATTAGTGAGGATTTTCCAACATTGGATCGGCCTATGAAGCATACTTCTGCTTCTTTATCTGGTGGCAAACCATCAATCCCAGTCACTCCTTTCAAAAAAGAGACTTCATTTAATAAAGGTGATTTTGTAATCTATGGCTCCTTTATTAGTTTTCTTTAGATGCCCCTTCCTTTCTAAAGGAGCTCAGAATATTTCCGAAAATATCTGGCTTCACGCCTTGTGATGCCATAATAAAATACTGCTGTGCAAACGTGATGATATTATTTGCTACCCAATAAATTACAAGGCCACTGGAGAACTGCCCAAGAAGGAACATGAAAATCCAGGGCATCCATGCAAAAATCATTTGCTGTGTTTTATCAGTTGGTGCTGGATTAAGCTTCTGTTGCAACCACATCGTTATACCCATAAGTATCGGGTAGACCCCAATAGAAAAAATAACAAGAAAACTTTCTGGGCCAGGTGGCGAGAATGGCAGCAAGCCAAATAAGTTTAATATAGAGCTTGGATCAGGAGCTGAGAGGTCGGTGATCCATCCTATAAACGGAGCATGCCTTACTTCAATGGTAACAAAAAGGACTTTGTATAGTGAGAAGAATATTGGAATTTGCAGAAGTATTGGCAAGCAGCCAGCAGCAGGATTGACTTTTTCTTTCTTGTACAAAGCCATCATCTCTTGCTGTAACTTCATTCGATCATCACCGGACCTCTTTTTAATTTTTTCCATCTCTGGTTGTAGTTGCTTTAACTTCGACATTGAAACGTAAGATTTATAAGCAAGTGGTAAAAGTACTGTCTTTACGACCAGAGTGAGTAAAATGATCGCCCAGCCCATGTTGCCAACGAGTTTATTGCAGTAATCGAGTAGAGAGAAAATTGGTTTGGTTAAAAAGAAAAACCATCCCCAATCGACAGTATCAATAAAGTCAGCAAAATCAGCCTCTTTCTGATAGGTTTTTATCGTATTCACCTCTTTAGCACCCGCGAAAAGGTAGGTCTTTATTTCTGTTGATTGGCCTGACCCGATGCTCTGCAGAGGGTGACGAATATCGGCTTGGTAAATATCATTTGCTTCATTATATTTGCTTGCCATTTTAAATTTACTCTTAGGTTCGCCAACGAGTGTGGACATCCAATATTTATCGGTAAAACCAATCCAGCCATTTTCTGTTATCTCGTAGATTTCGAGATTGGCACGCTCTCTATCGTCATATTTCTGATCTGTTATATCGTCATATGAAAGCTCAACGAGTTCGCCATCATTATATCCTACTATTCCTTCATGAAGAATGTAAAAGCCAATAGTTTCGGGAGCACTATGGCGGGCTAGTATTCCGTAAGCCGCCAAATCAATGGTTGCGTTTGATTGATTAAATACGCGCTGCTTTATAGTGAATAGAAAACCTTTATCGATGGAAATTTCTCTTTCAAATATGACTCCCTTTGGGCTCACCCATTGCAGCGTTATGGGTGTATTAGGTGTGAGCGTTTTACCTTTTGCGAGGGTCCAGACAGTGTTCGGATTTGGTGCATTTTCTCTGTCTCGTGATGACCATCCATAGACAGCATAATAGTTTTCATTTTCATACTGAAAAAGCTCAATGTTCTTTGAGTTCTCCTCCTGCGTCTCAAAATAATCCAAGAGTTTCAGGTTATCAATTTTACCACCCTTTAAAGATAATGAACCCGATAGTCGTGATGTTTCTATTGGTACTCGCGGTGCGTCTGCAGATGTATCTATTTTTTGTTGGTTATGATTGGTATCAACTTGCACTGGAGTGCTAAGACCGGTACCTGTTTGGTTATCTTCTTGTGTAACTTGTTCGGTTGTTTGTTCAGGACTCACTTCCTCTATTGGCTCTGGTGGAAACATGAGCATCCAACCAAGCAGTACTAAAAAACTTAGGGACGTAGCCAATAAAAGGTTCTTATTCTGATCATCCATCTGCTCTGCCTTCTCTTAAATAATCTGCGACTAATATATGGTTACTAATGACTTAATTCAATCGATTTATCGAGTAATGTCTTTTGATTGTTTCTTGATCGGTACAGGATCATAACCAGAGTATCGGCTAAATGGATGACATTTAAGTATTCGCTTTATAGACAAATAGGATCCATAAAAAATCCCATGGGTTTTTAAGGCTGTTAAGGCGTATTCAGAGCATGTTGGCTCAAAGCGACAATTCTTTCCGGTTAATGGGCTAACGAAAAGACGATATATGTGAATAGGAAAGGAAAAAATTTTTATAAACATCTATTTACCCTGTTCTTGATAATTTATCTTTCTTATCCCGTTTTCTATATCATTGCAAAGTTCGGTAAATTTTACCCTAACCGTTTGGTCTTTGCGAGCAATGAAAATGTAATTGGTTTTTTTCACCCCAATTTCTTTCAGCACAATCTTTCCGGCCTCTCTTAATCGGCGTTTTGCTCTGTTTCGTATAACTGCATTCCCAACTTTTTTCGAACATGTAATGCCCATCATAACGGATTCATCAGTCTCCACTACCTCATCTGTTCGCACGTAGCTTTGCACTACCACTGATTTCATTGCAGCGTAGGGCGCATTATTACCCTTTAGAAAATCTCGGCGTTTTTTGATTGTTTGGATACCCATAACTACTCCCTGCAGTCATAAAGACTGCGTAGAATATTATGCAGATAATGTCTTTCTACCGCGTGCTCGTCGGCGGTTAAGGATCTTTCTACCAGCACTTGTTGCTGATCTCAAACGAAACCCGTGGCGACGCTTTCTAACTCGGTTGCTGGGTTGAAATGTTCTTTTCATTACTCAATTCCCTTCAGGCCTTATTGATTAATAGAAATGAGCTTTATTGTCAATTAGCTATTTGTAATAATTGAACCATAAATATTAAGGAGAAATTTTATTTACAATTCGGTAACTCCTCATTAAATTCGCAATAAATGCACCGGTAGCTCAGCTGGATAGAGTACCTGACTACGAATCAGGGGGTCGGGGGTTCGAATCCTCCCCGGTGCGCCACAAAATTTAATATTTATTTTTAATAAATTGATGTCTTCACAACTTATATTTTCCGTAAAAGATGGCCTTGTTCGATATAAAGAGATTCCGGTATTTGAGGATCTCACCTTAAATATACATCAGGGTAGCCGCATTGCTCTTGTGGGAAAGAATGGTGCGGGTAAATCAACAATTATGAATATTATAACCGGAGTAAAAACACTGGATGAGGGAGAACGCTGGGAAAATCCTGGTACATCAATAGGATATTTGGTCCAAGACTTCCAACCGAATGAAAAAGAAACAGTATTCGATTTTATATTTAATAACATCAAAGGAGAGGATCGTGAGCTCCATCAATATAAAGTGGATATTGCCGCAGAGGCTCTCGATTTGGATGTAAAAAAACCCATGACAATGCTATCTGGGGGCCAGCTTCGAAGAGCAGGTTTAGCAAAAGCCTTTGTTGAGGAACCTGATATTCTTTTGCTTGACGAACCAACGAACCATTTGGATCTAGAAGCAATTAGTTGGCTGGAGGGCTACCTCAATAATTATCAGGGAGCAATACTCTGTATTTCCCACGATAAACGCTTTTTAGAAAATACAACTAATAAGGTATTTTGGTTGGATAGAGGAAAACTCAAAGTCAGCCCCAAAGGATTTAAGTTTTTTGATGAATGGTCAACAATGCTCTTAGAGCAAGAGGAGCGCGAACTTCAAAAAAGAAAACAAATTGTGTCACTGGAGGTAGAGTGGGCGTCCCGTGGTGTTAAGGCACGCGTAAAGAGAAACATACGACGGCTCAGTCAGGTACGTGAGATGAGAGATAAGTTAAAGGCGGATGAATCAGCCTATCGTCGGGCAAAAAAAAGATAAGTTATGAGCCCATTAAAGATCTTGATAATCACACCAAAGTCATCTGTGAATTTTATAATGTGCATAAATCATTTCAGAATATCGATGAAAAAATTAATATTCTTAATGGTTTTAATATCCGTATTAAAAGAGGGGATCGCATTGGGATCATTGGTAAAAATGGGTCAGGGAAATCCACTTTTTTAAAGCTTATTCTTAAAGAGTTAGAAGCCGATCGTGGAAGCGTGAAAGTCCAAAAGACAATTGAGTTTTCATACTTTGACCAAAATAGAAGTGATTTGCGACCAAACGACCGATTAAAAGATGTTATGGCTCCTAATGGTGGAGACTATATTGATGTCAGAGGAAAGACACGTCATATCTATGGATACTTAAAAGACTTCATGTTTGATCCAAGTGTTGTCCTAGATAAGGTCGGCACTCTATCTGGAGGCCAGAAAAATCGTCTAAAACTTGCAAAGATTTTAGCAGATCCGAAAAGCTGTCTTATTCTTGATGAACCGACAAATGACCTCGATATGGAAACCCTCGATATGCTTGAAGAGATACTTATTAATTATGAAGGAACATTATTATTAGTGTCACACGACCGTGACTTTTTAGATCAGACGGTAACTAAAGTGTTAGCGTTTGAGGGAGATGGAAAGATTGAAGAATGTATAGGAGGTTACTCAGACTATCTTAATCAAAACAGATCCCCATCGAAAAACAAAGATAAGAAAGAACAAAATTTTAATCAGGTAAAAAAAGTAGAAACAAAAAAAAATTCCTTTGAAACCAAGAAACTAACCTACAAGCTTGAATATGAATTGAAAAATCTGCCTAAGAAAATTGAAGAAAAAGAAACTGAGATAAAGACGCTAACCGAAAAGCTATCGAATGGGGATTTTTATAACAGTGATCCTGATCGATTTATTGAAATGACCAAAGAGCTGAAACTAGCAAAAGACCAACTTGAAGAATACGAGGAGCGTTGGCTTGAATTGGAAGAACTAAGTCAATAACGTACAATTATAAAGTCAACAATAGCGTAATTGTAACTGTTATGCTGGAAACAATAGTCGTTATGGTTATCGCCGCCGCACTTTCATTCTCAAATGTTTTGTAATAATTTGCTAGAACGAAAACATTGGCGGCAACTGGTAAGCTCGCGCAAACAATTGCTGTTTTAACCCACATAGGATCGATACCACTTTGAAATTGAAAAATGATAAATATCAATATCGGATGCACTACAAGTTTAATTAAAGTTACAATAAATAAAACACTCTTTTGATTTTTTACAGACGTAACATTTAATGAGACGCCAAGCGCAATTAAAGCAACAGCAGTGGCCGATGCGGCAACAATCGAAAGTGTTCTATCAATCACCGTTATTATTTTGATGTCTGCAATTGAAAATATAAAGGCTATAAAAACAGACATCATTAGTGGGTTGTAAACGAAGCGCTTAATTACTTCTTTTCCCAGCTCTTTTAGACTGGTTTTTCTATTCTCTGTTAATTTGTAAAATATTAGAGTGCTTAATAAAACAAAAGTATCAGCTAATAGGATCAAGGCTAAAGGTATAGCAGCCTCCGTGCCGAACGCTAAAATGCATAAGGGTACACCTATATACCCATAATTAGGATAAGCGGCATTTAGACCAAATATGGCCTTCTCCATTGTCTTGAGTTTGATCACGAGCCCAAAAATATAAGTGAGACCAAAGATCGATATTGTTACGATCTCATAACTGAAAATGAAATTTAAGTTTAAGCTTTTACTCGCATCGCCAGAAAGGATACTGGTGAACATAAGTGGAGGTAGTAAAATATAAAAAGCAAACTTTGATAAAATAGTACCATCCCGTTCTGACATGAACTGAATTTTTTTCAAAAGGTAGCCGATACCAATTAAAGAAAACATTGGAACAGTTAAGTTTAAGACATCAGCCATTAATCACTCGATTTGAAGGGGACTGTAAGTTTTTGCATTATTAAAATAGCCAAAAAAAATAACACCGTAATGAATAAACTAGTCTTTAGTATTTCAAAATAAAATACTTGTACACAGCTAAAAAAAGAAACAGAAAAACGATTGATGTCAATGCACCTATTTATCAGTTCATAGAACTCAATTAAAAATAATATTAAAAAAAGGCAACTTAAAATAAAGCAGATAAAGGCAACGAAATAGGTTAAATAACTCACATACTTAGACATTGTCTAAAAATTAAAAATTGTCGCTTCTTTAGAAAGTTTTACAAAAACTTCTTTGACCTCAGCTTTAGATAGGCTTTTAACAATTCCGTTTGAAACCTCCTCTCGGCTCCACATCCATGTTTTAACGGGGTCGTCTTTCATAGCCCATGCAGGAAATAAACGCTTTTCACAAAACTGATCTAGGAGGTGATAGACATTAATGTGGCGGTCATCCTTCTGTATCGCCTCATAGGTATTTTTTACCTGCTGTTCAGGTCCTTCAAGGAGCTGCAGAAAAATATCCGAGCGACAGATTAAAGCGCCAGTAATGTCCTGTTTCCTATTGTTTGCTCTAGAAGCAATTAATATTGATGATAAAATTTCCAAACTATACCCAAATGGTTGTGAGCAATAAACGAGCTGTATTAGTTTCATTAGAGTTTCCTTGTCAACTTATAAACCAAGTATCCTACAGTTTCATGGATATAGATACGCCAAAGATCAATACTACCTTGAATGTTTCCTGGACCCCAGTATATCGAGTTTGCCGTTTGGAAATCAACAGGTATTGGTTCGAAGTTTATCTCAGAGCATTGTTTTTCAAAGGTGGCAGTAGCTCTTTTCATATGGCTAGCTGAGGTCACGATACCCCATTTTTTAATTCTAAGGCTCTTAATTATCTCTCCGCTGTAAAGTGCGTTTTCGAACGTGTTTCGCGAACGCCGCTCGAACATAAAATTTGTGGGATCTGTATGTAAAGCTCTTATCAATTGTTCTATTATCTCTGCTTCTGAAAGTCCTACATGAAACAGCTTTCCAGAAAATCCTGTGAAAATAATCTTCCCTTCGGGCTTTTTTTTAAGAAACTCCAATCCCTTAATTATCCTTTCTGATCCTTCTCCTAAGGTATAATCATTTCTGGCTGCAGCTACTTTTCCAGAGCCTCTTCCACCACCCAATATAATTAAACCTTCTAATCCAAGAAATACGCTTTCAGTATATACATATGGATCTTCAAGACTTTTTACAAGAAACTCGGGTAGAGGTTTGTATAACAAGATAATCCAAAAAATAAAAAACCAGAAGGAGCCTTTAAATTTATTTCGCTTCGCTCTAGCAACGATAACAATAAATATAAGAAATGATATTAATAGAAGATTAAGAGGGTCTAGGAAAAAATTAAATATTTTTGAAAAAATAAAAAACAAGTAATCAGCTCTTTATAAAATATTTATAGGTAAGCTCTTCAAAAGTCTGAAAAGCTTTGAGAAGGGAAGGAGTGTAGCAGGGCAGTACTTGCGTCAGAAAAACACCAGCTAAATCATTTTTGTGATCCACCCAAAAGTATGTATTTAATAAACCAACCCAGCTACCACTATTTGCCGAGCGCCCTGTCAATAGTTTTTGATTGTTTAAAAGAAGACCATAACCCCAAGTCTTTTCTATTTTTGGATAAATGTCATAATCATTAACTAGGCTATTATTATAACTTTTTAAGGATGAAATACCTATATTGCCTATCTGGTTTTTAAACATTTTCCGGACGATAGAGCTTTTTACGTTGGGCTTCATACTTTTCAATAGAAACTGAAGAGTTTTTAAATAGTCAATTAAGGTAGATGTTATTCCTCCTCCTCCATAGTGGAAGCTGTTTAAGCCAATGGTTATTTTGCTGCCAATGTCAGAATAAGCACCATCCGAATCTCTAAAATATACAGGTGCTAGTGTATCTCTACTTGATTGACTTGGATTAAATGAGGTTTTCTCTAAGCCCAATGGCTGGCACAGATACTTTTTAAGATTTTCATTCAAGCCAACTCCACTTATAGCTTCTATAGCTTTACCAAGCCAGCCATAGGAGATGCCATAGCCCCAACGGCTTCCAGGTGCAAATACCAATGGCGCTTGTAGAAAAGAATCGTCACCAATCTTCATAGGAGCAATTTCTTTTTTTGAAAGTAACTCTGAAATGATTGGATCGTGATGCTCATACGCATGACCGGATGTGAAATTTAACAGATGATGAAAAGAAATAGGTATATTATTTTTTTTATATTTAATGACATTTCCTTTTTTATACGCAATTTCCAAATTATCAATTTCAGGGACATACTTCCCGACGTTATCGTGTAGATCAATTCCATTATCCTCAAGTACAGCTAAGGCAAGATATGCTGTTATGGGTTTTGTCATTGATGCCATTCGAAATAATTGATTCCCATCTTGATATAAATTTGGAAA
>CACGMO010000040.1 GCA_902574225.1 uncultured Alphaproteobacteria bacterium
TAATTGCCTATATACCATAAAGTTAACGATATTATTTATTCGAAAGGTAAAATCATGGGTAAGGTCATTGGTATAGACTTGGGAACAACAAATTCATGTGTAGCAATAATGGAAGGCGCAAACGCCAAGGTTGTTGAAAACTCCGAGGGCGCTAGAACAACGCCATCAATTGTAGGATTTACTGATGATGAACGTTTGGTAGGTCAACCGGCTAAAAGACAAGCTGTTACAAACCCATCAGACACCCTTTTCGCAGTTAAAAGACTAATTGGGAGGCAATATAACGACCCAATGGTTACAAAAGACAAAAAGATGGTTCCTTATAATATAGTTGAGGGGAGTAATAAAGACGCCTGGGTGGAGGCAAAAGGTGAAAAGTACTCTCCAAGTCAAATATCAGCATTTATATTGCAAAAAATGAAAGAAACCGCGGAAAGTCACCTAGGAGACGAGGTAACACAGGCGGTTATTACTGTGCCGGCTTATTTTAATGATGCACAAAGGCAAGCAACAAAAGATGCAGGGAAAATTGCTGGGTTAGAAGTTCTTAGAATTATAAATGAACCTACCGCTGCTGCTCTTGCATATGGATTGGAAAAAAAAGGTGGCAAAACTATAGCTGTATATGACTTAGGGGGAGGTACATTTGATATTTCTATTTTAGAAATCGATGACGGGCTTTTTGAGGTCAAATCAACTAATGGAGATACGTTCTTAGGAGGTGAAGACTTTGATCTAAGAATTGTCGATCATTTGGCAGAGGAGTTCAAAAAGGAAAGTGGCGTTGATTTGAAGGCCGACAAAATGGCCTTACAGAGGCTAAAAGAGGCCGCTGAAAAGGCGAAAATAGAACTATCATCTTCAAGTCAAACTGAAATCAACCAACCTTTTATATCTATGGATCCAAAAACTAGTCAGCCTTTGCATTTAGTGATGAAACTGACAAGAGCAAAACTTGAGAGCTTGGTGGCAGATCTAATAGCCAGGTCGCTAAAACCATGTCAGGCTGCTATAACAGATGCAGATGTTAAAAAAGACGACATAGATGAGGTGGTTCTTGTTGGTGGTATGACAAGAATGCCTAAAGTTATTGAAGAAGTAACTAGTTTCTTTGGAAAAGAGCCTCACAAGGGCGTTAATCCTGATGAAGTTGTCGCAATGGGTGCTGCTATTCAAGCTGGGGTTTTACAAGGCGATGTGAAAGATGTCGTTCTTTTAGACGTTACGCCATTGAGCTTAGGAATAGAAACTTTAGGTGGAGTATTTACTAGGTTGATAGACCGAAATACAACCATTCCAACGAAGAAGAGCCAAGTGTTTTCTACTGCTGAAGATAATCAAAGTGCTGTAACTATCCGAGTATTTCAAGGTGAACGAGAAATGGCTACGGATAATAAAGAGCTTGGAAAATTTAATCTAGAAGAAATACCTCCCGCGCCAAGAGGAATGCCACAGATTGAGGTTACCTTCGATATAGATGCAAATGGTATTGTTTCTGTATCTGCAAAAGACAAAGGCACTGGTAAAGAGCAGAAAATAACCCTACAGGCATCTGGTGGACTTTCCGAAGAGGAAATAGATAAGATGGTCCAAGATGCGGAAGAAAATGCTGAATCTGACAAAGCCAAAAAAGATCTTGTTGAAGCGAAAAACCAGGCTGAAAGCCTTATCCATAGTACCGAAAAATCGATTGAGGAGCATGGTGATAAAGTTGACCCATCTACCATTGAGGCTATGGAACTCTCCATGAAAGCTTTAAAGGAAGTTTTGGAAAGTGATGATGCAGAAAAAATTAAAGCAAGAAGCCAAGACTTAACTGAAGCATCAATGAAACTAGGTGAGGCTATCTATAAAGCAGAAGCAGAGAAAAATCCCGCTGAATCCGAAGCTGGCGATAATGATGTGAATAAAGATGATGGTGACATTGTGGATGCCGATTTTGAAGATTTGGATGACCAAAAGAAGTAGTTAAATATATTTGTTCCTCCTAGATATGGAAAGCTAAATGGCAAAAAGAGATTATTATGAAACGCTTGGTATTTCCAAGGGTTCTTCAGATGCTGACATAAAAAAGGCGTTTAGATCCAAGGCACGAGAACTTCACCCAGATAAAAATTCAGGAAGCGCTAAAGCGGAAGAAGAATTCAAAGCCGTGAATGAAGCTTATGACATACTTAAAGATCCAAGCAAAAAAGCAGCATATGATCAATACGGACATGCTGCCTTTGAAAATGGTGGTTTCGGTAACGCTGGGGGGGGGAGGCGCAGATTTTTCATCAGCATTTTCAGATGTATTTGAAGACCTTTTTGGAGACTTTATGGGCGGTTCTTCTCGTCGAGGATCTAGCTCCTCCTCAAGAAGAGGATCAGATCTAAGGTACAACATGTCCATATCATTAGAGGAAGCTTACAAAGGAAAATCAACTACCATCACAGTCCCATCCTCTGTTAAATGTGAGCAATGTAGTGGAACAGGTGGTAAAGATGGAACTCAACCTTCTTCATGCCCTACATGTGGTGGAATGGGAAAGGTTAGAGCACAACAAGGGTTTTTTACAGTTGAAAGGACTTGTCCAACCTGTTCAGGAAAAGGCCAGATGAACAAAAACCCCTGTCGTTTTTGCTCAGGTTCAGGAACAACCCAGAAAAATAAAAATCTGAGCGTAAATATTCCAGCCGGCGTTGAAACCGGAACGCGGATTAGATTGACCGGAGAGGGAGAGGCTGGATCGCAAAATGGTCCAGCAGGAGATCTATACATTTTTACCGAGGTTCTTAATCACGCAATATTTCAGAGAGAGGGGGCAAATCTATTTTGTCAAATACCTATATCTATGGTGTCGGCGACGCTTGGTGGTGATATTGAGGCGCCTACTCTTGACGGAGGAAAGACAAGAGTGAAGGTTCCCGCTGGGATTCAAAGTGGAAAACAGTTACGGTTGCGAGGCAAAGGAATGCCTAATATCAGGGGTAGTTCGTATGGTGACTTATACATAGAGCTAAATATAGAGACACCTGTTAACCTCAATGAAAACCAAAAAGACCTACTAAGAGAGTTTGAAAAGTCTCTTCAGGAAACCGCTAATAATCCAAAATATTCTAACTTTTTTTCAAAAGTGAAAAGTTTTTGGGAAAAAAACAGCAATTAAACCATTGTTTACTTATTCCAGATTCTACAGTATTGAATTATAGAGAAACCCTTAATTACGAGGCCTATTGCGGTGCATACAACACCCGTAATCCAGCAATACCTAGAAATAAAGGCTAGTCACCAAGAATCTCTTCTGTTTTTTAGGATGGGTGATTTTTATGAGCTTTTTTTTTCTGATGCTGAGATAGCATCAGATGCCTTAAATATCATACTCACAAAAAGAGGGCAACATAAGGGAAAAGACATACCCATGTGCGGAGTTCCTTTTCACTCGGCAGAGGGCTATATAAAAACACTTTTAGATAAAAATATGAAAGTTGCCATTTGTGAACAGCTTGAAACTCCAAGAGAGGCAAAAAAAAGAGGTTATAAGGAAATTGTAAAAAGAGATGTGGTTAGAATAATCACCCCAGGAACAAAATTAGAAGAATCTTTTCTGGTACAAAAAGAAAACAATATATTAATGGCCTTATTTTTCTTTGATAATATTTGGGCCTCTTGCTGGATAGATATATCAACAGGCTTGTTCAAATCAACTATAAGCAATGAGTCACAGTTATTATCGCTTATCGATCAAATATCACCAAAGGAAACTATCTCTTATGCAAATAAAAAGGAATTATCGATATTAAAATCATACACCCCCATAGAAGTAACCTGGCTAGAAGGTAAAAAAAATTTTTCTAGAGACATTTTAATAGATCACCTATCTTCTCTTTTCGATTCTGAACGTCTTCAAAAACTTAATACTGGGTTGTTAGGGTCAATTTCCCTCCTCGTCGAATATCTTAAGAAAAATAAAAATCTTTTTCTAGACCACTTCGATATTCCCGAGCAGGTTGAGCTTTCAAATATAATGACCATCGATCCTTCTACCCGGAAGAATCTTGAAATAAATACTTCGCTAGACGGAGAAAAAAATCTTTCCCTCTTAGGTGTGGTCGATAAGACTTGCAGTCTTCTGGGATCAAGACTACTAAAGAGGCGAATAAATGCACCATCCACTCAAATAGACCAGATTTTAAAATGGCAAAAGAAGACTGCTGAATTTTATAATAATTTCCAAATTACTGAGCAAGTTAGAGCTTTAATAAGTAAGTTTCCTGATACCGAAAGGTCATTATCCCGGTTAATAAGACTTGGACCAAATCCAAGAGACCTTTTCTCATTGAAAATAGGTATGAAACTATTTTTTGAAGTGAAAGAAATATTAGTAAATCTTGAGGAAAACAGCATTAATAAAGGTAATTTCTTCGAAGATAATCTAAAAAAGGTACTTAAAGAGCTCGACTTGGCCATTAAAGAGGATCCACCCCTCACTATTAAAGAAGGTGGGTTTATTAAAGAAAGTTTCAGCGATGAATTGCATGAATTTAAATTAATAGAAAAAGCTGCTTACTCCGATCTTCTAGAATTGCAAACAAAATACTTACAAAAAACTAGAATAAAGTCATTAAAACTAAAATATAACAATGTTCTTGGGTACTTTTTTGAGGCTCCAATTTCTTACAAGGATAAATTGTTGGAAGACGAAGAGTTTTTTCATAGACAAACAACGGCTAACACAGTTCGGATTAAAAGCATTAGCCTTGATCAGTTAGAAAAAACTACTTTTAGTGCCAAAAATAGTGCGTTGGAGTTAGAGATAAAAATATTGGAAGCGTTACACCAAAAAGTAATAGAGATAAGTAAAGATATCATAATTTTATCACGAAAAATTGCCTCTTTAGATGTTTGCTCAACTCTCGGCTTTATTGCCGAAATGCATAATTGGTGCCGCCCCTTGATAGATAATAGCAAAGATTTCATTGTTAAAGATGGTCGCCATTCTGTTGTTGAAAAAACAATTTTCAAGAAAAGCCTAAATGCCTTCGTTCCTAACGATTGTTCGTTAAGTACAAATGAGCATTTATGGCTAATAACCGGACCCAATATGGCAGGTAAATCAACATTTCTGAGACAAAATGCACATATCATTATTTTAGCACAAATTGGGTCCTACGTTCCCGCTAAGCAAGCTAAGATTGGGATTGCAAGCAAGCTATTTAGCAGGATAGGAGCATCAGATAATATTTCTAAAGGTCAGTCTACGTTTATGGTAGAAATGCTAGAAACAAGTAATATCATTAAAAACGCTGATGATAAGTCTTTTATTATTTTGGATGAAATAGGAAGAGGCACATCTACCTTTGATGGATTAGCTATCGCATGGGCTATTATTGAAAAAGTTTTGCGAAGTAATAAATCCAGAACCTTGTTTGCAACACACTACCATGAGCTTACAGAGATTGAAAAAACCAACTCCAAAGTTAAAAACGTTTCTTGTGAAATTAAAGAATGGAATGATGAGATAATTTACTCTTACAAGGTAGTTGAAGGGAAATCAAAAGGCTCTTTAGGAATAAAGGTCGCAGAGCTAGCCGGTTTTCCAGGCGATGTCATCGTAGAAGCTAAAGCGTTGCTAGGAAAACTTCAAACTAAAGGAATAAGTCAAGAAGATATCCATTTAAAGGAAGAGGATTTTGAGAAGGAGAGGCTTATTAGAGTCAAAGATGAGCTAGAGAAGATTGATTTGGACTCTATAACACCTTTGGAAGCTCTGAATATTCTCCAAAAATTAAAAAGTGACAACTAAAAATCAGATTTCCTAACTTTCCTCTTCTTTATTTTCAACAGCTCCTGAGGACACCCCTACCGATGCTGCCCTTAAAAGTCTATCTCCTATTGTAAAACCATTTGCCATTACTTGAATAATATTTCCTTTTTCAATATTTGGGTGTGGACCTTCAAACATTGCTTGATGAAACTTAGGGTCAAATTTTCCTCCCACTTCAGGAGCCAGTTCATTAATTTCATGGTTTGAGAAAGTGTTTAGTAGTTCCTTTTTTGTAAGCTCAATTCCCTCTAGAACGGCATTTTGCTTCTCTACCATTTCATCGTCTACACTTTCTAAGGCTCTGTTAAGATTATCAAGTACGGACAATAAGTCCCTAGCTAGTTTTGTACCGCCATATATTTCTGCATCTTTTTTTTCCTTAAAAAATTTTTTCCTTATATTTTCTGTTTCGGCGAGCGCTCTCATCATTTTGTCTGAAAGAATTTTATTTTCCTCTTTAAGTTCCTCTATTGTTTTTTCTTCCTCTTCGGTTTCCTCATGTATATCTTTTGCGTCTTTTTTTTCATTATCAATTGAGGATGGAACTTCTTCGTCTTGTTTCAGCGTCTCATCATGATCCTCTGGTTCCATGCCTATATCCTCTTTACCCATTTTAACGACCTTTCCGTTCTCCAGTGTGCTTTTGGCTGATAACACAATAGCAGTGTTATAAAATTCGTCTTTACTCTTTTATTCATGGTAATTAATAAAATTTGCGATTCCATATATAAGATATAAGTGTGAATTTAAAGAATTTAAAGACGTGTAAATGAAAAATTTAGAATTTTTCCTTTTATTTTCATATTTTAAACTTGCTTTATTCAAGTGAATAATTTTTTATGAACGCATAAGATAAACAGCTTACTGGTGAAGAAATGGACACGTTAAGTAGAGAGATGAGAAATGTTTCAATATCTTTTGATTTATTAACGAACGTAGAAAATTCCTGTCTAGTAAAATTTGGCAACACTATCGTCATTTGTAAAGCAACCATTGAAGAATCTGTTCCTCCTTTCCTAAGAAAAAGCGGTATGGGGTGGGTGACAGCAGAGTACGGAATGTTACCGGGTTCTACAAATGAAAGGATTAGAAGGGAAGCTAAACAGACTGGGCAAAGTGGTAGGACGCAAGAGATTCAAAGGTTGATTGGAAGAAGTTTAAGGGTGGCTGTTGACAGAGTTGCCCTAGGCGAGAGACAAATAATAGTTGATTGTGATGTTATCCAAGCTGACGGGGGCACTAGATGTGCCTCAATCTGTGGGGGTTGGGTCGCTCTAAAATTAGCCACCAACACCTTGATTAGAAATGGACAGATAAAGTTTGACCCTATTATCCGGCATGTTGCAGCGATATCATGTGGGATTGTCGATGGAGAACAAAAATTGGATCTTAATTATCAAGAAGATAGTGCGGCGGAGACAGATGCTAATTTTGTTATGGACGATAAAGGAGAGTTAATAGAAATTCAATGTTCTGCTGAAAAAAAACCGTTTTCAAAAGAGGAATTTGAAATAATGTTTTCTATGGCTTCAGAAGCAATAAAAAAAATAGTTGAAATACAGAAATTAGCTTTACATGAATAGAAAATTTCAGGAAAAGGATTTAGTTTTAGCGACGCACAATTTTGGAAAGATAGAAGAGTTCAAACATTTGTTTGGCATTGTTAACTTCAATATTACGGATATAGGCAAATATTCCGGCAAAACGCCCGAAGAGAATGGGGAGTCGTTTTGGGAGAATTCTTTAATAAAGGCTAGAGCAGCCACAAAATTGACTGGTCTGGTGAGCTTAGCAGACGACAGCGGGCTATGTGTTGATGTATTAAATGGCGCACCGGGAATTTACTCGGCAGATTGGGCAATTAAGAATGATGGGTCGAGGGATTTTAAGTTCGCAACCAATAAGCTCATAAGGGAAATTGAAAAAAATAATTTTGATGGGCCTTGCTCCGCTTATTTTATTTGCTCATTAATTTTATATTGGCCAGATAATCATTTTGAGAAGTTTGAGGGGAGAATATATGGTGAGATAATATGGCCTGGTAAGGGTGAAAAAGGTCACGGGTATGATCCGGTTTTTCTCCCAAATGGATACAAAGAAACCTTTGGGCAGATGGATAGGTGGAAAAAAAATAGGATAAGTCACAGGGGATTAGCTGTGAATAATCTATTGGGTTCTTGTTTTTGAAATGGAAGGGTCTTCGCTAGCCTTGTACATACATTGGCCATTTTGTAAAATAAAGTGTCCCTATTGCGATTTTAATTCATACAAAAAAGAAAGCACTAATCAGTCTCATTGGTTAAAGGCCTATTTAAGAGCATTAGAATTATGGTCTTCAAGACTGGCTAAAAGAGAAATTAAGTCCATCTTTTTTGGTGGGGGTACACCTAGTCTTCTTGATCCCGATTTTGTGGGGATAGTATTACAGAAAATCGATAGCCTATGGAGTATTAATGGTAACTGTGAGATCACTATCGAGGCCAATCCAAACAGTATATCTGAAAGTAAATTTAAATTATTTAAGGAAATCGGAATAAATAGAGTATCAGTGGGCGTGCAAGCTCTTAATAATAGAGATTTAAGTAATTTAGGACGCGATCATAATAAAAATCAAGCTATTGAAGCTATAGAAGTCATTAACACTTGGTTCAAAAATTACAACCTAGACTTTATATATGGCAGGCAGCATCAAAGTACCATGGAGTGGAGAGATGAGCTATTGCAAATACTTTCCCTAGAAGCACCGCACCTTTCTCTCTATCAACTTACAATTGAAGAAAACACTAATTTCCATAAGCTCTTCAAAAGAGATTTATTAAAAGGTTTACCAACACAAAAAACTGCATCTGATATGTTTGATATCACGAAGCAACTTTGTAAAGACGGTGGTTATAAGCAATATGAACCATCAAACTTTGCAAGAAAAGGCTTTAAGTGCAAGCATAATATTTCTTACTGGAAGTATAGTGATTACATTGGTGTAGGGCCAGGCGCACACGGTCGGATAACAATGTCAGGAAAAAGATATGCAACGGAAGAAGAGAAGAACCCTGATATTTGGTTTGAAAAAACAGTTTCCCAAAATTCAAGCACACCAAAGATAACCCTAATGGAAAACAAAATTGTTTTAGAAGAAAAATTAATTATGAATCTTAGAATATCCAGAAACATACCTGTTTCCATTTTTGACTATGAAAAACTTAACCCTGTTGTATTACATCTAAAAGAGAACAAACTAATAAAAACCAAAGACAATGAAATTTTTATAAGAAAGAGAGGTAAAAAAATGTTGGATTACATTGCTAGGTCATTAGTAGACTGCTTTTAAAAAATCAGATCTTCATTATTTTTGAACAAAATATATCTAATTGTTCTAAGTCTTTGTATGTAATAACGATACGTCCTCCCCCAGAATTTTCATTGTGATCTATAGATGTCTTCAAACCAAGGGCTAATTTAAGATCTTGTTCTAAATTAAGAGTATCAACATCTTTTTTGAATGATGTATCTTTTTTTATTGTATTATCACTTTGGGATAGACCTTTTTTTACGATATTTTCTATATCCCTAACCGATAAACTCTCTTTTATTATTTTTCTTGCTAAAAATTCCGAATTTTTTACTCCTACAAGAGCTCTTGCATGTCCGCTTGTCAATTTACCTTCATTTAAAAATATAATTATGCTTTCTGGTAGTGATAATAGTCTTAAAGAATTCGCTATATAACTTCTTGATTTTCCAAGCGATGCTGAAACTTTCTCTTGAGTATAACCAAAATCTTGTATTAACTGCTTGTAAGAATTAGCTTCCTCAATCGGATTTAAGTCTACTCTTTGAATGTTTTCAATAATGGAAATTTTTACAACTTCTTCGTCTGTTAACTCCTTAATTATAACTGGAACTTCATGAATTTTCGCAATTTGTGCAGCTCTCCAGCGCCTTTCGCCAGCTACTATCTCGTAAATATCATTGTTTTTCCTGACAAGAATGGGTTGTATTATTCCCGTTTCTTCTATTGAAGAAGCTAGACTGTTTAGTTCATCGGGTGAAAAATCTTTTCGGGGTTGCTTCAGATTTGGAAAAATATTCTCTATTGGGAGATAACTTAAGTTATTAGAAGAGCGTTTATCCTTATCTTCATCTTTTTTACTTTTCACTATGTCATCGAACCCATTAACATCTAAAAATGATGAAAGCCCTCTACCCAAACCTTTTTTTCGTTCATTTTTTGAACTCATTCTTTCCTTCTTTCAAAGTGATCTTCCCTCTTTAAAAACTCTGCTGCTAATTTTTGATATGCAATTGCACCTGAGCACTTATGGTCATATATTAGGGCAGGCATTGAAAACGAGGGGGCTTCACTGACTCTAACATTTCTAGGTATAACTGTATCATAGACCAACTCTCCAAGATTTCCTCTTACGTCTTCCTCTATTTGTTCTGACAAATTGTTTCTTTTGTCAAACATGGTTAACACAATACCGTGAATCTTCAAATCTTGGTTAATTTTCGATCTAATGTCCCTTACTGTCAATAGCAATTGACTTAATCCCTCAAGTGCAAAAAACTCTGCCTGTAAAGGAACTAGTACAGAATTTGATGCCACCATTGAGTTTATAGTCAGAAGATTAAGTGAAGGTGGACAATCAATTAAGATATAGTCAAAATCAAGACTCTCTTTTGCTAACAAATCACGAAGCTTGAGAACTCTCCCTCGCTCTTCAAATAAATCAACATCAATAGACGATAAATCAGTTGATGCAGGAGCAATAAAAAGAGATGGTATGTTGGTTTTCTTCAACACGTCTTTTAAACTCGCTTTGCCAGTGAGCAAATCATAAGTGGATGTTTCTCTTTCATCTTTAGGAACGCCTAAGCCAGTTGATGCATTTCCTTGAGCATCTAAGTCCATGATCAGCACTTTTTTATTCACAGCTGCTAGCGCTGTAGATAAATTTATAGCGGTAGTAGTTTTGCCTACACCACCTTTTTGATTGGCAATAGATATAATTGAAGGATTAGATATATTGTTCCCCTTTATCGTTTAAAAATTTTTTTCACTCTAATTATCTTTCCGGATGAGCTGCTTAAGCTGTCAAGAATATCATAATCAAAAAACCAATAATTTAAAGTTTTATCTAATTCGTATCTATAGTTTTCACCCTTCAAAAATAAACATAATCCCTCCTTTTTTCGATGACGGTATGCTATTTCAATTAAATTGTTTAGTTCCGAAAATGCTCTTGCTGTTAAGATATCAGCATTCAAGGATTCTAAGGTGTATATGTTGTCGTTGACGACTTTAACGTTTAGGTTGAGTTTTCGAATAACCTCTTTAAGAAAAAAACCTTTTTTTGGGTTCTTTTCCACTAAAACTAGATTACAGTCTATTTTTCTATCTCTCAGCAATAAAGCGACTACCAATCCAGGGAACCCAGCTCCAGAGCCCACATCTACCCATCTTTTTCCCGATGCCTCTACGTGTTTTATAATTTGTCCTGAATCTAAAAAATGTCGTTCCCATATTTCCACTAATGTATTTTTTGAAACAAGGTTTATTTTCTCGTTCCATTTAGACAGTAAGGTCTTATATTCATAAAAACCTTTCAGTGTTTCACGTGAAACATTAAGACTTTTAATAAATTCGTTACTTTTCAAGCTGTCTTCTTGTAAGAATTAATTTTTGATATAAGCAACATTAATCCACTAGGTGTCATCCCATCAATTTTACTGGCTTCATGAATGTGTTGGGGGTTTGCCTTGCTCAGCTTGAATTTTAATTCTGATGACAACCCGTCTATTTTTTTAAAGTCAATATCTTTTGGGATAGTAGTATTAATATTTTTTCGCATTTTATCTACATCGCTTTTTTGTCTTTGGATATAGTAGTTGTATTTTGAGTCTGCTCGCACAAACTCACGAACATCTAAATCAAAATCGAAAAAACCTTCCCACAACCCTCGTAAAATTTCGCTTGAAACCCCATTAAGTGATAAAACATCATGAAAAGATCTCTTTTTACCGTCTTTTTTCTGATTTACACCCACCTCTTCTAATTCTCTGTTAGAGTATTTTAATGTTTTAGCTGATGCTGTAAGCTCATTTATTGACTTGATTTTTTTGTTCACCAACCACATTCTATCGTCTGATACAAGTTTAAACTTGTGGCCCTTATCTGAAAGTCTAATGTCAGCGTTATCACACCTCAAACTGAGTCTAAACTCCGCTCTGGATGTAAACATTCTATAGGGCTCTAATACACCCCTTGTAACCAAATCATCAATCATCACACCGATGTAGGCCTCTGACCTATCTAAAATAAATGGGTCTTCTTTCTTTACGTATTGATATGCATTGATCCCAGCAATCAACCCTTGAGCGGCTGCTTCCTCGTAGCCGGTGGTACCATTAATTTGTCCAGCTAAAAAAAGACCGTTGATGGTCTTCAACTCTAGAGATGTTCTTAAACTTTGAGGGTTTATGTAATCGTACTCTACAGCATAGCCATAATTAAGTATTTTTACATTTTCTAGACCTTTTATAGATTTGATATATCTTTCTTGAATATCTCTGGGTAAAGAAGTTGAGATGCCATTAGGGTAAATTGTATCGTCGCTTAGACCCTCGGGCTCTAAGAAAACTTGGTGTTCCTCTTTACTTGAAAATCTCAAGACTTTATCTTCAATTGATGGACAATATCTTGGTCCATTCGAAGTTATGGACCCATTAAATATTGCTGATTTTTCAATGTTTTCGCGTATTATATCGTGCGTCTTTTTATTTGTGTATGTTATTCCACAACTAATTTGCCTTTGAAAAGGTTTTTTATGTAGAAATGAAAAAAGAGTCGGTTTTTCATCTGGTTTCTGGCTATCAATCACATTCCAATTTATGGTTTTAGATGAGAGTCTCGCTGGAGTACCTGTTTTTAGTCTTCCCGTGTTTAATCCTATCCCCCTTATTTTTTTTGCTAACCTATTAGAAGAGAAGTCTCCTATCCGTCCTGCAGAAATTTTTTCTTCTCCAACTCTTATCAATCCGTTTAAAAAAGTCCCAGTAGTTAGTATAATACTGATCGCCCCTATCTTTTTACCACCTTCTAACTCTACACCCTTTACTGTTCCACTTTTAATGTGTATATCAACCACCTCGCCTTCAACAATCGTAATATTTTCCTCAGAGGCTAAAATATTTTGTACAGCTTCTCTGTATAGACCTCTATCTGATTGTGTTCTGGGGCCCTGAACAGCCGGTCCTTTAGACTTGTTTAGCAACCGAAATTGGATCCCTGATATGTCTGCGGAAACACCCATGAGCCCACCCAAGGCGTCTATCTCCCGCACCAAATGGCCCTTTCCTAACCCACCAATAGCGGGATTACACGACATTACTCCTATCTGGTCTCTTTTTTTTTGTAACCAGTGCCACACTTCCCCCTGCTCGTGCTACCGCATAAGCAGCTTCTGAGCCCGCATGTCCACCACCAACAACAACTACATCGAATGAATGTTCCACGTGAAACTTACTTTCCTATACAAAAACTCTTGAATATAATACCCAAAACTTCCTCAGTGTCTATTCTTCCAGTCAATTCCTCTATTATTTTTAGACAATCCCTCGCTTTTTCCGCAAGAAGCTCGGCATCTAAACCATCTTTTATGTTGAATTTCAAATCGGATAAAAGGGTCCGCAAACTATTAATTTTAGCCTGCTGTCTATATGTAGCTATCACTCCATCACTAATATAAAATCTTGGCAGCTTCGTTTCTATTAAGCCAATAGCTTCTTTTATCCCCAAACCGGTTTTGCCTGATATACCTTTAAACCTAGTATTGTTTCCTCTATCAGCTTTAGCCTTAAAAACAAGATCATCAGAACCAACGTTTATGCCAATGGTCTTTAAATCAGATTCTTTATTTACTAAAAAAATCTTTAAAACAACCTCCTTCAGACGTTTTTTAAGTACAGAGATACCTTTTTTTTCTATTAAATCATTTGTTTCCCTTAGACCGGCAGTGTCTAAAAAGGTCACAAAAACTCCATTTATTTGAACTTTGGACTCAATTATATCTCGCGTTGTACCAGCTATCCTGGATGTAAGAGAGACATCCCTTTTTGATATATGGTTGATCAACGTTGATTTTCCTACATTTGGTGGTCCAATTATCGCTATGTTTAGCCCATCCTTTATTGATC
>CACGMO010000041.1 GCA_902574225.1 uncultured Alphaproteobacteria bacterium
ACGATGATCAGTCCATTTATGGATGGAGAGGGGCAGAGATAGGAAACATTCTGAAATTTGAAAAAGACTTCCCCGGCGCCATAGTTATACGATTGGAACAAAACTACCGATCAACTTCAAATATCTTAGGCGCAGCAAGTGGTCTAATAGAAAGCAATCAGGGAAGACTCGGGAAAACACTGTGGACTGAGTCAAATGTGGGAGACAAAGTCCAAATAATCAAACATATCGATGGGAAGGATGAAGTATCTTGGATTTGTGATGATATACACAATAAAATAAAGTCGGAAAAAATAAATTTTTCTGATATTGCGATATTGTTCAGAGCAACATGGCAGTTTAGAGATTTTGAAGATCTCTTACTAAGAAGAGATATTCCTCATATCATAGTAGGTGGCACTCGTTTTTTTGATCGACAAGAAATTAAGGATGCCGTGGCTTATCTTAGGATAATAAATTCTGACGCAGACAGCTTAGCTTTAGAAAGAATAATAAATGTACCAAAGCGAGGCATAGGAGAGAAATCACTACAACAACTACATAGTATTGCGAGAGAAAATAATTTTAGGTTGATAGATGCTGTACGTCATGCTGTTAAGACCGACTTACTAGGTAAAAAGATACAAGAGAACCTCGGGCGCTTTATTGATATGTTAGACATATGGCGTGATGTGGTTTCATCCGATAAGAAAAATCATATTGATCTCGTCGAGCAGGTTCTGGACGAATCTGGTTATACGGATATGCTTCAAAATGAACAAACACCAGAGTCAGAAGGGAGGTTAGAGAATCTAAAAGAATTGGTATCAAGCTTGAATGATTTTTCTGATCTACAAGCGTTTCTTGATCATGTCTCACTTGTTATGGAAAACCAAGTTGACAGAAATCCTAATAAAGTCTCGTTAATGACCTTACATGCCTCTAAGGGTCTTGAGTTCAAACAAATATACCTTCCAGGCTGGGAGGAAGAAACTTTTCCTAACAAAAAATCTTTGGATGATAACGGTCAAAACGGTTTAGAAGAAGAACGTAGGCTAGCTTATGTAGGTATTACTCGAGCAAAACTTTTATGTACAATAAGTTCTGCGGAGAGCAGATATAAGTTTGGTGATTTCAACTTCAATCTTGAAAGTAGATTTATAAAAGAATTACCTGATAACTATGTTGAAGACTTGACACCTTCAGGGTTCCAATCTTCCAATGCAATGAACCAACAAAATTTTCTTGAGCAAGAGTCTTCATTCTATAGATCACCTGGCTGGAGCAGACTTCAAAATAACATCACTAATTATTCCTCTCCATTTTTTAATAGCACACCCAGCGTAAATAAAGCATTTAACGTTGGCGATAGAGTATTCCATGAAAAATTTGGCTACGGAATTATAGCTGAAATAGAAAGCGATAAGGCTCTAGTCGATTTCGAAAAGGCCGATAGAAAAAATATAAAAACGGCATTTCTTACTTCTGAAAAAGACCTGTGAACCTGAACTCTAAATAAAGCAAAAACCCGATCAAGCTACGACACGTGAAAGTGCGCACTGGCTCCAGAGCTCGTTCATAGCATTAACTAGAAAGTCAATATCGGAAAAAGAGTGAACAGGAGATGGAGTTATCCTTAACCTCTCAGTTCCTTTAGGAACAGTTGGGTAGTTTATCGGTTGCACATAAATTCCATAATTTTCCATTAAAATATCGCTTATCATTTTACATTTAATGGGATCCTTGATCATAACTGGAACTATATGGCTAGGATTAGCTAAGTGGGGTATATCATGCTGATCAAGTTTTTTCCGGAGGTATTTTACTTTTCGTTTTTGATCTGCTCTCTCAATTTCAGAAGATTTTAAATGTCTGATTGAGGCTAGTGCTCCAGCGGCAATTGCTGGAGGTAGTGCAGTAGTGAATATAAAGCCGCTTGAGAAAGATCTCACAAAATCACAAACCTCTTTTGAGCCACTGATGTAACCACCAAGAACTCCAAAAGCTTTCCCTAGAGTTCCTTCTATAATCGAAATTCGATCAGCAACTCTATCTCTTTCGGAAACACCTCCTCCTCGTTTGCCATAAAGACCCACAGCATGTACCTCATCCAAATAAGTTAGCGCTCCGAATTCATCGGCAACATCGCATATATCAGAGATAGGTGATATATCCCCGTCCATTGAATACACAGACTCAAAAGCAATGATTTTTGGAACATTAGGGTCAAGGCTGCTGAGATGATTTCTAAGATCATTTACATCATTATGCTTCCAAATAATTTTCTTAGCTCGTGAATGCCGAACTCCTTCTATCATTGATGCATGGTTTAGTTCATCAGACAAAATTACACAATTTTCTAAATTTGCTCCTAAGACCGAAAGCGAAGCCCAGTTAGAGACATAACCGGAGGTAAAAAGCAAAGCTGAGTCTTTTCCATGTAGGTCGGCCAATTCCTCTTCAAGCAAGACGTGATAATGATTTGTCCCTGAGATATTTCGTGTTCCGCCAGCGCCAGCACCACACTTTTCCAACGCCTCACTCATTGCTGCGATTACCTCCTTATTCTGACCCATTCCCAGATAGTCATTGGAGCACCACACCGTGACGTCACGTTCTTTGTTTCCAATATAATTTTTCGCTCGAGGGAAAGACCCTTTATATCTTTCAAGATCAGCGAAAACCCGATAATTTCCTTCTCGTTTTAACTTTTCAAGCCTTTCCTGAAAAATTTTATCGTAGTTCATTTTTACTCTCCCTAGGAAAATTTGATTTTGTTTCTGCAAGCGTAATTACGTCTGATGACTTCCTTAAATTTGGTAACATCCAATTCCAAAGAGTGGCATCTTTAAAAGGTAAAGCCATGAATAGATGCTCAAGTACTGCCAATCCCGCGAGGGTGCTCAATAACAAATATCCAAACTGGACATCTGACATGGGCTCTGCAGCAAACGTAAATCCCACTAAAAATAAAAACATAAGACACAACATAATAGTGGAAGCAATAAAGAAAAAGCCGATAGGTGCAACTTTACAAAATGTCGCGATATGCTTTAGTGGGGCCGTCAAAAAATGTAAATTTATATACGGCACTCCAAAGAAAAGATTGAGCTTAGCCGAAACTCTAGCCACATAAAGTATTAAAAATGTAGTTAATCCAAAATTATTTTCTGAACCAATTGACAGCACGGCCATAATAAACAAACAGGAAAGCAGAAAACATTCATTCAGTGCTATTGATCGGAAACCATTTATAAAACGCTCACGTTCTGTGTCTCCATATATTTCTTGCTTTTCTAAGAGAGGAATACCGGCAACAACACCTGTTAGAAATGTTAATTCAACCCATCCCCAGATAAATAAACTTGCCAAAAAAGAACAGAAGATTTCTGCATAGCTCATGCCATCCAGACAATAAAAATAAAAGTACCATGCACAAAAAAACAGAGGCAAAGTAACTAAAACTACTGTAACCCGTGTCTTGCTATCACCTAAATCTAATCGCTTTGCTGTATATAAAATTAGGCCAGTTAAGAACCACCATAAAAATAAAACAAAAAATATACTGACTATTGAGCTCATAAACTTCTTTCTTTCAATAACTCGGCTGGAGTCTGCTAGTTTCAGGTATGGCGTTTCTCTTTGCAGGGATAGCGTATAATCTTACAAATGCTATACCCAAGTTCAATGCTGCTAAAGGTCGCTTAAGTAATCCAGTTACACCCTTTGACTGCTTAGCTTTTCCATAAGCTAACATAGCTTTTTTGACCCTTTTTAATCCAATCATCCACTTAGGGTTATCGTGATCTATTTCGATGGGAAACACTTGTCTTGAAATTTCAGTAGTCATCCTTAAAACCTGATCGTCATACCAATCAATGTCTACCCCTAGCGCTTTGTGGAACTCTGGTCTAGCATGATCTCTTACATACATTGTTGCATAAACGGCAACTAAAAAGAATTTTATCCAGTAAATATTAAAGCCTGATGTTAGCTTCGGATCGGATCGCATCAGCAATGCAAAAGCTTCCCCATGTCTAAATTCGTCATTACACCATTTTTCAAACCATTTAAAAATTGGATGAAATCTAGAATTTGGATTCTTTTCCAGATGGCGATAAATCGTAATGTATCTAGCGTACCCTATTTTTTCCGATAGATAAGTCGCGTAGTAAATAAACTTTGGAGCAAAGTATGTATATTTCTTTTTTCTTGTTAAGAAGCCTAAATTAACAGCAATATTTGCTTCTCTTAAAGCATCATTAATAAAGCCAGCATGCCTAGCCTCGTCTCTGGCCATCATAGCGAATAGTTCACAGATATCTGCGTTACTTCCCTGTCGCTTCATCTCTTTATAAAGAACACACCCCGAAAACTCTGAGGTAAGAGAGCTGACCAAAAAATCAATAAACTCTTTCCTTAATCCTGGCTCTAAATCCTCAAAATCAAAATCGTCCCATTCTGACGTCTTCTGAAAATGTCTTTTGTTTGGGTCTGAGCGCATTTCCTCAATTAAAGGATCCCATTCATCTCTAATTGATGAAACATCAACTTTATCCAATTCTTTATAGTTTGTTGTATAAAATCTCGGGCTAATAAGAGTTTCCTCCATAGCCATATCGGTTGTATTATCGTCAATAATAGCACTCATAGAGAAACCTCCTCTGAAAACGAAAACTCACAGATTTCCATAAATTCTAATTTGCCAATCATCCTAGTCCAAAGTCTCTCCAGATGAGTGGCTCTAATAATTGTAGCCTCCCTATCTTCCGTGATTACTTCTCCGTAGGGTGCTTTTATGGCCTCACCATGGACGATAACCTCATCGCCTGGATTGACGAGCGCACCGTTATTAAATCTTACATGCGCGTGTAAAGACTCAAAAGTATTAGATACTTCGATTGTACACGGCGCACGATCTCTTTTTTTCCTAAAAAAACGCATTTTTCCCCCTTTAAAAAATTGATAAAAATAGCTTACTATTTTTACTACCAAAACTCGTTACATTTAAACTCCAACTTGCTTTGCTATCCTCTAGAGATATCCTGCCAGAGGCAAACCTTTTGATTTCGATCTGGTAAGAATCTAATAATTCAAGCCCTACCTTTTTTCTATTATACTCTAATCCAGTCATAATAACCGATAAAAATCCACTCTTACCATCGTTTGAATTTAGTAGTTCTTCCTTTTGTAAATTTGCTATTGATACAGACCCATCGGTTAGCTTTGCCAATATCAAATTTTCTTTCTCCAAAATTTCTATCTTCTCAGGCACATCAAATTTATTTCCAGGGAATAAAGATGCTGAGAATACGACCAACAAGGACAGCATTACCATAATAGAGATGGCATATAGAAACCCTTTTGGCACCAAATCATCCTTTCTATGCTTTGTTGTATCTCGCATCTATACGCCTTGCTCTATTTGAGACTTAAAATTTGAATTACTGGTGGGTGTCTGAAGACTTATCGTCCCTGCCATTACCGATTTTCTTAAAATGGTAGCAACCTCGTCTACATCTTCTATACAAGAAAAAGCAGGCTCGGTGTTTTTGAGTTTCCAAGGCCGCACACTCGGCCAACATGAAATATAGGGAACCCTCTTTCCGGAACTTAATTCAAAGGAAATTGTTCCTAAAGACCCCTTACGTTTCTGCAAATTTACTGCTTTTATTTTTTTAAATGGTATAGAAATTAAAAAAGATAAGGCGGCTCCACTTTTTATTATTACTCTATTTTCGGTGATAATATATACAGAACTTTGAGATTGTATTCCAGCGAGAGCCATAAGTATAACCGAAGCTAAAATACCGCTTGAAAGAAAGGGTAGGAAGTCAATTGCAAAAGCTGTATAGAAATCGGTAACGGTCAATCTCGCAGCGAAAACGACTGAGAGTATTATCAAATAAAAAGCTAAAAGCTTTAATCCAAAAAAATACCAAGAAAACCCCCAAAAAGAGGGTTTTCCTTTCCACAGAATACTTTCGCCTTCTGGAATTGCATCCAAAATATTTTTATGCGCTTCTAATTTAGTTTTATATTCCATTGCTTCTCCTTAAAATGCAGATACCAATCGGTCATAAGAGGCATAGAGTTGGCCACCGCTATAATAAGCAGAGATTTTATCCTCTTCTAACATCGTAACTTTAGTCTGAGCTTTTGTTCTTGGCACTTTTGGGAAATGTTTCCCATAAAGAGTGTTTACATGAACGCCATCGCTCCGAATTAGTGCTAGCGGCATGGGTAATAAGCATGACGTTTTATCTTTCAACTCTATTTCAAGATATCTAACAAGCTGTTCTGGTGCATCCACCCAAAGATCTGAAATTTTACCGACAATTTTTTTGTCAGCTGATATAACGTTCATACCGCGTGGATCTTTTCCTGCTGATACTTCGTATTTTTTCAATGTTCGCATGGGCACTATTTTGGGCTTACCATGTCCATCCAGTTCAGGAACATCTCTTCGCTCAGCCCAAGCTGCGGCACCTATGCCATCCGTCATTGGATTTCCAGTAGGCGAAAATGGTGCTCCACCTGCAATGTTTTCCCTCTTAATAGACAATTTTCTTTTTTCTTTTCCATTTTCTGGAACAGTAATGCTACCCCTACCGTGTGGCAGTTTAAATGTCTTTGTCTCTGATGGACCTCCATAGGGTCCTTGATTAGCGCTAAGATTACCCTCCTCATTCTCTAAAGGATACCCTTCTCTCATATTCTCTCTTTGCAGATATATAACTAAGCCTGCAAAAAATAACCAAAATGCATAGAGGGAAATTTGTGCCAAATCCACATTCCCAAAAAATATTACGTTATAAGGTTCCATTTGATATTCTCCTGACTTTCATGGTTAAGTTGGCATTTCTGAAAAACCAAATTTTCCCATTTTTTTTCTATCGAGCTTTAGACTAGACAGATACTGAGAAAGAGGTCCCAAAAAAGCTAATGTTAAAAATAGAAGGAAGATTTCTAAATGATACACAACTAAATACGAAAATGCTGCGTTAGAAGAGACAACTAAATTCAAGCCCTCCGAACCAACGATTGAACTAGAAATGTCATTTAAAATTCCACCTAAACCTATGCCCAAGCCAGCGGCCGTTGCCTGGGCAGCCCCCCATGAACCGAGAACAAGACCTCGTCCCGTTCCCTTTGAAATAGGTATGGTCATTGCAATTATCAAAGTCGACACTGCAAATAAACCAGTACCCAAACCAATTAAAAATGATCCAAAAAAATAAAGTGAAGCTAATTTCATTGGATCAGACATAATTACGAAACATAGCCCACCAATAGCTATAAACAGTGCAAAGACTATTGATTTAATTGGCCCTCCTTTTTTTCTTTTAAGGGACCTGGAGGCTAAAAACAATCCAAACAGAGCTCCAAAAACCCATACTGCAGTAAGATTTGTGGTAGCTGCGACACTCAATCCCAATATTTCCCCACCATATGGTTCTAGTAAGATATCTTGCATAGAGAGACCTAAAGTTCCGAAGAATACAACTAATAGCAAACCTCGCCCTCCCTGAGATTTAAGGAATAATCCCATTATGGGAATAAATCTAGCCTCAGTCTTATAGATATTTTTCTTTTCTACTGGTATAAGTTTTTCTTGTCTCCAGATCGCAACTAAATTCAGCAAAAGGGTTACAACGGCTGCTCCCTGGACAACTTGAATTAGTTTGAACTTTGTAAAATCTGCTAACAAGAGTCCAAAAATCAAGGCAGCTAGACCCATCCCTAGAAGAAACATAACATAAAGAAGTGCAACAACCTGCGACCTTGTTTTATCCGTTGCCCTATCAGCTGCTAAAGCTAATCCCGCCGTTTGAGTCAGATGTGCGCCCATACCTGTAGCCAAAAATGAAAAAGCTACTAAAATATGTCCAGCCCACCATGGACCCACTGTTTGATCACCTGATAGAACAATTATCGAAAATGGCATAACTGCCAGCCCCCCAAACTGCCACATTGTTCCATACCAAATATAAGGCATTCTCTTCCATCCAATAAGCGATTTATGATTATCAGACTTAAACCCCAAAACAGCTCTTAAAGGAGCCAATAATATAGGAATAGCTACCATGGTTGCTACCAATGAAGCTACGACACCTAACTCCACAATCATTACTCGATTAAGGGTGCCAACTAATAAGACAGTAGCTATTCCCACAGATACTTGAAATAATGAAAGTCTTAGCAAACTCGACATTGGTAGCTCGCTCGACACAGCATCAGAAAATGGTAATAATGAACTACTTAGCTCTTTTATCATTTTTTTTGACATAATCATCTGTTTGCCAACTCCCATGCTTCTGACACATAAAAAAAGCTCTTTATTCTTTTGATTTTTGTAAGAGAAGCATTTATCTTCAGGGCTTCTAATTGCTCTAACTGACCCCACTCAATTGGAACGACTTCTGGCGATCTTTCAGACTTTGGAAAAAATTTTCCTAAAAGCAACTTTGAATTAAGAAAAAAGGTGCTCGGTATAACAGTAAAAAGAACTGAATTATTTGCCCTACTGGAAAAATCGGCTATCGAGGATATGACATCTTCGGTGGAATAGTGAATCAAACTATCCATTGCAATTATATAATCAAAGTTACCAAAGCTTTGTTCTTTCATATCTCCTGCGAAATATTCAATATTTTTATTTAAACTACTTCTGTTTTTAGCTACCTCTATCAATTTTTCAGAGATATCGACGCCAACAACTTCTGCTCCTTTTTCATCTAGCATCCGTGAAAGTACCCCGGTACCACATCCGGCATCCAATATTCTTGTACCTCTTAAATCCTTGGGAAGCTTTTCGATTATTGCTGCTTGCATTTTTTCACGCCCTTCTCTAACTAATTGGCGTACAAAGGAAACAGGTTCATTCGACGTAAGCTTATCCCAAGCATCACTGGATACTTCATTGAAATAATTCTCTAGTCTTGCTCGTTTAGCAAGATAAGTATTCTGCATCAATCAAATCCTAAAAGTTCAAAAATATCTCTATCTTCCATAGTTGAAGGGGCTAAACCTTCGGTTCCATTCCATAGAAGATCTGCTAGTCTTATATACTCTTTTTGTACGGCTAAAATATCCTCATCATCACCCATCTCAAATAAGGTCTTCTTTTTAAGACGTGACCGCCTTATCGCATCTAGATCTGGAAGATGTGCAACTCTATTGAAACCCACCTCTTTGCAATATTTGTCTATCTCATCTGTATCTTTTGACCTGTTCGCGACACAACCGGCTAGCCGTACATTGTAATTTTTTGATTTTGCGTGCACAGCTGCGATTATTCGGTTCATAGCGTAGATCGAGTCAAAATCATTTGCTGTCACTATCAATGCTCTATCTGCGTGCTGTAATGGCGCTGCGAAACCACCGCATACAACATCTCCCAAAACATCAAAAATTACGACATCGGTATTGTCAAGCATATGGTTTTGTTTGAGTAATTTTACTGTTTGCCCTACAACATAACCTCCGCACCCCGTTCCTGCAGGCGGACCTCCCGCTTCAACGCATTTAACTCCATTATAGCCCTCATAAACAAAGTCTTCAGGCCTAAGTTCCTCTGCATGAAAGTCTACCTCTTTAAGAATGTCAATGACAGTCGGCACCAACCTTCCAGTTAATGTAAAAGTGCTGTCATGCTTAGGGTCACATCCAATTTGCAAAACATTCTTTCCTAGCTTTGAAAAAGCAGCAGATAAATTCGATGAGGTTGTAGACTTGCCAATGCCCCCTTTACCATAGACTGCAAAAACCTTAGCACCCTCTATCTTCATATTAGGATCCATTTTAACTTGAACTGACCCTTCTCCATCCTCTTTAAGATTAGGCACTTCTTTTCTTTGGTCTAGTGGACTCATACTTACCTCCCTTTTTTATTCTGCTGCAAGGCCTACACCTTCAACTTTATCTTCCAATTCATCAGCACCTTTTCTTAACGCATCAAGCGTATCTTGATCTGGTTGCCAATACTCTCTTTCATGCGCTTCAAGCAGTCTATTTGCCACCCTTAGACTGGCCTTAGGATTTAGTTCCGAAAGCTTTCTTCTCATCTCCTCATCTAAAACAAATGTTTCTGAAAGTTGATCATAGAGATCAGGATCAACTTGCCCGGTGGTCGCAGACCAACCTAATGTGTTGGTAATTTGAGCTTCAATTTGTCTAACACCTTCATGACCATGTTGAAGAAGAGGCTCAAACCATTTTGGGTTCAATGACCTAGTTCTAGTCTCTAAATTAATTTGCTCAGATAAGGTCCTTACTGCTGCATCACCTCTGGTTTGATCTCCTATATAAACCGGGATTGCATCTCCTCCATTTGCTTTTTTTACAGCTCTGCTTATTCCACCAAGTGTATCAAAATAGTGATCTATTGTTGTTACACCCAATTCGACACTTTCTAAGTTTTGATAAGCAAAATCGACTTTTTTCAAAGCAGATGAAAGTAGTTCAGACTGTTTAGTACATTTCCCATCCAAGCCATAGGCAAATCCTTTTCTATTGTTAAAAGTATCGGCCAGCTCTTCCTCATCATCCCACGAAGAAGTATCAATGAGGTGACTCACATTTGAGCCATATGCACCCTCGGCATTTGAAAAAACTCTGAGTGCAGCTGACTTAATATCAATGTTCATCTCTTTTTGATGTTTTAAAGTATTTGCTCTGATAAAATTCATATCCAAGGGTTCTTCTACAAGAGAAGCCTTATAAGCAGCACTAGCAAGCATTCTGACCTGTAATGGCAATAGGTCTCTAAAAATGCCAGAGAGAGTCATTAAGACATCTATCCGCGGCCTTCCAAGATCAGATAGTGGAATAAGCTCTGCGCCACACAATCTTCCGTAATCATCAAACTTTGGCATAGCGCCCATTAGAGCCATTGCCTGTGCTATAGATAGTCCGTCAGATTTTATATTGTCTGAACCCCACAAAACCATTGCGACCGAATTAGGATAGGTTTCGTGCTTCGACAATAATAGTTCTGCTTGCTGCTCTCCCTCTTTCATGGCAAAAAGAGAAGGCATTCTAAATGGATCAAAGGCATGTAAATTTCGTCCGGTTGGAACAATATCAGGCGACCTAATCAAGTCACCCCCCGGAACCGGCCTAATAAATTGGCCATTTAAGGCATTAATTATTCCTTCGACTTCTGTTTGCTTTTTTAACTTCTCTAAAAGCTTGCCCACTTCTTGATGATTATGACTTTCTCTTAAATATCCATCATACTCTTTTAGCTTTTCTTCGCTTAACTCTCGGCCCACAATATGTAACCCATCGGGAATTAAAGCATCCTCGCTTTCTATTATTTTTAGCCATAAATTCTCGATGGTATCGAAATCTTTAAAATTAACGAGTTTAGCCTGATCAATTATAAGATTTTCTAGTTTTTTCTTATTACCATCATCATCAGCCAGTTCTCGATATTGAATAACACTCTCTTTTAGTTCAACAAGACCTTTATAGAGACCTGCTTTTGCAAGAGGTGGAGTAAGATGGGATATTACAACGGCATTTGTTCTTCTCTTAGCTAGTGAAGCCTCAGAAGGATTATTTGCTGCGTATAGGTAAATATTAGGAATATCACCTATTAATCGATCGGGCCAACACTTTGAGCTAGACCCAACTTTTTTTCCTGGCATAAATTCCAAAGCACCATGCATCCCAAAATGCAAAAACGCATCAACTTTAAAGCCATTTCGCATCCATCTATAAAACGTAGAAAAAGCATGAGTAGGAGCAAAGCCTTTTTCAAATAATAATCTCATTGGGTCTCCTTCGTACCCAAAGGTCGGCTGAATACCCAATACTATGTTACCAAGCTTTTTCCCAAGAATGAAAACACCTGTGCCATCTGATTGAATCTTTCCCGGAGCTGGTCCCCATACTTCCTCTATTTCCTTCAAATATGGTTCATTTTCAACTATTTCAGCACCGTCAACACGCTCAATTACATTTGCTTCTTGACCGTACTTGCATGAATTTCCATCCAAGACGGCTTCTCTTAAATCGTTGGTAGAATTAGGAAGTTCAATTTCGTAACCTTCGCTTTTCATTGACTTTAGTACATTGTATAAGCTCTCGAATACACTCAAGTAAGCAGCGGTTCCAATAGAACCAGCATTAGGAGGGAATCCATATAAAATAATTCCTACTTTCTTTTCCGAATTTTCTTTTCTCTTAAGTTTAACTAGTCTGCGAGTCTTTTCGGATAAGCTTTTTATCCTTTCATAACAAGGAACCATATCGAATGCTTTCTCCTTACCAGTTCTTAATTGCACGCAACAACTACAGCCTCCTTCTTCACCCAATCTTCCTCCAAAAACTGTTGGGTTAGTTGCTCCGTCTAACTCTGGTAGAGACACTAAAATAGTCGTCTCTATTGGATTAAGTCCACCATCACTTTTATCCCACTGATTAAGGTTCTGGAACTCAATAGCATGCGCTGCAATATAGGGTACGTCTAACTCAGCTAAAGCTTCCTCCGCAGCTTTACTACTATTGTATGCCGGTCCGCCAACCAAACTAAACCCTGTCAAAGATAGAAATGTGTCGATTGATGCCTTAGCATTTTGCACAAAATATTTATTTATTGCTGGCCTAGCATCTAAACCTGCGGCAAACGCTGGAATAACCTTTAAACCCTGTGCTTCTAAACTTCTTATAACTTGATCATAATGTGCGGTGTCTCCAGAGAGAACATAGGATCTCATCAAAAGAAGACCTACGGTACCTATTGAGTGTTTTGCAAAAGGAATTTCTGAAATATTTTCAGTAATTTTCTTCGGTATATCGGGATGATAGAGGCCTGTTTCAGGGTATTCAACAGGTGATTTAATCTCGACCTTTGAACTATTATGAAGTGAGCTATATCTCGACAATAAATAGCAAAAAAGACTCTCAATGTTTTCTTCAGATCCTGCCAACCAATATTGCATGGATAGGAAATAGGCTCTCAAATCCTGGGCTTTTCCAGGTATAAATTTCAAGACTTTCGGAATCTGGCGAAGAATAGCCATTTGTTTTTCCCCACCAGTAACTTTATTTTTATCTCCTCTTAGTTTTTTCAAGAACTTTAGCACTCCTGAGGAGGGTTTAGACATATCTAAGCCACCCATTTTTGTAAGATTCACAATTTCTTTTGATGAGACTAGTCCAAGCATAAGATCACACTTTTCCCTGGCTTTTTTCAAATCTGGAAGGATTGCTGAAATATGGTCCTCCAAAAAAACTAAAGTGATAAGAACCATATTTGCCCTTGCAAGATCCTCCTTTGTTTTAAGCAAACTACTTGGATCTTCTTCCCAGGATGCTGCTGCGTGCACAATTATCTCTAGCTCAGGATAAATTTTGCTAAACCTGCTCTTTATTCGTTCTACTGAACCAATAGAATGCGCATCTAAGGTTAGCATTACCAGTGTATACGGATCTTTTTTATATGATCTATCTAGCATAATGCGCCTTCGCCTCATATAGTAAATCTTTTGTAATTGCACTGTGTCCATTCTCAAATGCAAATTTCTCTGTATTTCTTTTAGCTTTTCCTCTCACGAAAAATGGAATTTTCTTTAGCTCTTTTGTTGCTTCGGGAGCCCATCTAATTTCATTGTCTGCTCCTGTTTCCTTTTCTTCATTTAATTTGCTCTTTGAATTAGATAGGTGGCTGGGACCAGCTGTATCGTTAAATTCGAAGTCTTCTCTAAACATTCCCAACAAATGCTCTTCAAGCCCCATGACCAATGGATGAACCCACGTATCAAAGATAACATTCGCACCCTCCCAACCGACTTGAGGAGAAAAACGAGCCG
>CACGMO010000042.1 GCA_902574225.1 uncultured Alphaproteobacteria bacterium
TCAAATTGATAAAACTCTTTAAATCTATCTGGTCCTGGTTTTTCATTTCGCCATACAGGTCCGAAGCTGTATCTTTTGTATGGTACTTGCAAAGTGTTGCGATGTTGAGAAAAGGCTCTTGCTAGAGGTGCAGTTAGGTCATATCGCAAAGCAAGCCAAGCTTCATTCTCATCCTGCCAGGCAAAAACACCCTCGTTTGGTCTGTTTATGTCTGGTAAGAACTTTCCTAAGGCATCGACCGTCTCAACTACTGGAGTTTCAAGTCTTTCAAATCCATAAAGTTCATAAACCCTATTTACTACTCGCAGAACTTCTTCTCTTTTCTTGAGATAAGAATGAAAGTTATCTCGAAAGCCTTTAGGAGTAATTGCCTTGGGACGTGATTTTTTTTTCGAAATATCCATTTAACTTATGACTTGATTCCTACACTGCCTGTATCTCAAATACGCCTTCAACGGCTTTAATATTCTCTATAACTTCTGAACTGATATCATAAAAATATGGTAATGATATATTTGTTTTCTGCTGATTTTTCTCATCTTTAACCGTAATTAAGACATTACCCTGCTTAGGAGTTTCTTTCATGACTGCACTTTTTAAAAGACTGGATATTTTACTAACCTGACACTTTGTGCTTATAACAAAATGATATTGCTTATGTTTTCTATTTGCTATGAACTTTTCTAAATTCCTAACCGACTTAACATTTATGCGACCGTGACCATTTTGATCTCTTGTTTTTTCAAGAACTAGAAGTACGAACGTACCGGCAACTAATTCCGCAGTCTGAGCAGTTAATCTGTCTGGGAAAATAAAAACATCAAATGTTTTAACTCTATGATCAATTAAACTGACTAAGAAATACTGTTGTCCATTATTTGTTGTCTTTAATGCTAGGTCTGTTATAAACCCTGCAGTCATAATGCTTTGGAATTCGCCTGTTGAATTTGAAAGTGTACTGAATTCTTTTATTCCTAGTGACTCGTAAAAGAAAGGCTCATGATTGAATGGCGACACAAAATAAATACCCGTAACATCATAAATCTCTTTCGATTGCATTGAAAGAGAGGGTGAATCAATGGATTTGAACTCTGGTTTCTTAATTGTGTCAATAGAATTTGAGAATAGATTAACTTGACTAGAACTCTCCTCATCATGACATGCAGCCGAATATAAAATAAGTTCCTCCAGCTTTTCTAGCATAGCTGCATTCCCAAGATTGAAAACTGCAAACGCTCCAGAGCTGATTAACATTTCCAAGGGCCTTTTGCCAACTTTTTTCAAATGAACTCTTCTTGCAAAATCGAAAATATCCAGGAACTTTCCATTCCTTTTTCTATTTTCAACAATTTTGGACATAGACTCAAAGCCAACATTTTTTATTGCTCCCAAGCCAAATATTATCTTGTCTTTACTTACTGAGAACTTTACCTCTGATCTATTTATACATGGTGGGCTCATCGCAAAGCCGAAAGCATTAATATCATCAAAATAGTTAGAGAATTTCTCCATATTATTAATATCGTTATTTAATGCGGCGGTAATAAATTCGGCAGTATGATGAGTTTTCAAAAAAGCTGTCTGGTAACTAAGGACTGCATAAGCAGCCGCATGAGATTTGTTAAATCCGTAATTGGCAAATTTTGCTAATAAATCCCATATGCCCTCGGCTGTCTTTTTTTCTATTCCATTATTTTTCGCACCCTCCAAGAATTTAGGTTTTTCCGCATCCATTACCTCTTTTATTTTTTTTCCCATTGCTTTTCTCAACAAGTCGGCATCGCCAAGGCTATAACCTGCCATTTTTTGGGCAATCTCCATAACCTGTTCTTGGTAAACAATAATCCCATGAGTTTCATCAAGTATCTTATCGATCGATGGATGGAGAAACTGTCTTTTTTTCGGGTCATTTTTGGCTTCGCAGAACGCTGGTATATTTTCCATTGGGCCAGGTCTATATAATGCGACCAAAGCAATAATATCCTCCAATGAATTTGGTTTAAGATCAATCAAGGCCTCTCTCATGCCCTTACTCTCGACCTGAAAAACCGACATTGTCTTTGCTTCTGAATAAAGCTTAAAAGTTTGTACATCGTCTAAAGGTATCTTATTTATATCAAGGTCAGAGGAGCTTGTGAAATTTACTAGTGAAACAGCCTCACTTATTATCGTTAATGTTTTTAGCCCAAGAAAATCAAACTTCACTAACCCCGCTTTCTCAACCCAATCTTTAGTGAATTGAGTTGCCGGCATATCGGATCTAGGGTCCTGATATAAAGGTACCAACTCAACTAATTTTCTGTCACCAATAACGATACCAGCAGCATGTGTTGAAGCATTTCTTAATACTCCTTCTAATTCTCTTGATATGTTCAGCATTCTAGAAACTTGTTGGTCATTTCTAGCCTCTTCGATAAGAGCCTCTTCTGTTTCCATTGCCTCGTTCAGGGAAATAGGTTTCGTACCCTGAACTGGGATGAGTTTTGCTATCTTGTCCACCCTTGAGTAGGGGAGTTGAAGCACTCGCCCAATATCTCTAATGGCTGCCTTGGACCAGAGCGCACCAAACGTGATAATTTGTGCAACATTTTCTTTGCCATATTTTTTTTTAACATAATCGATAATTTCACTCCTTCTATCCATACAGAAATCAATGTCAAAATCAGGCATTGATATTCGGGACGGATTAAGAAATCTTTCAAAAAGCAATGAATATTTAATTGGGTCTAAATCAGTTATTGTCAGGGCAAATGCTACCAAGCTACCTGCTCCTGAGCCTCGACCTGGTCCTACAGGAATTCCTTTATCCTTTGCCCATTTAACAATGTCTGCTACTATCAAAAAATAACCACTGAAACCCATATTTTTGATGACTTCTAGCTCGTAAGATAATCTATCAAGATAGACTGTCTGATCGCCTACTCCAGAGAACTCTTTAAACCTTAGTTGCAATCCTTTTTTTGCTTCTTGCGCTAAGTCTGCGTCTGCATTAGGCGAGAACTTGGGTAGCATTGCCTCTGTTGATCGAGGCCTGAAAGAACACCGCATGGCAATTTCAATTGTGTTTTCAATAGCCTCAGGAATATCGTTAAAGAGGTCTCTCATCTCATTTTCCGATTTAAAAAAATGATCCATGCTCAAAGAGCGCCGTTCTTGTTGCTGGTCAACAAAACTTCCTTCTGCAATACATAGCAATGCATCATGAGATTGATGAAGTTCTTTTTCTAAATAATACACATCGTTTGTTGCTACAAGAGGAAGCTTATGCTTATCCGCCAAGTCCAAAATATTGTCTTCTATATTTACTCTCTTACTATAATTATCTCCTAGGGGATGACGGTTCATCTCTAAATAAAATCGGTCACCGAATTTTCTTTTAAAGTGAAGCAAAAAATTTTCTGCCTCTTTAATTTTATTATCTCTCAAAAGATTGTTTATAGGGCTTTCATCACCACCCGACAGGCAAATCAACCCATCAGAAAATTTTTGGACTTCTCGGATATTCATACCTTCAAACCGATAAGTATCATTTAGAAAGAACTTGCTCGAGAGCTCCATTAGATTGCGATATCCTAACTCATTCGTTGCTAAAAAAAGCATGCTAAGTCGATCGTTTGCTCTCAATTTTTTTAAGTTGGCTTCCTTAAAGCTCATAGGTAATTGGCATCCTATTATAGGTTGTATACCATTATCTGATAGCACCTCCGAAAACTCTAGAGCGCCAAACAAATTTGCTCTATCAGCAATTCCAACGGCTGGCATTTTAAATTTACAGCATTGATCTGCCAAAGCCTTTGCAAAAATAGCTCCTTCCAGGAGAGAGTAAATTGTTTTAGTTTTAAGATGAACAAACATTCTTACTTTTTTTCTTTGCTTTTTTTAATAGAGGGCTTTCAACTATACGATTTTGTCAGTACACTTATCAACATTAACTTTTGAAGGATCTATAAAAATTGATTTTTACGAATATCGTCCCCCGTGTTTCCGAGACCGATGGTGTAGGCCACATCAATAACGTATTCGTCCCCATTTGGTTTGAAGCAGGTAGGAGAGAAATCTTCCGTATCTTTTCACCAAAACTCGACTTCGTAAACTGGAAGCTTGCATTGGTTAAAGTAACAGTTGAGTATGTAGACCAGCTGTATTTAGCGGAGAATGTAGAAGTAAGAACGGGAATTCAAAAAATCGGAAACTCTTCATTCACCATAAGGGAGGAAATATTTCAAACCAACAGACTTTGTGCAAAGGGCGAGGCAGTTTATGTCAATTATAACTTTCAAGAAAATAAATCCGAAGTTATCTCTAATGAAATCAGGGATAAACTCCAGAGTATCAAGTTTGTAGATAAGTAGTATGAAAACGATAGTTATAAAATCACAAATTACGTTGAAGATTGATGAGGAGTATGATGAAGATGCTCTGTTAAAAGCAAACGATTGGCACCAGAGGTTAGGCAGATTTCTCGCTTTAGTTGATAAAACGCTAACTACTGGCGTTCAATTTAAAGATTTGAGAATTAACATTGTAGAAATAGAAAAAGAATAATAAGCTTTAAATATGTGATAAATGTAATTTTGATATCACTCACGATGACATTTAGGAGGTTATAATGATTACAAAAATGTTAAAGTTAGGGACAGTTGTTGTGGTAGGTTTTCTTATTTCATCTTGCTCGAGTAGCAATGGATCTAATAGCCTTATGAGAATGTTTTCTGGAAACCCCGAAAGGACAATTACGGTAGCTATAAAAGATGGTACGGCAAAGCAACTAAAAAACTCTTGGGATAAAAAAGCTTTAAGTGCATGTGGCTCGGCATACACTGTAGTAAATTTAGGGTCAACCGTCAGCACTGCGGGGGGGCATAATTCTCTTTCTGGAACTGTTTCTTGTAACTGATAAAACTAATGACTGATGTAAGAGAATATAATTTTGATACAAAACAAATCTTAAGTACTCTGCGTGATTGGGTAGAGGTTGAGAGCCCCACCTTTGATAAAGATGCAGTAAATAGAATGATGGATTTGTGCTCCAATTTTCTTGCCGAGATGGGTGGGAGACTTGAGAGAGTACCTGGCAAAAGAAATCTTGGTGATTGCTTAAGAGCAACTTTTAATGAGACGCCAGAAAATTCCAATGCTCCTGGCATTCTTATTATGGGCCATATGGATACGGTTCATCCAGTTGGAACGTTAAGAAAATTTCCCTTTAGAATTGATGGTGACAAATGCTTTGGTCCAGGAATATTTGATATGAAAAGTGGAAACCTCATAGCGATCGAAGCAGTGAAAATGCTTATAAAAGAAGCAGATTTGCCTGACTTGAAAATTACAATCTTGATTACATCCGATGAAGAAATAGGGTCACCCAGTACAAGAAGTCTTATCGAGTCCGAGTCTTTAAGATCAAAATATGTTTTAGTTCCTGAACCTGGTCTTCCTGATGGGGGATATGTTTCGGGTAGATACGCAATTGCCCGATTTAATTTAAAGACAGAAGGCGTACCATTTCATGCAGGAATAAATCCAAAGGCAGGAAAGTCTGCTGTAAAGGAGATGGCAAAAAAAATCATAGAGATAGAAGATTTATCAAACGATGATAGAACGTTTTCGGCGGGCGTTATAAATGGAGGACAATGGGTAAATTGTGTTAGCTCAGAATGCATCGCAGAAGTAATATCTATGGCGAAAGAACAAAAAAACCTTGAGGAAGGTTCTTCTACCATACTTGGTCTCACTAGTAATTTTGAAGGGATAAAGTTCACCGTTGAACGAGGCGTGGTAAGACCGGTGTGGGAACCAAATGATGGAACGTTAAATCTTTTAGAAATTACAAAAAGCATTTGCAAAGGCCTGGGTCTTCCATTTTCACATGGTAGTATGGGAGGTGGGTCCGATGGAAACTTCAGTGGTGCTTTAGGGGTATCTACTATAGATGGATTAGGCACACTCGGTGATGGTTATCATACCCTTAATGAACATCTATATATCGACAGTATTGCCAAAAGAGCTAACGTTATCGCAAACATAATTAAGCAGCTTAAATAGTTAAGCACTACTCAGAAAAATTAAAATTGCTGTTTGCGTACCTATTAATAGTATTGCAACAGCTATAAAAATTTTCATAGAAAATCTTAGATACCGTTCATCTATGAAAAACTTTAAAAATAAATACAAACATACGAATAAAATTAATTCAAAAAATATTAGCCTTAGGAACATGTAAACTTTTCTCCTTATGAAATACTTGGAAGACCTAACAAAGCCAATATTGAAATTGTAATTAAGCTCATACCGATTAATTCAAACCCTGTTATTCTTTCTTTATAAAAAATAAATGATATCATAACAGAAAAGACTATTTCTAGTTGTCCAACTGCTCGGACAAGAGTTGCATCAACAAGAGAAAAAGCATAAAACCAACATAAAGTTGCTGCGCAAGCAAAAAAGCCAACTGGCAAACCCCTTTTCCATATTAACATTAGCTTCAGGGCGTTTTGCGTTCCCTCAGCGACAATAATATATGTCCCGAATATAGCTGATTGAAAAGCCAAAGCCAAAAACGACAAAACCAATACTTTTTTATAGATTAAGTCTGAAGTTACAGTATCAAGCGCCACTTTATATAAAACAGAACTAAGGCCCAAAAAAATTCCACACGACACTCCTAAAGTTACCTGCTTAAAAAATAATGAATTATACCCCATTTTCCCAATAAGTTTTTGCTTAGACATAAATAACATCCCAATAAAGCCAATAATTATTGCTAAAAAAACTTGTGAGGTGAGGATAAAACCCAAAATAATGATTTCTAACAGAGTGGTTTGTATAACTTCAGTTTTGGAAAATGCAACACCTATAGCAAACGATCGAAGAGTAAATAATTTTATAAGAATGATTGTAAATAAAATTTGGCAAATGCTTGCGGTAATTAAAAAAAACCACGCTGCTGAAGAAAAGTTTTTAAGTATTACTAATTCTTGAGTATCTAAAAAAAAAACAGCTAGCAGTGTAACGAAGGGTAGAGCAAAGATAAATCTTGAATAAGCTGATGTGAGCACCCCTACATCTTCAATTAAATTCTTTTGAAACACGCTGCGAAGTGTCTGGGATAAACTCGCAATTGCTGTAATCAGAACCCAGCTCACGTCGATTTAACTTGCAAATCTAGTGTAAGAAATAGCTTCAATCTTACTTTGAAAAAAATATTGTAACATCAGCTATTTTTATTCCCCATTTCAAAATATCAGCTCTATTTATAACTACTTTCTTATCAGCTTTAACAAACCTATCATCGAAAGATACCCTGATATCAGTTTCACCAATGCTGATCGTGGTGTCATAAACCATCCGCATGGAATTACCAACTTGTTTTCCCTTTGCAACTCCAATAGTATCTTTTGATTTACCCTCATAGGTACCAGTTTGTGTTTTTGTTATAATCCACTCTCTATACTCTGTTTCTCCATCATTGTAAGTAAAGTATTCTTTTAGTAGAAGTTGTTTGTTGTCTATATTTCCATTTAGCCTTACTTTGAATGTCCTCTGCAAATTCCCAAATCTATCAACGATTAAACCCCAGGCTGTTGTTTCACCATCAAAGTATTCAAGTAGATCAAAAGACAAATTTTTTGAAACAACGTTTTCCATACTTGAATTGGAGCACCCTGTTATAAAGGGAAAAACTAGAGAAAATATGACAAGTGTTACCTGAAAGAATTTCATTCGTAGCGTCCCAAAAAGATGTTCCATAAAATTTTTTCCATATTTAGCCGATCGCTTTTAATAAATTTCAAAATTAACAAGTCGCTTTGTGTTGAGACCACAATCTAATTATAATATAAAGTTAATCATTTAAAGCCCTGAAACTATGACAATTATAAAGAAAACTAAAAAAATTACATTTGTGATAATAAGCGGCTTTATGTTTGGATTTTTGTGAGGCTGCTTCATAAGTGGCTCCTTTTCGAATAGTTTTTTATAAACCTATAATCTTTCCTAATTCATACAAAATTTCTGATTAGTTAAAAACAAAAAAATTTTATACTTTGGATGACTTTTTCAAAAATATTGAGTAGACCTTAGCATTTTTTGACAAAAATTTTCAGACTTTCATTTAGAATAATTAGTTTGATTAACGTTCCATACAGAAATAAACTGGACCTACAATTAACTCATAAACGTTCGCCCTAAAATTGGTGGAAAAAAAATGATAAGATATGACCTATACATAAATGGCAATTGGCAAAAACCTTCCTCTGGCAATTATTTTCAATCTGACAATCCATACAGCGGAGAGGTGTGGGCAGAGATTGCTAAAGGTAACGAGGAAGACGTAAATCTTGCAGTTATAGCAGCGAAGAATGCTTTTGAAGAACACTGGGAACCTATGAAACCAACTGAGAGAGGTAAAATATTGGTTAGGTTAGCTGAACTTATCGAAAGAGATGCAGTGAGGCTAGGGGAAATAGAAGTAAAAGATAATGGAAAGCTTTTTGCTGAAATGGGTGCTCAAACAAAGTATCTAGCTGAATGGTATAGATATTTTGGAGGACTAGCGGATAAAGTTGAGGGAGCAGTTATCCCTATTGATAAACCAGGTATGCTAAACTATACGAAATACGAGCCTTTTGGGGTCGTAGGACTTATTACTCCGTGGAACTCACCTCTACTTTTACTAGCCTGGAAGTTAGCTCCAGCACTTGCAGCGGGGAATACAGCAGTTATTAAACCAAGCGAATTCACATCCGCTTCAACTCTTGAGTTTATGAGTCTTGTTGAGGAGGCTGGGTTCCCTAGTGGAGTTATTAATTGTGTTACTGGCTTTGGGCTAGAGGTAGGCCAACCCTTAGTAGATCATAAAGATGTGAGCAAGATAGCTTTTACTGGTTCAGACATTTCAGGACAAAAAATATACGAAAGTGCTGCAAAAAAAATAATGCCAGTAACACTAGAATTGGGAGGGAAATCTCCAAACATTGTTTTTAATGACGCTGATTTGGATGCTGCCGTTATGGGTGTTATTTCAGGGATCTTCGCTGCTACCGGCCAAACATGTATAGCTGGCTCTCGGCTACTACTTCATAACGATATACATGATGAGTTCGTTTCAAAGTTAGTTTCAGTTGCTAAAGAAGCATCTATTGGTGATCCTATGATGGAAACTACCAATGTCGGACCAGTGACCACCGAACCTCAGTTTAAAAAGATCATTGACTACATTGATATAGCAAAGAGCGAGGGCGCTACATGCGTATTGGGGGGGAACAAATATAATGGGCCAGGCTCTAAAGGAAACCGATTTGTAGAACCAACAATTTTTACAAATGTAAATAATAGTATGAGAATTGCTCAAGAAGAAGTATTCGGCCCAGTACTATCAATTATTCGCTTTAAAGATGAGGAAGACGCCATCAAGATAGGTAATGATATACTTTTTGGTCTTGCAGCTGGCGTTTGGACAAGTGATATCGGAAGAGCTCTTAGAATGGCTGATAAGCTTAAAGCTGGTACCGTTTGGGTGAATACTTACAGAGCAGTAAGTTATATGTCTCCCTTTGGTGGCTACAAAAGATCGGGCCAAGGTCGCGAAAGCGGGCAAGAATGCATCAAGGAGTTTTTGGAAACAAAATCAGTTTGGATTAGTCATGAAACTTCAACAGCAAATCCCTTCATTATTAAATGAATATTTTTCCAACGCTAATGATGTAAAAAAATAATAAAACAAGCTATATTTTCTGGTGAACCTCTATAATGTTTCCATCAGGGTCGTAGAAAAAAATTTGATGCCATCCTGAAACCCCGATATCACCCCAGTCTGTAAATTCAATGTTGTTTTCTTTGAGATGGTTTTTAAAGGCCTCAATGTCATCTGTACGATAAGCAATATGACCCTTTTCAACTGGATTTATAAAATGCCCTGTTTTGAAATTTACGGATAAGTCTTTTTGTGCCAAATGCATTTGAACCTTACCATCACCCACAAATGATACATCACCTGAGTACCCTTTTTTCTTTTCTAAGGTAGGCAAATCATCATTTTGGGTATCTAGAAATAGTATGTCCTTATAAAATGTTTCAAGTTTCTTCACATCTTGAGTTGACAAATTTATGTGGTGCAATTCCAATTTCATTATTCTTGAGACTGTTTCATTAAAATATTTTTATATCAATAAAAATTTATCCATAGATACGCTTAATAGTCACTAAAAATGATATGAAATACCAGCACCAATTTCATGCGTTTTGTTTTTAGGTTCGTAACAATATGTAAGAGAAGAGCATAAAACCACATCCGAGTCTTCAATATTCCAAGACCTATAAAAACCATAGGTAGACCATTTATTATTTATTTTCGAACGTAATGTTATGTCAATTCCCCAACCAAGACGCTGTGTGTTTTCAGGGTTAAAAGAATAAGTATTGGGTAGAATTTCTCTTAGAAAGCTTATTTGTTTCCCCTCAAGAAAATAGTTGTACTGAGACTTTAAAGAGAGACTATCACTTATGTACCAAATAGCTCCTATTGGAACGTAATAGTACTTGGAGAGCCTATCATAACCAAGATGGTTGGTTGATGATGTTTTATATCCACTATCATCAAGTAGATCGCGATATCCCAGCCCAATGTAGGGTAATAAATCATTAGAGCCTACTTTTGAACTAGTGCTAAGATAATATTCTAATCTACCCTTATAATATTGTTTTTTCATTGTACCCGTCCGTGCAGAGGAATAGTCAATATTCCCGAAACTATACTCAAGTGTATATAGAAAACTAAAATTAGTAGTTTTAATATTTGAAGTTCCTATAGCGTCTCCCCAGTTCCTAAGTCCTACACTGTATAAATAGGGAGCAGATTTATCTTCCATGAAGAAATTATCGTTTGTATCAACTTCACGGTAAGTGTAAGAGGTAATATCTAATGTTAGTTCAGCAGATTGTGTTTTTGTCGAATAAACTGATACTGATATGCTTAGGATTATGAGACTTCTAAGAACTGCATACATTATGCTGTTTATATTAAATCCCTTATTCGGCATGTTTTAGGTTGTAATGGAATAAATTCTGAATTTCAATATTGTTAATTTACTTAAATACTGAGGAGCAAAGTATGATCAAGTCCAAAATTATGAGTTATATAACCCAAGATTTTCAATCGAAGAGCGATTTAATAGTAGGAGGAGAAGAATGGCAAAAGGTAGTACTAGAGATGCAATCAAAATTCGCTAAAGCAGGAGCTATAAGACAAACAGTTAGTCAGGTTTTTAATAAAGATGGCATTCAACGATTAGGCAATCTATGGGAATATACTGATGAAAAGGCTTTTGTAGACTGTCAACTACTCTTTAGGGAAGCAGAACAACAGTTCAATAAAACTGAAATACCACAGAAATTATTTTCAAATAGAGGTGTTATTTTACATGATGTTTATTTCTGAAAGGGTCTCGCAAATAGAATTCAAAAAGCAAAATACTAGTATTTACTAGCTAAATAAACTTTTAAATTGAATGAGCTTTTATCTCTAACTCTATAAAAACTAACTTTTCCTTGCCGTTGTTAATTACATTATGCGACACTCCTGCCTTTCTGTAGTAAGGCTCCCCTTTCACAAGTGTAGTGGTTGTTTCAACCTCACTATCATCTATTAGCAATAATTGCCCGTCAGTTTGCGGTATAACTACATAATCCCATTGATGTACATGAAACCCTGTTTCTTCATTTCTATTAAATGAATATTCTGTTACTCTTATTCTTTCATTATCTATTTGAATATTTGCACTAGCTTTCTTTCTTTGCATTTTATGTTTTTTAACCTCTCCCTATAAATGGCATATTACTCGCCATTATTGTCATATTAAGAATATTGGTATCTAAGGGGAGACCAACTAAATGTAACACTGCATCAGCTATATGTTCAGGATCGAATGTAGGCTCTTTTTTAATTGAACCATCTGCCTGAATTATTCCTTTCTTTATTCCCTCTGTCATTGGTGTATCAGCGTTCCCAATATCAATTTGGCTACACACAATATTAAATGGTCTTCCGTCGAGTGCTAAACTCTTTGTCATTCCCGTGACTGCATGTTTAGTTGCGGTATATGCTATTGATCCAGGTCTTGGGGTAATAGAGGAAACACTTCCATTATTAATTATCCGGCCTCCCATGGGAGACTGGCTTTTCATAAGCGAAAATGCATGCTTACTGAAGAGAAACATACCGTTAATATTGACTTCAATAACCTCTTTCCATTCGCTGAAATTTATTTCGTCTATAGTTTTTGAAGAAAGAAACGTACCAGCATTATTGAAAAGTAGGTCTATACGAGAAAAATTTTTCTTAATTATTTC
>CACGMO010000043.1 GCA_902574225.1 uncultured Alphaproteobacteria bacterium
ACCCTTAAAGGATTGGCAGACAAATTAGATGAATTTCGAATAGCAACTGCCTCTGATCTACTAGGAAATTCGGTTCTTGTACCTGGAAACATTGTACGACCAAATAAAAATGGAGAGATCCACGGAATTATCGACCTTCCTTCTGCATCAAGCGAAACTTCTGTATCTTTCTTTGACCAATCAGGTGAAATAGTGCACTCAATAGACTTAGGAGCACAGGGTCGTGGACTTGTTGGCTTTGAATGGTTGAATATACCTAAAGAACTTATTGATAAAGACACACCTCTAAGAGTCGAAGCATATGTGAATACCGGAGAAGGGTCTCAAGGACTTTCGCCCTCTGTCTTCTCGGAAGTTATTGCAGCTTCACTGGACACTAAAGGTCATGGAGTAACGATCGATGTGAAAGATTTTGGTGAGATGGCAGCAGCAGATGTTATCAAATTCAGAAATTAGAGATTAAATAACGAGTAAAGTAAACGGAGTAAAAAGAGATGTCATTTTATACAGCATTAACAGGTTTGAACGGAGCACAATCCGATATTTCGGCAACATCAAATAACATTGCTAACGTTGGTACTACTGGCTTTAAAAGAAGTAGAGCAGAATTTGGTGATATTTTTGCTACCTCTCCTCTTCAGAATTCATCATCATCAATTGGTTCGGGTACTATTTTAAAGGGTATAAAGCAGCAGTTTACACAAGGTAACATTTCATCATCGTTGAATGCTCTAGATTTAGCTATTTCTGGACAGGGTTTCTTTGCTCTAAAACCATCGTTAACCTCAGCACAAACCGTTTACACTAGAAATGGTTCTTTGAACGTAAATAATGACAGATATGTGGTTGATTCAGCTGGGCAATATTTATTAGTTTATCCTGTTAACGAGGATGGATCGGTTACAGCAAAAGATCTAATATCGGCCTTACCCCTACAGTTACCTGTTACGTCTGGTGACCCAAAAGCAACATCTAATATAGATTTAGGAGTGAACGTACCAGCTGCTGCAGCTGTTGTTCCAGATCAACCTCAATTTGCAGACGGATATACTTTTGATCCAAACAACTCGGAAACATTTACTAATTCTACATCAATCACGATCTTTGACGACTTGGGTAACCCAACAATTGCTACAATGTTTTTTATAAAAACACAAACCGCCTCGGCAACTGACCCAACAAATAAATTTGATACTCGTCTAGTTATCAATGATACAATCATCGAACCTGACCTAGTTAGTGCTGTTGATGATGCGGGAAAGCAGATTTTTATTGATGAATTTGGTGCACAAACTACAACAGTCCCTGACGATAACTACTTTTTGGAAGGGAAAGGATCACCTCTCTATAAATTAGATGATCTTAAAACTCAAGTTCCTTCCACCGCCGCTAATATACAAGGCGAATTAACAGCTTTTGATTTTGGTGAAGAAGGTGACAAATTAGTTGAGATTGTTACGGACCCACTTTTATACAACGCTACTGTAGAGGCTGGTAAACTTACAGACAGTGATATTTACTGGGGTAAAAATTTTCTTACATTGAATGTGGATAGCGCAGACCAGCCGGTTAATATCGATATAAGACCTGGAAAATACAACGCTTCTCAATTAGCAAATGAAGTTGAGCGAGCCATTAACGAAGCTTATGGTGATGATAAGAAAATACAAATTGTAAGAAACGTCGATGATGAAATTAATATTGATCTTTCAAAACTGAATGCAGATGGATCTACATCCTCATTAGATGCCGCCATAACCGTTGATCTTTTAACTGATAGTTATGTTACCTCGCAGCAAGTAGGTGGGACTAATAGAATTAATTTAACGGGAGCTTCCCCCGACTTCACAAGAGATGAATTTCTAGCTCACGTGCAAGCTAGAGTTAATGAAGCCCTAAACTCATATGCAGACGACGCCACTCAAAAAGCAGCATTAGGAATAGAAAAACTTCAATTTACAAGAGCTAGTGGAGCAACAATTGATACGATTTATGAGACAAACGATATAATTGAATTTGTTCATACTTCAAATGCTTATGACACTGTGAGCAGCCCTCTACCAGCTACACCGCTTGCTACAAGTGTTCAAGATAAATACCTTGTTTATTCATATTTCGACAATAAGCCTAACTTAAGTGTTTATGACGGCAAGAAGGCTGTTGCAGACGCTCCAGCCAATGTTTTAGACAGTGCAGGTAATGCCACAAACGCGGCTGGTAACAAAATAATGTACTCAACCACGGAAAATACGTTACGAATTTATTTTGATGAGTTAGATGCTACCGCTGCTACACCAATATTTGCGGCTAATGGGAAGATAAGACTTAGTGGGAATTTTGATGCAACCGAGAATGCACAAGAACAATACCTAAACGGTCGAGAATTTACTATTTCAAGTGTACAGTACACTGATCCTACTTCAGCAGATACAACTGGTTATATACAAATCAATACAACTGGATTGGGTTTCCCTGATGCCGACTTTAATATAATTAACACCGATGGAGCAAATTTACAGATAGCATATAGTCCCTCTACAACTGTTGAGGCCTTTTTTGAGGGAGCACAGAATGTTTATGAAGATGCACCCGTTAATTTTGCTAGTAAGAAAATCGTGCTTAGAGAGACAGGGACTGCTAAACAGGAATATCCTGGTATTTTAGCTGCCGCTGGCTCCTTTTCCGGGTTTGACGCTCAATTTGTTGACGGTGTGGATGGTACATTAGATAAACTAGGACTTGAAAATGCCGATAGAAGTGAGGACTCGCAATGGGTAGACGAACTTGATCCACCCGTAAAAGTTACCTATGACGAAATTAATCAACGTCTGCAATTTACAGTTGATAGAACAGTTTTAGGAACAGGAACTGATAGTAACTTTAATTCATTCACTATTTATGGCAAAAGCACAGCTACTGATACGAACAATCTAGGATTAGTATCAAAAGACGATGCTCCAGATACTCTTATTAGAGGTGGGGAGATATTGTCTGGTGAGAGTTTTGTTGCGGACGGAGAAGAGATCCAGTTAAACGATAAACGTTATGGCATTACCGTCGAATATAATAGCGACAAAAAATCCTTCAAGCTTTCAAGCGGTACGACTGGTGAACAAATCGCAGCACAGGGCGCTTTAGGGGTGCCAACTGCACAAAAGGCGTCTAATATTCAAGTGGGAAGGTACGCTCTGGATGCAACAGGATCAGTTGTTGATGCAACAGATTACTTCTCAGGTGACAATAACCTTTTAGGAGTGGGTGCGACTAAAACTGAGGCTGAATTTACTGCTGGTAAAGGATTGTCTGCAACATCCGCTACTGCTTTGGGTGCAACAGCGACTGAGCCTCTCAATGAAGTATTCAGACTATCAACGACTAATGGCGAAAATGTATTCAACGTTTCGGTAAATGGTATAAGTGGTATTATCACTATACCACCGGGATTTTATGTTGGATCAACGCTAGCAGAAGCTCTAGAATCTAAGATAAATCAAATTGAAGACCCAATAACTGGTGAAACTGTAGGTGGAGTAACAGCAAGATTTAATGCGGGCTCAAATAATTTTGAATTTACTACTGGGACCACCGGAGATACCTCTACAATCAAGGTAAAAGGTTCTGCTCGCTTGGGTTTAGATGATGTTCCTCTTGGTGTTGGAACAATTCCAAAAATATTTAATCTGGTACAAGCAACAAACGCGAATGGTGTAGCCCTTTTTGTAAATGCTGAAGGAAAAGTTGTTGAAACTCCACCTGAAAATATGGTTGAGGGTTATTATCCTCTTTACATTGATGAAGGTGAACTCACTTTTGATAAAACTGGTAAACTTATTAATCCAAAGCAGGACGTACACTACGAAAAGCAAGAAGAGGGTTTCTCAATATCACTTGACATAGATTTTGGATCTTCAACACAGTTTGCACAACCCTTCTCGGTTTTAAGCGTTAATCAAGACGGTTTCACTTCTGGTAGACTAGACGGCTTGGAAATTGATGCTTCAGGAACGATAAGGGCTAACTATACAAATGGTCAAAATAATCCTTTAGGTAAAATTGTTGTCGCAAACTTTAACAACCAAAATGGACTGAAGCAAATTGGTAATGCTACATATGTTGAAACAGCAGTATCAGGAACTGCTCAGGTAGGAGAAGCCGGCGCTGAAGGCTTTGGTAATATTTTATCAGGCTCTCTAGAGAGATCTAATGTTGATATTACAGAAGAATTGGTAAATCTAATTACAGCCCAAAGAAACTTCCAGGCATCAGCTAAAGCTATTGAAACGACTACGACCCTGACGCAAACAATAATTAACATAAGAGGTTAAGGAAGCTATTAACAGGGAGTAAGTAAATGGATAGAATGATTCACACAGCGTTGAATACGCTAAAAAATTTGACAGCAAATAGATCTGTAAGAGCACAGAATATGTCTAATATAAATGTTCCAGGTCATAGGAAAGACTTGAATACTAATTTTACTTCTGGATTTTTGCATGAGGTAAAACAATACGATACTAGAGTTTTTGCTATACACGATGGTGCAAACGGTTTTTCCAATAAGCAAGGACAACTCAATCCTACAGGACTGGAAACAGATATAGCAATTAATGGACCTGGTTTTTTTATTGTTCAACCTAAAAGTGGAGATCCAGCTCTTTCAAGAAGAGGAGACTTTTCAGTTTCTAATAACGGAATACTTATTGATGGAGCAGGATCAAAAGTTCTAGACACAGGAGGTTCCCCTCTTGAAATTCCTCCAAATAAGAAACTCATAGTATCTGAAAATGGTGACGTATTTATCGAACCATTGAATGGAGCGCCTGGCGATCGACAACAAATTGGGACGATTGGTACGAGTTTAGGAGGGTCAAAAGAAGATCCGTTGGTAAAAAGCCTTGATGGACATTTGCGACTAGCAAGTGGTGGTGTACCAGGAGCAGATCAAGCCGCGGCATTATCGCAAGGTTTCTTAGAGGCAAGCAACATTGATGCCGTGAGCGAGTTAGTCGGGTCTATGGAAGATCAACGACAATTTGAGATTAATATAAAACTTATCTCATTATCCAAAGAAATAGATGAGGGTGGAACAAGCATTATGAGGCTTCCTTCTTAATAAACTTGGCACAGGTCTTGCTATGAATAGTAGAAGTGTTCATCAAGGAGTAAAAAAATGTCAAGTAGTGCGATGCATGTGGCCAAGACGGGTCTTAATTCTCAACAAACAAAAATGCAAGTAATAGCTAATAACCTTGCAAATGTTAATACTACAGGATTTAAAAAAGATAGGGTAAATTTCGAGTCTTTACTTTACCAGATACAACGTAGTAGTGGAGAACAAACATCAGCTGATACTGATTTAGCATCTGCGTTTGCGGTTGGTACGGGCGTAAGAATTGTCAATACTCAGAAGCTCTATACTCAAGGAAGTTTGGTTAATACAGATAATGCTCTCGACATAGCTATAGATGGCAGCGGTTTTTTCCAAGTTCTTTTGCCTGATGGCAGAGTAGGTTTTACCAGAAATGGATCTTTTTCTAGAAATGCTGAGGGGACGTTAGTAACGCCAAGTGGATACACACTTCAACCAGAAATTGCAATACCTGAAGGCGTCACTGAAATAAATGTGTCCGCCGATGGCCTAGTAAGTGTTCAAGTTGCCGGAGAAGCTGAAGCTGCTGAAGTTGGTCAGATTAACCTCGCAAACTTCGCAAACCCATCAGGTTTGCAGCCCATAGGAGAGAACTTTGCAGTTGAGACACCCGCATCGGGGGCACCTGCAATTGGCAACCCGTTTGCTGATGGTTTCGGCAAATTAGTACAAGGTTCTCTTGAAGCTTCTAATATAAACGTCGTTCAAGAACTGGTTGATATGATTGAAACTCAGCGAGCTTACGAAGTTAGTTCAAAATCAATTTCAGCAGTAGACGAAATGATGCGTTTTGTTTCGAATAATCTGTAATGGAGTTTTGAATGATAACTACTAAAAAAACTTTAAAAACAAAAGCTCTATATCCACTTTTAGCTCTCTTTTTAGCTAGTTGCTCAACCCAATTAGAGGAAAGAGCTTCAATTGACTATGAGCCAGTAACACCAATAACTTCAAAAAAAATTAAAAAAGACAAGTATGGATCAATCTATAGTAACAGTCAAAAAGGGCTTTTTGCAACTGATAGGAGAGCATCAAAAGTAGGCGATATTTTGACCGTAGCCCTATCAGAAAATTTTAGTGCATCCAAATCTCAATCTGCAAAGAGCGCGAAGAAGGGAGCAATGAAATTTGACTTTCCTAATGTTGTGACTGCTGGAGCTGATGACGGATTATTTGACAGCAGCTCTGATCAATCATTCGATGGTTCAGGGTCTGCAGGTCAAAATAATTCTCTTAGGGGTGAATTATCTGTGACTGTTACTAAGGTTTTTTGATAACGGCAATATGGAAATATTGGGGCAAAAAAAACTGACTTTAAATAATGGTGACGAATATATTAGACTGTTGGGTATAATTAGACCGGAAGACATTAATAATCAAAACACAGTACAGTCTAGTCGAATTGCAAACGCTAAGATCTCTTACACTGGGGCGGGAGATATTGCGGACCCATCCAAAAAAGGATGGTTTTCCAAATTAATTGATGCGGTGCAACCACTATGACAATCAGAGTATCGCTTAAGTTAATATTACTTTTCTTCATTAAATTCACTCTTTTCACTACCGGTTTTCTTTTTGCTGATAGATTAAAGGATCTGACTTCCATTGCGGGTGTGAGATCAAACCAACTAGTTGGATATGGAATAGTTGTTGGATTAGCGGGAACCGGTGATGGCAATATAGGTCTTACTCTACAATCTATGCAATCTATGGTTTCCAGATTTGGGTTAGCAACGGATGTTAAAGGCTTGGATGGAAAAAATACAGCTGCTGTGATGGTAACAGGAGAACTTGGTGCCTTTGGGAAACCAGGTCAAAATATTAATGTTACAGTGTCAACTCTTGGCAAAGCAAAGTCTTTGAGAGGTGGAACATTATTGATGACACCACTTTTGGGAGCAGACGGTGAAACATATGCTGTTGCACAAGGCAATCTTGTTGTTGGTGGACTTGGTGTTGAAGGTGGTGATGGATCATCTTTAACCGTAAACATACCAACGGTTGGCAGGATACCTAGAGGAGCATCCATTGAGAAAATGGTAGAAAATCCATTCATTAATTCAAAAAATGTTATTTTAAATCTTCATCAGGGAGACTTTAGCACTGCATTAAGTGTGTCAGAAGCAATAAATGATATTTTTGGAGATAACGTTGCTGTTCCTCTGGATGCTTCATCAATAAAAGTAAGGTCACCAAAAGACCCAAGCCAAAAAGTGGCATTTGTTAGCTTACTGGAAAATATTGAAGTTGAACCATCACGCCCAGCCGCAAAGGTAGTAGTTAATGCAAGAACCGGAACAATAGTGATAGGAGGTGATGTTAGAGTAACACCTGCTGCAGTCACTCATGGTTCTTTAACAGTAAAAATTGACGAAAAAAAGAAAGTAACGGCAACAGGTGGGGCTATTGTAAACGAAAATCAAGTGGTCACAACTCCTGGTGATGCTGTAATCACACCTGAAACCGATATTGAAGTGGAAGAAGAACCAGCAAAAGCTTTTGTTTTTGATCCAGGTGTATCGTTGTCAACTATTGTTGATACAATTAATGCAGTTGGGGCAGGCGCATCAGATCTCGTTGCGATCTTAGAGGCGCTAAGAGAGTCTGGCGCGCTTAGAGCAGAGCTGATAATTATTTAGGTTTTACTATGGAAATTAAATTCCCAAATTATCAAATTGATACTGGTTTCACTTTATTCCAAAAAAATAAAAGCAAAGCAAATTTAGAAGCATTAGCGGAAGAATTTGAGTCGATGTTTGTCAATCAAATGCTGAAACAAGCGAGAGAAAGCAAGCTAGCGGATGAATTATTCTCTAGTAACGAAGAAGACAATTTTGGGTCAATGTTAGATCAGGAACGGTCGCGGAGCCTGGCATTGAACCTAGATTTAGGAATTGCTGATGCTCTTCTGCGACAGTTCGGCAATAAGAATGATAGGTAAAAACAGTGCCAAGCTTATTTGACATAGCAAAAAGTGGTGTGCAATCGTATCGGCAAGCTCTTGCGGTAACCGGCCAAAACATCGCTAATATCAATACTGATGGCTACAAAAGAAGAGAAGCTGGGCTGACTGAAGTTAGTTCAGGTCAGGGCGGCATTACTCAAATCCAAGATGGAACCGGTTTAGGTGTTAGAGTAGAAGACATTAAAAGGTCATTTGATGCTTACTTGCTTGATCGAAAGAGAAACTCCTTCTCAAGAGAAGAAACTGCTTCAAACTTTCTTGAGAAAATCAGTGAATTAGAGGATTTGTTGTTACCAGGAGATGCTGACCTTGGATCTTCAATGGGGTTGTTCTTTTCATCTCTACAAGAAGTTGCCGCCTCTCCTGCAGACGTTGCCGCTAGGGTGGTAGCTGTCGAGGAAGGTAAAAATGTGGCAGCAACTTTTAGTCGGACTTCAGAAGTGCTTAGTCAATTAAAGACAGGAGCAAAATCTCACGCTCAGCAAGAAATTGATACAGTAAATATCCTCACAAAAGAAATATTAAATGTGAATTCTAAGCTTCTATCTAGCAGTACACAGGGTGGCGCCGCTAACGCACTACTGGATAATAGAGATAGACTCATAGATGAATTGAGCAAAACTCTTGAAGTAACAGTTACTTACACTGCAAAAAACGCTGCTATAGTCAGATTGGGAGGATCAGGAAGTGGACCAAAGATAGTAGAAGACTCAAAAAGATTAGCTATCGGGTTAGATGAAGACAGTACAGACATTAAGGTAATATTGGGTCCCGGGACGCTTAACAGTCCTACAAATCAAGTGACCAATGGTGCTCTAAGGGGTCTTATAGACGCCTCCAAAACAATTGAGCAAACTATAAAAGACCTTGATGATTTAGCGCAAAAATTTGCTCAGGAAATTAACGACCAACACAAAAAAGGACTTACGCTAGATGGATTAAAAGGTAAGGATATGTTCACCTCAGTTGGTTTTACATCAACTCAGAATCCAACCAATATGGGGAACACTACTGCTTCAGCGGTAGCCTCTGGAGGTGGTTTGTTAAATCCTGATCCTATAAAACTTGTTTTTTCTGAAACTAAAAATGCATGGACTGCCTTTGACTTGCAGAATACCGAATTGGGTAGCGACCTCACCTCAATATCAACACAAGGCATGACCATAACACTATTAGGTACAGCAAATGATGGTGACGAAATAACTATTAACCCTTCAAATAATTTTTCGCGAGATATGGAATTCGCGTTAAGAAGAGCAGAGGACATCGCTGCGTCAGCGAGCTTCCTAATATCTGCAGACACAAAGAATTTAAGCGATGCGAGTATTTCAGCAGATTCTACCGGTACTATTCAAGACACAGCACTTTCGAAGGTAAGTAGTGTTTTTACGAACTCCCTTTCACCAATATCTGCTACCACTTTTTTTAATGATGGTTTTGCCGCAACAATTCCAAAATCAATGGAAGATATTCAGCTCGCAAGTTTTTCAAAGCAATCGTCTTTGCAGTTCACTTTATCTTCTAGTGATATTGAGCAAGTTAATCAACTTTCATTCTCTGTTGGAGGTGTTAATTACAACTTTGACCTAGCGTATGGGGACGTCTTTAAAGAACTGACAGGCACACCCCCATCTGAATCGTCAGCAGATGGTGCTTGGGAAGATGCCTCACAAATAGCAAAATATCTTAACCTTGGAGAACTAAACTCATCAGGAACGACACTTGCAAATCTTGGTATTTTTGCTTCAGGAAGTGCTGGAAATTTAACTCTTTCGCTGGCAAGTGGTGAATTTGCTGACGGAGCAGCAGTAACTGCAGGGGCAGATAGCATTGATGCTGTTAAGCAAACATCAGAATCTGCATCGAACATTCAAATATTTACTAGAGAAGGAAGACATATTGCAGGATCTCCTCTCACAAAGTTAGAAAAATCAACTTTTATGTCTACAGCAAATGGGTTTTCAGAACAGGCCGTCTACAATGCAGAATACTTAAATTTAAATGATCCTGTTGGATATCGTGGACTTTCTCTCGAGAAAATAAACCCTAATGGAAACTTTTCAATAAGTTTAGGTGGAGATGGTGTAGATCGAAAAGCACAATTAGGGCTTGGAACACTACCCGCAAGCTCTACAACGCAAGCATATGAAATAAATTTATTTTTTCCGGACCTTGCAGGAGATACATTAAGCACGACTATTGCTGCTGGAGCATCAGCGAAATTCGCAGCCAACCAAATCAATGAAACTATGTCAGATCTAGGGATAAGAGCATCGGCAAAAAACAGAATAGAGCTTTACGATTTGAGTGGCAATGGTGAGATATCTTTTGATATTGAGTCACTCAACCAAAAACCTATAACAATAACCACCTCTACAACGTCATCTGACTTAACTGCACTATATGAGTCATTAAACCAGCAATCAGGTCAGGTAGGTATTAACGTTTTTCTTTCGCAAGATAAGACGAGAATAGTTTTGGAAAGCGTCGATGGCGAGGATATTTCTTTGTCTTCTTATTCCTCGTCAAGTGGTCTTACAATTAAAACACGTTTAGTTACTAAAAACTCAAATCCAATTGGAGATGATGACGCTTTAATGCACGCTAGAGGGAATACCGATCCTATAAAATTAGGCTCTTATCTAAGACAAAATAATGACGGTGTTGATACAGCTATCACTGTAAATGCAGGTAAAATGTTATTAGATGGAACTATATCTGCTGGCTCCAACCATGGTTTAATTGTTGGTGATACTGTAATACTGACAAGCTTGGATGCAGCTGAAACAACTACCGGACTCACTGTGTCAGCATTATCAGATACAAATTCTGGAACAACTGCTGGTCCAATATATTATGTAAAGTCGATTGATGATGAGACCGGTGCGTTTAAATTGGCAACAGATACCGCTACAGGACCTGACGTCACACTTACAGCGGCCGGAATAGAGACTGCAAACAGCAATACTCTCATTTTCCGTCAAATAAAGCTTATTGACGCTGGACGGTTTGGTGGAACGCTTGACCTGGAAGCTTCTTCCTCATTTACATCAGAAATCACAGGAGGTGCAACCAATACAGCAACTGCTGATCCTCTCGAGAAAGGACTAGTAAATCAATCAGTGACTTCTACCGGGGAAAAACAAACACTAAGCTTTAATATTAATGAGCAAATCGATTTTAATGCTGCTGACACGCAAGGATTGGCTGCTTCTGCATCTGCTGCAACATATGGTTTAGACGTAAACTTTATTGATTCTAGCCTGACAAGCGCTGGCACTGCCTTTTCAGCGTCAGTTACAAGCGCATCTTTAAAAGAACAATCAAAATCTGCACTTACCAAAGCGATTGCTAATTCCCTAAGGTCAGCTGCTCCCATATCTTCAATAAAAGGCACAAATATTTCTTCAATTCCAGAAGACGGAAGTTCACTTACCGTGTCTTTTAATGGACAGAACTATTTACTTACAATGATTGATGGTGAGGTGGAAGTTACCGGGGGCGAAAAAGACAGAGTGTCAGCTTTTTTTGAAGCAGAT
>CACGMO010000044.1 GCA_902574225.1 uncultured Alphaproteobacteria bacterium
CTTAGATAGAGCGGTTGCGCCCTTTGTAGACCCCTCACCTCCAATAATCACTAAACCATCAACATCGAGTGCTCGGAGATTTTTTTCAGCAATCAGCCTGTACTCTTTATTTACAAATCTTGACGATCTAGAGGTATGTAGAATACTTCCTCCTTTTTGAATAATATTTCCCACTAATCTTCTATCAAAAACAACATAGTCATTATCAATAAGCCCTTCATACCCATTTCTAAAACCAATTATTTCGATATTGTTATTAAGTGATGTTCTAACTATTGCTCTTATAGCTGCGTTCATCCCAGGAGCATCCCCTCCGCTAGTTAGAACCCCAATCTTTTTCATGATTACACCTAACTTAAAAAATAATATCTAAATTTACATTATACTTTTAATAAAGGCGATAATGAAAATTTCGCAACAATAATATTTATTTATATCAAACCCTTATTTGAATTGAAAAGATGGCACTTGTTTTGATCGAAAGCTACATTAATTGTGTCTCCAACCTTTATTTTCGAGTCCCCATCTGTTTCGACAACAAGTGGTTCCCCTTCCTTTTCTAGATATAGAAAAGTGCCAGACCCCAGTTTTTCAACAACAAAAACCTTGCCTTTCCAAGAATTTTTTAAATCTTTGCTAACTTTTAAGTGCTCGGGTCTTATGCCTAAAGTTACTTCATCCCCGGTTTTTAAATTTGTGCTAGCTTTCTTTAATATAAAGCTTTTTTGACCAAGCAAATCTATACTAATACTCTGGCTACTCTTTTTTAATATTTTTGTTTTTATAAAATTCATTTTTGGAGAGCCAATAAACCCTCCAACAAATAAATTTTTAGGATTATGGTATAAATCCAATGGGCTTCCAGATTGGGATATTTTACCTTGATCCAACACAACAATTTTATCAGCCATAGTCATAGCTTCTGTTTGGTCATGGGTCACATATACCATAGTGGCATCTAATTGATCATGTAATTTTGCTAATTCAACTCTCATTTGAACTCTCAATGCGGCATCGAGATTTGATAAAGGTTCGTCGAATAGAAAAACCTTAGGTTTTCTAGTAATTGCACGTCCAATGGCAACCCTTTGTCTTTGGCCACCTGAAAGTTGTTTTGGTTTTCTTTGTAGAAGTTCTTCTATCTGAAGAATTTTTGCAGCATCATAAACTCTGCTATCGATTTCATCCTTAGTTAGTTTCTCTATTTTTAATCCAAAGGCCATATTGTTATAAACCGTCATATGTGGGTATAAAGCATAAGACTGGAACACCATTGCAATATTTCTGTCTTTTGGTGACAAATCATTAACAATATTTTCATCAATAGAGATTGTCCCTGAGTTAATACGCTCAAGTCCTGCAATCATTCTTAAAATAGTAGATTTACCACAACCACTCGGTCCAACCAAAACCGTAAATGATTGGCTATCTATATTGAGAGAGACATCTTGTATAACGTGGTTTTTGCCATAGTATTTATTTAGGTTTTTTATAACAATTTCAGACATATTTGTGATCTACTTTAAATAACCTAAAAACCTACTTTGGGTCTCAAGCATGTTGTTAAGAAGCCTTGCTGCTTGAGTAGAGTCATTTACAACAGGATCAGCCAAAAGTGCTAGGTAAGCTGAATGTTTTGAACAATTAAGAACTGCATCTGTTGTCATTTGAATAACACCCGATTGCAAACTTAATAAAGATCCAAACGCACTGGGATAATTTTCGAATGAAACTCCTTGCACGCCAGATTTATTAACCTTTCCAGGTACTTCTACTACAATATCTCTTGGCAGGCATGCTATATAACCCCTATTCGGTATATTAACTGCAGCTTCCTCGTATCCGGAGTCACCTAAAATACCTTCAATTATGGGAATTACTCTTTCGTGTGTGCCAATATTCTTAGGATCGAAGAAATGATCATATGAACTTTTATCATCATAAAAAGCTAAACACTTTGCCTTATAATTATCATAAAAATCTAGAATTGCATCATGGTCGGCTACACTGTAAGCCCACTGTATGTATTCTCCTAAATGACTATCCGTTGTAATTGGGAGGTATCCATAAATTCTAAAAAGTTCACGAAAAACGCCTCTTTCCGCGCCAGGCTTAGAGGGTTTAGCGTCATGTTTGTTAATCAAGTCTGAAAAATAGGTAGAAAAGTTTTGCTTAATTATCGGATAACCGTCTTTACCGGTATTTTTATATTTGGCTTCTAATAATATACTGAAATGGTTTAATCCAGCTGCCCTAAATTCAATGTTCGACAAGTCAGTTTCCATTAAATCTGGTAGTTGCCTCTCCATTGACGCAATTTCATGGCACATTCCAATAAATTTTAAATCTGGAAATTTTGTGGTTACTGCATGACAAATGCGCTGCATTGGGTTTGAAAAATTAAAAACAAAGGCATCGGGACAAATAGCATTTATGTCCTCGCAAATATCCAAAATTGGGGGTATTTGTCTTAGAGAGTGGAATAAGCCTCCAGGCCCACCATTTTCTCCATAGACTTGCCTTATTCCATATTGTAATGGTATCTTCCAGTCTTGATCCCAAAGATCAAATCGTTTCCCAACCTCGATTGAGATTATACAAAAAGTCGCTCCCTTTAGAGCTTCTTTTCTTGAGATAGAGGCCTTTATATCAACATTTACTCCTAGCTTTTCTTTATAATCATTTGCAATTATTTTTGTATTAGCAAGTGTTGTTTTATCTATGTCATGAAGAAAAATCTCGCAACCATCCAAAATGCCAGACTTAAAGATGTCGCTAATTATACCCAATCCAAAGTTTTGGCTGCCGGCGCCAATTAAAACAATCTTTTCCATTTCTACCCCTTCACAGATCCAGCTACTAAGCCCCTTATAAAATATCTCTGCAAAGAAAGAAATACAAATAGCGGCACTATCATTGAAACGAAAGCACTTGTTGTCAAAATCTCCCAGTTCTGAGAAAACTCACCTAACATTTCTCTTAAGCGAGAGGTCAAAACTATTTCACTGGGCATTTTATCTAGGAATACCAACGCGACTAGCAAATCATTCCAGACCCACAAAAACTGTAAAATGCCAATTGATGCGAAAGCTGGTATGGATAATGGTAATATTATTTTCATAAAAATTTGATAGTGGCTGGCCCCGTCAACTCTAGCAGCCTCAAACATCTCATGCGGAAGGCTTTTTATGAAATTTCTCAACAGAAAAATTTTCAAAGGCAACCCAAAACCAGTATGAGCCAACCATATGCCAACGTAGGATTTTGCAGAAACACCAAAGAAGTTACCTATTTGATTGTAAACAGTTAAAATAGGAATAAGCGACATTTGCAAAGGGACAACTAAAAGGCACACAATAGTAGCAAAAATAAGATCTCTCCCATAAAAATTCATCCAAGAAAGTGCATAGGCTGCAAAGGCTCCTATTATTAGCGGTATAATTGTAGACGGCACAGCAACTGTAAGCGAATTAATAAAAGATTGCCCTAGTCCCCGGAATACTAGAACTTCTTTATAATTTTCTAAGGTAAGGCTGGGAGGCGTGTTTACAGTAAGAAAAATCCTTTTCCCTTTCTTGTGCTTAAACTCTTTATCAGACGTCCATCTATAGCTCCCATCCTTTTGCAGGTAAAAAGTGCTCCCATTCTTCATTGTTACTTTTGAAGGAGCCTTAAATGCTTTTGGATTTTTGCTAGTAATTCCAAAGTTTATCACAGATTTTGATGATGAATTTTTTAGCAAATTGCCTGATATTACAAAAACACCATTCTCTTTAAATTGAACAGTGCTTTTTTCAGTTCTAACAATTTCATTAAATTCATTATGCTTTAACGCCGTCCACCAACCAGTTAACGCTACTTGGTCTTTGTCTCTTAAAGAGCTAATTAATAACCCGAAGGTAGGAATAACCCAAATAAACACAATTATTAGCAAAAAGAAATGCGCTAGAAATTTACCAAAAGAAAAGTGTTTCATCTTTCTTGTTCCATTTTGAACCGCCTCAGGTTCCAAATCATTATTGGGATAACGCCAAGCATTATAAAAAGCGCTATGGTACTACCTCTGCCCGAGTCCCCTCCACCTCTGAACATCCAATCGAACATTAAGTTTGCAAGAACTTCTGTTCCCCATTGCCCATTTGTCATTGCTAAAACAATATCAAAAACTTTTAGCACTAATATCGTAATAGTAGTCCAAATAACTACTATTGTTTCTGAAAGAAACGGAATAATAATATAAAAAAATATTCTTACTTCACTTGCGCCATCTATTCTTGCAGCTTCAAGAGTTTCTTCAGGAATAGCTCTTAGGGCTGCACTGAAAATAACCATTGCGAGACCAGTTTGGATCCAAATCATTATTACCATTAAAAAGAAGTTATTCCAAAACGGGATAGCTATCCATGCATGTGGATCACCACCAAAATAAACAATTATTGCGTTAAGAATACCAATCTGGTCATTTCCAGCCCCTCTGTATTCATAAACAAATTTCCATATAACACTCGCACCTACAAAAGAGATTGCCATAGGCATAAATATTAATGTTTTTGCAAACACGCCCCACCAAACCCTATCCGCTAACGTAGCTATAGTTAATCCTAAAAAAGTACAAGTTGTTGGAACAACGATGAGCCACAAAAAATTGTTTAGAATGCTTTGACGAAAATCACTATCATTCATAGCCCAAACATAGTTACTCACTCCGGTAAACTCACGGCCATAGTTATCAAAAAAGCTAAGGCGAATAGTCTCTGATACTGGATAAATTAAATAAACTAACAAAATTATTAGAGCGGGTGCCATAAAAATCCACGGCCGAAATATAGAATCTTGTAAGTTTTTTTTGCTGAACTTACCTACCAGATAATCGTGAGCCCAGTTAGCAAGCACAAAATAGCTAAGAACGGCTGAAACGCCTATTACGACGTAAACTATAAAATTAAAAAAAGTCAATTTTCTGGTGATTAATAAGAAGAGGCGATTAAAAAAACCGCCTCTAAAATTTTAGCGAGCGATTTACTTTATCGCATCCCAGCTCTTTTGGATTTCAGCGGTTACATCCTTAGCAGATTTACCTCCGGTATAATCAACCATTCCTGTCCAAAATGAACCAGCTCCGATTGGGCCAGGCATTAAGTCTGAGCCATCAAATCTAAAAGTGGTCGCATTAAGTAGAATTTGATTTAAACCTCTGAAGGTATCGCTTGAGTGTTTTGCTAAATCAATGCCCTTGTGGGGGTTTAAAAATCCAGAACCTTCAATCTCCATCCAAATATGGTTAGATTGAGGATGCTTAAGATAATTTATAAACTCTCTTGTTGCTGGACTGTCATTAGTAATCGCGAAAAGCGTTCCACCGCCCAAAACAGGGTTTCCTAGCTTCTTCGTTGAGTAAGCTGGAAAGTAGAAGAAATCATAGTCTTCGCCAGCTTTAACACCTTCGGGAAAGAATGCAGGAATAAAGCTAGCTTGTCTATGCATCATACACTTTGGAGGTGAAGTAAATAGACCTTTAGGACTATCTCTGAAATCAGTGGTTGCCACAGCGGCAGCTCCACCATCAACATAGGCATCATTTCGTGCGAAAGAACCAAAGAAATCCATAGCTTCAATAACTTTTGGGTCATTAAAGGGCATCTCATTGGTAACCCAAGCATCATAAACTGAAGGCGCATGTGTTCTTAGCATTATGTCTTCCATCCAGTCAGTTCCAGGCCAACCTGTTGCATCACCTGAGCCTAGTCCAATGCACCATGGTGTATTTCCGTCTTTAGCCATCTTTTCTGTAAGCGCTATTAACTCTTCCATAGTGTTTGGAACTTCATAACCATTATCTTCAAAATTATCTGGTGAATACCAAACTAAACTTTTAACATTAACTCTGTAGAAGAAGCCGTAAAACTGGTCTTTGCCACTTTTATCTGCGTATGTTCCCAAGTCAATCCAGGATTGCCCAGCCGCGTAATTATCCAAAACCCACTTTTGAGTATCAGCTCCAAGTGGTGTTAATCCACCTATAGCTGCAATATTAGCTGCGAGTCCTGGTTGTGGAAAGATCGCTAGGTTTGGCGGGCTTCCTGCTTTAACGTCAATGGTGATCTGTTGTTCAAAAGAGTCAGACCCACCATATTCGACAACCGCACCAGTAGCATCTGTAAATGCCTTGATAACTTTTCTAAACTGGTCATCTTGTGGCGCCAACCACGGTCCGGAAATCGTTATTTTTTGACCAGAAAGATCTGGCCCACTGTAATGCCCCCCTGCAAACGCTGAGGTAAAGGGCAAGATTATTATTGATAGTACAATAAGAAAAAAACGTTTAATTCTCATTATTCCCCCTATTTATTTATTGTTATAGAAAACCCAAACTGTTACACTGTTACAAACGTAGCTTAATATTTTTATGCATTCAATTTTTATTTTGGAAAATCGTAACTATATCTGATTAAATTAAACGCGATTGACTAATTTATAACCAAATGTACAACAAAAAGAGCTGCTTTATTGAATGATTTGTCTTTAATAAAAAAATTTCCAAAAGATTTTATATTTGGAACGGCCACTTCTAGCTACCAAATAGAAGGAAACGGTTTTGGCGACTCTGGAAAAAGCCATTGGGATCAATTTGCTAAAATTGATGGCATGGTTTTCAACTCACAAGATGGACGAATAGCGTGCAATCATATTGAAAATTGGGAAGAAGATCTACAGTTGGTCAGTAATGCTGGGTTCGGTGCTTATAGATTTTCGTTCTCTTGGCCAAGATTGATGCCCGATGGAACTCGGTCTTTAAACCAAAATGGAATATCCTTTTACGATAAACTCATCGATAAAATGCTTGAGTTGGATTTAAAGCCATTTGGAACCTTTTATCACTGGGATTTACCAATTTATTTAGCAGATTTAGGTGGCTGGGTAAGTAGAGATACAGCGAAGTATTTTGCTGATTACTCTGAAGTAATAATGAAAAATTATGGAGATAGGCTGTATTCAGTGGCTACGATAAATGAACCTTGGTGTGTCGCATGGCTTTCTCACTACTTAGGTGTCCATGCGCCAGGTCTTAAAGACGTTCAAAGTACAGCTAAAGCAATGCACTACATTATGTTAGCGCACGGATATGGAATGGAGGTAATACGGTCTTATTCACATCAAAATGCTGGGATAGTATTAAATAAAGCTGCTGTAGAGAGTTATTCAGATAAACCTGAAGACATTGACGCCGCTCACTTATATGAAGAAATTCACAACTCCTGGTTTAGTGACGCCGTTTTTAATTCTAAATACCCAGTGAAGCTTTTAAATATACTTGGAAATCATATGCCAAGTGAATATGAAGAGGATTTAAAAATAATAGGAACCCCTTTAGATTGGCTTGGGATAAATTACTACACAAGAAATTTAATAAAGTTTGATGCAAAAGAAAAAATATTCCAATTAACAGATATCGAAGGACCTTTGAATAAAACTGACATGAATTGGGAAATTTACCCAGAGGGCCTTAAAAAAGTAATTGAAAATGAAGTTAATCGCTACAATCTGGAAATACCCATTCACATTACTGAGAATGGAATGGCAAACAATGATTTAAATATAGACGGGAAAATTGATGATCAAAAGAGGATCGACTATTATCTTTTGCATCTTCAAGAAATACAAGCGCTTTTAGATAGAGGATATAATATCAAAAGCTACTTTGCTTGGTCTTTATTAGATAATTATGAGTGGTCTTTTGGATACAATAAACGATTTGGCCTTGTCTATGTTGATTTTGAAACCCAGAAGCGTATAAAGAAAAGATCATGGTATGAATTTTCGTATAACCTAAAATAGAAACTTTTTGCCTTTGAAACAATGGATTATAGAAGGCCTCCCCTGATCCCTTCAAGCCATTGTTATCGTCAAGCGACAATAAAATAGGTACATCTGAAACGTTTTAATCTTTTTAGATAACCACTTTAATAGGCCTATTTCTTCATTGGTAAATAAATACAAATGTTACTCACTAATCAGCTAGAAATTACTTTCAGAGATACCGAAAAACTAAACCCATATTGTATTATTTTGCCTCAATATCATATATTTATGTTTGTACCCTCTTGATCAAAAAAGTGGATTTTAGATAATTCAAACTTTAATCCGATCTTAAGGCCCTTCTCTAATGTGTTATTACTTTCACATCTTATACGCACTCCACCCAAGGTATCCGCATTTACTATCACAAAAGTATCTGCGCCCAAATATTCTATAACATCTGTAGTTGCTTTAACATGTCCCTTCCCATTCTTTACAATTTTTATATGCTCTGGTCTTATGCCTATATTGGCTACCCGTTTTTTAGTAAGAAGAAAATCTCTCAATTCCTCATCAACATTAGAACTATTATAGATATCCCTATAATTTATTATATTCATTTTGGGGCTACCTATAAATTGCGCAACAAACAAATTTTGCGGCATTTCATAAAGATTTTTTGGTGTGCCAATCTGAGAAATTGAGCCAGAATCAAGTACTACTATTCTGTCCGCCAAGGTCATAGCTTCAACTTGATCATGAGTTACATATATCATAGTTGCCTTCAATTCTTGGTGTAATTTAGCTAATTCAAGCCGCATATCCACCCGTAAAGCTGCATCGAGATTGGATAAAGGTTCGTCAAATAGAAAGGCGGTAGGATTACGAACTATGGAACGTCCAATCGCAACGCGCTGTCGTTGGCCACCAGACAAAGTTTTAGGTAAACGATTTGAATAATTTTCTAACTTCAATACTTTTGCTACTTTCTCAACACGGTTTTTTATTACATTCTTTTTCTCCCCCGCTGTTTTTAAGGGGAACCCCATATTCTCTTCTACAGTTAAATGCGGGTAGAGTGCATAACTCTGGAAGACCATACTTAGGCCCCTTTTTGATGGAGGAAAATTTGTTACCACTTGTCCATCAATCAAAATATCTCCCATAGAGGTATCTTCTAACCCCCCTATCATACGCAAAAGTGTTGATTTACCGCAGCCTGATGGACCAACAAGAACAAGAAATTCGCCATCATATATCTTTAAATCAATGCCTTTTATGACATTTACTTCATTGAACCATTTTTTAACTTTTTTAAGTTCAATTGAACCCATTCGCTCCTCCCATTGTCTTTGCCCAACCCAACCATACAGCCGCAGTCCAAGTGAAAGTATTGCCTCCAGCGGGGGAGCCATCTATGGGGTCAAAATACTCTGCAAACCCATTTTCTGAAATAGCTCGATTTGTTTGCGCCTTTAGGAGGCTCGCACGTTTTAATTCTCCTACCTCCTCTAAACCAAAACCAATCAGCATATTCATGATAGCCCAACTAGGTCCTCGCCAATATCGTTTTCGATCAAACCTTTTGCTTTCAGGATCGTAACTCGGCATACCATATTTAACCTTTTTCATTATGCGATCATAGTGCGTCAGCATTCTTTTATCATATAACCCTGCATACCAACACATAAAGGATGCGCTAGAAATACTTCCAGCAAAATTGAAATTTAATAGGTCAAAGGAGTCATAACTTGAAATAGAAGCATTCCATAATTTAGAAGCACCTTTTTCTAAGGAAGCAATCCAGCTATCAATTTCGCTAATATCTTCTTCTAGATTTATCCCAATAAGACGTAAGTCTCTATTTGCACGAAGTAATATGAAATGCATAGCAGGATCTGCTACTTTAAAAGAACTATTTTTTCTGAGCCAATCTGCATTCCATTTACATTCTCGACCCTGCTGAACAAGCCAAATATACCGGTCATAATCTGATTTAGTTGGGCGCATTAAGGGGTTCACATGTTCTGTATCTCGTCGTTTGTATGGTGCTACGCCAGCGGGGTTAATTGCAGCCAGTGCACTGTCCCAATCCGGAGCATTGTCTCTACCTGCCTCCCAGGGATGGTTTATAAACACTAATCCTTCTTGAAAACGCCATTGAATAAACCAGCGATGCCATTTTAAAACTTTGGGAAATAGCAGTCTTACTTGTTCGTTGCCGTAATTTGTATCTAATTCCCAAATCTTTTTCATTAAAGATGCGACAACAGGAGGTTGAGTTATTCCAGAGGATGGTATGGGTCCAATCCCTTTCCAAATATTGGGGCCAGGAAAATAACTATCGTCAATTTGATGATAAATAATATGAGGAACCATGCCATTATTCCATTGTGCAGAGAAAAGGGTTTCTAATTCCTTCCATGCTCTTGGAATATCAAATTGAGCAAAACCATATGCTGCGAAGGCACTATCCCAGTTCCATTGGAATGGATAAAGGCCATCTGTAGGAATGGTGTAGTTGCCTTTATCATTGATCAATAGAATCTTTTTTGCATCTAAGTTTATGTTATTTTGTAGGCTCATTTTTATCCTTTGATTGATCCTGCTGTTAAGCCTTGTCTTAAATACTTTTCTAACAATAAGAACATCAGCATTACTGGAATAGTTGCTACAACCGATCCTGCCATTAAGTGTTGTCGTGGCACTTCAGAAGAATCTAACATCGCCACCCCACGCGTGATCGTAAATTTTGAGGGATCATCCAATAACATAAATGCTAAAAGAAACTCATTCCATGCTATCATGAAAACATAAAGAGAAACTGAAACAATAGAGGGCAGGCTTAATGGCAATGTAATTTTCAAAATTACGGAGATTCTAGAAAGCCCATCCATTAGTCCAGACTCTTCAATTTCTGTAGGAACAGTTCTGAAGTAGCCTTGCAACATGTAAAGGGCGACTGGAATAGTGGTTACTGGATAAATCATCAAAATTCCAAGAACAGAATTTCTTAAACCAAAAAGAGAAAAGCCTACATAAATAGGTAAAGCTAAAACAATTAATGGAACCATATAAATTAATAATATAGAGCTAGAAAAAACACCTCTTCCCTTAAATCGAAGACGAGCAACAGCGTACGCGCCGGGAATTGCAAATAATAAGGTAATTATCACTGTAAAAATTGAAACAAAAAACGAAGTTATTATGTACGATCCAAAATTAAAATCTGAAAACAACTCAGTATAGCTTCGAAAAAGGTCATAGCCTTTAGAGAAATCAATTGAGAAATTTAAAGGATTTAATAATAACTCAGATTGATTTTTCAAACTTGTCATAACCATAACGTAAAAAGGTATAGCAACAATTGCAGTAAAAAAGATATACCCAAAATTTGTTAAAAATTTTATTATATAATCTTCAAATTGGTGTCTTGTAAGCTCATAAAAATCTATATCTCTCAGTATTTTTGAAGCAGAGATGATTAATATTAATGAAAAGAAACTGTTTAAAAAAAATTCGAGATTATTATAGTGATTATCCGTCAATCTAGTTATGGGTGAGAGCACGACCAACGCTACAAACAACAGAAGAAAAATGCCTAGTTTATGATTTTTTTTGTATCCTTTAATTCGTGAGCAGACTAAACCTACCGTTAAACCAGACAAAAAAGTTAACAAAACATTAGGTTTGAACGCCTCTCCTGTTGAAAAAGACGATATTACGCTCAAACACCACACAATAGTAATTGCCCATAAAGCAGACAACAATGGGGCTAAAATATAACCTTTTTGTATAGATCT
>CACGMO010000045.1 GCA_902574225.1 uncultured Alphaproteobacteria bacterium
TTTGCTCTATCGTTTTTAGCTAAACTTGGTAAAGCAGGGTCTTCATAAACTACTCCATCAACAAATTCCATTACATAAAAATCAACCCCTAAAATAGATTGATCATCACAATAATGAAGCATTTTCGCGACGGGTACGGGTGTATCAAATAAAGCGTGTTGCACTCTATATTCTCGGTCTATGGCATGTGCCGATTTCAATAAGGGCCCATCTGGCTTTCGCCTGATAACATAATTAGCCGTATCTGTCTCCAGTAAAAAGGTTGGGTTCGATTGGCCAATAGAAAATTTTTTTACATTTTTTAAATGTGAAAACCCGTCAATGTTGTTTGCTAGATAGGGGAGAAGTTTTTCTTTGTTTAATGGATCTTTAGACATCGTCCTAACTATAGGTCAGCAAATGAGCGTTGTCTCCATCGAATTGCGGTGCGTAGTTAAAGCTGTGAAGGTAAAAGGCTTTGGGAGTGTAAATGAACTTTGAGATTGATGTATTTTTTATTTGTAAGTTTAATGTCATCATTTCTTCTTTAGGAGCATTGAGGGTTGTTGCTACCACTCTACTTATTGGTCCTCCTGATGTGACAACAACAACTTGTTTACAGTCAAGATCACAACTAAACTCGAGCGCATTACTAATTCTTGAAGAAAAGTCTTCCCAGCTTTCAGTCGCATTTGGAAGTTTTGAATTCATCCAGTTGGTTACCGTTGATCGAAGAGTTTTAAAGTGCGTCTTCCTGTCAGTAAAAATCTCTTCTGGGATATTTGGGCCAAACTCTGCTAATAATAGGTCTCTAAAGTCATATTCGTTCCAGCCAGGGTGCTTATCAACTTGGCATTTTAAATTAAAATTTTCCAGTGTTTGCTGATGTCTCTTTTGGGTCCCTATAACAACCCTGTCAGGGGCTATATTTAGTTTGTCGAAAAAGGAACCTAAAAGAGCTGCTTGGTCATGACCTAACTCGGATAAGTTATCGTAATTTTCATGACCAAAAGATGCCTGAGCATGTCTAATTAGTATTAGCTCACTCATAAAGATTTAAAACTATTAGTTTGAGTATCGTCTTAGTTCAGCTCTAGCGACCTGTCTTCTGTGAACGGCATCTGGGCCATCAGCAAGTCGTAATGTCCTAACGTGTGTCCACATATGAGCAAGAGGCGTGTCTTGACTGATCCCCATTCCGCCGTGCATTTGTATTGCCTCATCAATAACCTTTAATGCCATTAAGGGTGCCACTACTTTAATTTGGCTAATCCAAGGTTGCGCTGCTTTGACGCCTGCGGTATCCATCATCCAAGCAGCTTTTAAGCAAAGTAAGCGGCTTTGCTCTATTTCCATCCGGCAGTTCGCAATAATATCGTAGTTTGCTCCAAGTTCTGTTAATTCCTTTCCAAAGGCTGTTCGTGTTTTAGAACGCCTTATCATCAACTCAAGGGCTTTCTCTGCTTGCCCAATGGCTCTCATACAATGATGGATTCTTCCTGGCCCTAGTCTTCCTTGTGATACCTCGAAGCCACGCCCCTCACCAAGAATTAGATTTTCTGCCGGAACCTTCACATTTGTGAATTTACAGTGCCCATGCCCATGCGGAGCATCGTCTGCACCAAAAACATTCATATATCTAAGTACTTCAAATCCTTCAGAGTCGGCATCGACAAAAAACATTGAATGCCTGGAATGCTTTGCCGCATCTGGGTCAGTTAGCGCCATAACAATAAAAACTTTACACCTGGGATCTCCAACACCAGAAGACCACCATTTTTGACCATTCAATACCCAATGATCTCCGTCTTTTTTTGCTTCGAGCGATATATTTGTTGCGTCTGAAGAGGCAACGTCAGGCTCCGTCATTAAATAAGCAGATCGGATCTCTCCTTCTAGTAACTTTGTTAACCATTTCTTTTTGTGGTTTTCATTGCCATAGCGCTCAATTACTTCCATATTTCCCGTGTCCGGTGCGCTGCAGTTAAATACTTCAGCTGCGATACCAACTTTTCCCATCTCTTCTGCAAGATAAGCATACTCAACGGTTGATAAACCGTAGCCTTTCTCTGAATCGGTAAGCCAAAAGTTCCAAAGGCCTCTCTCTTTAGCAAGAGACTTTAGATGGTTTAATATTTCCACTTGTCGTTCGGTAAACTGCCACCTGCTTCCGGATGGATGCTTTCCTACTTCCTCGTGAAACTCTTGGTCAAGTGGTTCTATGTCATCTGAAACCATCTGCCTTACTTTATCAATTAATGGTTTTACTTTATCGGTAACGCCTAAATCCATGTCTTTCTCCTAACTAACTAAATTTTAATTTAAACTCTGAAACAGCTGCTGTGAATTCCGAATCTAAATTATGAACAAACTCCGAAACAGTTTCAATTGCTTTAATTGACGCAATGCCTTGCCCGCATCCAAAAATTTGTGACCACGCCTTTGGCTTTTCAGATGATGGGTCAAAATTCATATCTTTGACTGATCCCTCCTGAAGGTTGTCTGGGTCCATGCCAGCATTGATAACGGATGGTTTTAAGTAATTTCCAGAAACTCCAGTAAAAAGTGATGAAAGAAGTATATCTTCAGCAGAGGAATCAACGATCATATTTTTATATGCATCAGTGGCATTTGCCTCTTTTGTTGCAATGAATGGTGAACCGATGTATCCCATGTCTGCTCCCATCATCAGTGAAGCAAGCAAAGCTCGTCCTGTTGCAATGGAGCCTGAAAGCAATAAGGGCCCCTTGAACCATTCTCTGATTTCTTGAATCAGAGCAAAGGGTGATTGAGGTCCAGCATGTCCGCCGGCACCGGCAGCCACTGCGATAAGTCCGTCGGCTCCTTTTTCGATAGCTTTTTTAGCGAAAGTATTATTGATAATATCGTGTAAAACAATGCCCCCGCATGAATGTGCTGCTTCATTAACTTCCGGTCGAGCTCCAAGTGAAGTAATCCAAACAGGTACATTCCATTTAACACATATTTCAATATCTCGCATCAATCGTGGATTTGATCTATGTACTATTTGATTTACCGCAAAAGGGGCAGCAGGATTATCTGGATTTTCTTGGTTATGTCGATCAAGTTCCTCTGTTATCCGTTTGAGCCATCTCTCCAGCTCGATAGGTTCACCCTCTTTCTCGCGGGCATTTAAGGCTGGGAAGCTACCAATAACTCCAGCTTTACACTGTGCAATTACCAAATCCGGTACTGATATAATAAATAATGGGGCCGCAACCACTGGAAGCTTTCCCGATGTCAATACTGCCGGAAGATTTGTGCTACTATGTATATTCATCAGAGAACCTCAAAAAGGCCCGCGCCTCCCATTCCTCCTCCAATGCACATGGTGCAAACGACATATTTCGCGCCTCTTCTTTTCCCTTCAATTAGCGCGTGCCCAACCATGCGAGCCCCAGACATGCCATATGGATGGCCAATGGAAATTGCTCCCCCATTTACATTTAGATTTTCATCTGGAATACCTAACTTGTCTTTACAATACAGAACCTGAACAGCAAAAGCTTCATTTAGCTCCCAAAGGTCTATGTCATCCATTTTTAAGCTATGCTTTTCGAGTAGTTTTGGAACAGCAAAAACAGGCCCGATACCCATTTCGTCAGGTGCGCAACCAGCAGCCATCATTCCAACATATCTTCCTAGAGGCTCTAAACCCTTCTTTTCTGCGATTTTGGCTTCCATTAGCACAGATGCTGATGCGCCGTCAGACAGCTGGCTGGCATTTCCTGCAGTTATGTAACCACCTTCAGACATAGTCAGTCCATTTTTAAAAACTGGTGACAACGAAGACAGCCCTTCGATGTTTGTGCTTGGTCTATTTCCTTCATCTTTCTCGAGCATTACTTCTTTATCACTTATTTCGCCCGTTTCTTTATCTTGAACTTTCATGGTCGTTTTGAGTGGCACGATTTCGTCATCGAATGCACCTCTTTGTTGTCCAGATGCCGTTCTCTGTTGAGATTGAAGCGAATATTGGTCCTGATATTCTCTACTTACATTATATCGAGATGCAACGGTCTCAGCAGTCTCAATCATAGTCATGTACATATCAGGTTGATGATCCTTAAACCACGGATCGTACGCTCTGTATCCATTCATCTTATCATTTTGAACAAGGCTTATGGACTCTACTCCTCCGCCTACCGTTACATCCATACCGTCATTAATTATTTGTTTCGCGGCCGTCGCTATAGCCATCATGCCACTTGCGCATTGACGATCTATGGACATTCCCGGGACTGTGACGGGTAATCCGGCTCTTATAGCTGCCTGTCGAGCAATGTTACCTCCGCTAGATCCTTGCTGTAAGGCAGCGCCCATAATTACATCACTGATCTCGTTTGGTTCTATTCCTGCCCTTTCAACTGCTTTTTCAATTGCATGGCCTGCTAACTCTTGGGCAGACGTGTCATTGAAAGCTCCTCGGTAGGCTTTTCCTATAGGTGTTCTCGCAGTTGATACTATTACGGCTTCTCGCATTTCTTTTCTCCGATAATTAAATGAAAACTTTTCTATTAAGTGTGGCCAATGTTACCATACAAATTTTTTCGTACAATCTTTAAACTTAAGACTTTTGAGGTTTAACAAACGCTTTTGTGATCCACTCGGCGGCCAAGATGGGTTTTTCTTGGTTTTCTAGTTCTACGATAACATCATAGATCATAGTTATTTCTCCTGAGTCTTTCTTTTCGATATCTTTCAACGTAAAGTGGCCCCTGATTTTTGCATTGACCGGAACTGGCGATACAAATCTTAGCTTGTTAAACCCATAATTGAGCCCAAAATGTGCTCCCTCTATTCCTGGGACGCAATCATAGGACATAGCTGAAAGTAGTGATACTGAAAGAAACCCATGCGCTATAGTTGAATTTAAGGGTGTCTCCTTCTTCACTCTTTCCGGATCAATGTGAATAAAGAAGTGATCCTTCGTAAGATCTGCAAAACTGTTAATCATGGCTTGATCAATTGAGTACCACTCTGATTTTCCGACCACTTTACCTAGTTTTTGGGCTACTTCATCAAAACTTAACTTTATTAGTGCACCATCATTATTTACTTTGTTCATGTTCCAATCTCCACGATTCGATATTTATAACAGAATTTATAGCTGAAACTCAAAACCATTAAACGTAAATATTTTCTAGTCTATAATTTCGTTAAAGGAATACGACTAACTCAAAAAATTACAAAGTGCGTCATAATAAGTCAAATTTGGGGTTGACCTGGCAAAAAAATTAACTCTATCATTCAAATATCAAACGAAAAACAACTAACATTACTTTTGGGAGGAAAGTAAAGATGAAAATTTTTAAAACAATAGCGAGTTTTGCATTCGCTGCCGGAGTTTTCTTAAGCTCCTCAGTATTTGCAGATACAGTGAAAATTGCGTTTATTGATCCATTGTCAGGACCATTCGCTACAACTGGAACGGGTGGGCTCGCACAGTGGAAGTTTGCTGTTGAGAAGCTCGTAAATGAAAAAGGCGGAGTTCTTGGTGGGAAGAAAATGGAAATCGTTGCATTGGACAACAAAATGGACGGCAAGGAATCACTTGTTCAGGTGCAGGTTGCTATTGACCAAGGCATAAGATTTATAGCGCAGGGTAACTCCTCTGGGATAGCAAATGCCATCACAGATATGGTAAAAAAGCATAACAAAAGAAACCCTGATAAAAGAGTGATTTTTATCAATTACTCCGCAGTTGACCCCGCTTTAACAAACGATAAGTGTAACTTTTGGCATTTTAGATTTGACGCTAACGCCGACATTAAAATGGATGTGCTTACTGATATTATCGCAGACAATTCTGCTATGAAAAAAATGTATCTCATAGGTCAAGACTATTCATTTGGAAAAGCTGTTGCCGCTGCTGCAGAAAAGTATCTTGCCCAGAAGACTTCGATTGAAATCGTGGGTAACGAACTGCATCCAATTGGAAAAGTCAAAGATTTTACTCCGTATGCCAGAAAGATTTTAGCAGCTGGTGCCGACGGCGTGATAACCGGTAATTGGGGGGCAGACATGGTAAACCTTGGGCGGTCACTAAAAGAGTCAGGGTTTTCTGGTCCAATCTACTGCTACTATTGTGCTGGTGATGGAATTACAAAGACCTTTAGTGCAGCAGGGGAAGGAATGCTTAATGTAGTTCATGAAGGAGCAATGAACCCGACCAATCCAGAACTTGTTGCTTACCACAAGGAATTTAAGGCAAAGTATCCAGCAGCAGATTTGAATCAAGCAAGGATTATGACTGCTACGATGATGATAGCAAAGGCTATAGAGGAAGCAGGATCAGCAGATGATGTAGTTAAAATAGCTTACGCGTTGGAAGGGATGGAGTTTTATAATGACATTCTTAAAACCAAAGTGGTGATGAGAGAAAAAGATCATCAAGCAATTCAAAATGTAAATGTCAGCGTTCACACCAAGGACATTGATATTGACTACGATAACTCCGGATATGGCGTTAAGACATATGCTACGGTTGAGATGGCGTCAGCTGATAGTCCAACAACTTGCAAGATGAAACGACCATAGCTTAAAATTTCTAGGAAATGCCCTGCCGCTGTGCAGGGCATTTTTGCATTTTTGGGACAGTTTTAAAATGGATTTATTTGTTATAAATATAATAGATGGGCTAATTTATGGCTTACTGCTATTTATGCTTTCAAGCGGGTTGACGCTTATTTTTTCTATGATGGGAGTCTTAAATTTATCACATGCCGCCTTTTATATGCTTGGAGCTTATTTGGCATATCAAATAAGTGTAATCACAGGCTTCTGGGTTGGCCTCATCGTTGCACCAATATTAGTGACAATATTAGGAGCGGGAGTGGAGAGATACGGTCTGAGAAGAGTTCATCAATATGGTCACGTTCCTGAACTAATTTTTACATTTGGACTTTTTTTCGTTATTGAAGAGCTAGTGCAATATATCTGGGGCCGCAGTATGGTAAATTACAGTAGTCCAGAATCTTTAGACTTTATTGCTTTTAGTTTAGCTGGAGGAACTATTCCTGCGTACAAGGTTTTTATGCTTTTGATATCCGTTGGAATCTTTGTAGCGCTCTATTATGTTTTGGCGCGAACGCGAATAGGTATGATTATACAAGCTGCATTAAGTTATCCAAAAACTGTGGAGGCCCTAGGGCATAATGTTCCGCTGGTTTTTATGGGAGTTTTTGGAGTTGGCACTGGTCTGGCCGGGTTGGCTGGAGTTATCGCGGGCCCATCATTAACAACATTTCCTGGAATGGCTTTTCTTCTGGGATCAATTGTATTCGTCTGTGTGGTAGTGGGTGGATTAGGCTCTTTGTCTGGAGCTTTTATAGCTTCTTTGTTAATAGGATGGCTTCAAACTTTTGCCGCCTCATACAACGTTGGCGCTGCCGACATTTTAATAGCGATGGGATATGAATTTCCAAAAGATGTATATTACCATCCATGGAGAGATTTGTGGACACTAACTCTCCCGCAAATTGGACCAATTTTACCATACATTTTACTAATTCTTGTTTTAGTTTTTAAGCCTAACGGTTTGTTTGGCAAACGAGAGACTTAGGGGATTTAATATGACTAATTATTCTATGAAAAATGGTGCTATATCCTCTAGCGTCCCGTGGATCATAAGTGCGGTGATTTTAATTATTCTACCATTCATTTTCACTGGGGGTGGTTCCATTACTATTATGAACCAGATTGGTATTACTATAGTATTGGCTATGAGTTACAACATGTTGTTAGGTCAAGGTGGTATGCTAAGTTTTGGTCATGCTGTTTATATGGGTATTGGTGGGTTTGTTGCCGTGCACGTAATGAATATTGTAGAGAATGAATATTTATGGTTACCTTTACCGCTTCTACCATTGGTAGGTGGTTTAGTCGGGCTTGGTTTTGCAACGATTATCGGAAGCTTTTCAACAAGAAAAGCGGGAACGGTTTTTGCAATGATTAGCTTAGGGATTGGCGAACTTATTGCTGCGTGTTGTATTATAATAACTGTGTTTTTCGGTGGTGAAGAGGGAATCTCTGGCGATAGAACAATGGCGCCTCCAACCTTTGGTATTGAATTTATTACCCAAAAAGAAGTTTATTTTCTGATAGCTTTTTGGGTTCTTCTATCCACTTTTTGTATGTACCTGTTTACGCAAACACCCGTGGGCAAAATGGCCAATGCTGTTAGAGATAACCCAGAGAGGGCAGAATTTGTTGGGTACTCTATGCGGTGGGTTAGATATGTATCATTCTGTGCAGCTGGATTTTTTGCCGGTATTGCTGGAGCATTGTTTGCGATTAATTATGAAATTCTGACTGAGCAGAATTTAAATTTAAATATGTCCTTTCAAGTTCTTTTAGCTACGTACATTGGAGGCGTTGGATTCTTCTTGGGTCCTGTTTTTGGAGCAATTTTATTCACTCTTTTACAAACGGTTATAGGTCTTCAAACTGATTTATGGGCATTATACACCGGTATAGTGTTTATACTTATGGTGATGTTTCTCCCTACCGGTTTAACGGGTCTCTTCGCAATGCACTTGATCCCGTTACAATTGGGAAGGTTTGGTCTATTAATTAAACCCTATTCGAAAATTTTTCTACCTGGCTTAGTTTTTTTGCTGGGTACAATTGCGCTTATAGAGCTGATCAATCATGTTAGACACCATGGAGAGGAACAATTTATGACTTTGTTTTGGATTGAATTTGATACGAGAGCTTTTCTTCCATGGATATTGTTTTCGCTTATGACAATTGTAGGTTTCTATTTATCAAGAATTTTTGCTAGAGAAGTTGCAGAGGCATGGGGCGAAGCAACCTATATTGAAGGTGAAAGGAGATAGAAATGGCAGTTGACGCCTTAAAACTAGATAATGTTACAAAAAACTTCTCCGGCACTGAAATTATCAGAGGGCTAAACTTATCCGTCGCAAAAGATGAGAGACACGCAGTTATTGGTCCTAATGGAGCGGGGAAGTCCACTGCATACAATCTCATAACAGGAAGATATCAGGTCTCCTCTGGCAAAGTTTTCCTAAACGGTGAAGACATTACTAATCTTCAGCCATATGAAGTGAAAAGAAAAGGCCTGAGTCGGTCATTCCAAATTACGAATATATTTCCTAAAATGTCTGTCTTTGAGAACGTACGTTGTTCATTACTATGGGCTATGGGGTACAAATACTCATTTTGGCATATGGTTGGGAGCCAATCTAAACTCAATAATGATGCTGAAGAAATAATTGAAGAGTTAAATCTAAAAGACAGAAGAAACACACTAGCTGGTGTTCTTAGCTATGCCGAACAGAGAGCACTCGAGATTGGCATTACGATAGCGGGTGGTTCCGAGGTTATATTGTTGGATGAGCCGACCGCTGGGATGAGCGTTTCAGAAACAGAATATATTGTTGGTCTCATACGAAAGGTGACAGAAGGAAAAACGCTACTAGTCGTTGAACATGATATGGGTGTCGTCTTTGATCTGGCTGACCGGATTTCGGTTCTTGTATATGGTGAGATAATTGCCACGGGCACTCCAACCGAAGTAAAAGAGAACCAAGCGGTTCAAGAAGCCTATTTGGGCGCAGCAATGGAAGAACACTAATGTTAGAAGTAACTGATTTAAATGCATATTATGGGAAGAGCCACATCCTCAGAGGCGTCAACTTAAAAATAGAAAATGGTGAGATTGTATCTTTACTTGGGAGAAATGGCGTAGGGCGATCTACGACATGTAAAGCTATTATGGGTGAAGTTGAACCAATCGGATCGGTAAAGTTCAACGGTATTGAATTGGCTGGCAAAAAGGCCTTTGAGGTAGCTAATGCTGGTCTAGGATATGTACCAGAAAACAGAGATATTTTCCCAGGTCTAACTACTCGACAAAATTTAGAGCTAGGCACTAAGTCTGGTCAGGATATGACTAAGTCTCGCTGGTCTATCGATGATATGTTTAATCTCTTTGAAAATCTCAAGAATCGTGCCGATGTTGAAGCTTCTTTTCTTTCAGGAGGTGAACAACAAATGCTTACAATGTGTAGAACCTTGATGGGTGATCCTGAGGTAATTATGATAGACGAGCCCACCGAAGGCCTCAGTCCTCAAATGACAACCCGAGTGGCTGATTTGCTGAATGAAATAAGTAGTAGAGGTGTATCAATACTACTTGTTGAACAAAAGCTTTCTATTGCGATGAAAATCAGTCATCGTGTTTATGTTATGGGGCATGGTCAAATTGTTTTTGAAGGCACCCCTAAGGAGTTAGAAAAAAGGGATGATATCAGGAAAGAGTGGCTTGAAGTATAATCATTAAATCAATGAGTATGATGTTGCTCTAAAGTCATCTGCAATCGTTACATAACCACCTATATATTGGGTCATAATAATACCAGTCAAATGGTTCTCTCTATCTACCCAAAAATAAGTACTTGCTGCCCCGGACCAACCAAACTCACCATTTTCAGTTAGACTCATAGCTAATCCTTTATCAGTCATAACTCTACCGATAAGGTTCCACCCGTATCCGGATAATGCTATTGGCCCAAGTCTTAACGGAAGCATCTGGTCAGAAATTCTATTCGTTAACATGAAGTCGTGCATAGTTTTTGAGATTAATGCTGTACCGTTTTTATCTTTTCCGCTTAACAGGAAATTACAAAAAAGTTGATAATCGTCAATTGTTGAAAAAAGACCAGTTCCCCCTCTTAGGTTTATAAATTCACCACTTGAAGGATGGCTTTTTTCGGCATCAACCAACTTTAAAGGGGCTTGTTGAAATGATATCAGTTTGTTTGCATCGGGGTCACCATGCATAGGCATGATCTTTGGAGCATTTGCCTTGCTCACGCTAAAAGCCGTATCTTTCATTTCTAAAGGAATTAAAACTTGTTCACGCAAAATGTCATTGATTTTTTTATTTTCAACAACTTCTAAGAGCCTTCCAATGACATCTGTCGCGACCGAGTACCTCCAAGCCTCTCCTGGCTGGAACGCTAAGGGTAAAGTTGCAATTTTATCTACCATTTCTTCTAAAGAAATATCTGGGTCATTTAAAATATTTTCTTGTTGATAAAATTGAGCAACTGAACAACCCATATTAAAATTATAAGAAAGGCCAGCCGTATGGGTCAGAAGATCAGCTAAGGTAATTGGTCTTTTTAATCTTTCTAATTCTCCGTCGGATCTCAATACTTTTAAATATTTGAAAGAAGGAATAAATTCTTGAACAGTTGAGTATAGGCTTAGTTTACATGCTTCTATAAGTCGTATTGCCGCAACGGATACTATTGGTTTGGTCATAGAATATATACGATATATCTGGCCTGGTTTTAAGATGGTTTTATTTTCAATGTCACTGTAGCCATATACATCCTTTGATACAACGTTATTGAAATGCCTTATTTCCCATTCAAGACCGGCTATAAGACCCTTATCTACATATTTTTTTGCCACTCGAGAAAATTGATCCACTAAATATTTCCTTGTCTTTACTCTTTAATTAATTAAATAATAGC
>CACGMO010000046.1 GCA_902574225.1 uncultured Alphaproteobacteria bacterium
ATAAAAGAATGATTTTTGATGGATTTAATCCGGTTATAGTATTTGAAGATAAAATTACGGTTGTTGAAATGTGGAAGGAGATGGGTTTAAAATGCTTAAGGGTTACAGGAGCTCAATAATTTAGAATGAAAATGAAACGCACTATAATAAGGCCAAACGGGGTGCCAAATTCTATATCAGAGCAGGTTGTAACCCCTATTATGCCATCGGTTGTTTATGCTTCTCAATCTCCCAATGAACTCGATGAACAATATGAAGGTAAGCAAAAAGGTTATACATACGCAAGAGAAGGGCACCCTAATGCAGAAATCTTAGCTCGTTTGATTGATAAGCTTGAAGGGAGTTCCACTGGTCTGGTTGTAAGCTCAGGAATGGCTGCCATTTCTTCTCTTATTATGGGTACTTTGTCTTCGGGAGACCATGTTTTAGGGGGTAGCCAATTATATGGTCGTACATTGAGACTAATGCGTGAAGATTTGCCTAGATTTGGAATTCAAACGTCGTTCGCTGATCCAACAAATATTGACTCAGTTAAAACTGAGATTAGAAAAAATACAAAAATGATCTTAATTGAGTGTGTATCTAACCCAACACTTAGGGTTGCTGATGTAGAGGGTATCGCAAATTTATGTAAAAGAAACAATATTTTACTGGCTGTTGATAATACATTTACAACACCTGCATGCATTAAGCCAGTTGAGTATGGCGCCGATTTTGTTATTCATTCTATTACTAAATTGTTATCTGGTCACTCCGATACCACATTAGGGTATGTTTCATCAAAAGATCAAAACAAGATGGAGGCGATTTACAACTTTTCTGTTTCAATCGGTGCAACTCCAAGTCCTTTTGATTGTTGGCTGGCTGAAAGAGGTCTAGCTACATTTGAATTAAGATTTGAAAAAGCTCAAAAAAACGCAGAAATCCTTGCTAAAGCCTTGAAGAAAAATAGCAAGGTTAAAAAAGTACTTTATCCCACCATGTCGGAGCACCCTGATATATCACTTTCGAAGCAACTCTTAAAGGGAAATGGTTGCAACATGGTAAGTTTTGAAATCGGTGATAATAGGGAAGATGCAAATGAATTTATTGAAAATATAGAGGGTATAGCATTTGCTCCCACATTAGGAGATATTGGAACTACAATATCGCATCCCGCAAGTAGTTCACATAGATACCTTAATCTGAGTGCTCGTAAAGAGCTTGGTATATCCGAAGGCTTTTTCAGAGTATCTGTTGGTCTTGAAGATCCAAATGAATTAGTAGGCTCTATTGAAAGAGCTTTAAAAGCAATATAGCTTCTACCTTCAGAAAAAGTCTAAATTATTCGGTTTATAAAACGTTTTAGCCTTTCGCAAGACAGGTTTATCATCTTATCGGGCACCGTTAAACTTATGCGTACTAAATGGTGGCCATTTTCTCCAAATGATGCACCTGGCATGAGCGCCAATTTTTCTTCATCTAAAAGTTGTTTAACAAAAGCGTCGCTACTTAGTCCTGTTTTAGATATATCGGCAAGTAGGAACATTCCTGACTGTGGCATTATTGGCTCCACTTTATTTGTTTTTTTTAGAGCTTCATAAATATTTACGGCCCTATGATAATATGAGTCCCTCATTTTTTTTGCAGTACGAAAATCATTTTTAAGCGCATATGCTGTCATATCTGCTATGAATGGTTGGTTGCCAAATAGCATTGTTTCAGAGAGAGGCAAAACCGCATCGCAAAAGTCTTTGGGACCAACCAGCCATCCACTTCTAAACCCCGGCGCTGCATGTGATTTCGATATACTTGAGACAACAATAGTACGATGCAATGCGTCTCGAACATTTAGTGGTGAGTAAAATTCCGTTTTGTTATCAAAATCATAAATTAAGGATGCATACACTTCGTCTGAGATGATCCACAAATCGTTTTGGAGACAAACTTTAACAATTTCTTCTATTTCTTTTTTAGTCAATAATGCTCCAGATGGATTATGTGGATTATTCAAAAGAAGAACTTTGCTTTTGCTTGTTACAGAGTTAGCTAAGTCACTAGAATTCATTCGAAAGCTATTTTCTTTTTTTAGTTCTATTCTTTTCAAGGTTCCACCTGCAGCGGCTACAACCCCTTCATAGGTTGCGTATAGCGGATCTCCTAAAAGAACCTCATCACCTTCATTAACTAGGCCCATAATCGACGCAAAAAGTGAGGTTTGAGTGCCAGGAAAACACAAGACATTATTTTCGGTTATATTAAGCCCACATTCGTCATTATACTTATTTACTAAACTGGAAACTAAGTTTTGTTCTCCTCTTCCATTGGAATAACCTGTTCTACCTTCTTTAATGGCCTTGATCGTAATGTTGGCAAGTTCGTCTGAAACTGAAATATCAGGCTGGCCTATGGTCAGCAAAATCACATCAGGATCAATTTCAGCCATTTTCTTTGCTTTCAAATGGGGCATCCATTTTTCAGAGCCTAATTTTGCTACTCTTTTTGTTATTGATGCGAATTGCACGATATTTAAATTCCTTTTAACGAAAAAATACACTATTTTCTAAAAGACATGACCTCAACATGCAAGTTTTTGTCTGCTCTTTTCTTCTTTACAAGACTTTTATCGATAATAAAAAGTCGTGTCTATATAGTGTCCTTATTTGTTTTTTTCCTTAACGTTTTTCATTCTTATGCTCAGGAAACAGTTACACCTGAGATCATAAGAAAAATTCCCCATGATAGTAAGGCTTTTACTCAGGGTTTAATTGTAGACGAAGGAATATTTTATGAAAGTACCGGTCTATATGGAAATTCAAGTCTTAGAAAATATAATAAACATTCTGAAAAATTGATAAAAAAAATATCATTGGAGGATAAGTTTTTTGCTGAAGGACTTACATTATTCAATGGTAGGCTTTATCAACTGACTTGGAAATCGGGAGTTATGTTCATATACGATAAAACTACTTTCGAGACAATAGAAATTTTGTCGTATAATGGAGAGGGTTGGGGGCTTACTAGTAACAACAAATATTTAGTAATGAGTGATGGTAGTAACATTTTAAAATTTCGTGATCCGAGTACCCTTCGGGTGATAAGGTCAATAGCAATTACCTATAATGGATTGCCTGTGAACAATCTTAATGAGTTAGAGTTTGTTGGAAATGAGATTTGGGCGAATATATGGAAATCTGACTTAGTAGCATGTATCGATAGTACTACCGGTGAATTAGTCAGATGGATTGACTTTTCATCAATCAGTGAAAGAAATGGAGCTGAAGATGTATTGAATGGGATAGCCTATGATAAAGTTGAAGACCGAATTTTTGTAACTGGAAAATTTTGGAATTCTATATACGAAGTATCAATCCAGGAGCAGTAATAAGGCTTAAGTGCTACTTGAATCTATTTGGAGAGACTTTCTTTTGCAACTGTCCAAAGCTTGATTTTTCTCCTAGAATAATCTCACTAGCCATTTTGCTTGCTGCAGCTGACGTTTGAAAGCCATATCCCCCTTGACCTGCAAGCCAAAAGAAACTGGGGACAACGCTATCAAAGCCAATAACAAGAGTGCGATCAGGTGCAAAAGTTCGAAGGCCCGCCCAGCTTGAGGTAATTCTTTTAACAGAATAGCTTACAACTTCCTCAAAATTGAAAATACCTTTTGCTAAGTCTTCATCATTTGCATACGCGTCATGAGGAAATGACTTGGTTTCTTCCGATGGGGAGACAATCATTTCTCCCGCATCAGGTTTTGCGTAAAAAGCTTCATTTATTCCAAAAGCCATTGGCCAACTTTTATGATTACCACTATCATCAGGAGCAGGCACTCTAGCCATAGATCTTTTAAAAGGTAAAAAGCCCAAAGGTTTGATGCCGCATTTCAATGCTAATTCATCTACCCATGCTCCTGCTGCATTTACAATGACATCACAAATAAATGTTTTTCTATCCGTTGTAATGTGCCACTTACCTTCTTTAAACTCAGCAGCAATTACTTTGGAGCTGGTATAAATTTCTGACCCATTAGCTTTTATATCTTTTGTAAAATGTTGCAATAGTTTATCTGTATCAATATCGAAGATGTCCTCTTTGTATCCAGCATATTTTACTGATTTATTATTGATTATTTCTATTAAGCTACGCGCATCGCTGACAGATATTTCATTGTGAGCAAAACCTGAACATTGCTCTTTAAATGCATTTTTTTCGTGTTTTTTTCCTAAAATAAGGCTGCCCCTTGGGGACAGAACATCTACGCCATCCTTTGAAAGATAGCTTTTGCTTGCACTATTGAATTCCCGAATAACGTCGTTTCCGTAGTCTTCGATAAATGCAGCAGCGGATCTACTTGATGAGTGGTACCCAAGATTTTCTTCGGCCTCTAGCAAAGTAACCTTCGCTGATTTACTTAGTCTACCTGCTACTGAGAGACCAGCAATTCCACCACCAACTACTAATATATCTACCATCTGAAGCTCATTAACTAGGCCAAATATATCATCATACCAAAAGCAATACTACCTATTATAACTAACCAAATTAAGCTCGATCCTAGCATGAAAAGTTTGAGTATTTTTAATATAGGTCTGAAGCCAAAAAGAAGTAAAAAGCCAATTATGCCTAGAAAAAATAGTTCCAATTATTGACCTCGATCAAAATTATTTTTATTTTAATTATTCAAGATAAATTAACAATCTTCCAGAATAATGCGACTCAAAAACAAAAAAGCTTTCGTAACTGCCGCGGGTCAGGGAATTGGTAAAGCTATTGCAGAGAAATTCTTCCATTTTGGTTCCGAAGTGCTGGCCGTTGACATAAACGATGCTATGTTAACGCAATTAAGAGTCTCCAAGTCTCTTTGTGTAGATGTTAGAGATGCTGAAGCTATCCTTACAGCGATAAAAGATTTTGAGCCAGACATATTGATAAATTGTGCAGGTGTAGTTCATTCAGGTACGATACTTATATCTAAAGAAGAGGAGTTTGATGACGCAATTGATTTAAATATCAAGTCAATGTATCGCACTATAAAAGCTGCTATCCCTTTTATGCAGAATAAAGGTGGTGGTAGTATAATTAATATTGGTTCCGTGGTTTCATCTGTAATTGGTGCACCGAATCGTTGTATTTATGGTTTATCAAAGGCTGCAGTAGTCGGTTTAACCAAGTCTGTAGCGGTTGATTTTGTTAAAGAGGGAATTAGATGTAATTGCATTTGTCCAGGTACTGTTGATACCCCATCATTGCACGAAAGGCTGGAAGCGACTGGTGATTATGATAAGGCTATGAATGATTTTGTTAATAGGCAGCCCATGGGAAGACTTGGATTGGCAGATGAAATTGCTGATCTAGCAGTTTATTTGGCATCTGACGAAAGCAAATTTGTTACGGGGCAAGAGCATATTATCGATGGAGGATGGTCCGCCAGTTGATTGGTTGTGATCTTGAGTAAAGAATTTTTAAGAAAGTAGGGAATAAAATGAAAAATAAATATAGGCATATTTTTGAACCACTGATAGTCGGCAAACACATCATAAAAAATAGAATTATCATGGGATCCATGCATACAGGCTTAGAAGAGGGAGGGGAAGACGACTTTTCTAGAATGGGAGAATATTTTGCTGAAAGGGCATCCACAGGCGTTGGTCTTATAATTACGGGAGGTATTTCCCCCAATGAAGAAGGTGCTCTTGACGGAGCTATTTTTAACCAAGAAAGTCAAGTCGCAAGACATAAGCTCGTAACAGATGCGGTGCACAATGCGAATGTAGACACAAAAATTTGTATGCAGATTTTACATTCAGGTCCGTTGGCAATTAGTAAGGAATTAGTTGCCGCTAGTCCAGTTCGATCTAGAATTGGTCGTCTTGTTCCTAACGAAATGTCACCAGAGGTGCTCAGAAAGCAAATTAGTGACTTTATCAAGTGTGCAGAACTATGTAAAAAAGCTAATTATGATGGAGTGGAAATCATTGGTTCAGCTGGATATTTTATTTCTACTTTTTTCGTTAATAAAACAAATCTGAGAACCGACGAATATGGAGGAAGTTTCTCTAATAAAATAAGAATTGCTACAGAAATTGTGGAAGGAATTCGTAAATCCGTTGGTGAAGATTTTCTGATTATATTCAGAATACCAGCAATGGATATGCTTGAGGGAGGAATGTCATGGGAAGAGATCTGCGCTTTAGGGCAGGCTTTAGAAAATTCGGGTGTTTCGATAGTGTCTACTCATTTTTCATGGCATGAAAGCCCTGTTCCAACCATTGCAACTATGGTTCCTAGAGCAGCTTTTACATCAGTAACCAAGCGCCTGAAAAGTATTATTAATGTTCCGGTAATTACATCAAACAGAATCAATATGCCGGATGTAGCAGAGACAGTTTTGGCGAATGGTGATGCAGACTTAGTTTCGATGGCTAGACCATTTCTTGCAGATGGTAAAATTTTTGAAAAAATTAAAGAAGGTAGGGAAGACGAAATAAACACATGCATAGCTTGTAACCAAGCTTGCCTAGATCATGCCTTTGATAAAAAAGAAATATCTTGCCTAGTGAATCCGAGAGCATGTAATGAAACCAATCTGAACTATTTACCAACTACGAATAAAAAAACTATTGCCGTTATTGGTGCTGGGCCAGCAGGACTTGCTTTTTCTGAAATTGCAGCTTCAAGAGGGCATCATGTTGAATTATTTGAGGCAAGTGATCAGATAGGGGGTCAGTTTAATTTGGCCAAACAAATCCCCGGTAAAGAGGAGTTTCATGAAACAATCCGCTATTTTTCTACCATGCTTAAGAAAAATGGTGTTAAAGTACACTTAAATAAAAAGGTTCAACCTATTGATTTAGTTAATAAAAAATATGATGAGGTCATTGTATCGACAGGAGTTTATCCAAGGTCTCTGGATATTCCTGGTTCTGATGAAGAGATAGTAATTTCATATATAGATGCAATAAGGAACATAGATAAAATTGGGAAAAAGGTAGTTCTAATTGGAGCTGGGGGTATAGGGTTTGATATGGCTGAACTCCTATCTCATGGTAAAAAGAACCCCTCTACCAATATTGACGACTTTGCTGAGCAATGGGGTATAGATTTTACTAATCATCCTAGAGGAGGTGTAACGGGTGTTATGGCTAAAGCAAGTAAATCTGAGCGTGAAATCTATTTATTGCAAAGAAAAGTAACGCCATTAGGGATTGCACTAGGTAAAACGACTGGATGGACTCACAGGTTAAGTTTGAGGAAAAAAGAAATAAAGATGCTTAAGGGAGTTACCTATAAAAAGATTGCAAAAAATGGTATTTACATCTCTATTAATGATCAGGATCAGTTTATTGAATGCGATAACATTATTGTTTGTGCTGGACAGGAGCCAGACCGTTCATTTTTTAACTCGGCAAATAATACTGAATTTCGTATGCACCTGGTCGGGGGTGCTTATGAGGCTAGAGAATTAGATGCAAAGGTGGCAATTAAGCAAGCTTCGGAATTAGCAGCAGTTATTTAGTTTTTAAAGTATAATTTTTACAATTATGAAAGGAAGCAGATGAGTAACGAACAAAATTTTGATGCTATCATTATTGGGGCTGGTGTTATCGGCAACGCCGTTGCCTTTGAGTTATCTAAAAAAGGTTTGAAGACTCTAAACATAGATAGAAATCACGTTTCAGGTTATGGCTCCACTTCGGCTTCCTGTGCAATTATTAGAGTACATTACTCGACGTTTGATGGCTGCGCTCTTGCTTATGAGAGTTATCACTTTTGGAAAGATTGGGTGGCATATTTGGAGGCATCAGAACACGATAATCTGGCTAAGTTTATTGAGTGTGGGTGTATGATTTACCAAACTGAGCAAAATAACTATCTAGATAAAGTAATTAAAAGAGCTGAAGAACTGAATATACCCCATGAGCTATGGGATCCAAAAAAAATCAAAGAAAAGTTAAGAATTGTTGATACGAATAAATATGGACCTGTAAAGTCAACAAGCGATAAAAGCTTTGGGTCAAAAACCGGAGATGATTTAAGGGGATCTGTTTTCTTCCCCACAGCAGGTTATATAAACGATCCTCAGCTTTCTGCGCAAAATCTACAAATGGCTGCTTCAAAGAAAGGAGCAAAATTTCTATTTAAATCAAGCGTTAAAGAGATAATTCAGGAAAAGGGGAGAGTCAGTGGCGTTGTTTTAGAAAATGGCAAGAAAATTAACGCAAAAATTGTTGTGAATGTTGCCGGGCCACACTCTATGAAGGTCAACCAGATGGCAGACGTAGAAAATGATATGAATATAAAAACAAAAGCTTTAAAGGTTGAGGTTTGTCATGTGCCTTCTCCATCTGGATTTAATTATGAGAAAGAAGGTTTTGTAATTTCTGATAGCGATATAGGGTGTTATAGCCGACCTGAAATTGGAAACAATGTGCTTATCGGTAGTGAAGACCCAGAATGTGATGAAAGGTTGTTCGTAGATCCTGATATTTGGGACGAAAGCTTTTCTGAGCAATGGAGAACCCAAGTTTTAAGACAGGCACAGAGGTACCCAGATTTGCCAATACCATCAAATTCAAAGGGTGTGGTGGCTTTATATGACGTATCTGATGATTGGATCCCCATTTACGATAAATCCTCTTTACCAGGATTTTATATGGCAGTTGGCTCGAGTGGAAATCAATATAAGAACGCTCCGATGGCTGGAAAGATTATGGCTGAATTGATAGTGAAGTGCGAAAATGGGCATGATCATGATAACGATCCTATCAAACTTCAATTAAGTTATATTGATAGAGAAATTGATCTGGGCTTTTATTCACGCAACCGCGTAATTAATGAAGAAAGTAGTATGTCTGTTTTGGGTTAAATAGCACTAAAAACGTTTTTTAAAGTTCCGTGTTTTTCCATGAGACCTTTTGTATGCTCAAAGCCATCGAGCATTAATTCTCCTTCTTTCCACAATGGCTTATCATCGATTAGCACAGTATGATTAGGAATCATCCAACATATCTCACCTGGTGCATAGTTCCCGCAAGTATGGAAATGAAGATATTTGGGTTGTCCAAACACAGTATTTGACCATTTATCAGGGTCATACTCATAAAATTTATTATCCTCTGCTCCTGGATGTATCCCCGGATGCCAAGAGTGTACTGCACGCATATCTATGTCAAACTTTTGGGAAACATACGCGTAATGGTTCTGAATATTATTTACATCGTCATATCTTCCCTGAATATCTGCAATTCTACCATTTTCAATATGAATAGTTACCTCACTATTTATTTTTATAAAATTAGGTTTATAAAATCTAGATCCCGTCGATGTCAGATAGTTGTTCAATACAACTTTGCCTGAGAACGGTTTTGCGTCTATGGGTTTAGGAACAAGTAATGGAAATCGTAGTACAGATACTTCTGTAGTTTCAGAGTTATCTGGAGCTATTTCTCCAATCAAATTTGTTCCTAGTGGGCATTTAATTTTAATTATATTGGAATTTTCTAGCAACCGATCAATTGCATTCTTCAAAAGGATATTTAAGTTATAGTCGAATGTCCCAAAGACAGACGCTAGGCTTTCGCAATCTCTTACATAGCTCATAACTCGCTTTGTAGAAAAGCCTTTCTTCTCAAAACGATTTTGATCGCCCAATCTTGCAAAAAAAATTACACAACTGTACCGATTTATTTTTTCATAAAAATTTTGATCTTGATTTGTCTCGGGTGACCCGACTTCATCTAAAGAAGTGTGAATACCCATTTCTTCGGCACATTGCAAAATAAAGTCAGATATATCATTCTTATACCAGCCTAAACTTTCTTTTTCTCTCACAATTAACAAAGTATCTGATTGCTTAAGTCTTGCACATTCTATTAGAAGATTGTGCGCTGCTTTTGAAAGTCTCGTGTCATTCATACGGGCTATTTTCTGTATGAAAATGCTTTGCCAAATCTCCAAATAAGATAATCGCCACATGTTATTGGATCGCTAAGGCTCTTTTCGTTCTGACCAAATATATCAGCTGGATTGATCAGTGTTTCTGGGTTTGGATCGAACGCTAGAACGATCGACAGACGTTCCTTCCCCGATTGATTGACAACTCGGTGAGGTGTGGATTTATATAAACCATTTGTCCATCTACTAAGAAGGTCTGCTACATTAACTACCAATGTACCTTCAATAGGCGGTGCATGAAACCAGTCACCTGATGAATCCTGTATTTGAAGTCCTCCAACTGTATCTTGGCAAAGAACGGTTAAAACACCAAAATCTGTGTGAGCGCTTACGCCAAATTGATCATCACCCATTTTTTTTGGTTGATCAGGGTAATAAACAAGAGATGCGCGGCTTAAGGGTTGAGTAGCATTCCGTATAAAGAAATCTTTTTTTAGATCTAGGCCCAAAGCAAAGCCTTCTAGAAGAGTTTTAGCCAAGCTGTCCGCTAAATCAAAATAATTAAGAGCATTTTTCTTGAAGCTTGGGATAAAGCTCGGCCATTTATTCGGACCCCTAATAGGGTGGTCGTCAACTTCCCCAGTTTGGTATTCATATCCCCAAATAAAGCTTTCTTTTAAGTCAGGTTTTGCATCATCTTTCATTTTTGCACCGCCAAAACCGAGCCAACCTCTATGTCTTTCTGAAATCGTCACTAATTCTTTATTTTCCTTGCTGGATCTAAAAAATTGAAGACCATCATCTCTCAGCGCATCAATTTTTTTTTGTGGAATACCGTGGTTTTTTATGTAAATAAAACCTAATCCTGTACTAGCACTATAAAGTTCTGTTGCTACCGAAGTGGGGTCCGAATTATCTCTAAGGGAACCAATGTCAATAATGGGAACTTTGTCTATGTCTAGTTCTTTTACTATTGAGGTGCTCATATAATTCCTAATTTGATAGTTGATCAAAGGCCTCCAATGCCTTTGCACTATATGTTATTGAGGGACCACCACCCATATATGAGCTCATGCTCAGAGCTTCAACAAATTCCTCTCTTGTTGCCCCTAAACGAACTAAATGTTCAACGTGTAGTCCTATGCAACTCTCACACCTGACAGCAACTGAAATACCAAGCGCAATAAATTCCTTGGTTTTTTCACTCAAATGTCCATTCTTCTTTGCATCTTTACCCATAACTCCAAAACCTTCAAACGTAGCTGGGGTTTCCTTTTGAAATTTTGAAAACAATTGTTTGGTGTCGGCGGTTAATTTTTTCCAGTCCATATCTTATCTTTCTTTGCTAACGTTACCTAAAGTCTAATTTTTTTCACATTTTATTCAATAGTTCATAATTTCCAAAATGGTCTTAGCTAGTGGCGCTTTCATTGGATCCAAGCTTTT
>CACGMO010000047.1 GCA_902574225.1 uncultured Alphaproteobacteria bacterium
TTGCTGCTGTAGCAATTATAGTGATAGGGGTATTTTACTTTATTGGGCAAGATACAGGATCACAAAAAGCTAATCTTGTTCAAGAAGAATCTCGACAGAAAGTCTTAGGTAAAACCATATTAATTTCTCCTTTTCAAAATAAAAGTGGGCTTAAGGAGTTTGACTCAATTGCAGATGGGATATCTGACCATCTCATAAGTAGTTTATCACCAACGACGTTATTGAAGATTTTACCTAGAAAGCAAAGTCAGTTTGCAAAGGAGAAAAACTTTACACTAGATGAAATACAGTCAAATTTGGGGGCCAGTTTTGTCCTTGATGGAGGAATTACTGCCTCTAAGGAGAAATTCAGAGTAACAATTGAAATGATAGATATAAAAGAAGATGAGGTTATATGGTCATCAACTCAAGAGTTTAATGTATCAAATTTATTTGAGGCGCAAGATCGATTAGAATTTATAGTTAGAAGAGCAATTCAAGCAAAATTAACTATGGGAGAAAATTTATCAAAATACATAGCAAGTTCCTTTTCAAATAGTGCCGACTACAAGAAAGTTTTGTCATTAAGGGTGGATAATGTAAAAAATTCATTAAAAATAACTAACGATTATGTAGAAGCGTATAAAAAGGTGTATGAAAATAATCCTGATAATTCGCTTGCCCTAACGCTATATGCACAAGCCCTGTATCATCAGTTATTCTCCATTGGACTTCCATTTAAAGACTATGCAGTTGCAGAGGAGGCAATTTCCAAAGCTATTAAAATAGATGCCAAGAACTCGCTTGCTTATCCTTTGATGGCCCAAATAAAAAGAAATATGATGGGCAATGCTTCACTGGATTTTGAAGAAATAACAAGAAAAGGATTAGAACTAGATCCAGAAAATTATGAAACAATTATTCAGGTAGCACATAATCTAGTTTTCATAAGTAAGTTTTCAGAGGCAATTGCTCTCTATAAAAAAGCATTAAAGATAGCTCCATATGGACCTCTTCCAGTGAGACTATTTTTACTTAAGACTTACTCTGAGTCAGGTGATTATTCCGTTATGGAAGAGCTTGCAAAAGAACTGATAATGCAAGAGGAAACCCACAAGAAGTTTTGGGGTACGGCTTTTTATGCTTCTATACTCTACGAAAAAAATAAAATAAAAGTTGGAAAAGAAATTCTGAATGATTATCTGACGCAAAATGATATTTCTTTCAAAGAATTTGTTGACGAGATATGGCTATCTCCCTTTACGGGCACGATAACAGGTGACTTTGATCCTGTAATTGATGATGTCGTTTATAACCTTAAAATGACATATGATCCGTCGCTAATAGATAAATCTGAAGAGGAGGGAAAAGACTGGACTGGAAGTAGTCAGAAAGATTAACCCAAGACTATTACGATCGTCAAAATATAAAAATCATGCGACACAATTTAGCCAATATATAAAGCTGATACTAAGTATAAGCTCGTGGTTGTTGGTTCTATCCCAACCGCTGGAGCCACTTTTTCTCAATAAAATCAATATCTTATTTTTTTTGGTGCCAAATTTGGTGACAAACTTTTAAACTGACGGTAGGAAATCGAAAATCGCCACTATTGACTTATTGTTTTTTTTAAAAAAAGTATTGTATCTTTACGCCTATAATTTTAAAAATTCGAGTGTAAAATCCAAAGAGATGCAACTTTTGATGTAGGAAAACACTATTGAGTGCCGAATTTAATCCTGTAGGTAGAAATTGTTTAGTTTTTTCGAAAGAAAAAAAGAACGGAAAACATACTATAAGCTTTGAGGGTGTGTCGGTAGGATACCTACTTGACCACATAGGAATTGAAGGGACACAATCTTCAGAAAGTAATGAAGTCTCAATAGAATGGTTTCCTAAAAAATGGATCCTCTCCGGAAGAATAAAATTTCTTAGTACGGGTTCAAAAAATAAATCCAAAACATTAACTAGTAATAATGATTTGCCTTTCAGGTCTGACAAAATATCTTCAAATAAGTTATCTTCGGCTACTAAAGCTGACGGCTCAAACTCCATCGATCCCTTGTTGATTTCTAAATTACCGGAACCAATATTTGGTTCTATAGTTCGTTATATTTCAAAAGATGGTTGCTGTGAACTACTTCAAAATGAAATTACAAAAGAACCTTCACGAGAGGCTGTAGCGCAATACACTATAGCATCAGGCCATAATGAAGTAGTAAATATAAGTTTAGTTCCAAAACTTGAAGACATGATATCTAAAGAAGATTCAGGGGTAAGCTGGCTTGATACTGTAGAAGATTTGCTTATCAAATTTCCAAATGGAAGTCGAACAGATGCATCTTCAGGGCCCGTTCTCCAATATTTCTTCAATGTAGAAAATGCTCGAAAATATATAAACGACTCTTGGGTTATGTCTGTAGTAAGAATGAGAGCAAACGAGGGTAGTGAGTCTGACTTAGTCAAAGCACTTATTTCACAAGAAAATTTTCCAAGGAGAATTCTGCGTTGTATCATTCAAATAAATGAACGGGAGTTTGTAATTATAAATCAGGATTCTATCGAGGCTAGGATTGAAGATGAAGAGAAACTATTGGCTTATCTAGACTCAATCGAACACCTACTTGAGTTTTTCGAAGATAGCCGAACTGACCCTCGTTCTGGTATTGTTACAAGCTGGTATAACTACAATATTAGTAGAAATATTTAAGGCTTTTATAATCTGAAAATTTGTTTTTTATAAATATTTCGTTTACCATTTAAGTTCAAAATATAAATTAGATGAATTTTCAAAATGTCTCATAACTATGACGTCATACTAAATGGCTGTGGTCCAGTCGGAGGAATTGCTTCGTTGTTGCTAGCAAATAGGGGATTTAAGGTAGCAGTCATCGATTTAAATAAATCTCCTTACCCTCATCCTAGGGCAGTAGGTTTAAATGGCTACTCTATGAGTATAATAGAATCTGTTCTGAAAGATAGCTGGAAGGAATTTCAATTTACTTCTGCAGTTGAGGTTGGGTACGTAATGGGGATCACAAAAATGGATAAGCCATTTGGAAAAATGGAACCTCCAGTTATTGAAGGAAAAGTACTTGATCTAGATAAGTATGGATTTTTAAATTGGTTTAATCAGCCACAGCTCGAGAAATTGCTCAGAATACAAATTAAGAAAAATAAAAATATCACGACATACTTTGGTACTGAGTCGCTTGTTCTGTGGGAAGAGAAGAGTAGAAACTTTTTGCAGATCCAAAATACAGTATCAGGAAAAACAGAAACAATTACATCTAAATACTTGATTGGTGCGGATGGCGGTGGAAGCTTTGTTAGAAAGCAGATGGGAGCTAACTTAAAAACACTTGGGAAGGCTATATCTTTTCTGGTTGCCGATATTGAAGCACCAGCAAGCTCCTTAAAGGAGGGCATGCATTTTGATGCTGGGGGTTGGCAAATTATTGACCCCTCTGGAAAAAGGCCTACCACATTTTTAAATATGACCGGCAAAAAGCACGGAACTTATAAAAATAATTTTAGGTTTGAGTTTGCCTTGAAAGATGGTGAGAACTTTACGCAAATGCAATCTCCAGATTCCATCGAGAAATTAGTAGAACCATTTTTAAAGAAGAATAGTTTTAAAATATTAAGATCTACCGTATACAAGTTCAATTCAATGATTTCTGAGATGTGGAGAGCAAATAATACTTTCACTATTGGAGATGCTACTCATCAAACTTCTCCATTTCTTGGTCAGGGACTAAATCTCGGTATTAGAAATACCTTCAATTTAATTAAAAAAATTGATTTAGTAAATAAAGGAGTTTCGGAGGCATCAATTTTGGACAAATATCAAGTCGAATGTTTTCCTGATTCTCAATTTATCATTAAGCAATCGCTTTTCATGGGCAATATGCTTTTCAATGTTAAGCCTCATATAAATTTTTTAAGAAGCATAATTTACTTTTTCAAGGGTGCAAGAGGTAGCCCGATTGATTTATTTCCAGCGTTTGTCCCAGAGACTATCACGGTTCCAAATGGATTTAAGCCCGGAAAAACAAATCAAAAAGGTTACCCAATGTATAACTTCATGACTAAAGAAGGGTTCCCGAGATCACTACGCGAATATAAGCCCTTTGAATACAGGGTGCTTTGCAACAATTCATCTGTTGAGATCGATAAGGTACTGAAAAATATAGACAAAGCAATTAAGCCTCTATGTATTGTGCTTTCTGAGGGGTTAAATGGCGAAAAGACTTCAGATGACATTTTAGTTTGTGCTCCAAGAAAAGAAGATAAAAAAATGCATAGAAAGCTATTTAATAAGGCAGATTACGTTCTGATGGCTCCCGGCTATACAATGTTGGGCACATATAATAATGGTGAGGAAGACAAACTTTTTGCCGACTATAAATCTCTTTTTGACTTAGTTGCACATTAATATTTAATCAGTGGCTCTAATGTCTTCTACCAGCTGTTTAACGTTTGACAGATCTCTGTTGACAAGTGATTGCTGAGTTTCCTCATCAAATTTTTCATAAAAAGTGGCCGCGGCAGGTCCATCAAGGTTTCTTATACCAGACTCTTTTACTGTGGGGCCCCATTGATTGTGTCCATTAGGTCCTAAACCACTTATTGAGTGTATTCTCTGCCCAAAGGATCTCGTAATTCTGTCACCGTCGGACATGTGTTCATGAACATGGCCATATGGATCATGCCAGTAATCATAAATATGAGACCCTAAAACATGTCTACCAACACCCCAAGCAATCTCATATCTTTTTTCTTCAAATTCAGCTTTATTTTTCAGCTGCATATGTCCACGCCAAACATCATCTAAATTAGATACTTCGAAGGATGCATGGCTTAACTGCGTTTGAATACCTTTCCCTTTTGGAGCCATTCTTGGATCCATATTAGACAGAATAAAAAAAGTATGATGGTCGGTAGGTGTTTCTCCTCTATCGCATCTAAAAAAACAAGCGTAAGTGGGCGAACCCTCTGCAAATGTACCCTTGTATAAAGGTGAAGGACCAGCTTCTTTGAGCTTATTAAACATTTCAGGATTGATTGCGTGGCCTTCTGCAGATTTTGGTGCCTCAAAAATTACGCTATCAGTTGGAAGGAATCCAAAAGTTTCAATCATAAATTTCATCAATTTATGGTGATCTCCTACTGGTGCTGCTAAAACTACATGGCCTATTTTTATAACATCCGGTGGACCAGGAAAAACAGTATTACTGCCGTCAGCTTCTCTATTTCCTGAAGTATCCTGTAATTTGTTTGGGTCTCGTTTATAGAAATTTTTATTTCCATAGTTGTACTCTAGTCTGTCTCTTGAAGAGGTTAAGACCTCTATACTCCTACCTGATACAGCTTCAACTAAAAAACCGCATACTGGGTCAATAAATGACACTCTTTTACCTCCACACAATGATCCTTCAATTCCAGGTATTTCATGCACCTTGGTACATCCTTCAATATTTTCCTCAAGGATTTTTAAGTCTTTTTCACTCTTCATTTGTAAAGCGAAACCCAAAAATTTTGCTGGTCCTCGGTGAGCTACATGACAAAATCCGTCTCCTTCCAAACCCCTAGAATATATAACGTTCTCGTCTTTATACATTATCTTCAATCCAAAGTCCTTTACCCAATCTTCATAGAGGTTCAAATCAGGTACTGAAAAGCGAACGTAAGCTACGTCCCATGCCTTAGTTAATGGCTGAATAGGCGGAAGTGACTCTGACCCTTCAAGATGTTCACCCTTACCTTCATTTATTGCTTCAAAAAGATGAAGATCTCTATCTACTAATTTTTCTTTTTCATCCATTTTTTTGTTCTCCTTTAGAAACTATAATCTGGTTATTTTTTTCTTTGGTTATCAAGCCATAAAGTGATTTCCCCTTACACGGCCCTTCTTCGCATATTCCAGTTTTTGCATTAAACAAAGCTTGATGGTTCATACACTGAAGTAACTTTTTCCTTTTTTCCCACAGAAATGCTGGGTCACGACAGAGAGGTCTACCATCGTGAGGACATGAATTTATCCATGCCCTAACCTTACCTTCAAATCTTGTAATTAAAACTTTAAGACCATCAGCATTTTGGGGAAGGTCAACCATTATAGCGCCTAATTCGATTAATTCTTCAGACTTTATAATTGCAATAACGTTACTCATTTCTTAATCAAAAAATTGTTTGTCTCCAGGATTTGGTACTCTTAAAATATTTAATTGAGCGGCCAAACCAATATAGTGTGAAATCGCTAAAATGAATTCTATAAGTCCTTTTTTAGACCCAATCATATCGAGGGTTTCTTTATATGTGGAGTCAGAAACTCTATAGGTTGCAAGATATTCTTTCGCAAATAAATAAGCAATTTTTAAGCGCTCTCCTGCATCTGTCTTTTCAAACGATGGGTCCCTTTCTGCAAGTAAATCATTCAAAATGTCTTGAGAAACACCATTTGCCAGAGCAGTTTGACTGTGTGCCCAAAATTCTACATTACTTTTATAATGTACCGCAACAGTACATATAGCGATCGCTTTCATATCTGTAGGAGCATTTTTAGTATTTACTCTGATCGCAACGCCAATTTTATCCAATGCGTCCGCCATTTCAGTATCCGTATACATCCAAGCATTAAAAGGTCCTGGAAGTGCGCCATTTGATAGGGTTCCAACACCTCTTTTGGAAGACACTATAGAGTCAAAGATATCTTTTAAATCATCAGATAATTGATCACGATTTTTATAGTCTAACCTCGGTTTTTTGTTTTCATCAAGACCAGTGGTATCCCATTTGCTCATAAACCTGTCCTTACTATTTTATTAGCAAGAGTCCCAATTTTTTCAATCTCAAGTTCAAATTCATCACCTGGGGCTAGTTTTTTACCGGACTCTATCCCTGAACCGGTACCAACCGTCCCTGAACCGATAACCTCTCCGGGGTAAATTGTCTCTGATCTAGAAATGTGAGCAATTATATCAGAAAAGGAGTGATGCATATCTTTACTATTACCACCGCCCCAGACGCTCCCATTCACTCTTGCTTCCATATTTAAAGCAACAGGGTGATCAACTTCATCGGCTGTTAAAATAAAAGGGCCTAGAACATTGCCAGTATCGAAATCCTTGCTTTTTGCCGGCCCCATTTGACCAGGCATTTCTTTCATTTGTGCATCTCTTGCAGATATATCGTTTAAAATACTGTAGCCAAAAATATAATTTGACGCGTCTTCTTCTTTAATATCCCTCCCTTTTTTTCCAATAATAGCTGCTATTTCCAATTCTATATCTAAAAATTCGGAAAATGATGGCCATTTTATTTCTGCTTTATGACCAACAAAAGAAAGTCTATTACCTTTATAATAAATTGGCTGTTCATACCACACTGGAGGTATCTCATACTTTATACCTGAAAGCTTAGTAGCTTGTGCAAACGCATTTTTTAAATGGTCTTCGAAAATTGAAAATGCTCTATATTGTAATGGTATTACAGGCGGGCGAAAAACTACTTCTTCAGCGGAGATAAAACAACTCTCATTACTTTGATCAAGCAGAAACGATACCTTCTCCAAAGCACTCTCGCCTTGTTCAATTAATCGTTGCATGTCTGTAAAGTCGAAATCAGTTATGCTAGATTGAGCAGCTGCCTTCGCAATATCAAGAAAAGTATCATTTTCAACTAAAACGATAACTTTAATTTCTTTTTTATGTTCAACCGTTCCTAATCTCAATATATTTTCCTAAACTTTAGGTATTTATTTTGAACCTTAACATTGCTAAAGTCAACGGGTCCGACTAATCAAAAATCGAAATTGTTCAAACTTAAAAAATGACAAAAAAAATATACTCACTTCCTCAAACAAACGGGATCAATTTCGCGGTTAAATATATAGAGATTGAAGGCCATGAGCACAGAGTTTCATTGGCCGGAAATAAAAAAGGAACACCCGTAATTTTAATGATGGGCGTATTTGAGGACAGTCTAGCAGACGCGCGCTGGCTGGTATCTAACATGGTAATTAATGATAAACAGAGTAAATTTTATTTCATAACTGTAACTGTGCCATTTCTAGAAGAGTACACAGTAATTAGAAAACACCCTACAATGACGGCCAAATATGACGGTTTCATACCTCCTAGCAAAATTATAAAAATGAGGGAAAAGATGAAAATAGATCCTCGATTTGACTTAGAAAATTGTGCTCAGACACTGAAAAAGATTATCTCTGTGGGATTAAAAATAAAGAGAGCTCATTTTGTGGGACATGATCGAGGATGTATAATCATGGATAATATGCTTGCTCAGTACCCTGAGATGGCAATTTCTTATTCAAGAGGATCACAGGGTTGGACCAATTTCAAAGAAGAGTGGACAAAACTGACTGAAAAGGGGATTTTTCTGGGTCCACCTCATCGAATTATGGCTACTAAAGCGTTTCCTAAACTTTTGAAAAGCGCAATTATGGGTGGTGCTCCTTTTGGATTTATTGCGCCCTCATTTTCTAAAGAGGCAGCAATAGCCAAAAGAGGGACAGATATAAATGATAGATGGGAAGCAATTCAGAGAATGCCAAATCAATCTGATTATTTTTTTAAGCTGACAAGGCAAATATTTCGGCAGACCGATTTTCTTGATGAAGGAAGAAGGCGTTCCGATAGATCTCGAGGTTTTTGTATACTAGACACGGACTTTCCTATGATGCAATTTCAAGGATCCGATGAAATGCTTCTCGCAGAAAAAATTCCTGGTGCTAAAAAAATGCCGTTTTATAGAAAAATTATGGGATTGTTTGGATTTGGTAAAGTAACTGGGATTTTTAGACTCTTTAGATTGAGGTTTCCAACATACATTTTTGCTGATTTACCCGGCGATTTCGGAATAATATCAAATCATACTGGAGATCAACCCTATTGGGGTATTTGGAATTTTTGGCCAAATGAAATAGAGGACCTACTTCCAGAGGGAAAATTTCAAGATAGAGATGATCCAACTTGGAAAAAAAACTGGAAGAAATTTGTTAAAACTAATTCTTCTAATAAATACTCAACTATAAAAATAAAGAAAGGCGCAAGATTTTCGAGATTTGTTATCATTAAAGATGCACTGCATTGGACCCATATCGAAAGACCTGAAAATGTTGCAGCAGCTTGTTTTGATTTTATAAAAGATAATGAAAAGTGATTAAAACTGTTTAAGCTTTTTTAAAGCCACTAACCAAAATTGGTGACAAAATTTCCTGCGCTGGTGACAAGATAAGTACGACACCATATAAACCAATATGACCAAATATGACACTTTATAACAAAGTATGACGTGGTATGACACTCTGGTCGTTGGTTCGATCTTAACCGCTGGACCCATCTTTTCTTAATAAAATAAATGACTTAATTTCTCTAGCGACGAAAACAACGATAAATTTTAATACAAAAAACTGTGTGTAGGAAAACGTAAACATCCATCATTGCAATTTTTTTAAATTAAGAATCTAGCGCCTAATTAACACATTTAATTAATTGGTCGTTGTAAAGTTCGTTCAGTATTCATACTCT
>CACGMO010000048.1 GCA_902574225.1 uncultured Alphaproteobacteria bacterium
ATATACTGGTTTCAGAAAAACTGGGACTTGTGACACTATCTCAAGAAAAACTCCATAGAAGCTACGGCGGTGTCGTACCAGAAATTGCAGCGCGTGCCCACTCAGAGAGAGTGGATACATGCTTTAAAACAGTTCTCAAAGAAAATAGTATTAGACTTGATGATGTTGATATTATTTGTGTAACAAAGGGGCCAGGATTAATTGGAGGTCTTATCTCAGGTATAAATTTTGCGAAAGGGTTGGCTTTTTCAACAGAAAAACCACTGATTGGTGTTAATCACCTCGTTGGTCATGCGCTCACTCCTCAAATGACAGATGATCTAAGCTATCCTTATCTATTGCTTTTAGCTTCAGGTGGTCATTGCCAGTATTTAGCCGTTTTGGGAGCGAATGAAATAAAGAGGCTTGGAACAACTATAGATGATGCTCCAGGTGAGGTTTTTGATAAAGTAGCAAAAATGTTGAGCCTTCCTATATTTTCAGGATCAGAAGTGGAAAAGTGGGCGGATATTTTAGTCTTTACATCCGTTTATGCTGCAGAGAAATTAAATCTAGAATTGAAAAACTCAGAAACACCTATTTTTGCTGTTGGGCAAAGATGTGATGAATTTCTTAAAGAAATAGGAGCGAAGGAGAAATTTATTTTCTCAAATGTAAAGCAGTTGCTTGATAGCTTGAAAGACTACTGTAATAACAAAAGACCAACTATATTTTATTTGCGAGGTGACGAAATATCTTTTGACTTAAAGGCGGATCTTTCAAAGTACAACTTTAATTGTGAAGAGTATGTGGTTTATAAGCAGAAAAGACCTATTCGGCAAAGAGAACTAGACAATGTTTTAGCCAGAAAACAGTTGGAGGGTATAGTGCTATTCTCGGAAAAATCCGTGGACAGTTTGACAAAGGGCGCTTCAGAAAACAATCTCAATAAAATATTTTTCTGTTTTAGCAAAAAAATTGAAAATAGATTAAGATCGGTCTTAGATAAAGACATTAGATGCCAGACAGTTCAAGAGCCTGTGATCTCTGAAATGGTCAAGATGATAGTTAAAGAATATGCACGTTATTAAGACTAAAACTAAAAAGCTTAAAAGTGACAGAATCAAATACTAAGAAGAGTTTGAAAAAAAACAGTGATGGCCCAAAAACATTGGGTTATCACTTCAACTATGCTCTTATGTTGGCCGTAGTTAGTTTAGCATTATCAGCATTAGCCTTAGGCTCTTTATATTTTATTTTCTTTGTTGAAATTAAAGATTTAAAATCTGAATTAAATTCTAAGTTGAACAAAAACACATTTCTCTCCGAAAGAGAGAAAATTGTTAGTTCTAGTATCGAAGAGTTACAATCAGAAAAAGAATTTTTGCTATCAAGAATAAAATTGGTCAACGAGTTGGTTAAAAAGAACGCGAATGATATAGAGTCAAAAATAAGCGCTGCTATTTCTGAAAATGTAAAATACAAAAGCGAAGATGAGACTCAAAACCGAAGTGATATTAAAAATGAGGGACTGTCAAAAAACCAAGTTGATAAGCTGAAAAATTTTCAACAAACATATAAAAGAAATTTAGATGTATTGCAGCAACGAATATCAAAAAACCAAGAGCTTATTGAAAATAACAAAAAGAGTTTATTAGTTTTAAGAAGTTCCTATCAGAATATAGAGAAAAAACAGTCCTTAGAAATGAGTCGAGAACTTTTGATTTTAATAGAAGAATTCACCGAGATTTCTTATCGTGCTTTGAAAAACGAAATAAACTCGCTTGAGAAACAAGACTGGACAGACTGGTTAACAAATTACTTCAAAACTATTTTTATATCTAGGTCTACTGAGCCTATTGAGGGTGATCACACAGACGCAATACTGTCCAGAATTGATGACTCATTAAAAAGCGGAAAGTTAGAAAACGCAAAAATTGAGATTAGTAAACTATCATCAGAGACTAGAGCCTTAATGAAAGATTGGATTGGAAAGCTGGATAAACTTATTGAAATGGAAGATCTGATAAATCAGTGATTTGGATATTTATAAAGGCAATATTTTTTTTCAGCATTGCAATAGCACTAGCTGTCGCATTTAATTTTGTAAAAGATACCGATGGGACATTAACGATTGACTTTCTTAATAGAGAATACCAGTTAAGTTTCATATCGTTTTTTGCCCTTATTTTTGCGCTCCTCTTTGTTGCATTAATGATAAATATAGCCCTAAAGTTTTTATGGTCTTTGATTGGATTTTTGAGAGGAGATGATACAGCTCTAAAAAGGTTCTTTGAAAAAAGGTCAGAAAGAAAAGGACAAAGCATTTTAATTAGCGCATATACTGCAAGCTTTGAAGGGGATCATGAAAGAGCTTTATCAGAAATAAAGCGAAGCAAGAAATATCTCAAGTCAAAATCTTTGCCGAACATATTATCTCTTAGCTCGTATGACGCCAAAGGAAACGTGGCAAAACAAGAAGAGATTTTTCAAGAATTAATTAAAGATAAGACGACACGGAGCATGGGGTTGTTTGGTCTCATAAAGATGAAACTATCTGAGGAGAATACAAGCCTAGCGCTCAAACTGACAGAGCGGTTAATCAAGCTAAAACCCCGAAACCTGTCATTTAATAAAACTTTGTTTAATCTCCAACTCACCGAGGGTGATTGGGATGGAGCCTTAACGAGTTATAAAAATATTAATAAGATTAAAAGAATAGACAAAGAAATTTATAGCAAAGGAGAAAGTATTCTTTTATTTCAGAAAGCTAAGGAACTTAGATCAGATGGAAAGACGCTGGATGCCTTGAAGATGTCCAGGCAGGCGTTAAAAAAATACGCGGGCCTCGTTCCAAATTCAATTTTTTTGTCAGAGCTAGAGGTTCTTGAAGGACAAAAAAAGAAAGCAGAAACAGTATTGTTAAGTACATGGAAAGTTATTCCTCACCCAGATGTAGCAAAAAAATTTGCGGAGATCGAGGCCAATGAAAGCGTCGATGATCGTGTAGAACGTTTTAAAAAAATATTAAATGTTAAGAAGAGTGATGTGGAGACTAAAACCTTAAAAGCCGAATTAAATATTCTTTCTGAAAATTTTCCTGAAGCGAGACGGGCTATAAGTGATCTAATAGAAACTGATCAAGCAAACGCTAAGGTGTATACCCTAATGGCTGCCATTGAAAAGGGAGTTGGATCATCAGATGCTGTTGTAAAAGGCTGGCTTGCAAAAGCTGTTACAGCTAAGCGATCAAAAAGGTGGATTTGCTCTAACTGTGATAGTCAAAGCGAATGGGAACCCGTTTGTAAAAAATGTGGAGAGTTCTCAACGTTCGAATGGGGAGAAGAAAGATATGAAAACTTAGGAGGAAATGATCAAAGTGAAATACTTCCTTTGATAATTGGGGAGAATAATTACAGCCCTGATATACAAGTAGACAAAGTTGAAATAGATGGTAATAAAGTTTGAAGCATCTTTGGATGTAATTAACAAATAGGTTTTATGTTGTTTATAAAAGTCTTCGGCACCACTGTCATAACTTTAATCATATCGCTAAAAGCATTATTTTCGCAGATGAGTGCTTTAAATTATGAAATTAGTAGTCTAGTTCGTCCCAATTGGGAATATGAATCTTTTTGGGCAATTCCACGAATTGGCGAAACTAAACCAATAGTGGCGATTAGCCTATTAGCTGGAAAAAATACTGTAAATGTTCGCTGTTTAGACCTTGAATATTTAGAAATAGAGAAAACCTTCAAACCTAAAACAAAACTAGAAAGAGAGTTTCTCCACAAAATTATGTGTAAATCTATTAATAGAGCTGTAAAGAATACAAATGGTCTTGACCAATTAATTCTTAAAACTGGTATGGATGAGGTTGGTCTTCGGTTTGATTTTTTAAACGGCTGGATTGAAATTGTACAAATTCCTGAACCCCCACAACCAGATGAAGAGATGCATGAGATGGGTAGAGGGCTGGACCTTCATCAACAAAACACCTAGACACGTAAAATACTCTCGTTACCTTTAGACGGAAATCTTGGTATCAATATCGCCACTATCAACGAAATAAATGATAATACCGCAGCTAGGTAAAAAACAGCACTATTATTATGAATCCAAATATAGCCTAATAGAACTGGAAGAAATACAGCAGAAATATGGTTTATTGTAAAAGCCACAGCAGCAGTTGGAGCAAAATCCTCGCTATCGGCAATTTTTTGAAAGTATGTTTTCATTGCAAAAGCCAACCCAAAAAACATATGGTCTGCAATAAATAGAATAGACGCGACAATGTAAGACCAATTGAAATAATAGAGGCCGGCATAAAGAAGAAAAATAACCATAAGGCCGAAGTACTCAACAATTAACGAAAGTCTTTCACCAAACTTTTCTATAAATCGCCCAATTAATGGTGCCATAAATATGTTGATTAAAAAGTTTGTTAAAAGAAGAAGTGTGATTTGGTGAACATCAAAACTATATTTTTCAACCATCATAAAGCTTGCAAAAACAACGAATATTTGTCGCCTGGCTCCCGAAAAAAACTGCAGGGTATAATAGACCCAATATCTCCGCTTTAGCACAATAGCTAACCGCTGCTTTTTGCCAATTTGAAATTGCGGATAATAAAAAAAGCAAAAGACAACAATTAATAAGCACAATAAGCCTGCAAAAAAATAGATGAAAAAATAATTAAAATTAAGATTAAGCCAAAGAATAATTATAGCGATATAAACAAAAAAAGCTGAACCCGATCCAGCCGCTACAATCCATCCTATTGACGAAGGAGCTGTTTCTTTCTTCAGCCATTGCAATTGAAGCGATTGATTGACTGTCTCATAGTAATGAAAACCAATTGAACTGATTAATGTTGTAATAATTAATCCTTTAAACTCAGGGAAAAGAGCAGTAACCGCTACCGCCAACGCTAGAAGAGCTAGCGATATGTATGCAAGTCTTTGTTCGCTTATAAAAAACAAGATAAAAATAACACAGACAGCAAGAAACCCTGGTATCTCTCTTACACTTTGAAGCCAACCTATCTCGACGCCAGAAAAACTGGATACTTCTATTACAAAATTATTAAGTAAAGCAACCCAAGTTGAAAACGCTATGGGCATTGCTATAGCGAGTAAGATAAGTAATCCGAAAGGCTCTTTTGAAAAAACTGTTTTTTTTAATATATTTAAGATATTAGGCATTAATGGAATTGGAAATGAATAACGATATTTTTATAAAAGTCAGTGAGCTACTGGAAAACGGGGCGAAAGAGAGAGATCATGATTTTCACATTATGACTTTTTGTACCATTGGAAAGGAGGGAGTGGAAGCAAGAAGTGTTGTTTTAAGAAATTTTGATAAAGATAAAAATATTATTCGTTTTCACACCGATTATAGAAGTCCAAAACTTGATGATATTAAGAAAAACCCAAACACAGTCTGCTTGGTATATAGTTATAAGCTGAAAACGCAGTTAAGGATAAAGACAATTTCTAGTATTCATTACGACGATGCTATATGGAATGATTCATGGGATAATACAGGGCTCTCATCAAGAAAATGTTATTTAACAAAATATGATCCTTCAAGCCACATTGAAGAAAAGGACGATGGTTTGCCTTTAGAGTTAAAGGGAAAGACCCCAACATCGGAACAGAGTGAAGAAGGAAAAAAGAATTTTTGTGTTGTCGACAATAAGATAACCGAAATAGATTATCTTTATTTGAAATCATCGGGCCACGAGAGAATGGTATTAGATTTAAATAATAATAAATCTAGCTGGATTGCACCTTAGACTAGAGATCGCATATATATTTCACCATTTATCATTACGGTTTTTAAAGAGGGACATTCAACGTTGTTTTTGTCTGCAACATTAATGAGTTCTAAAAATATATGGGCGCACTCAATTTTTGACTTATTCACCATGTCTCTTCGCATAGATGAGTTCCAAGTAGATTCTTTGTCAGAAAGAAAGCGTCTTTGTTGCGCTAAATTATCGTCACTCACCTGAATTTTTTCCGACTTTGCTATATTTATACACTCATCATGAAGATCCGTAATAAATGCTATTCCATGCTTAGTGGACGCAATTTCTCCTATGGTTGCATTGAATAGCGTAGTGGCGCCTGCTACGGTGGTTATGAGTAACCACTTATGCCAAAGGTCTACAATGATGTCATCCGAGTACTTAATTGAGAAGTTTGCAGAACTACAAGCATCAAAAAATCCTCTTCCATCCGTTTCATCAGCTTTGTTCAAGTGACCAAAAGTTAGCGAGTGAATATCATTGAAATGGTGAATTTCACCCTCATCGTTCAATGTAGAAAAGATGTGCACAATACCTCCAAATAAACGCGCATTTGGAAACTTATCTCTTAATTTTTCCATATGTGCATAGCCATTAAGTAATGGGATAATTATTGACCCATCCTTTACTGGAAAAGGAGATTGCAAAATCTCGTCTAAATCATAGGCTTTATTAGTAAATAAGATGATATCATAGATACTGTCTAGTTTATCTATAGTCACAAGGTTGGGACTAGTGGCGAAGTCACCTTTCGGACTCTTAATTATTAAACTCGATTTTTCTAATTTTTTTTGTCTCTTTTCTCTTACTAAAAAAGTGACATCCATTCCTGCTTCGGCCATTCGTCCTCCAAAATAACCTCCTACGGCACCTGCACCTAAAACGAGAATTTTCATTTTGATTATTACCTCCGCATACCTTATCTTTATTTAGTATAGGACTTTATTCCACTAATGAACCAGAATTAAAATAAAGCTATCAAGAGCTTCTATCGTCCAAAATTTAAATCTGGCACCTATTCTCGAAAATAAGAAAAAAAGGGAAACTTTTTAATATTTTTCTTTCAAAAGGAGTATTTAAATAATATGGTATGGCACTATATTAGGGTGGTAAGGAAGCCGAATTAAGACTCGGAAAAAAGACAATCTTTAATCTTTACAAGTCAGTTTAATCATTAAGCGTTTTTGGAATAAATAATGAATGATCTTAGTTACACAGCAAAGGTTTTTAAAACGGTGTGGGTTTCTGACGTTCACCTGGGGACTAAAGGGTCAAGAGCTAAAGAGTTTTTAGAATTTCTAAAAACCATAGAGTGTGAAAAAATTTTTCTGGTAGGAGATATAGTAGATGGATGGCAACTGTCTAAACGATGGTACTGGCCACAGACGCATAATGATGTTGTGCAGAAGATTTTGGAAAAAGCAAAGAAAGGTACCGAGATTATTTTTATTCCAGGCAATCATGACGAAGTGGCCAGGGACTTTATAGGCCTTACCATGGGGGGTATAAAAGTTAAGGATGACGATATACATTATACGGCTAATGGCAAAAAATTCTGGGTGGTTCATGGCGATTTATTTGACAATGTAATTCAGCACGCAAGGTGGCTTGCCTATATTGGCGACTGGGCGTATGTATTTCTGTTGAAAATAAACGCTGTTTTTAATGCGATTCGACGACTCTTCAAGCTTCCTTATTGGTCGCTCTCTCAATACTTAAAATCAAAAGTGAAGCTAGCTGTCTCATTCATGTCTGCCTTTGAAAAGTCTATAGCGACGGAGACAAGGCGTAGAGGTTGTGACGGTGTAATTTGTGGTCACATTCATAAGGCTGAGATGAAAATGGTTGAAGATATAATGTACGCCAATGATGGAGACTGGGTAGAATCAATGACTGCTTTGGTTGAGAATTTTGACGGAAAAATTGAAATAATCGAATGGTCGAAAACAAAAGGTAAATTGACACCCGTTGAAGGTGTTAAGTAGAGCCAATTGTCAAAAATAGTTATTATAACCGATGCGTGGACACCTCAAGTCAATGGAGTGGTCGTTTGTATCCAGCAAACGGTTAAACACTTAAGAAAGATGGGACACGATGTTTTTGTTATCGGACCCGACCGCTTTAAAAATATTCCCTGTCCAACCTATCCGGAAATAAGATTGGCCCTCTTCGCAAGAAAAAAAGTTTTTGCTATCCTTGATGATTTAAAACCGGACGCACTCCACGTTAATACAGAAGGGCCTCTGGGAATAGCAGCTCGATCGTACGCTCATAAAAATAAAATGCGTTATACAACCGCTTATCAAACACGTTTTCCAGAGTACATAAAAGCACGCACAGCAATCCCATTGTCCTGGACATACGCTTTTCTGAGATGGTTCCATAAAAACTCTGAGAGAGTGCTTGTTCCTTCTAAAACAGTTCAGGAAGATCTCATCAAATGGAATGTGGGAAAACCGGAAGTATGGTCTTTGGGAGTGGATCTTTCAACATTTCAACCTAAGAAAAGAGCCGCTAGAAAGAAAAAGGTTTATGTATGCACAAGCCGATTAGCAATAGAGAAAAATTTAGACGCGTTCTTGGGTCTAAAACTTGATGGAGAAAAATGGATGATAGGTAGTGGCCCAGAAGAAAAAAGGCTCAGAGAAAAATATCCAGACGTCAAATTTTTTGGAAATAAAAGTCATGAGGAAATAGCAAAGATTTATCAAGAGTGTGATTATTTCGTATTTCCCTCAAAAACCGATACTTTTGGACTGGTGTTGCTCGAAGCAATGGCATGTGGGCTCCCTGTGGCCGCATATAATGTTTCCGGCCCTAAAGATGTTATCGGCAAATCGAAAGCAGGAATCCTAAGAGAAGATCTGGTTGAAGCAGTGCGAGAATTAGAAGCGCTTAGTGCATCGACTGCTATAAAACATGCAAAGAAGTTTTCGTGGGAAAAAGCATCAGAAATTTTTTTTTCTTACCTACATATAGGATGAGAAGTCGCTAACTATAGTTTTCATTAAGTGAATAACCTGCACTTCTTACAGTCCGTATCGGATCCTTTTTCACTTTACCTCTATTAAGCGCCCTTCGCAAACGTCCCACATGGACATCAACTGTTCTTTCCTCGACATATATCTGATTACCCCAGACTTTATCTAACAACTGCTCCCGGTTAAATACTTGTCCAGGCCTCATTAGAAAAACTTCAAGTAACTTAAATTCCACAGGCCCCAATTTTATCTCCTTTTTACCTCTAAACACTCTTTTGTTATCACGGTTTAATTCAATGTCATGAAAATTTAAAATGTCTGTAAAACTATCTTCACTCACGCGTCTTAGAAGAGCTTTCGTTCGGGCAATTAATTCAGAGTTTGAAAAGGGCTTGGTTATATAGTCATCAGCTCCGGTGTCAAAAGCTCTCAATTTATCACTTTCTTCAGTTCGCGCTGTGAGCATTATAATGGGAATTTTCTTTAGGCTTTTACTAGCCCGTATTTGCCGTAGTATCTCAACCCCTGATAA
>CACGMO010000049.1 GCA_902574225.1 uncultured Alphaproteobacteria bacterium
TCCCTATCTTTTCTAGAAAATGGCTTTATCCATATCAAGAAAGGCCTCTTTGTAAATTTTATTGTAAATATTTAATGCCTTAAAGACATTTGTTAATCCAAGCTGTAGATGCTTTATTTGTTCAATCGAGACATTAAATTCTGGGTGAGAGAGGTGGTGATTTTCTTTCTTTAATTTCGATAGCGATATTTTGTCACCCTCGAGGTTAAGTAGTCGTAAAGCATTAGAAGATTGAAGCAAATTCTTATATTTTATTGGTACAACAATAGAATTAAGATCCTCCAAGTGTTTGATCAAAGACTTGTGATACAGATGTGAAATATTTGAGGAATATTTCAAATTATTTTCTAGTCTGAATTGATATTTTACGTATTTATTAAAGTCATTTTTCTTACTAATACCCTGACGAACAATCCTTAGAAACATTGAACAAAAGTGTTCAATTGGGTCCCTAAAACAAAGTATGATTTTTGGAGGTTCATTTGTTAATTTATTTACAGCCTTAATTAGGGGTATTATACCAAATTGTCTACCTGCTGCACTTCCACGAATATTGTAGCTAGCTATGGTAAGTGTTAGAGACTCAGAAGATAATATTGGAGGCAGTTCTGATGACTTTTCTTCTAATAGAAGCTTTTCCGTAGCTTTAAGTAGTTTAAAATACCACTCGTCTTCACCACCATAGGTTAAGCTAGCAGAAGTGAATATTATTCGTGCAATTTCAGATTTTGTTAATGTCTGTCCCTTCTCAAGTCTATCAAGTAAATTGTACTCATTTGTTGCAAGCATACTGCTCATTCTATCTTTTGTATAAAGAGGATGGTGACAATACTTTGGTAAAAGAGTCTTTTGCAACGTTGTTGTGGCTGTTCTTGGTAATCCTGCGTGGATAATTATGGGTGCTCTCATTAATAGCCTTATGGGAAACTTTTATAGTTCTTTTCAAGTAAATTCTTATCTAATACCACGCATGACGACCACGCGTGTCTTAAAACTGTCAAGAGGATACGCCTGATATGCTATCGAAGTCAATATATATAAGGTTTAATAGATAATGATAGATTATAATTAAAAGATGGACGAGTAATTCAACCTTCTCCGCCATTTATCCTGAAAACCATGCCCGTTTGAAAAATTTATCTTTTACTTATTTATATTTTGGTAGAGCCTAAGTTTGAACCAACTGAAAGACCTTTTTTCAATACCTTCCAGCAATGTGGATGTGTCTCGAAGATTTTACCTCTACTCAAGGAACTCTTTCGACGGTATACGGATCGCTTCGATGTATAATAGCATACTTTACAACCCTATTTTTGGCCTCAGCAAATCGTGCAGAGCTGGGAGCATCTTTAATATCTATGAAAGCTTGATGATTTGGGTACCAAACTGCCAATACTTCGTCGACATGTTGCTTTCCTACAGGTTGTCCATATACTGGAGATCGCCACAAGATTTTTCCTTTTACCTCTCTGAGAATTGCTTCAACTGCAGAATTGTAAGCCTTGTATGCATCAGATGACATTGTGCTTTGACCATTAAAATAGGTATTCAAATTTAACATCAATACAGGTCTATCATCGCTGCTATTTGCTATTTTAGAAACATCTTCAAAGGCCTGTTTATTTACATTTGGTATCTCAGCCATTCCATCACCCCCTATTCTAATACGGATCACATCTGTGAATTACGGCTCGTTCAACGACCTGCCGCTTCAAGGTGAACGATTTTGCAGCAGTTGGTACGTCCTTAAGATCCAAAAACGCCTTGTGAGATGGGTACCAAACAGCCCAAATTTCATCTATTTTTTGGTTTCCAACCATTTGGTCATGAACAGTAGATCTCCACAACATTTTTCCACCAGTTTCATGCAAAATTGCATACACCGTTTTGATGTAATCACTATATTTTTCATTTTGATTGAGAAACCCACTTCTATCAAAATATTTATTTAAATTTAGCATAAAAACAGGATAGTCATTTCCAGAGTTTGCAATCTCCTCTATTTTTTCAAACTCAAATTCATTTCTATCTGGTAAAGTGGACATATCAATCTTCGACTGTTATTACTATTATGGGTATAGTAACGTTCTCTTCATTAATTTTCCAGTACTTATGCCTACAAGCCCTTGACAGTTTATACCCTCCATACGGTAGGGCTGTAGGGTATAAAAGCGCACTATTATCAGCACAAATTTTTCTATACTCACCATATTAAATAACGAGATGTAATTAAACAATTTAGGTTTTGTTCAACATTATCTCGCGCATTTTGAATTTTTGAGGTTTTCCTGTGGCGGTAAGGGGTACTTCCTTCACAAAACGTACTATGGCTGGTACTTTGTAATAGGCTAGCGCATTTTTACAGAGGTTCTGAATGGAAGTTTCATCGAGAGTGGCGCCTTCTTCAGCGATGATCCAGGCTACTAGTTGCTCACCAAATTTCTCATCTGGAATACCAAAAACATGAGCTTCCAGAATCCCATTCTGAGCAGTGAGAAATTCTTCAAGTTCTGCAGGGTATATATTTTCCCCGCCACGGATCACCATATCTTTTTTGCGGCCAACAATCCGACAGAAACCCTCATTGTCAATAGTGGCAAGATCACCAGTTTTCATCCATCCGTTTTCGATAGAGGATTGAGTGGCCTCAGTATCGTTCCAATACCCTTTCATTACTAAATAGCCTTTGGTCCAAAGCTCTCCTGTTTGACCAACAGGGCAAGTTGAGCCATCATCTTCTACTATTTTAACTTCGCAATGCGGTTGGATACGACCCACAGTGCTGACCCGTACATCCACGGGATCATTAACGTCCGATTGAAATGAGATGGGGCTAGTTTCAGTCATTCCATATGCAATAGTTATTTCAGAGCATCCCAAATCATAAAGCACGCGACGCATTAGTACTTCAGGGCATTGCGATCCCGCCATTATACCTGTTCGCAAAGATTTAATCGGTTTCCCGTTAAATTCTGAGGACGCTAACATCGCTGAAAACATGGTAGGCACCCCATGAACAGCGGTACAGCTTTCACTTTTAAGGGCGTGCATAGTTTTGTCTGGCTCAAAGCCTTCGCTCGGATATATCATCGTAGCCCCAGCCGAGCAGCAAGCAAGCGTTCCAAGCACCATCCCAAAACAATGATAAAGAGGCACTGGAATGCACACCCGGTCGTAGTGTGTCAGATTCATTGCTTTGGCACAAGATACTGCATTGTTAATTATATTTTTGTGACTCAGGGTTGCTCCTTTCGGTGAACCCGTAGTACCAGATGTAAACTGTATGTTAATTGCGTCATCCGGACGGAGCCCATTAGCAATGTTATCCAGTCGCTCAAAATAGCCCGAGGTCGCTTTTTTAACGACCTCTTGAAAGGAATAAGCGCCTGCTATGGGTGTTTCTGAAATCTGCACTAATACACGCAGACTTGGCAGTTTTTTTAAGTGTAGGTGTCCGGGCTTTTGTTCAACCAACTCTGGACAAAGATCTAAAATTGTTTGAGCATAAGCGGATGATTTAAATTGCGTTGCAAAGATCAAACATTTTAGATCGACTTTGTTTATACAATATTCGAGCTCTGTTCCTTTATAGGCAGGATTAATGTTGACAAGAATTATTCCAAGGCGCGCCGTTGCAATTTGTGCGATTATCCACTCTACTCGATTTGGAGACCAAATACCGACCCGGTCTCCTTTATAAAGACCAAGCGCCAAAAGACCTGCTGCAAATGCATCACATTTGTCCAAAAGTTCACTATAGGACCAGCGCACGTTAAACTGTGAAAAAACAACGGCTTCACACAGTCCAAATTTTCGTCTGGTATAGTTGAAAAACTCTGGCAGCGTTAAGTTCAAAAGACGGTTTGATTGGTCTCCAATAACGTGGCTAAGCCCTTCAGTAGGCGCAATTTGTACCATTGTGTCCTCTTGCAGATTTAGAGTGTCTCCCAGTCCTTTGCAGCTTCAAAGGCACCAGCAGCACGATAAATTGTGCTTTCCTCATAATGACGTCCGATCAGCATCATTCCAACAGGTAGACCATCAGACATTCCACAGGGAACGGACATGCCTGGATGCCCCGTCACATCAAAGGGGGCTGTATTGACCAACATCTCAAACGCGCGTTGGGTCCATGTTGCGAGGCCCTCTGATCTCTCTGGGATTGGCGTGGCCTTCATCGGAGTTGTTGGCATCAGCAAAAGATCATAGGAGGCAAGGACCTTGTTATATTCTTCGCGCAATTGGCGCGATAGGTTTTGGGCTTTGGCATAGTAATGACCCCTATGATGTTTTAGAAAATACTGCCCAACAAACATTGTAATTTTCAATGTATCTGATAGCTCATCGGCACGTCCGCGCCAATTGGCATGATAGTCCAACAAAGAAGTTGTGTACATGCCTTCCCAACCAGTCCCCATGCCATTTCCGTGCATCATCTGATTGGTTGCGCCTTCACTGGCGATTGGGGTCCATATTGGCAGACCCTTAAGGTGCCAAGGAACAGATATTTCATCGACGGATGCACCACACTCACTTAATATATTGGCAGCAGCTCGAACTTTTTGGTCTACATCTGACTCACTACTGGCGTGGCCAAAGCCTTCCTTTACAATACCGATCTTAAGACCTGAGGCTCCTGCAGTTACTGCACGGGTATAGGTATCTGTTACTACATTGTACTGACGCGGATCCAGCCCATCAGCACCAGCTATAACTTCAAGCATAAGAGCATTATCAGCTACGTTCTGGGTCATTGGTCCTGCATGATCGAGGGTAGACTCAATAGGCATAATGCCAGTGTAGGGCACAAGTCCATGTGTCGGCTTCATACCGTAGCAGCCTGAATAAGCTGCAGGCATCCGGATAGACCCTCCCTGATCACCACCAATGGCCATATCTACATATTTGCCTGCCACAAGTGCTGCGGACCCAGACGAAGATCCCCCTGCAGAATAGCCCCTTTTGAACGGGTTATGGACTGGCCCAGTTGCATTTGTGTGACTGCCTCCAGAAAAACAGTAATATTCGCAATGCGCTTTTCCTGTAATTGTTGCACCCGCATCCAAAAGACGAGTTACCACGGTGGCATCCACATCTGGCGTGTAACCTTTCAGAGTCGATGAACCGTTCATCATGGGTACCCCAGCAAGGCAAACATTGTCTTTCAGTGCAACAGTTTTGCCAGACAGAGGTCCTTTGGGGGCACCACGCACTTCAGTTTTGATATACCATCCATTTAACGGATTTTCCTCGTCTGAAGGACGTGAACCACTAGTACGCGGATAGAGAACAGGTGGTAAATAATCTGGCATACCATCCACCAAATCATATGCGTCAAGCGATCCTTGCATATTATCCAGGAATTCATTGATTTGCTCATCAGAGAGCTGCATGCCTAGCTCAAGCGTAATTTCCTTAAGCTGGGTAAATGTTGGGCGTTGAACGGTCATTTTCACAATCCTTTCAGTTAATGGGGCGTCACTAAAGGACGCGGCAGTGGGCTGCATTGGGCTTTTTTCGGCGGCAGTTACTTTTTGTATAGGCTCGGGCGTTTTTGGTGAAGTTGGTTCCGATGTTGAATGAGATAATCGTTGTTTTTTTGATCCACCAAAACCTGAGAAGCCTTGTAAGAGGTCTTTACCTTGCCCCGAAATCATATCTACTTCAGCTGCAAAGCTTCCCTTTTCCATAATTTTAATACGATGCGACAGTTCTGTTATAAACTCCATATTCTGTTCTACCAAAACAATCGTTACCCCCTTTTTACGGTTCAACGTGTTGAGAATCTCACCAATCTCATCGACAATTGAAGGCTGAATACCCTCAGTGGGTTCATCAAGCAAAATAAGGTCAGGTTGTGAAATCAAACAGCGTGCAAGCGCAAGAATTTGCTGTTCACCACCAGAAAGGGTACCGCCTGAGCGATCCAAGAGGCTTTCAAGTCGAGGAAAATCAAGGACTATATCGCGAATTGCATCTTCTTCATCTAATCCATGACCCACAACACCCATGCGCAGATTGTCCAAAACGCTTAGATTGGGGAATATCCCACGTCCTTGAGGAACATATCCCATACCATATTGTGCTCTTGGGCCAGGTTTCAAGCGCGTAACATCTTGCCCAGAATAAAGGATCGTACCCGATGTTGGCGAGATGATGCCCATGACTGTCTTGAGAAGGGTTGACTTACCCATTCCATTGTTGCCCAAAATACCTAGTATTTCATTGTCGTGTACGTTGCATTCAACGCCGTGAAGCACTGGTATTCTGCCATAACCAGCAGATAAGCCCTTGATTTCAAGTAATGCGCTCATGTTTTGTGTCCAAGATAAATTTCTCTAGCGTTTGGATCGGCAGAGATCACATCCATTTTGTCTTCCATGAAAATTGATCCCTGGTGGAACAAGGTCACGATATCACTAATGGCGCGAATGAAATTCATATCATGTTCCACCACAATCAACGCAGAAGTCTTATTAATTTCGCGAACAAGTTCGGCTGTCTTAAAGGTTTCTTCTTCTGTCATTCCTGCTGCAGGCTCGTCAAGCAATACCAGCCAAGGTTCAGCCGCAACCACCATGCCAAGTTCCACCATTTGTCGCTGACCATGAGCTAGACTACCCACAATTGAGCTTCGAATTTCGCCTAGTTCAAGGCGGTCAATAGTTTCTTTAACAAGCGTGTTGGCCCGTCTGTCTCCATGCCACCTGCGCGACGAAAGCCAAAGGTTTTCAACCGCGGTAAGCCCATCAAATAAGTTTGGGACCTGGGTTTTTATTCCCACACCAAGGCTTGCGATTTCATGAGACTCTCGTCCTGTCATTATTATGTCACGGATTACCACATCCCCTGATGTCGGGCGTAACTGCCCGGTAAGACATTTAAAAAATGTTGACTTTCCAGCCCCGTTTGGGCCAATAAGACAACGCAATTCTTTTTCGCGCAGCTCAAAGTCGACATTGTCCACCGCCCGTACACCGCCAAAATGCATTGACAAATTTCTAGTTTCAACAACAACTTCGCGTCTGGCCATTAATTATCTACCCCTATCCTATTGCTCTGTGCTTCCGTAACTTCATACGGCGCTCTTTCTGACGTTCGTAGCGTTTTGTGCGGCGGCGTTCAAACCAGTTCATAATGGTTGGAACCACACCATTTGGAACAAGAAGAACAAAAACAACTAGGATTATACCTAGCACCAAGTTAGCATTTAGTATCTGCTGACTGCCCAGCGATGAAGTTAAAAAATATAACACAAAAGTTGCTAAAATCGGTCCAATCAGGGTCATGCGGCCTCCAACAATAACCCAAATAATGGCTAAGGCGGATTGTCCCAAACTGAAGACATCGGGCGTAACCCTTGTAACACCGACACAAAACAACACGCCCCCGAGCCCTGCTATCCCCGCGCTGATGCTAAAGAGACAGAGTTTATACAGGCGTGTGTCATAACCTAATAGTTCAGTTCTGACTTCGTTTTCGCGAATAGATACGCAAACGCGCCCAAATTTAGTTGTGACAAGCCATCCCGTAAATACATAGGCAATAACTAGTATCGCCATTGATACATAAAATGTCTGCATCGGAAATAGCATCGCAGAGCCATCGCCTGGTATATTGAGGGGGGCTGATCCCGTACCGTTAAAGCCACCTAAAAGGGCATTGCCGATCTTGTATTCTGGACCTGAGGTACGCCGCATTAAAGAATATAAAATAAGCGAGACAGTTAATGTAATTACTGCGAGGTAAACATCGGACACTTTGCCGTAAAATACGAAGTAACCCAAAATAGCCGCAAAGACAGCTGCTGCAAGAATGGCAATAAAAATTGAACCTGTAGACCCACCAATATTCACGGCTGCAACGGAATATGCATAAGCCCCAATCCCAAAAAAAGCACTCTGCCCAAAGCATAAAATGCCACCAAATCCCCATACGAGCGCCAGACTAAGAGCCAGAATTGATAGGCCAATCACCTGAGTGAGTGTGATTATCGTGAAAAACTGAAAAATACTCGGCGCTATCAAGGTAAAAAGAACCGCAAGGCCTGCTATTACCAATGTTCCATTAAAAGTTCCATAAAGTCGCATTATTGGCTCTTCCTAAAGAAACGGCCCGTAATGCCAGTTGGCATTAGTCTGAGCAATATGATTGCCGCAAATAAAAGCGCAACTTCACCAAAGGTTGGCCCTGTGATATACGACATTATTCCATTCACCCCACCTAGAAGAACCGAAGCAGAAGTAGTGCCCGCCAGTATGGCAGAGCCTCCCGAGATTACAGTAATAAAAGCTTTAGCGATATATATAACACCAATGTTAGGCAACACCCCTGTGATTGGTACTAAAAGGCCGCCTGCCAATCCACTCACTGCTGCACCAAGAGAAAAAGTGACCATATAAATTTTGGATGTAGAAATCCCCAAGCATGCGGACATATCGGAGTTTTGCATAGTCGCCCGCGCTACCAACCCGAGAGAAGTAAATTTTAAAGTTAGGTAGACTAAGGCCAATAAAACAATCACCACGAAGATTAAAAAGAGCTCATAGCCCGATGATGTGTACTCTCCAATTGTGACAGTTCCTAACGGTGGTGAAATTACAGTTGAAGTAGAGGCTCCAAAAATTGATGTAATTATTCCAATAAACAACAGCGACAATCCCCAGGTTGCTAAAAGCGTATCGATCATTCTGCCATAAAGCCATTGTATAAGACATCGTTCCACTATAAGACCAATAAGCCCTACAACGAGTGGAGCAAGGACCAGCATGGCAAACCATAGATTTACCCCATTGTTAGTGGCTACAACTACCGTATAGCCGCCCAGCATAAGAAACTCACCATGTGCCAGATTGATCACGCGCATCATGCCAAAAACAATAGCTAACCCTAGGCTTATCAGCGCAAGATTAGCGATCCCGTAAAGGATCTGAAGAGCTAAAGATAATAAGAGATCCATTAAAGGCTCCAGTTAAAAAGGCCAGTTTATAAAATAAACTGGCCTTTATAATGTTTTAGATATCGATACCGGCCGCTTTCAGACCGTTTTCAAATTTGAAAACACTCTGATTAGGGTCTGCCACGAGGTCGCAAACCAATAAAGTATCTGCCGGAGGCTGGTTTTTATAAGTCTCGATTATGTTGA
>CACGMO010000050.1 GCA_902574225.1 uncultured Alphaproteobacteria bacterium
CCATCGACCATAACGAGACCAGTGTTTGCATCTTCAAAAATACTAAGTATTCGCTCTGCTTTTTTTACCTCTTCATCACTAGGGGAAAATATATTATTAATTATTGGAACTTGCTTTGGGTTAATGGAACCTTTCCCCGTGAAGCCTAGGTTACGAGCTTGCTCACAGTAGCGTTTAAGTCCATCACCATCGCTTAGATCAAGATAGGGTCCGTCAATTGCATCAAGACCTTCTTTTGCAGCGGCATGTACCACTCGTGAACGCGCATACAATAAATCTTCCCAAGTTAGATTGCAGCGAAGCTCTGCTGCCATATCAATAAGTCCAAAAAATAAAGTTTTTATTCTTTTACTTGCGGCTGCAATTTTGAAAACATTTTCTAAACCTTTATTTGTCTCTATAATAGGGTGAAGTTCACAGTCTTTATTTGCTTCTGATAATAGGTCGTCCACTATAATAATTTCCTCAGCATCCATCACTTTGGGGAGCATTAAAGCTGGAGGCGGGCTTTCACTTTTCAAAACAGCCTGTAAGTCTTCTAATCCAAATTGTGTGCGGATACTATTGATTCTAAGAATACGTTCAACGTTTTCAAATCCCTTATCATCCTTGAAAAGATTTAGGGCATGCGTCCTAGCCTCGGTTTTATCATGAGGTGCGATACCATCCTCTAATTCTACACAAACCATATCAACGCCGCATGCCAGAGCTTTCGGAAACATTTCAGGCTTTAATCCAGGCGTAAAAATAAAACTTCGTCTCGCTCTAATAGTCAAAATTATTCTCCCTTGGTATATAGCTTCTTTAGTTCTGAGTCTGAATCTAGAGTTCTATCAGACCATTTTTCGAAGACGCGTTTGATTTTTCCAGCTGGCAGATTTAATTGAGCCATGGGTATCCCACCATTTACTATCTCCCCATAATATTCAATTAGATTGCCATCAAATTGGAAATAGGCCATACCGGGTACAGCTACTTTTAGGTTTTCAGAACCGGTGAGTGTCGAGGTAAAAGAGAATCTATACCTAGCGTACCCTTTAATATCATTGTTAATAAGGTCGTACATTTCCCAGGAAAAATTTTTAGCATCTCTATGAAAATGGGTTGGAAGCATCATAGCAATATTTCTTCTTCCCTTAAATTCACCATAAATATAATCATCATAGACTCCATCAACGGTAAACAAAGAGGCTAGTTTTTCTCCATCGTTATTTTCAACCGCGGTTGTAAAAGTTTTTACAATTTCACTAAATTCCAAAGTTTTGTCCTCCATTGCAAATCTTAACAAGGGAAGTCAAATACTTATAGGGAAAAATTATATTTATGTTGTATGATTACTTAAGTTCTAAATTTGAATTATTAATGAGGGGGCAGTAATGCAATTTGAGACAATTACTTTTGAGATGAAAGATAGAGTCGGAACACTTACGATGAATAGGCCTGATGAAGCGAATGCATTAAACGCGCAAATGGCTAAGGAATTATTTGAGATATCGGTTTTGTGCTCGAGAGACAAAAACTTGGGTGCTCTCATTGTTACAGCAAATGGTAAAATGTTCAACGCTGGAGGCGACCTAAAGGAATTTGATAATCCTCCAGGAGGTAGACAGGATGAACATCTTAGTCGTGTGGCTTCCGATCTGCATAATGCGATTATACGTTTTCAATATATGGATGCACCAGTAATTATGGCTATTAATGGAACTGCTGCAGGCGGGGGCTTTTCTCTTGCTCTGTCGGGAGACTACATTTTGGCATCGGATAAAGCAAAATTCGTCTCAGCGTATACCGCCTCAGGGTTAACTCCTGATGGATCATCAACGTATTTTTTGGCTAAACATGTTGGATTACTAAGAGCCAAAGAGCTCTTTCTAACCAATAGAGTGTTGTCTGCAGACGAAGCCAAGCAATGGGGTTTTGTAACGGAGGTAGTGGTTCACGACAACTTAGCCACAAAGGCTAACGAGTTAGCAATTCAACTTGCATCCGGACCGACTAAGGCCTATGGAGGAGTGAAGAGAATGCTTTTATCGTCGTTCTCATCTCCGATAGAGTCGCAACTTGACAACGAGACTCGACATATTGTCGGCACAATGGACACTCATGACGGTCCCCATGGACTAAATGCGTTTCTTAATAAAGAAAGGCCTAGGTTTACAGGTAGTTAGCCTTTCATCCGGTTAATTTTGTCTCAGCCCGTGTAACTAGATAAATACCGCCAATCACCAGAAGGCCTGCTGCAAATAATGCGCTTGATAGTTGTTCTGATAAAAGTAACCACCCGAAAAAGATACCCATAATTGGGGTAAGAAAAGAAAAGCTTGCTACGGTAGTTGCAGAATAGCGCTTGAAAAGCCAGACCCAGAATATAAAACCTATCGAGGCAAATAAGACTTGAAATGAGAAACCGGCATAGTGTAATAGTGTAAGTTCTCTCACGAAGTCTCCGTAGAACATAGAAAGAATAATCAGCATTGGGGTAGATACAAGAAAAGCATAAAACATTAACGTATCAGGTGACTCAGCACTAACCCTAGAATTTTTTGAATAAAACGCAAAGTAGGCCCAGCCAATCGAGCCCAATAGCGCGCAGAGATCGCCGATGATAGAAGCTCTTAATCCACCCGATGCTGTTGAAGAGCTTACGGAAATAATAACCCCGACAATGGCAGCAAATAGTCCAATTGTTTTGACCATTGATAACTTATCATTTTTTAGTAAAAAATGGTTCATCAACGCAAGCCAAATTGGCATAGTATAGAACATGATCGTCACTCTAATAACAGAGGTCAGATCTAGTGCTATATAGAGAAACATAAATTCCGCCCCAAAAATTATACCGTAGAAAAGGATAGCTGGCAGTAAGTTTTTCTCTACTTTAATTCTCTTATTAGTCAAGTATAGCCAAAGCAATATAAGAAAGGCAGCAAATAAAGATCTCAAACCTGCGCAAAAAACAGGCTGTAATCCATCATTAACAACTTTCATTACAACTTGATTATATCCAGAGATTAAAGAGAAAAAACAAAGGCCAGCTATGCCAAAAGTATCAAGATTTCGTGACTCAATTTTCAATATACTAAACTAAAACTAAAGACCATTGCGTTACTATATAAAAGTTTTGACACATTACCTATAACAAAATATGTATTATTTTGTGTTATTGCAGGATATTTGTTTAACACTGGTCTTACACTAAAATACAGGAAGCATTTTGAACGCAACAACACTTTACTATCCAGATAGTTTTTATTCATTAACGCGCCTAATCTTAACTCTATTTATCGCTATAGTCGGAAATGCTGGAATGTGGGGTATTGTAGTTATTATGCCCAATCTTGGAGAGGAATTTCAGGTAACGAGGTCGGTGTTATCTATTCCCTACACGCTTACTATGCTTGGTTTTGCATTAGGAAATGTGTTTTTAGGTCGGATCGTAGATCGCTTCGGTATAACAAAAGCAATAATTATGGCTTCACTATTAAACGCATTTGGGTATATTTGCGCGTCAATTTTCGATTCATTCCTTGCGTTAGCATTTTTTCATCTTTTTATAGGGATTGGAACAGCCGTAAGTTTTGGTCCTTTGTTAGCAGATATTTCTCTTTGGTTTAAAAAGTATCGCGGTATTGCTGTCGCAATTACTGCTAGTGGAAACTATATTTCTGGTGCTATTTTTCCTATTTTGCTTGGAGACTTAATAAGTGATTATGGGTGGAGAATATCTTATTTCTTACTTGCCTTATCATGCATAACGATAATTTTACCAGCATCATTTTTTCTGCGAAGACGTTTGGATAAAAAATTTAGTGACGAGCAAAAAAAACTAGCGAGTGCAATGGCAACTTCTTCACGTTTTAAACCTTTGACACTTCAAATAATTCTTAGCATTGCAGGGATTAGCTGTTGTGTAGCGATGTCAATGCCACAAATTCACTTAGTTACAATGTGTGTTGACCTCGGTTATGGGTCACAAGTTGGAGCGGAAATGTTATCTTTAATGCTATTGGGGGGTGTAATATCAAGACTAATATCAGGTGTTTTGGTTGATTTTATTGGGGGTGTAAAAACTTTACTATTAGGTTCATCTCTTCAATGTATTGGATTAGTTTTATACTACCCTACAACCGAGATGAGTTCTCTTTATATAGTGAGCTTAATATTTGGTTTATCTCAAGGTGGGATAGTTCCAAGTTATGCAATTATTGTAAGGGAATACATGCCACCGCAAGAGGCAGGAGCACGTGTAGGAATCGTTATAATGGCAACAGTCATAGGTATGGCTTTTGGAGGCTGGATTTCTGGAGTGATTTTTGATGCGACTAACTCTTATCAGCTTGCTATTCTAAATGGAATAATGTGGAACTTAATAAATATTCTGATTGTGAGTTCACTGCTATTTTTTGGAACAGCCAAAACTGTTACCAGAAAGACAGCCTAACAGTATTTTTCAGGTCCAAACCACTGGCCAGTTGAATAACGATCACCATGTGCCCATCCGAGTGGTAATATATTTTCAATATCTCTCATGTTACTATCTGAGAGATTTAGCTCACAACCATCTATCATTTCTTTCAAATGAGTTACTGACCTCGTTCCAGGTATGGGGAGAACATGTGTATCCACCTTTAAAAGCCAAGCAATTGCAAGACCTGATGCTTTACACCCAAGATCGGCCGCATATTCACGAAATTTTTGTGTGGCTTTTACATTATTAGAAAGATTCGGTTCTATAAACCGAGGATTTGCTTTAAGAAACTCCATTTTTTCAACCGTTTCCGAATTATGTGGCTTATCTGTTAAGAGGCTTCGCCCGATGGGGCTAAATGCCACGAGCGATGTACCTAGACTTTTTGTTCTTTGTACGAGACCTAGTTCTGGATATCGTGTGCTTAAAGAATATTCTGACTGTACAGCACCGACGGGATGAACTGATGCCGCTTTTTCCAATGAAGTTGGAGCAATTTCTGAAAACCCAAATTGCTTGATTTTTCCATGTTTTATAAACTCAACTAAAGTTTCCGTTACTTCTTCAATTGGTCTGCCTGCTTCTCTTCGATGGACATAATAAAGTTCAACGCAGTCAACCCCAAGTCGTCTAAGCGAATTATTTAATTCTTCAGTTAAAAATTCCTTTGAATTATCAAAAACAACGGTGCCCTTATCATCAAAATTTTTTCTGTCTATACCACCCTTTGTAGCTATTTTGAAAAATTGTCTATCATTTGGGCTCAAGGTTTTTAAAAATTGACCTATTCTTTCTTCAGATAAGCCCATTCCATAAACTTTTGCAGTGTCAATGTGATCTATTCCGTTATCAAGAGCCATTTTTAAAATTGCATGGCTTTCTTGTGTATTTGTGGGACCATAAAAGTCGGAAAAGGACATCGCACCTATACCTAACGCACCAACCTTCGTTCCTGTATTGCCAAGATTTCTTTTTTCCATTATGTTTCCTTCACAAGATTAATTAACACATTTAATAAGTGTTTATTAATCAGAGATGCAATGTTTGACAACAAATTTTTGGGAAGATTTATGAACTGGAGAATTTATTTATCAGGAGAGATACATACAAATTGGAGAGATGAGCTGAAGTTGGGAGCAAATGAAGCAGGTTTAAATGTAGAGTTTTTGGGTCCTGAAACTGATCATGACCTCTCTGACAACTCTGGGGCTAACATACTTGGGAGTGAGGATAAAAAGTTCTGGCATGACCATAAGGGAGCAAAAATAAACTCTATAAGAATAAGAAGAAACATAGAAAGTTCCGATCTAGTAGTAGTAAAATTTGGAGAAAAATACAAACAATGGAATGCAGCTTTTGACGCAGGATACTCTGCTGCAAAAGGTAAATCGCTAATTATTATGCATGATGATGATCATCAACATGCACTAAAGGAGATTGACGCTACTGCGTTGGCCGTGGTTCAAAACAATCAACAGTTAATAGAAGTTTTGAAATATGTCACAAAGGGATAAATATCTTCTATTTGCATGCAAATTTTTGATTATAGCTTTTTTTGAGGTAAATACAGGTATGGCGGTAGAAAAACCATTTGAGACTTTTGATCCGGACAAAAGTAGAAATTGGTCATTTTTTACTGATGGTGTGATGGGAGGCGTATCAAGTGGAAAGGCATATTTTGGGAAAAGCGGTTCAGATAATTTTGTACGGCTTGAAGGTAGAGTTTCAACCGCGAATAACGGCGGTTTCATACAAATCAGACACAGTTTAGCAGAATACTTTGATAACAATATTAAGGGCATTTCCCTGAAGGTTAGAGGAAATGGACAGAAGTATTATATCTTTATAAGAACAACTTCAACATTACTTCCTTGGCAATTTTACAATGCATCTTTTAAGACTTCGAAAAACTGGAAGGTTATAAAAATAAACCTTGATTCATTTCAACCTTCAAGCAGCTTTCTAAGAAAAACGATAAAAAGTTCATCTATTAGAAGTATAGGAATTGTGGCATATGGCCGTGATCATAAAGCAAAAGTTGATGTATCTGAGATTTACTTCTTTAAATAATAATTAAAAAATATTTCTGTTTGTCGTTAATATGTTTTCAAGGAGATTATAATGCGATTAGCCACGGTTTTTATTTTTTTATTCATTTTTGGGTGTGCCTACAACCCTCAGCTGCCTAATGTGACTAATGCGAGTGGAACTAGCGCTTCAGGGAAGATGTCCCAAGGAACTGTCCCCGCTCAAGGAGTTGGTCATGTGTCCGTGCACCCTGATTTAAATTTAAGAATGAATAGTTCATGTACAAAAGTTATGAAGCTCAGCTTCGGTCAAACACAAGATTACCGAAGTGTTATGATGGAGTTAAAGAACAGGGCCTTAATTATGGGTGGTAACTCTGTTTCTTTAGTTGAATGGTTTGAAAACAACAATACAACTGGATACGTTGGTAACATTTACTTGTGTAAGAAGAAAACTTATCACATCCATCCTCATCCAGCGTGATAAAGTCAATCAGACATTTTTAGTGCATCTATGAAAGCCTGTTGGGGAATTTCTACTCGTCCGAATTGACGCATTTTCTTTTTACCAGCCTTTTGTTTCTCAAGTAGCTTTCTTTTTCTTGTAACATCACCCCCATAACATTTAGCAGTAACATCTTTTCTGAGCGCAGATATTGTTTCTCGCGCTATTACTCGGCCTCCAATGGCTGCTTGAATAGGAACTTTGAATAAGTGTTGTGGAATTAGCCCCTTAAGCTTCTCACACAAGCTCCGTCCACGGCCCTCTGCCTTGGATTTATGCACCATCATTGAAAGAGCATCAACGGGTTCGTCATTAACAAGAATTTGCATCTTTACTAAATTATCCTCTTGATAGCCCTCAATTTGGTAGTCAAAGCTTGCGTATCCTTTTGTTACCGACTTTAGTTTGTCGTAAAAATCAAAAACTACCTCATTAAGTGGCAAGTCATATATAGTCATGGCGCGACTACCGACATAGGTTAAGTCTTTCTGAATACCTCGTCTTTCCTGACAAAGTTTCAGCACATCTCCCAGATATTCGTCTGGAACCAAAATTGTTGCCTTAATCCGAGGCTCTTTTATACAAGTAATTTTGGATGCATCAGGAAGGTCCGCGGGATTGTGAATATTAAGTAATTGTTTGTCGGTAGTCTCAACACTGTAAACGACACTTGGAGCAGTTGTGATTAAATCAATATTAAACTCACGCTCTATTCGATCTCTTATGACCTCGAGGTGTAGCAATCCAAGAAAACCACATCGAAAACCAAACCCTAAAGCTAATGACGTTTCGATCTCAAAGGTAAACGAGGAATCGTTTAACGCCAATTTTTCAATAGATTCCCTAAGGGTTTCAAATTCGGAACTGTCAACAGGGAAAAAACCGCAAAATACAACGGGTTTCGCTGGCTCATATCCAGCAAGGGGTTCACCACAAGGTCTTCCTTCATGCGTTATAGTATCGCCCACACGCGTATCCCTAACTTGCTTTATAGAGGCAGTAAACACCCCTATCTCCCCCGCAGATAAAAAATCTACATTCTTAATCTTTAGTTTCATGACACCTACTGAGTCTATGGTATACTTTGCTCCACTCTGCATCATTATTATTTTGTCACCTTTTTTTAGAATTCCATCAACCACTCGTACCATTACTACTACACCTAGGTAGCTGTCATACCAACTGTCTACCAGCATAGCTTTAAGAGGACTTTTTTGATCTCCTTTTGGATGGGGTAGTGAAGTCACAATTGCTTCTAATACTTCATCAATTCCTTGGCCAGTTTTTGCAGATATTTGCAGTGCTGATGAGGCGTCTAGACCAATAACTTCTTCTATTTGTTGCGCAACTCTATCACAATCAGAAGCGGGCAGGTCTACTTTATTAAGTATTGGAAAGATTTCGTGATCAGCCTCCAAGGCAGTATATACATTAGCTAAAGTTTGGGCTTCTACACCTTGACTCGCATCGACTACAAGCAAAGAACCTTCGACAGCTCGCATTGAACGGGAAACCTCATAAGAAAAGTCAACATGTCCAGGAGTATCAATCAAATTCAGTATGTATTCTTCTCCATCCTTAGCTTTGTAGGATAAGCGGACTGAGTTAGCTTTTATTGTAATCCCACGTTCTCTCTCCAAATCCATCGAGTCGAGAAGTTGTTCTTTCATATCTCTAGAAGCCACCGTGTTAGTAAATTGAATCAATCTGTCAGCTAACGTGGACTTTCCATGGTCTATATGAGCTATAATTGAAAAATTCCTAATTTTTTCAATTGGCTGCATACGTCACTCTTATTATTCTCTAACTCTATCCAATTTTTGCGAAATTCTTTT
>CACGMO010000051.1 GCA_902574225.1 uncultured Alphaproteobacteria bacterium
GGTACTGAAGCTTTTGTCTGTAAGCATTGGGCAGAAGGTTCTAACGGAATCCTTCCTCTCGCGAATAAGGTTGTTGAGATTGCAGAAAACAGAAGTAAATTTGTTTACACATACAAAGACGATTTGTCTCTGATTGAAAAAATCGAAAGGGTCGCTAAAAAAATATATAGAGCTGATGAAGTTCTTGCGAACAAGTCAATTAGGGATCAGCTACAGTTATGGGAAAATGATGGTTATGGTGATCTCCCTATTTGTATGGCGAAAACCCAATATAGCTTTACTACAGATCCTAACAGAAGGGGTGCACCAAACGGGCACTCAATACCAATAAGAGAAGTAAGACTGTCGGCAGGGGCTGGTTTCATTGTTGTTATTTGTGGAGAAGTTATGACTATGCCTGGACTTCCCAAAGTTCCAAGCGCGGAGGCCATAATGCTCAATAAAAAAGGCGACGTTGAGGGCTTATTTTAAAAGGTCGAGTAAAATAATGAATGAAATTATTGACGGAAAAAAGTTTTCACAAACACTACGCGCCAAAGTAAAAAATTATGTGGATGTCATAAAGGAAAAACATGGGGTAACTCCAGGTTTAGCAGTAATACTTGTTGGAGAGGACCCCGCGAGCCAGGTATATGTGAGAAATAAAGGAAAGCAAACCTTAGAAGTTGGCATGAATTCATATGAGCATAAGCTTGATGCATCGACTTCTTCCGATGTATTACTCAACCTCATAGAAAAATTAAATGACGACGTGAATGTTCATGGGATTTTATGTCAACTACCTTTACCCGACCACTTGAATGAAAAAGAGGTTATTAATTCTATCGATCCAAAAAAAGATGTGGATGGATTTCATATATCAAATGTTGGTCTTCTAAATACGGGTCAAAAGTCAATGATCCCCTGTACACCATTAGGGTGTTTATTATTACTTAAAGACAGGCTAGGAGACCTTTCAGGTAAAAATGCAGTGGTCGTAGGAAGATCAAATATAGTTGGTAAGCCGATGGCTAATTTACTTTTGCAAGAAAATTGTACTGTAACCATAGCTCACTCTCGAACAAAGAATATAGAAACTATATGTGCGCAAGCTGATATTATCGTGGCTGCGGTAGGGAGGCCTGAGATGATTAAAAAAGAATGGGTAAAGCCTGGGGCTACAGTCATAGATGTTGGTATAAACCGAGTAACAAAAAATGTTGATGGACACGAAAAAACTACTTTGGTGGGTGACGTTTGTTTTAATGATATGGCTGGTTTAGTAGCCGGCGTTACACCTGTACCCGGTGGAGTAGGACCAATGACTATAGCTTGTCTTTTAGCAAATACTGTTACTGCATGCTATAGATCACAAGACCTTTATGACCCAGAGTTTACTTAACGATTATTTTTTGGAGTTTTTTTGTTAATTGTTACTTTCGTGATAACATTTAACGATTATTCGTATGAGCCCAACTTTTGAAAAACATAACAAACCACGATAGCTTTTTAAAGCTTGCCCTTCGAAAAAGTGTAATAAGAAGAGCTTTAAGGATTGCTCTAATCGTTGGTTGTATACTTGCTCTAATAAACCATGGTGACAGAATAATTTTTCAGGATATGAAATCAGTCGATTGGTTTAAAATTCTTTTAACTTTCTGCGTGCCGTACTGTGTCTCCACTATTTCGTCTGTTTTGGCAATCAAACGAGAAATTGAGATAAATGAGTCCTAAAAAAAAAAGTTTTCTTTATAATTATTTCCTACAGAGGTTTTTATGAAAAAAAAGATATTGCTTACAGGCGCAGGAGGTAGATTGGGTTCTTATCTTAGAGAGCCACTTTCAAACATCTGCAGTACACTTATTTCGACTGACATAAAAAAAGATATTGGAAAACTCAATGAAAATGAAAAATATTTTTCAGCCGATTTATCAAATTTTGATCAGATATGTGACCTAACAAAAGACGTTTCGCTTATCTGCCATTTTGGAGCTTTAGTAGACGAAGTGCCATTTAACGATATGCTAGGTGCTAATTTTATTGGCTCCTATAACATTTGGGAAGCAGCTCGCCAAAATAAGTGTACTAGGGTAGTTTATGCAAGTTCTATTCATGCAGTCGGCATGTATAAAAGAACAAAAACATTAAGGCCAAAGACTGCTCATCGAGCTGATGGTTTTTATGGGCTATCAAAGTGTTTTACTGAAAATTTGGCCCGGATGTATTACGATAAATGTGGTGTTGAAGCGGTGTGCTTAAGAATTGCTACATGTTCACCAGTAACAACGCAAAGAAGTTTATCGAGTTGGCTTTCTTATGGTGACTTGGTTCAATTAGTTATGAAAGCAATTGATACTTCACATACCGGTTATTCGGTTATTTATGGAGTGTCAGACAATGATCGTTCTAACTTGAGCAACATAGAAGCAGGGCATATCGGTTTCAAACCCAAAGATAATGCTGAGATTTATGCAAATAAAATCTTCGCAGATGACTTAACAGACGAATTAGCAGACGAAGGGAACAAATTGCATGGTGGTCCTTTTGCATCCACTGATCTAGGAGTTAGCGCGATGGATAAAATGAAAATAGTTTATGCGCATAAAGGGGATTTACCAGATGAAAGATAATAATATGCTTCGAGGAGGACAGCTTTTAGCGAAATCTTTTAAAGATAAAGGAATAGAACATGTGTTTACACTCGCAGGTGGGTTTTGTAACCCTGCACTTGAGGGTTTCATGAATCATCAAATACCGGTGATAAATTGCCCGCATGAACAAATTGCGGGCCATTTGGCAGACGGCCATACGAGACTTTCAAGGAAACCTTCTGTTTGTCTAGTTGGACCAGAGGGTTTTGCGAATGCGATACCTGCCATGATGGAGGCTTGGGGGGAACGATCTCCTGTAATTTTTGTTACAGGCTCATCCACACTGAAAAAGCAAGGCGCTGGAGGATTTAAGGAAATAGATGACGTTTCTATCGCAAGACCACTTACAAAATACAGTGCATCAATAACAGATGGAAATAGAATTCCTGAGTTCGTGGATAGAGCGTGGAGGATAGCGACAAGCGGTTATCCAGGACCGGTTCATCTAAGTATGCCAGTAGACATAATGTTTTCTTCCTTTGATGAAAGTTCCTCAGATATGGAACGTCCATTTACTAGAAAAGAACCAAAGACTTACAAAGCATGGCCTGAACCCTCAGTACTAAATGAGATAATTGACATTATAAAGTCTTCAAAAAAACCCATAATTATCGGTGGACATGGGATATGGTGGTCAAAAAATGAAGACCTGTTAAAGCAAGTTGGTGATGAAATTAAAATTCCAATTTTTAATGTGCCATATCACCAAAAATTATTAAATGAAAATTGCAAGGCCTTTCTAGGGCTTGCCGATGTGCATCAGTACCATCCTTCAAAGTTTGCTTTCAATGAATCTGATTGCATAATAATGGTTGGAGGTCGCTTGGATAATCAAATGAATTTCGGCAATCCACCATTATTTCCCGCAAGTTCGAGGCTAATATGTGTCAACGGTTCGCACGAAGAAATAGAATTTAATAGAGCGGCTGACCATTTGCTTTTGAGTGATCCTGGAGCTTTTTTTGAAGGTCTACTTAAGTCACATAACAGGGATAAATTCTCTTTGGAAAAAGATTGGTTAGCTAAAAATATTGGGGAAAGAAAAAAATGGGTGACTGCGTCGCTAAACAATCTTGTTGAAACAACGAATTATCCAGCATGGAGTGGCGGAAAAATTCACCCTTTAGAGCTTTCTCTGTCGGTACAAAAGTGTATGACAGACGAAGATATCTTAGTTTTTGATGGAGGTAATACACACTTTTGGTCAGAAATTGCTGTTAATATAATGGCCTCTAATGGATTAGCTCTTTCCCAAATAATGCACCCTGGTTCCTATTCAATGCTAGGCGTTGGAGTGTCATTTGCACTGTCGGCAAAGAGGCTCAATAAGGAGAAGACGATTGTATTAATTTCTGGAGATGGTGCTTTCCTTAGTGGGGGTTTATCCATTGAGACAGCCTTTCAAGAAAACCTGCCGATTGTTATAATTATCGATAACAATGGTGGTCTAGATTGTATATCGCAACAACAGGAAAGATTGTTCAAGGATGGTTCTCATTTTGCAACAGATTTCAGAGATATACCATTTCATGGAATGTTTGAAGGAATGGGGGGTTATGGAGAGCTGGTAACTCACAAAGATGAGATTCAAGGAGCTGTAAGGCGAGCAATAGACAGCGGGAAACCTGCTTGTGTTAACGTAAAAACAAAAGGCGTTATCAGCCCAATTGTTGCGGCTACAAGCGATAAAAGAGATAAGGCTTCTATAGAATAATAATGCCCTCAATAAGTACACATGTATTAAATTCCGAAAACGGTACTCATGTCGCTGGTCTAACAGTTACCCTTACACATATTGGTCCAGATGGGGCAAAAAAGACAATGTTTTCAGAAAAAACTGATGCGGGGGGACGCATTTTAGAGAACTTTGACTTTCCCCTTAAAAGCAATGAAATTTTTGAGATTGAATTTAAACTATCAGATATTCATATGAAGAAAAAAGGTATATACTGTAGAAATATAATTTTCAGGGTATCTTTCAGTTCAGAAAATGAAAAATTCCATATTCCCATTATCGTATCTCAAAACGGCGCTTCTACTTGGTGGTCGGGAGAATAAAAATGAATATTCAAAATAAGCTGAATTTCTCTAGAAGGATCAGAAGAACGCCTTTTACTACCTCCGTCGAAAAGCATGGAGTAACAGGATTTTCCGTTGTGAACCATACACTACTTCCTAAGTCATTTCAAAACTCAATTGAAGATGATTATTTGCACCTACAAAAACATGCTCAAATTTGGGACGTTGGCTGTCAAAGGCAAGTTGAAATTAAAGGTAAAGACGCACTCAAACTAATTGAGTTAATGACGCCTAGATCAATCTCAGAACTTCAACCAGGAAAATGTCTTTATATTCCCTTGACCGATGAAAATGGTGGTATAATCAATGATCCTATTCTTATCAAAATAAGTGCCGATCATTTCTATCTATCCGTTGCAGACTCAGATGTGTTATTGTGGGCTAGAGGGCTAGCTATTGGTTTTGGCTTAAACGTAAGAATAAGGGAGCCTGATGTGTGGCCTTTGGCAGTACAAGGACCAAAAGCTGCCGATGTTTTGGCCAAAGTTTTTGGTGAGCGGATATATTCAATTAAAAAATTCAATTTCGACTATTTTTCACTTGATGGCTCCTCTCAACTAATAGCCAAAACCGGTTACTCTAGAATTGGTGGTTTTGAAATATATCTGTCTCGACCAGAACTCGGTTCATCTCTATGGGAAACAATTTTGGAAGCTGGTAGATCTGAAAACATAAGGCCAGGATCTCCAAACATAATAGATAGAGTTGAAGCAGGATTATTATCCTTTGGTAATGAAATGACCGTGGAGAACACACCACTGGAATGTAACATGGATAAGTTCTTGGATATAAATAAAAAAGCAGATTATATTGGGAAAAAAGTTCTCCAGCGGCAGATCAGATATGGCATTAAAAGACGTATAAGAGGTGTTATATATAAAGGGCCTAAACTTCCAACAATATCAAGACCTTTGCAAGTTTTTGATATAGATAAAAGAACTATAGTCGGAAGCTTAACTTCAGGGGCATTCTCGCCACATTTTAAGAGTAATATTGGGGTTGGTATGATCAAATATGGATACTGGGATAATAACAAAAAAATATTAGTTAATATCGCTGATCAGGAGTTTAGAGAAGGATTAATCAAAGACCTCCCTTTAGTTCAATGAGGTAAGAATGGCTCTGGCTATTAATAAAAATGTATTTATTACCTGTGCTGTGACTGGTTCTGGAAGTTCACAAGATAAAAGTCGAGAAGTACCAAGGTCGCCAAAAGAAATTGCAGATAGTGCAATTGAAGCCGCTAAAGCTGGAGCGGCTATTGTACATTGTCATGTAAGAGATCCCGATACCGGCAGACCAAGTCGTCGGGTTGATCTCTATGAAGAAGTAACAAAAAGGATTAGAGACTCCGAAACGGACGTCGTTTTGAACTTAACTACCGGAATGGGAGGCGATATTTATCTTGGTCTCGACGCTGAAAACCCACTGCCACTTAAAGAACCAGAAACAGATATGATAGGGGCGTCGGAAAGAATAAAGCATCTTGTTACATGTAAGCCAGAAATCTGCACTTTAGATTGTGGCACAATGAATTTTGCTGAGGATAACTATGTAATGACCAACACGCCGGGAATGCTAATGGCGATGGCTTCAAAGATCACCAATTTAGGTATTCTTCCTGAGATTGAAGTTTTTGATACAGGACATCTGTGGCTGGCAAAAAAACTTGTGAACGAAGGTCTGATAAGAGATCCCGTTCTTTTACAGCTTTGTATGGGTATACCCTGGGGCGCACCAAATGATATAAATACGTTCATGTCTTTAGTGAATAATATTCCAAAAGACTGGACTTGGTCTGCATTTTCCATAGGGCAATTTCAGATCCCTTATGTTGCAATGGCCACTCTGGCAGGAGGAAATGTCAGAGTGGGGTTGGAAGATAATATTTGGTTGGAAAAAGGACGGTTAGCAAAGAATTACCAATTGGTTGAAAAAGCTGTAAATGTCATCGAAAACTCCGGCAGTAAGGTCATGTCACCGAAAGAAGTTCGTGACAAGCTTCGTTTGAAAAAACAATAATTATGAAAAATTTAAGTGTGACATGTATAGGAGCTGGCGTAATAGGGTCTGGTTGGGCTGCTCGCTTATTAGTTAATGGAATAAATGTAAATGTTTTTGATAATCGCCCAGAAAGCTACAATAGAACACGATTGTCCGTTGAAAGGGCTAAAAAATATTTCTCTCAATTAACAAAGGCCCCTTTAAGAGAAATGGGCAGTCTTACTTTTGACAAGTCTTTGGAAGATGCTCTGAAAACGTCCACTTATATAATTGAAAGTCTTCCGGAAAATTTACAATTGAAGCATAAGCTTTATAAAGAAATCGAGCACATTTCAAATAATTCAATTATTTTGTCATCTACTTCAGGTTTCAAGCCCACTGACCTTCAAAAGTATATGAAAAATCCTCAAAGTTTGCTCGTTACACACCCTTTCAACCCAGTGTATCTGATGCCTTTGGTTGAGCTTGTTCCAGGCCAAGAAAGAGATCAGAAAATTGTTGATGATGTGCACCATTTATTGCAATACGTCGGAATGGTACCAATAATAATTAAAAAAGAAATAGATGCCTTTGTCGCGGACAGAATGCTAGAGGCGATGTGGCGTGAAGCATTGTGGCTTATAAAAGATGATATTTGCACTACTAAGGAGCTAGACGATATTATCACCTCTAGCTTTGGAATACGATTTGCTCAAATGGGAATGTTTGAAAGTTACCGTATTGCTGGAGGAGATAAAGGCATGCGTCATTTCCTTGATCAATTTGGTCCTGCACTAAAATGGCCTTGGTCCAGATTGACAGATGTACCAGAGTTTAATTCTGATTTAATAGATAAAATTTGTTCTCAATCAGATGCTCAATCAGATATGTATAGCATCTCCGAGTTAGAAGATATTAGGGACAGAAACTTGGTTGAATTACAGAAAGCTCTTCGCAACAACCGTTGGGGATCTGGACGAACATTAGCGAGCTATGAAAAAGATCTTTTCGATGAACAGTCAAAAGAGGCAGAAAAAGCTAGTGGAAAAATAAGTAGTGACCTGCTAATTACCTATACAAAAACGATACCCCCTGAATGGGCAGATTATAATGGTCATATGACAGAATATCGCTATCTCAACTGTTTTGGCGATGCATCAGATGCTGTGATGCTCCATATAGGCTGTGATAAAGCCTATATCGAAGCTGGCAATTCCTATTTCACCGTTGAGACAAATATTAGGCACCTAAACGAGCTTAAGGTAGGGCAAGAAGTATATATAGAAACTAAAGTTTTAAAAGGAACTGAGAAAAAACTGCATGTTTTTCATATGTTGAGAAATAAAGAAGGAGAACTTTTTGCCACGGGTGAACATCTTCTTCTACACGTTTCTTTAAAAACTAGAAAAACTTGTCCAGCAAGTAAACCTCTTATCGACAAATTGATAGAACTTCAAAAGCAGCATCAAGAAACAAGTGTTCCATCAGCGCCGAAAATAATTGTTTAGTACTTTTATAGAATAGTTACTAAAATTTTTATCGGCCCATGTTATAAAATTCCTCATTAGGTAACATTGAAAATGTGTTAGCTAGTCGATTACTCATAGCAAAGAAAGACGCAACTGAGGCTATTCTCCACGCGTCTTCAATATCAAAACCAAAACTTTCTAAAATTTTAAAATCAGAGTCATTTATGTTCTGCGACTCCTTTGCTACTTTCACGGCAAAATCAAGCATAGCACGTTGTCTCTCAGTTATTTTACTCTTTTTATAGTTTATAGCTATTTGGTCTGAAATATTTTTATCTTTGGATCTTATTCTCAAAACCGCTCCATGAGAAACTACACAATAAAGACAATCATTTTGTGCGGAGGTAGCCACAACGATCATCTCCAATTCGGCTTTCGTTATCTTACACTCTGTCTCCATAATAGCATCATAGTAGGTACAAAAACCTCTAAACTCATCAGGTTTTCTTGCCATTATCATAAAGACATTTGGTACAAAGCCTGTCTTTTCTTGCACTGACTGAATCTTCGTTTTCACGTCCTCTGGTAAATCCTCCAAATTTGGTATCGCCGATCT
>CACGMO010000052.1 GCA_902574225.1 uncultured Alphaproteobacteria bacterium
CGCTTCCCGACACGAATAATCTAAATTGATGAACTTGCAACAAAATGTTTAAAAAAATTGAAATATGGGTTCTTTATCTGACTATTCTCATAGGCATACTGATTACCTTAGCATTTGGTGTCCTTGTTAGACAAGAAATAGAGGGAATTACAAAAAAAGGAAATATTGATATCTCACCTTTATCTAGACCTGCCGCGTACATTGCAAGACTTCCCGAAAAGATACTAATAGAAATTTTTATTAATCCTAATAAAGTAGATGAACCACGGAGAGTCAAAAGAGATTCTTATAAACAAGATGGTTTTGATGGAACCCAGAACTCTGAAAAATCCTTTCTCCTTCTTTCAAGATATGATGGTGATTTAAAGGAAGGAGTAGTAGAATTAATTGATTTGACTACTTTTGAAATTGTGCATACTTGGAACCCAGATATTGATGCATTTAATGCCTTGGTTGAACAAGTTGATGAGTTTGAAAATATTGTTAGGGATGGGAATGACAGAAGACAAAGATTATTTCATCCAAAATTAACGAAAGATGGTGGATTATTAATTAATTCTATTGCTTTAAGAAAAATAGATGCTTGTTCAAGATTAATTTTTCAAAATACGCATGACATATTCCATCATTCAATTGAAACAGATATTGACGGCAATATATGGGTTCCTAGTAATATTTACCCTCAAAGTCTACCAATTGAAAAAGTTGGAAGAGAGGTGACGAATTTTTTTGATGATGCAATAGTAAAATTATCTTCTGAAGGGAAGGTTCTATACGAAAAGTCTGTGTCGCAAATTTTTATAGATAATGGTCTAGAGTATCTTCTTTTTGCACATGGTAATGGTTATGAAAAAGACCCAATACATTTAAATGATATACAACCTGTAAACTTTGATGGAGAATTTTGGAGAAAGGGAGATGTTTTTCTATCAATAAGAAGTCAATCCATGGTTCTGTTATACAGACCATCAACCAATGAAATCTTATGGAAAGGAACCGGACCATTCTTTCAACAACATGACGTTGATATTTTAGATAATAATAGAATTTCTGTCTTCAACAATCGTTCCATAAATGGTATCAACGGTACAAGTATTGTAGATGGTCATAACGAAGTCATTATTTATAATTTTCAGACCGATGAGTATTCCTCATACCTCAAAGGTAGTATGACTACGAACGATGTAAGAACAATTATGGAAGGAAGAAGTCAAATTCTTCCAAATGGTGCTTTATTTATTGAAGAAACTAACTTTGCAAGAACTTTATATTTTAATAAAGATGGTTCACTACGGTGGTCTCATGTAAATCGTGCAGAGAATGGAAATGTCTATAGTGTTAATTGGTCAAGAATTCTATACACCACAGAAGATATTCAAACTGTAAATAGTTTTTTAGACAACAAAGGAACATGTAATGAATAAGTCAATTCTCTTTCTAATGTCATCATTTCTATTTTTAATTCCTCTTTCTTCTCATGCTTACATAGGTCCTGGTATGGGTGGTGGCGTAATTGCTATTACTCTTGGTTTTATCGGGGCAATATTTTTAGCATTATTTGGAATTTTATACTATCCCATAAAACGTGCATTTAAGAAAAGAGGGGATAAAGAAAAAGAGTCAAAAAAATTAATCAATAAGGATTAATGTTTCATCTTCTATTGTCATTGGTTTGTATTTTATCTATTGAAATTTTCATTAGGTTGAATTTTTTTCACTTATTAGGGTTACTTCTCAGGGTTACAAAAAAAGTTATTCATGTAATGCCTGCTAGTAATATAAGTGACCATTGGAAAGAAAGGGTCATTCTTATATATGCACTTATAATGATGAAGCGCTCTATTCAGATGCTTTTAATTATATTGCTTATAATCGCTCTATTTTTCATTGTAGATTATATCAAAAATGACTTTATAAAATTTTCTCTTTCTTTATTAGGAATTATAGATTCAATATGTTTCGCATTTGGATATCTATACCTAAGAAAGTTTTTTGCTAAATGAACAACTATTCTTGGTTACAACAAAAATTGCATCAACTTGCACTTTCTTCTCAATTTATGCGAGAGATTACTTTTGATGTTGAGACTTATTTAATCTCAACCAAAGAAATGAATGACAATCATGTATTTGTAGCAGGTCTTGCTCGCTCAGGGACTACCATCTTATTAAACGCACTATACAAGTCCAATCAATTCTCATCACTTTCATATCAAGACATGCCTTTTGTCCTAGCACCTAATCTATGGTCTAGATTATCTTTTAATAAACAAGATACCAATTTAGTTGAGAGAGCACATGGTGATGGTATTAAAGTCTCAACAGATTCTCCCGAGGCGTTTGAAGAGGTTTTTTGGAAAACCTTTGATGATTATGACAAAAGCGTAAAAGAAAAGTTTCAAAACTATGTGCGACTAATTAACCAGAAATATAAAAAGGAAAGATATCTGAGTAAAAATAATCAAAATATCAGGAGGATAGAATTGATTTCTAGTATTTTTCCTAATTCAAAGGTACTTATTCCCTTTAGAAATCCAATTCAACACTCATATTCTCTATTATCTCAACACCAACAATTTATTGAAAGTGCAAAGAATGACAAATTTGTCGCTGATTATATGAGGTGGATTGGTCATACAGAATTCGGTCCAAACTATATTCCAATCTATAATAAAAACTTAATTTTTGAAAATTATATGGATATTAATCATTGGTTGGAACAATGGTTATTAACTTATCAAAATTGTTACGAAAAATTTAAAGACACAAAAAATATATATTTTATTTGTTATGAACAACTCTGTTCTTCAAAAGATTACTGGTCAGACGTACTGAACCTATTATGTATAGAAAATAAAGTTGATTTTAAATTCATAGAAAGTCAAAAAGAAGTTACAATCGACATTGACAACCGTTTAAGTGGAAAAGGATTGTCCTTATATTCAGAATTACTACAATATAGATTTAGAAAATAGGTAGGAGTTAGATAGGTTTAGCTCTCTTGTACCATTTGGGGGAACAAATTGGGGGAACATTTATTTAATTTAGGGAGTTGATAGATTTTTAAGTGAGTGATAATAGTTATATATAGTTGGACTTTGGAGGAATAATGAATGAAAAAAATCTAGGAGAGCTTAAATTCCTATCCCCTCCACCATTTTATGGAATAATCGTTATCTGCTTACATTAAAACTCAGAAAAATCTTAATAGCATGAATTTAGAAATAGACCAGTCAACGGGTTGAGTTTTATGTTACAGATTTTTTTGAGAAGAGACTTCTTTTTGCGTCATTGGAAAGCAATGGATGAGAAAGCAATTACAGACAGACTAAGTGTAGCGGTTTTGAATCTATTTATAGTAACCATGGCAACCCCAGTAGATTTTCCAAAAAATTAATTTATCTTTTCTCCAACCAGTAATAAATAAATTCAAGTAATAATCTCATCTAGATAAAACTTAAGGATAAAAAGAAATTGTCGTAAACAAATGAAATGGGTTGTAATAACAAAATATCGCCACGAACAGGAAGTTCCTGAAGGGGAAAATTGGTTCAATTTTATATCAGAAATAATTCGACCAGGTGCGTATGATGTAGATCAACTATTTTGGTTTAAGGTAGATAATTTTCATCATCGCTCTATCACAGTATATCCTGATAGAGAAACTTTTGAAAAAATGAAGGAAGATCTATCGATTTATCGAGAGGAAATGAAAAACGCCGGCATTGAATTGGTTGAATTTGAACAGGGGCCATTTTTAGGAGGAGTTTAAGATTTCGGTATCAAGGATTATTTTCTTTAAGTTAAATTCTCAAATATATTAACCAATGTCATATCAACCACCTTTAGACTAAAATTAAACTAAATCTTAAGATACTCTCTTTCTAACTTCTCATCTTTAAGTCTTATCTTCTCCATGAGAGAGTGAACATGATTACCTTTGATTTTTTCTACAAACAGATAGATTTTTTCCTTCGCTAAGCCCTCTCTGAGATTTGGTCAAAGATATTACCTTATCTCTTAGCTTAATAATTGTTCCGTAGCGAAAGAATTGGTATCTTGAGTATAACCGAACATTAAAAGGTGAGCAGCAGTATTTAATGGAGAAATGGTATGAGTATCTTTAGAAACGTGGTGCTAAACTTTAAAACTGAAGAGGAATGCGATAGAGTTATTGATCTTTACAAAAGACGGTTAGCATCTCTAGAGAATAAGGGATTATTAGATGTTTATATTTGTAGACTATCAAAGGACTCAGTTCTTTTCTTTTTAACGATAGATAATGATCACAACGCACAAACAATTTTTGATACAATGCGAGCATTTAGAGAGCAGCTAAATCTAGACTTACTTGACATATTAGTATTAGACGGTCAGGTAGAATGGCATAAAAACTTTTCAATCTCAAAATAAGTCGCAATGACTAGAACTTTTACTATTGTCTTTACATTTGTCTAGTTCGTATAGATTTTTGCGATTGTAAGGATAAGCAAATTTTGAGGCATAATATTTGATTTATTTCATATCTAATTTAAAGAATGTAATTTTTATAAACAAAAAAATTCTATGTCGTTTCCTTTATTAGGAATACTTTTAAGTCTTTTCCTTCAACAGGGAGGTGTCCTAGCTTCCATCAAAGATCGCTCCCCTTTTTACAGATATTCTCAATTCTCAAACTATTCTGCAAAGAGGGTTTCTTTGCAGAAACAAGTACTATTTTATTTTATTAACAACCATATTTTTAGTTAAAAAAGAAAAACAAATGGGTTTGACTTAATTTTCTTGATAGTGTAGCAATTCGTATATCTATGTCGACGTTTTACTAATTTGGAAGTTAGTTTTCGACAGGAGTATTTTTAGCATTTATATTTGTGACAGGGTCAACAACCAATGATTAAATACAAAGGCCGCTAAATATTATGAAGAAAAAAAATATTCACGAAATAGGTAAATTTGTTATAGAGACAGAGGCTTCAGCGCTCTCAAAGCTAGCTAGCGATTTGCCAACGGATTTTGCAGCGGTTATTGATGCTGTGCTTAAGACCAAGGGTAGAGTTGTTGTATCAGGTGTTGGAAAGTCTGGGCATGTTGCTAGAAAAATTGCAGCGACGTTTGCCAGTACAGGCACGCCGGCGAGCTTTGTGCACGCAACAGAAGCAAGCCATGGTGATTTAGGAATGATCACTCCAAACGATTTCTGCTTGCTTATCTCGAATTCTGGGGAAACGTCAGAACTTTATGACATTTTAGCCCATACCCGGCGGTTCGGTATTCTCACGGCTGTTATTTCTTCTGCTAAAAATAGCACTTTAATACAAGCTGCTGACTTTAAGTTGCTACTCACTGATGCCCCCGAAGCCTGTACCATTGGAATGGCGCCCACAACATCAACAATACTCACGATGGCTTTAGGAGATGCATTGGCTGTCGCGCTAATGGAGCGGCGAGAGTTTAAGCCAGAGGATTTTAAGGTTTTGCATCCTGGGGGCAATCTTGGTTTGCAGATGTTAACTGTGTCACAACTGATGAGAAATAAAACTGAAATGGCAATCGTAAAGGACGACTTAACTATGAGTGCTGTTGTTTCGTGTATGACACAATCCGGCTTTGGCGTTGCAATTTTAGTGGATGAAAACGGTATACTTTCGGGAATAATAACAGATGGAGATTTAAGAAGAAACATTAATGATATTCTTAGTTTATCTCCCAGAGACATAGCCACGTTAAATCCTACATCGGTACAGCCAACTGATTTAGTGTCTGTTGCTTTAGAAAAAATGGAAAAATCTAAAGTTTATGCAATTGTTGTAATTGAAGACGATAAGCCTATTGGTTTATTGCGCATGCATGATGTTTTACGCTCAGGTATTAAATGAAGACAGTCATCATTATTCCAGCGCGTTACTCTTCTGTAAGGTTTCCCGGCAAACCTCTTGTAAAGCTTTCTATTGGGCGAGGGCTCAAAAAATCACTAATTCAGTTGTCTTGGGAGGCAGCCTGTAGAGTTAAAAACGTGGAGCATATTGTTGTGGCAACGGATGATGAAAGAATTCGAACCGAAGCGGAGTCTTTTGGCGCAAAAGTCGTCTTGACCTCAGAGAAATGCAGAAATGGAACAGAGCGATGTGCTGAAGCGTTAAAAAATATTAATTTCAATGTTGATTTGATTGTGAACTTACAGGGAGATGCTCCTTTAACTCCAGAATGGTTTGTCGAGGATCTGATCGAGGCTTTTAAAAAAAATCCAGACACTCAAATGGCCACACCCGTTTTGAGATTAGATAAAGATTCTTTGAATTTGTTTAGGCTTGATAGAAAATCTGGTCGAGTGGGAGGCACTACTGTAGTATTTGATAGTAACAATAACGCTTTATATTTTTCGAAAGAGATAATTCCATTTTTCGATGAAAAACGCTCAATGCAAACAGAAGCTTGTCCGATATTTCACCACGTAGGCGTGTATGCCTATCGGCCTGAAATCCTTTCGAAGTACCACACTTGGAAAGAAAGTAATCTTGAAACGCTAGAGGGGTTAGAACAACTAAGATTTCTCGAGAATGGTTGTGCTATAAAATGTGTTTTAGTTGATAGTCGAGGTAGAACTTTTTGGGAGCTTAATAACCCCGAAGATGTTATGAAAATTGAAAAAGCAATACGTAAGATATAAATTAAACAGGAAGAAAAATGAAAACACTTAAAATATTTATTGGTTACGATCCTAAGGAGGCCGTCGCATTTCATGTCCTTAGTCATTCTTTACTAGAAAGAAGTTCTAAACCTATTTCAATTGTGCCCATTAATTTACGAAATTTAAAAAACCTATATTCTAGACAGCATGATCAACGTCAATCAAACGAATTTTCCTTTTCTAGATTTCTAGTGCCTTATCTATGCAACTATGAAGGTTTTGGCATTTATATGGATTGCGACATGCTAGCTTTAGGAGACATTAGTACGGTTTTAAATGATATAGATGAGAAACATGCAGTGTCTGTGGTAAAGCATGACTATGAGTCAAAGGTTAAGGTGAAGTATCTTGGAAATAAGCAATATAGTTATCCTAGAAAAAATTGGTCTTCGTTTATAGTTTGGAATTGTGCCCATCCATCGAATAATGCGGTAAATCCCGATTTCATTGGGGACGCCGATGCAGCAACGCTTCATAGATTCCTTTGGTTGAAAGACGAAGAAATAGGTGAGCTTTCTGTAAGGTGGAATTGGTTAGTGGGCGAATATGATAATCCTACGGAAGATATAAAGGTTCTGCACTGGACTTTAGGTGGACCGTACTTTGACGATTATTCAAATACTGAGTTTTCAGATCAATGGAGAAAAGAGTTTGAGTCTATGACATTTTGCAAACAGCTCTAAGGATGCTTAAATCACTTGATTTACCGATTTAATATTCATTGTGAAATTTATAACTCATTATTGCAGTTCTACTGCTTCGGTGATAGCAGTATATTGAATATATAAAAAGGAAAACTGGCCTATGGGTTTCCATTGTATTACATTCAACGGCGATGGAAGTATTAATCACACTATGAAAGATGCAAAAGCCGGAGACTTAATTTCGACTGCTTGTGGTCAAAATTATGGATTGGTTCAGCTTAAAAATGTGACGATTAAAGAGAGATACTTTTCAACTGGCAAGGATCCTAAAATGATTTTGGATTCATTTTTGATACATGAAGAGCGTGCAAACGACAATCAAATATAACTTCAATTTTACAAATTTTTTTAAATGATAGATAAATTATATTTAAGTTTATATAGTTGCTTTACTTTTCTTTTTTTTCCTTTTAGCAAACCTGTTATCAAATGGCGGATAAAGAGAGGCAAAGAGCATGCAATTAGATGGAGAGAGAAACTTGGTGAACCAAGCGTTGAAAGACCTTCAGGAAAACTAATTTGGCTTCATGCTGTAGGATTGGGGGAAGTATTAGCACTAAGGGGGTTAATACTGGAGCTACATAAGAAAGACAGAAATCTTAATTTTCTGGTGACATCGTCTACAGTTTTTTCGGCAGAAGTATTCGAGAAAAATTGTCCACCGAAGACTATTCATCAGTTTCTCCCATATGACGTTAAAATTTTTGGTTATCGGTTTTTACGTCATTGGAAACCCGATCTGGTGATATGGTCAGAGCAGGACGTTTGGCCTGGATTATCTTGTCAAGCTTCTAACTTTGGCATTAAACAAGTGCTAGTTAATGGAAAAATAAGACAAGAATCATTCAATCGCAGACTGAAAATAAAGCCTCTTCACAGAGTTGTTTACAAAAATTTTGAATTCATTTCAACTCAAGATTTGTCCTCTAAGAATTTCTATCAGAAACTAGGTGCTTCATGCATTATTCGAACAGATGGATCTTTAAAACCTCATTGTCCCCCTCTCTTGTTTGATAGAAAAAAACTAAAAATTATTAAAAGAACGATTTCCTACAAAAGTGTGTGGGTCGTAGGATCAAGTTTTCCGGAGGATGAAAAAATTGCAATTTACACTCAGAAATTATTGAAAGAAAGAAATATCAGAAAGTTGCTGGTTTTAGTTCCAAGGTTTCCTGATAGACTAGACAAAATATTAAATTCGTTAAATGATTTTGAAGTAAAGGTCTACAGTAGAGGCGAGACACCTGATGTAAAGACAGATATTTTCATAGTTGATAGTATAGGGGAACTTGGATTATGGTATAAGGCGTCAGAAGTCGCATTGATTGGAGGAACTTTTAGTAAAATGGAAGGTAAAAATCCTTGGGAAGC
>CACGMO010000053.1 GCA_902574225.1 uncultured Alphaproteobacteria bacterium
TTCCGTGGGCTCAAAAATACTTGTTCTATCTGATCAGTTTCCATCTAATGTCTATCCGTGGCGGCGTATAGCTAAGCAAAAAGGTGCAGAGATTAAAACTGTAAATGTCCCTGATGGTGAAGCAGCGACAGATCATATAATCGACGCTTTAGATGAACGGGTTAGTGTTTGCGCAACGGCAAATGTATTATGGACAAATGGATCATTAATAGATTTAGAGAAAGTGAAAGCAAAATGCTTGGAATGTAAAACCGAACTTGTTATTGACCTTACTCAATCGGCAGGCGCTTTGGATATAGACCTAAGTAAAATAGATCCTGCTTTTGCAATTGTAGCAAATTATAAGTGGATGCTTGGCCCCTACTCAACTGGATTTCTTTATGCTTCTCCTAAATTCCATGATGGGGAGCCACTTGAAGAAGGATGGATAACAAGAAAAAACAGTAAGGATTTTGCAAACCTCGTCGATTACCAGGATTATTATGAACCTGGAGCAATTAGGTATGATATGGGGCAAAGATCAAATTTTTCTCTTATTCCTGGTGTACTAGAGGCGCTCCGTCAAATAAAGAAATGGGGTATACCCGACATTCAGAGCACTCTCCATAATTCCAATCTTGATCTCTGTAAAAAGCTTAGCGATTTGGGGTTGCAAATTCCAAGGCCTGAAAATAGAGGGCCTCATTTTATAGGTGCAAAACTGCCTTCTAAAGCTCCAAAAAATATTCTTGAAATTTTGGCAGAAAACCAAATATTTGTCTCTGAGAGAGGAGGCAATTTAAGAATTACACCTCACTTATGGAATAATTCAACTGATTTTGAACGTTTTACTGAAACGTTAAAGAAAATACTATAAAAATAATTTTCATCTTTCCATATGCGTTTCCAAAATGCATCTTTGGTCATTATTTATTGGCGAGTTAACGTATTTGCTAACTGGGTGAGACTTGATGTTTTCTAACAAATTAGAGGAAGAAATTCTTTGCCTGTTTGTAAGCCAATGAGAAATTTCCAGCCGATCTAAGAACATTGGCTGTCTGTGATGAATATTAGCTAAACTTGGGTGGGCATCTATCGTCACTATAGCTGCTCCAGAAGCATTTTTAATACCGGCAAAATAAAAAATTTCATTATTAGCATGAATGAATATTGGATGCTTTTCACCCCTAGAGTTTTTTAGCCATTCAAACCAGCCATCCGCGACAAAAACGCAAGTTTCATAATCCTTAAAACTCGGTTTAACATCCAAACTTTCATATTTGGCATTTATTAAATTCATGGGCTTTTTTGCCCAAATAGGAGAATAACCCCACTCTAAAAAATCTGGCCTCATCTCCTGGTTTAAAATCAATGTACAGTGAGAGGGGGCAATATTGTAGGACGGTTCAATTAAAACATTATGAAAGTCTTTAACATCTGTAAAATTTGAAAGTACAAACCTTCCACACATTGTCACCCCTAATATTAATCTTTGACCATTTATGTAAAAGAGAATAACAACAAAGCAGAAAGAAAATAAATGAAAAATTTACAGGCAATTTTTTGGATGGTGGTTACTACACTGCTTTTTGCAATTGTTACGGGCATAGTAAGATATATTGGTAGTGATATTCCTGCGCCTGTCGCTGCATTTATTCGCTACATAATAAGCACACTGTTCTTTATTCCATTAATAATAAAAATGTTCATTTTAGAACGAAAAAGAAGTAGTAAACGGGTTTATTGGTCTAGAGGTTTAGCTCACGGTTTTGGAGTTATTCTATGGTTTTTTGCAATGGCAAGAATCCCAGTCTCTGAAGTTACGGCAATAGGCTATATAACTCCAATTTTTGTTTCAATAGCTGCATTTATTTTTTTAAAGGAAACCTTTTCTATTAGTATTATTGGTGCATTAGCTATTTGTATGATAGGCATGATTATAATAGTAAGACCTACAACTAGTGGTATAGCGACAGGTCAGTTGTCGATGATAATAGCTACACTGTTTTTTGCTGCATCATATATACTGGCTAAAAAATTATCGGCAACAGAGAGCACTTTGGAAATTCTGGTTGCACTGAATTTCATTGTGACCCTTACTTTAGCCCCATTTGCAATAGCTTTTTGGGTAACCCCAAGCCTTAAAGAGGTATTATTTTTGGGGATTGTGGCTTTGTTTGCAACTGCCGGACATTTCACAATGACAATGGCCTTTAAGCTAGCTCCCATTACAGTTACTCAACCTATCTCCTATGTCCAAATAGTTTGGGCATCCGGTATAGGATTTATTTTTTTTGGAGAAACAATTAGCTTATGGTTCACTGTAGGCGCTTCATTGATCATACTATCATCAATGTATGTAACCTACACCTCCTCTGCCAATAAAAGTAACGATTTAAATAGTCTGATAACCAAAAACTAGTCTTTGTATCGGTTAATATCGCTTTTATTACTAAGAAGGGTTATGATTACGTAATGAAAAATTCTAATAAAATTCTATATTCGGTTAGTGGTAACATTGCCATACTTACTATAAACAGACCAGAAAGACGTAATGCTCTTGATGCAGAAACTTTACAACAGATAAATATTTTACTGGACAGAGCAGAAAGTGATGAAAAAGTCCGGGTTATATTAATTACCGGTCAAGGCGATACCTTTTCTTCCGGATTTGATTTGAAAGATCAAATGGAAAGAGCCCCTAAAGGTAAGCAATGGAAATCAATCCTTGATTTAGACCACCGAACTATCATGCGTTTTTGGAATAGCCCAAAGCCAACGATAGCAGCAGTAAGAGGTGCTTGTTTGGCAGGTGGATTTGAACTATCTCTTGCTTGTGATTTTACAATTTGTTCGAAAGACTCATTTTTTGGTGAACCTGAACTAAAGTTTGGAGCGGGAATAGTTACAATGCTCTTGCCCTGGGTAATCGGCATGAAAGCAGCGAAAGCAATAATTCTATTAGGAAAAGACGATATATCATCATCGACCGCTTTAGAATTAGGAATTGTTACCGAGATAAGCGAAAATGATCAGGTATTGGAAAGGTCGTTGCAAATTGCGAAACACATCTCTGTTATTGACCCCAACTTAGTCAAAAGGACGAAAAAAGCTATTAACCAAAGTTTTGAGACTGCGGGAATTCATGAGTCTTTAGAAAATAGTCTTGAGATAGATTACCAGATAGAATCCCTTGGATCACCAGACAAAAAAAAATTTATGGAAATAGCGAGAAAAGAAGGGATGCGAAAAGCTATAAAATTTAGAGACAAACGTTTTTCGATAAATGAATAATCCAATTTTTCTGATAGTTGTAGCCCAAATGTTTGGCACTTCGTTATGGTTCAGCACTAATGGTGTATTGAAACAGATTGAACAAATATGGTCGCTTTCAACTGGTGATCTGGGTTTGTTAACTAATTCTGTTCAATTTGGTTTTATTGTTGGCACACTACTCTTTTCAGTAACTGGATTTGCAGATAAGTTTAAACCATCACGAATTGTAATGCTTTGCTGTTTTTTAGGGGCAACATCCAATGCTTTAATCATAAATGAAGAAATTTCTTTTACCTTAGTTATTTTTTCCAGATTAGTTGTTGGGGTGGCGCTAGCAGGAATATACCCAATTGGCATGAAACTCATTATTAGTTGGAACCCGCAGAGGGCGCCCAACACGTTGGGGCTCCTTGTAGGCATGTTAGTCCTAGGTTCATCTTTACCTTATCTTATTAGAGCTTTAGGTATTTCATTTGATTGGCAATATACCGTCATACTTACTTCTGGGCTATGCTACATTGCAGGAATTACAATATATCTCATGGGTGACGGGCCTCATTTAATAATAAACAAAAAACCTTCTTTTCGACTATTAGACCAATTCAGCGAACTGTCAAAAAACAAAAAATATGTAGCTTCTGCAGTTGGCTACTTTGGACACATGTGGGAGTTATATGCTTTTTGGACTTGTGTTCCGATTCTAATAGCAATATCAGTCTCCCAGCATCAAATTAAAGATCAAGAGTTTATCGTTTCATTATTAAGCTTTCTAATTATTGGATTAGGTTTTATAAGTTGTGTCTTAGGTGGAATTTTAGCAAAATCTTTAAAAAGCAGCAGAGTTGCCTCACTATCGTTAACCTTTAGTCTATCCATCTGTTTAATTTATCCACTGCTGGGCAATGTTAGCTTTTTTCTTGATCTAGTTCTACTGATGCTATGGGGATTTTTTGTTATTTCTGACTCGCCTCAATTTTCGGCTATTTCTGCGAGTGTTTGTCCACAACATTTAGTTGGAACCGCTTTAACTACCCAGAATTGTGTCGGCTTCTCGATTAGTATGATAACTATTTTTCTTACCACTCACTTTCATGAATCTCTTGGCCTGTATTTTGTATGGATCTTATTGCCTGGACCGGTCTTAGGTTTAATATTCTTCTCTCGTCAATTTGGATTTTTTAGACTAAAAACGTACTCAATATCTCAACATTAGTCACAGTGAGCCGAAATTTTCGCTATTAGACAGTGCTTGCCTAAAAAGCAATCTGATAAAAGGGTCGAGGGTTGACAATTTCTTATCCATAGTAGCTTTTGGTATAATTAACGCGGATGACTTTTCCAAAGCCTTAGCGGTAAATAGTCGTACGTTATTTCCTAATATAGAATTCCAAACCCCAAAGACCTGCATAGAGTTAATAGTTTGTTTTTCAGCTAGTTTTCCATCGCAAGTATTCTTAAGGAGCTGCACTTTGCCTAGTGACAAAATATACCCATCACCGAGAGGCTCGCCCTCTTCATAGATAATCTGGTCTTTTTCGATAGTTATGGAAGAAAGCACGTTTTTTAATTGTTCAACAACATTTAAATCCATTTTGAGAGTCCATAAAAATGCAACCGTAAATATTGTTGTATTTAAATTTACATAAGTCAACCAGTTTACGTAAGGGAAACTTTTGTACCTTGTTTATTTCGTTTATATTCCCGAAAAAATAAAGCCCATCCGCCAAGTATTATTAAAATAATTCCTACTAAAGATAAATAATCTGGGATATTACCAAAAAAGAAATATCCATTTATTATAGCTAAAATTAACAAAACATACTCCGTCGGCCCATTGGTAATTGGAGACCCAACTTGGTAAGCATGTATTAACGAGGTCATGCCGAGGGTCCCAAAAATTGATAATATAGCTATTGAAATTAAAATATTATAGTTATCAAATTTTATCGAACCAAATATAAATCTCCACTCCTCTCTATCTATCATGTCTAACGGAAACACTAAAATAATAGTATAAGTAATTACTGAAAGAAGAAGGCTGATAGAATACTGCTGAAATGCTTGAAGAAATGCATTTTCATTCTCTTTGGTATATTTAGAAATCACCATTGCAACAGCATAAGAGAATGCAGTGAATAAAGGCGCTAACATAAAAAAGCTGAATTCAGATTCTTTAAAAGGCTTCACTATAAAAAATACCCCAATGAAACCAAGAACTATGATCAAAACTCTAATAAGGCCTATTCTCTCTGATAAAACCAATGCAGATAAAATAGTAATGAAAAACGGAGCAGCAAAGAATAGAGCCGTCACTGTGGAAAGTGATAATTTTTCTAAACTTATAAAGAATATAAAGAACCCAAAATGCATTAACACACACCTGATTAATGTTAACTTGGGATAAACTGGGATTACTCCAATTTTATAATTTAGACACTTTAGGCAAGTCAAAGTTACCATTACACCAACAAATGCTCGCGTTATAAAGAGCTGAAATATAGTTGTTTCATTAGCTATCATTTTGACAGCTAAATCATGAAAGCTATAAATTAGCATACCAATAACAATGAAAATCATTCCTATCTGATTGTTGTTTGCTCTCATATATGGCCAGTGGTGTTAAATGCCCAATTATACGATTAATGCGACGATAATCTATTCAAAAACGCTTATTTTAGCCTAACAGTATAAGAAAAAGAGAAGTTACTTCCGGAAGTAGTCGGCAGAGCGGTAGAAGCATTTAATGAAGAATTCAACCTGTTTCGTTGGTCTAATTTATTTAAGTCTCTCTTGTTTTCCATACATAATTTATGCGCGTTCGTATCTAATTGAAACCCCGCTCTCTGGCATTCGGCCGAAAAGGTGTTTTCTAACTGTGCATTATATTCTTCGTTGCTCATACACCCTACCATTCCAATAAAGAATATAAGTGCAAATTGTAACAATATGGCAACTTTAGTCATCTTATCTTTTCGCAAAAAAAACCCATCCAATTTTCTTTCTCGCCAGCCAAACCAACACTAGCTCCTTCGGAGAAAGTTTTAGTTCGAAAGCTAGCTTTTTCAAGAAGTTTTTCTACCTCGCTCTTTTCATAGTAGCTGTAAAACCTACCTAACTTGTCACGACTTTCGCCCACGCCTCGTTTGAGGCTAAAAAATAAAATTCCTTCTTCCTTGAGAGCAAAAAATAAATGCTTCAAGATATCACTAAATATATTCTTTTTTATATGAAGCAAACTAAAGTTAGCCCAAATTGCATCATAAAAATCATGCTCATCTATTTCATCAAAAGATATTTGTTTTGGCTTTATTTCCAATAAGGTTTCTGCCACCTTTACCATCTCGAGAGAAGCATCAACAGGAAAAGGTGTAAAGCCATTTTTCAAAAGCTCGAGTGATGCAGTTCCGGTGCCACAACCAAGATCGAGTACCTTTCCATCTCTTTCTATCATTTTCATAAAAATATCTAAGTTTGCATCTTTCAGCTCTTTTGATATTAGTTTTTCATATTCCGAAATGCACTTGTCATACACATCTATAGTTTTTTGATCAACGCTCATTAAAGTCAAAAATCCATAGGTATAAAAGAGTCAGACCCTTGAGCCTTTTTCCATAGCATTACTGATTTGAAATCTAGCCACCATGCATGGATTTCTAAAGAATTTCTACTTACTGCATCTTTTAGCCAAGGGTAAGTAAGCAAGTTATTATAGGAATATAGTACCACCGCCCTCTCTGAATTAACCTCAATATTTGCGTCATTTTGATTATAGTCTATTTTTGATAAAGCCGGTTTTGCAATATCAACCCAACTTTTAATTAAATCGGTCGGATTATCTTTAGCCTCCCCTTCTTTATCATT
>CACGMO010000054.1 GCA_902574225.1 uncultured Alphaproteobacteria bacterium
CCACCTTGAGCAGGTTGGTTAGGATTAACACCACCTCCAGGCATTCCAGGTTGTCCACCACCTCCAGGGCTTGGAGGCATCCCACCAGCTTGTTGAACAGCTTGCATAGTTTGACGTCCAATCACGCCATCGGCTTTAACCCCGACCCTTGTTTGTATCTGCCTTGCTAAGTTTTTCTTTTTTACAGGGTTTGTTTCTTTTTCCCACTCCCGCATCATATTCCCTAATTCAGGATTAGCAGGTTGTGCAGGTCTGGGGGCGAACAGGTTATTAAAAAATCCCCCCTGGGCTTGTTGACTGTAAGCCGGAGCTTGAAACATAGTAACACTCGCGCAAACAATTAATGATAAAAAATAATTTTTCTTCATACCAATACGCTCCATCAGTTATTATGTACATTAGTTTATAGTGTCGCGGAATATCCCTAATTTGTCAAAAAACGATTACAGTTTTAAAAAAAAGGAATTCGACATTTAAGACACCAAGGGATGGATGAAAATAAGTTTTGTAATTAATTAATGCAGTATCTTGTAATTAAACATTAAGTTCCCATATAAATAATGTGGGTGCCTAATAGGGCCTACGAATTTTAATCTTGCTTAATAAAAGGAGATAATTATGAATAGTTTAAGCACACTAAGAAATGCCTTACAAGCATTCGATACCAATACATTTTCACCTTTTGCTGTTGGTTTTGATAAGACATTTGATCGTCTTTGGGATTATGCAGCGCACCAAAGTGATACGAATGTGGGTTTCCCCCATTATAATATCGTACAGCACGATGACTATAAGTACACAATAGAAATGGCGTTGGCAGGCTACAGTAAATCTGATATAGATGTTGAGCTAGCAGACGGTGTTTTAACAATTAAGTCGATGAAAACGATGGAAGAGAGCGACAATAAAGTTTACCGAGGTATCGCTTCACGAAACTTTACTCGAAAATTTACAATAGCCGACGACATTGTTGTTAAAGATGGTGCTCTGAAAGATGGAATGCTCTCGATAGAGTTAGAAAGAGTAGTTCCAGAAGAAAAGAAGCCACGTCTTATAAAAATAAAATAAAATTAACAGGGAGGGGGTAACTGCCCTCTCCCACATTTTAAGTTATAAAATTTCCTTGGCAAAATTTGCAACTTTGTTCCAGTCAGTAAACTCATACATTTGGCTTGTATCTGTTGGACCTTTTGTTATAAGCATAATAAATCGAATTATTAGGCGATCTAAAAACCGGTAACTAGGATAGTCAATCCTTCCCGCAAAAACTGCTAATTTATCCGGTCGCCACCCTGATAACTCTAAGAATTTCTTCATATAGGGATTAGTATCCGGTTGGTTTTTTTCCTTTTTTCTAGCCACGACATTTACCGTGAAAAAGGCAGTAGATTTTTTTTCTAGCGCATCTCTGTTTGCTCTAACAAACTTGTACACTAGAGGATTATGTTTTCCATATCGAATGCTAGCTCCAATCACTATTTTTCTATAATGATCCAAATCAATACTAGGAGCATTTTCTATTTCACATAGGGTTATTTCCGATTTGTTCTTAGAAAACTCAATTATGCGGTCACAAATCCTTTTCGTTTGCCCATCCGTCGTGGAATATATAATCAAAGTTTTTTTCATATGCAAAAAATTTTTAATAAGTTCAAAATAACCTATCATCTTTTTTTTTTTAAAAGAAAGTTTTTGTATATTTCTATTAGATAATTGCTACAATAGTACAACATTTGAACTTAACAGAAAGGGGGTCAATTATGAAAATTGTATCAGTTAGACAGATGTCTCCATCAGCGGGAAAAGAAGCTCTAATGGAAGAGCGTATTAGAAGAGCATCCGGCGTTATGGCCAGGTATGGAGCAGCATCACGTATTTTTAAAATTTTAGGAGGAGAGTCAGCAGGTGACTATCTATTGATGAACTTATACAATAGCTTCTCTGAAGCTAGTACGTCATTTCAAAAGTACTCAACAGATCCGGAACTTGCAAAATTATTCATGGAGCGGGCACTAAATCCTGCTGGTGATATAACAGGTCCTGATTTATTCAGGTCTGTGTATGGGGATCCACCAGCAAAGCCATCACCAATCTTGATTGGCAGAGGGTATCAAGTACCTAGAGGGAAGGTACCAGATATGCTTGCTATGGCGCCAGAATTAGAAGCTCTTTTTAAAAAAGTGGACTCTTCGATTGGTATCGCAATGCCAGTTATCGCAGCAGACCACGAAATGATGTATATCACCTATAGATTTACGTCAATGGATCACCTAGGGAGCGCGCTAGACACAATGGTTGAGAACCAAGATTTTCAGAACCTGATAACAAAAGCAAATGAGCTCGGTACTCTGAAAATGTCCAGGATGATGAGCTTAATGTAAAAAATATTTAGGTGTCCATTAGTTTTTGGGCGCCTTTTTTTTTGTTCACAAGGTAGGCATTTTTTGATGCCTAACCGAGATCTAGTTAAGAAAGGGAGACTTTAATGACTGAATTCGAAATATATAGCTTGCAAGCAAGTAATTTTATAAACAATGCAATGTTTCAAGTGTGTGTAGTCATATCTGTGTTTATAGCGTTCAGGCTTGCTAGAGTAACTAATGAAATGGGTGCAGGAATAGCAATGAAGGGACTTGCGACTCTTTTCGGTTTGGGTGTGGTCTATTTCAATTTAGATATGGGCGCATGGCGAGTAGATATTTTTCAAGGTACGGCAGCAAGGCTCGCTGAATTAAGGGACTCGGGTGTCGAAATCACTCAGGGCTCGGCTAATTGGCTTGCGCAGTCTGGTATAAGTGCAACAGATTTTCCAACCCACAACTTATTCGCAGACGTAGGTAATGTTATATTTTCCTTGATTATTTTGGCAATCATTCTGCTGGGCATTTGGGGTCCTAAGATGAAATCTTCATCAGACTAGCTAAATGAGGTAATGGGGTAAAAAGCATATCCCTATTACCTCAAAAATTTTTTTTTTACTAATACTTCTAGATCTTAACTAACACACTTCCTTTTCTACCAGGCGTCAATGTAGCGTCATGAGACTGTGCAAAATCATTAAAATCAAAGACGTGGCCTATTGCCATCTTTAGTGCGCCATCGGAATGCGCATCGTGCAAAGCTTTTATTGCCCGATCCCTATCATCTTTTGGCAATATATAGATTAATGCTATATTAATTTTCAATGCTTTAAACAGATAAGGGCCAAAAGGAAATGTTGGATTCATATTCTTAGCACCTCCGTACAAAGAAATTTCGCCATTTTGTCTAACAATCTTATGTAAAAGGTTAACATTCTCCCCAAATTCCACTTCTATAGCTCGGTCAACTCCAATTGGGCATATATCTAAAATCTTTTTGGATAAATCGGAATCCCTGTAATCAAATACATAATCTGCACCCGCTTCTCGAATGTGTTCGAATCCATTTTCGGATCCAGAGGCAATTACATTAGCACCAGACCATTTGGCCAACTGTATGCACGTATGTCCTACTGCTCCTGCTCCTCCCGATACAAATACTGTTTTTCCATTCAGTTCCCCATCTCCCAAGGTGCAATAAGATGCAGTAAGCCCAGGAATTCCTAAACATGCTCCTGTTTCAAAAGACATATCCTCAGGCATCTCGACAGCTTGAGCACTCGGAACCGTAATATACTCTGCTGCGGTTCCGTTTGGTCGTTGCCATTGACCATTCCAAATCCACACTCTTTGTCCAATTCGACTTTTCTGAACGCCCTCTCCAACAGCAGTGATAACCCCAGATCCATCGGAATTTGGAACTATCTGTTCAAACTGTGGTTTAGTAACTCCAGGCCGATTCCCGGCTCTTGACTTTGCATCTGATGGGTTGGAACCAGAGAATTGGAGAGAAACTTGTACCTCACCATTACCTGCTTTTGGAATCGGTAGATCTTTTAATTTTAAAACATCAGTCGATATACCGAACTCACTATAGGTTATAGCTTTCATCATACTCGTGCCCATCTTTAATATTCCTATTCTTCTCTTTATGTTTAAATTAGTAGCAGAGGATTTTCCTCAGGCGACTTGAATATACTACATGATTAAGTGAATTGTAATTTGATTGTTTTAAAAAATGAAAAGCAGAGCATTACTAGAAACTGAAATTAATTCTCAATACTCAAAAAGGTTTGAAAAGTTTGGGCCTACAGCTAAAGGAGTTTTTTGGGCTTCAACTGCGCGTCAAGAAAGACGATTTGATCTAATCCTCAAGGAAATTCAAAAAATTTCGAGAAACCATATTTTCTTGGAAATTGCTGATATTGGTTGTGGATACGGTTCCTTTGCTGATTATCTTATTAGGAACCGTAATAAAAGTAAGTTTAACTATGAGGGCTTTGATATTAATCCAAAGTTTATAAAGTATTGTCGTAGTAAGTTTTCGGAGGCGAATCTTAGATTCGTTATCGATAGCAAACCATCATCAAAAAGGGACTTTGTAACTATGTCTGGTACTTATAACCTAGCTACAACAACAAACGTTTCCTTATGGGAACAGTATCTATTTGGTTGCCTATCCGAATGCTGGGCTTACACAAAAACTGCTATGATTTTTAATTTACAAACATCAAAAAAAAGTAAAATTTCGTCACAAAATATTTATTACGCAAATGCGTCAAAAGTCATAGATTTTTGCGTATCAACATTAGGTCCAACTCGAGTTGTGAGAGATAATATTCTAGAAAATGATGCAACCTTTACAGTCGTAAGATAAAAACTTACTTATTCTTTTTCAGTTTCAAAAAGTAGTGATAGTTGTCTGATATTTTCTTCTCCGCTTTGATCCATTAGGGTAGTTGGGTAATCACCCGTAAAACAGTGATCCGTGTAACTCGGGCTTTTGGGATCTCTTCCATCTTTATGACCCATTGCACGGTATAGTCCATCAATCGATAAGTAGGCTATACTATCAACGTCTAACATATCCCTTATTTCATGAAGCTCGTTATTTGCCGCTAGTAAATTTTCTTTTACAGGCGTGTCAATTCCGTAATAATCTGGATACTTTATAGGCGGTGCAGCTATGCGCATGTGTACCTCATGGGCTCCTGCATCCCGCATCATTCTTACAATTTTTATAGATGTCGTACCTCTAACCAGTGAGTCATCAACCAATACCACCTTTTTCCCATCAACTAAAATCTTATTCGCGTTATGCTTTAACTTGACCGAGAATGCTCTTATAGACTGCTGGGGTTCGATAAATGTTCGGCCAACATAGTGGTTTCTAATGATACCGGTTTCAAAAGGGATCTCGGACTGTTCTGCATAGCCTATTGCAGCCGGCACCCCACTGTCTGGAACAGGAATAACCATGTCAGCCTGCACAAATGACTCCTTGGCCAGTTCTTTACCAAACGCTTTCCGACATTGGTATACACTTAATCCTCCTACTATACTGTCAGGTCTTGAAAAATAGATATACTCGAAAATGCATGGTCTTGGTTTGACTTGTGGAAAGGGTTTAATGCTCTCGATAGTATTGTCAGTTATTACCACAATCTCGCCATTTTCCACCTCTCTAATAAACTTCGCACCAATAATGTCTAAAGCGCAGGTTTCTGAAGTCAGTATATAGTTTCCGTCTAATTGACCAAGCACCAGCGGCCTAATTCCCAACGGATCTCTTACTCCGATTAATTTTTTGTTTGTTAATGCAACTAAAGCGTAGGCACCTTCGATCTGAGAAAGTGCATCGATAAATCTTGAAATTGTATTACCTTTTTTTGATCGGGCTACCAGTTGAAGGATTGTTTCTGTGTCCGATGTCGATTGAAAAATGGCACCTTCTTTTTTCAACTCATGTCGTAACGTGAGACCATTTGTAAGGTTTCCATTATGAGCTATTGCGAAGCCTCCAACTGTAAGATCAGCAAAGAGTGGTTGCACATTTCTAAGAACCGTACCTCCAGTAGTTGAATACCGAACATGGCCAATCGCTGTATTTCCAGAAAGCCTATTTATAACGCTTTGTTTCGTAAAATGTTCGCTTACTAAGCCTATTCTTCTTTCTGCATGGAAATGGTTTTTATCGAACGTAACAATTCCCGCGGACTCCTGCCCTCTGTGCTGTAGGGCGTGTAACCCAAGCGTGGTTATTGCGGCTGCATCATCGTGCCCATATATCCCAAAGACACCACATTC
>CACGMO010000055.1 GCA_902574225.1 uncultured Alphaproteobacteria bacterium
ATGATTAATGAGGCTGTAAAAGTTCTTGAAGAAAACAAAGCACAGCGACCATCCGATATTGATGTCATATGGCTATTTGGATATGGTTGGCCAAAAGATAAAGGCGGTCTGATGTACTATGCAGATACCATTGGAGCAAAGAGTATATTGAAATGTTTACAAAAATTGGCTGAAGATGATCACGAATTGGTCATTTCTGATCTGCTTATAAAAATGGCTCAAAATGATGATAAGTTTCTTGATATTAACACGGGAGGGCTAATAGCTACTTGAGGGTGGAGTGATGTCTTATAAGTTCGTCAAAGTAGAAAAAGAGCAAAAGGTTCTTACTGTCACTATTAATCGCCCGGAGGTGTTAAACGCTATGCATGCCCCGTTTCATTTAGAAATGGAACAGATATGGGATGACTTTAGTAGTGATCCTAATTTGTGGGTTGGAATTATAACAGGTTCTGGTGTTAAAGCGTTTTCTACCGGAAATGATCTTAAGTATACTGCTGGTGGCGGTCAGGGCTATAAGAATAAATCAGGAGCTGGTGGTCTCACAACTAGGTTAAATTTAGAAAAACCGATTATTGCGGCGATAAATGGGTATGCATTGGGTGGAGGTTTTGAGATAGCTCTAGCGTGCGATATTATTATAGCCTCAAAAAATGCAATATTTGCATTACCGGAGGTTCGAGTCGGTTTAATAGCTGGAGCTGGTGGAATACAAAGGTTAATAAGACAAGTTGGTAGAGCGTCAGCATTGGAAATGATATACACTGGACGCCATGTTAAGGCCGATGAAGCACTTAGGTTAGGAATTGTAGCAAAGGTTGTAGAGCAAAAAGAACTTCTAAAATGTGCAAAAAAATTGGCTAAACAAATAATAGCTGTTTCGCCTTCCTCTGTTAAAGCAACTAAGAAAGTCATAAATTCAATGGATAGAGACGCAAGACTTGAGGAAAGCTTAGCATTTACCAAAGATGTAGTCAGTACTTTGAAAAATACTGATGATTTTAAAGAAGGTGTTAATGCGTTTGTCGAGAAAAGGAAGCCCGTTTGGAAAAACTGTTAATTTAAGGAGAAAAAGATGCCAAAAGATACGATTTCATCAAGTTTCGTTGATATGAATAATTTAGAAATGTCAAATGAAGTCAAACCATTATTTGATAAAGTGGTTAAACACATAAAAGAAAACGTCGATCCAATTTCTGACGAATTTTATAAGCTTGCAGAAGAAAATGAAAATCGTTGGCATTTAAATGAGCGGCAGTTGGAGCTACTTGAGGGAGCAAAAAATAAAGCAAAGGAGTCGGGTTTGTGGAATTTCTTCTTGCCAAGTGCAGAGACAGGTGAGGGTCTTTCTAATCTTGATTATGCTTACATTGCAGCCGAATTAGGAAAAAATCCATTAGCATCGGAAACTCTTAATTGTTCTGCTCCAGACACAGGGAATATGGAGGTATTAGAAAGAGTGGGCACACCCGAGCAAAAAGAAAAATGGCTTAAGCCACTTTTAAATGGCGAAATAAGATCATGCTATGGAATGACAGAGCCCGCAGTAGCATCTTCTGATGCGAAAAATATCTCAACCTCTGCTAGGCTTGTAGGGAATGAGTGGGTAATAAATGGAGAAAAATATTACATATCCGGAGCTGGAGACTCTCGTTGTAAAATCATGATCTGTATGGTTAAAACTAATCCTGACGCCGAGCCCTTCAGGCAGCAGTCACAAATTCTTATTCCTCTAGATACTCCCGGATTAGAGATTGTTCAGCCCATGACTGTATTTGGTCAGGATGAAGCTCCAAAAGGGCATATGCACATTCGAATGACTAATGTGAAAGTGCCGAAAGAGAATGTTCTTTGGGGAGAAGGAAAAGGGTTTGAGATATCGCAAGTACGACTTGGCCCCGGTAGAATTCATCACTGCATGCGATCTATAGGCCAGGCAGAAAAGGCCTTGGACCTACTAATAAACCGTGGTTTATCAAGAAAAGCTTTTGGTAAAAATATAATTAATTTGGGTAAGAATATGGAAACAATTTCCAGATCACGTATCGAAATTGAAGCAATGAGGCTTATGGTTTTAAAAGCGGCAAAGGCCATGGATGTTTTGGGTAATAAGGAGGCAAGGGTATGGATTTCTATGGTTAAAGCAATGGTGCCTGAGAAAGCTTGTAAAATAATTGATGACGCTATACAAATTCATGGGGCAACGGGGGTTTCTCAATGGTCACCATTACCTGGAATGTATGTTAAACAACGAATTCTAAGACTTGCTGATGGCCCAGATGAGGTCCATCATCACGTAGTAGCCAGAGCAGAAGTGAATTCTTACGAACTATCAAACGTAAGGAAAGTGGTGTCTAATGAGAAATGAGTTATTTAATCTTAGTGACAAAAGGGTATTAATAACTGGAGCATCCAAAGGCATGGGTAAAGCTATGGCAACTGCACTGCTGGGCTATGGCGCACATGTAGTTATTTCTTCGAGGAAACAGGAACAATTAGAGGCCTGCGCTCAGGAACTTAAGGAGTCAACTGGAAATGATAAAGTATATCCATATGCTTTTAACATGAGTAATGAAAACGAGATGAGTAGTCTTACAGATTTCGCCTTTGACCGTTTAGGATATATAGACGTAATTGTTGGCAATGCCGGTGTCAATCCATACTATGGTTCAATAGAGGAGATCTCATCAGATGCATATCAAAAAATAATGAATACAAACGTTTATGCCAATCTCAAACTAGTAAATCTTATAAGTCCTAGTATGCGAAAGAGGGGAAATGGCTCTATTATTTTTACGTCAAGTATCGGAGCGTTTAAGCCGTCAACTGGTTTAGGTGCATACAACATGTCAAAACTATCTCTTTTAGGTTTGACGCGTAACCTTGCCGCTGAATTAGGCCCATTTGGGATTAGGGTAAATTCTATTTGCCCTGGTTTAATAAAGACAGATTTTGCTAAAGCAATTTGGGACTCACCTGAAGGTGAGAAAAGAGCGAAGTCTGATATTCCACTTGGTAGATTAGGTGAAATAGATGATTTTAAAGGAATAGCTGTCTATTTAGCTTCTGACGCTAGTAGTTACATGACAGGCCAAGCACTTACTATTTGTGGTGGAAGTAATATGTGGACTTAAATTATATAAAATATTCGAGCTTTTTTAATAAGTCTGGAAAACTATCCACGTCGATTGTGTATCTATCATTTTTTATTTCGGCAACCTTATGCGGGTCTTCACCCCCCCATTCTTTATTACGCCTTACCAAAGCAGTGTTAAAACCTACTTTCTCTGCAGCATTGAGGTCCAGTGGGTGACAAGCAACCATCATTATTTCTGAAGGGTCTAATTGCAAATATTTGGAGACAGTCTTGTAGGAATCAGGAAGTAGTTTATATTTTTGGATACCTTCGCATGAAAAAATAGCATCCCATGAAAGTCCGTTTTTCCGTGAAGTTTCAATTACCATTCTGTAGCTCAATACAGTGAATGAACAGACAATAAAATTCTCTCTTATTTTTGGTAAAGTAGTGGGGAAATCGTCCCAACATTTAAATGAATAAGGTACTGTTTTGGTAATAAACTCTTTATCTTCCTCGGTGAATTTACCCAGATCCTCATCAAGAATTATTTTTTCAAGACATGCAAGGTGAGCACCATCAATATTGAATGCAGGAGGATCAACTTCGCCTAAATTTGTGACTTTTATTAATGAACATTTTCTAAGCTTATTAGTTAGTGAAGCCCAGTCTTTATCGTATTCATACTTTTTTCCAACCTTCTTGAAAGCATTTAAAAATCCAGTATGCCAATCGAGTATTGTACCCCCGGTATCAAATGTAATAGCCTTAATTTTTCCAATTGTATTCATCAGTTTTCTCAAATTATTTATGTTATGGCAAAAATAAAAACCTAGACGTTCCTACCTGTCTTTTTAAGACACGTTGTGATTGCTCTAAAAACGAGCAAATATGACTTCTTGTTTCCCTTGGATCTATAATATTTTGACCGGTAGTCTCAGCTGTCCTAAAAGGAGACGTTATATTTTTTAGCCTGGTCTCTATTTCGATTTTTTTTGCTTCAGGGTCGCTGGCTTTTTCTATTTCACTCTTATAGGCGGCAGTAACTCCGCCTGAAATGTGCATTGAACCCCAGTTTGATGAAGGCCAGCATATTCGTTTAAACATTCCTGTAGGTCGATGACTACACTGTCCTGCAACACCATATACCTTGGAGATTACAACTGTAAATATGGGCATTTTTGAAAGGCAAATAGTAGACATCAATCTAGCTCCAGCCCTCTCAATTCCCTGCTTTTCGGATTCTAAACCAACTAGAAACCCTGGTTCATCGGCAAGCATGACAACAGGAATATTGAAAATGTCGCACACTTGTAAAAATCTGTTGACCTTTGAGCCACCTGTTACATCAGTTGAACCTCCCAAAAAACGGGGATTATTTGCTACAATACCAGCAGAAAATCCGTTAAATCGAGCAAAACCAGTAATGCGTGATTTACCATAAAATGGTGAAATTTCAAAAAAAGAGCCCGTATCACATATCAAGGCTATAATTTTTTTCATGTCATATGTTTTACGTCTGTCACGAGGAATTATTGAAAGCAGTTCATCCTCTTTTCTGCCAGGGCTGTCAATAGGATCAGCTCTATCGGCGATCTCATATTTTGAAGAAGGGAGATAACTTAACCATTTATTGACTTGTTCAAATGCGTCATCTTCATTCTCTGCGAGATTATCTATACAGCCACTAATTTTCGTATGAATGGCTGAGCCACCAAGCGCTTCTTTATCTATCTCATATCCTAATGCTGCCTTAACCACTGGCGGTCCCCCAGGAAAAATTTGACTTATTCCTTTTACCATGACACTGAAATGTGAAAGAGGAGCTTGCACAGCTGGAAGGCCAGCTACTGATCCTAGTACTGCGGAAGCTACTGGCACTTCCTGAAGTAATTCAACTTCTGGGTTTACAAAAGAGTTTCCATCTGGCAAGTAAGTTCGTCCAATTTTTTCAAAGTTTCGTACGCTTCCACCCGCTGAGTCAAGTAATCGTATATAGGGAATTAGATTTATAAGAGCTTCTTGAGTTATGCTTTTTTCTTGTCCAAGTCCAGCTGATGCTGAACTTGCTCCTTTTCCCATTCCACCTTTGACTGTAAAGTCGCCAGCACTAAGTGCAACACGCCTGTCATTAACTAAAGCAAAGCCATCAATAGAACTTTTTGGTGTAAAGCTTGTTTGAGTATCATTCTCGTATATCGACTCACCCACAAGAGGCATAATTTCCTCAAAGGAATTTTTGTCTACAAATCTAGATATTCGCTCCCTCGCCGTTAATTTTCCTCTCTCGTTATGTTTTTTTATATTGTCTTCACCCCCCATTTTTTCAACAAGCTTACGCCTTGATTTCAATTCAGAAAGTTCCTTTTCCCAAGTCATTTATTTACTTCCATTTAAATTTTCTATTTCAATAACCAACATCGGTTTTCAGCACAAAGTGCTCTTCACTAAGGCGTTTATACTCTGAGGCAGGCGGTTCGTAATCAACAGGATGAATAGGAGACACTATTTTTCGAAATCGCATCTCTGAGTCCATTTTTCTTTTTCGAGGGTCAGTAGAGGGCACAGCACTTAAGAGAGCCTTGGTGTAGGGATGGCATGGATTGTTTAAAATTGTCTGTCTGCTTCCGATCTCTACTATTCTACCCAAATACATAACACCTATATAATGACTTACTCTCTCTACAACGGCCATATCATGACTTACAAAAAGGTAAGAGAGTTGGTACTCTGACTGTAGCTCCATTAATAAATTTAAAACACTAGCCTGTACGGAGACATCCAAAGCGGATACTGCTTCATCTAAGATGACCAACTTAGGATTGAGAGCTAATGCTCTAGCTATTGCGACTCGTTGTCTTTGACCACCAGA
>CACGMO010000056.1 GCA_902574225.1 uncultured Alphaproteobacteria bacterium
ATGGTGTGTTTTTTTCTGGATCCCGAATGAGAAAAATCATTGATAAGGACTGCAGTAGAACGCAAACTGCCAGCGTTATGGCTAAAATTAAAGATCCCCAGAAGTAAAAAAGAGATATTACTATTAGCTGTGGGAAAAGCATTATAAGGCAAGCTACTAAAGTAGCGGGCTTTCTGCCTAAAATCACAGGTAAAGAGTTGATGCCTAAAAGTTTATCTCCCTTGGTCGCTTTGAAGTCATTCATAGTCATTATCCCGTGCGCTCCCAAAGCATACAATGAGAGCACTATTAGAACCTCTTTATTGGGCAATGAGATTGTGAAAATAGCAGCGCCGGTAAACCATGGAAGCCCTTCATAACAAATTGCCACGACCCCTGGCCCCAAAATTGCTGATCGTTTCAGTCTTATTGGTTCTAATGAATAAAGCCAAGCGGCTAAGACACCCATAATTGTTGCAAAAAAGATAAGACTTCCGAGATAGTATGCAAAAATGATACTTGTGGCACTCATTATAATGCCGGTAAAAAACCCCCATCCAGCACTCACTCGTCCAGACGGAATGGGTCTTTCTGGTTGATTTATTGCATCGACATGACGGTCACACCAATCGTTTACAGCCTGGCTCATTCCACATACCAATGGTCCGGCAAGTAGAAGACCAGATAATATGAGTATAGTATTATTGCTGTTCAAGGCACCAACTGACACCACACCGCATAAAAAAGCCCACATAGGTGGAAACCAGGTAACAGGTTTTATAAGTTCAAGAAGCGATATCAAGCTAGGCGTACTGGTAAAATGAGTTTGAAAGCTTTTAATCACTGATTTTAGTCCTTAATATCCAAAAGATTATGTTTTCTGAGTTTAACATATAGGCTTTGACGCGACAGACTAAGTAGCTCTGCAGCTGCTACTTTATTGTTATTTGTTAAATTAAGCGCGGTTTCCAAGCATATTCTTTCCGCAATATCTCCGGTTTGGGCTACTAACTCTTTCAACGGAGCACTCCCTACCAATTTTGTGGTTGCCTCCCAGCTATGTTTCTCATTATCGTTTTGTTTCTCAAGCTCAATGTTTGAAGAGTCTCTTAAAATGAACCCATAAAAATCGTCATCTTCATTTGATACCCAAGTCGATGAAATTGTGACAGGAATTTTTGATCCGAAAGTTGTAATAAAGTCAGTTGCATAGTTTCTAATTTTCCCAAGTCTTTTTGAATTATCAGTTAGAATTTTTAAGTCAGTAGTGGCATTTTTGAGAAAGTCGGAAAATGACTTGCCGACAACCTCATCAATATTTGGATTCTCTGTAAGAATTAAAAAGCTCTCATTAGTGTCAACTATTTTTCCTGCTTCATTAATAAAGACAAATGCATCTGAAGTTTTTTGATATAGATCAGATAGATAAATTGTTTCTTTGGAATGGCTTTTTCTCTGACTTGATGAACTGGATAACCTTATCAAAGAATGGACACCGTCATTCGAACGAAAAAACGTACCCTTCAATTGTACTTCTTTATTAGTTTCTTTAATGTTTAGATTTAATGCTGTTGAGGGCGTGTTTTTATTTAATGTCTCAAGTTCGCTTAGAATGTCTATGCTTATCCCTTGATAAAATAAATCCTTTAACATCATTTGGTTTAAATCGGCTTTTTCTAAAATTGCCACAGCTTTTTGATTAAAATCAATAAGCTGGCCTGCTTCATCAACAATAATGAAAGCGCTGCCACACTGTTCTAGTATTACTCGATATTTAGTGTCAAATGATCTATACCGGTCATATTCTCTCTCAAATTTTAATTGAGTTTTCATGAGTTCTTGTTGAGCCTGTGCTATCTGGGTCAGATCACGGCCAAAAAGTAGAATTTGGTTATTTACTCCAGTGGGATGGATAGAGTATTGAATTGGAAAGTCATCGCCACCATTTTTAATATGGTTTAGCTGAATAATGTCTTTCTCAATTTTCTCATTTTCGTTGGAAGATAAATTTAAAATTTCTTCAAGTTTAATCCCGCTTTCTTTTGTTATAAAATCTCGAATATTTCTTGTTCGCCAGTGCTCTATGTCACCTAAGTTTTTATTTTCAGTATTGTAAATAACTTCTAAAATGAGGCCAGCTGTGTCAATTAAGAGTGATATATCTGATGCTCGCAAAATTACATCACCGAAAATGTCGGGGTTTAGTCTGACTATCTGATCAGCAGCTCTTACTTTACTCTCTCTCTTGGTCAATGAAGGGATCTCTGACTTAGTATCAAATTTAATAAAAAGTGTAAGCTAAATTTGACATATTGTAAACAAATTTAGACATAGTTATCTTAAAAAGTTATATAACCACTGAGCTTCAATTAACTTTCAGTAAATATTTTATTTCTTTAGGACTCGGTTGGAATAAGTCGACGTCAAGGCATGTCTTGGATAGCGTTTTGTGATGGGTTACAAAAGATCCTCCTGCCGCGATGGGTAATGCGAAATTCTTTCTAATTCGATTGGTAATTATGTTACTTTGATTGACCATGTTTTCACTGCCAATTGAGACACCAATTAGCTGAAAATTGCCAAATTCTAGGAGTTTAAATAGATCTGATTCGCTATATCCAATAGCTATTTGGGCATTAAAGTTTTCTTTTTTCAATTTTAATGCAGCTAAGTAAGAACCAAAAGTATGATTTTCGCCTTCTAAGGTAAAAAGTAAAATTTTTGGTGCCGATTTAAGAGTATCTTCAGGCTCAAGATATAGCGACTCTAGTTCTTGGCAAAGTAGTCTCAACTTGCTTACAGCTATAGTAACTTCGGAAAATGTCATTGTGTCTTGTTTCCATGAATCACCCAATTTTTCTGCAATAATTGGCGCTATTCCTTCAAAGAAAAATTGTACAGCCAGTCCATTATCTAGCTCTTTTCTGATCAACTTAATTGTGTGTTCGGGTTCATCAGTCACAAGAGAGTTAAAAAATGATGAAGTGAGGTCGGCACTATAAAATTTTTGGTCTGTGTTTCCGTTAGCAATTTCGCTAAGAGCTATTTTTGCCAGACTCTCAGGGTGTATACCTAAACCCCCTTGCCCAGAATAACTAAATCTACTGTGTATATCGTTATTCATAGCACCAGTTTGAGGCCTTAAGAGATAATAGTCAAGATTTCTATGTAATTTATTATTTACACACACCTCGGTTCTTTCGATTTTTATTTTGTAGAGCAGTGAATGCGCTTCAATTTCCCTCTCGTGTAATCTTTTTTCAACAAATAAAAAGATTTATTTTAAATATGTAACTTTTTGTTGACACTTTGGATAGGTTCGCTACCATTTTTTAGTACGTAAAGCTTTATTTCAGAGGTCTCGTAAGTATGCATAAACAATCGAGCCCACAGGTAGATGGGTGGAATCTTTACACTCCTTCTCAAAGAATCATACGAGACAGGACGGTCTGGACAAAAGTTCAGGGAGTATTGGCGCCGTTGCAATTTGCAGTATGTATTATTTCGTTATTTTTGGTGGTGAGATATCTTTCAACAGGTGAAGGATATTACGTCGCTACGGTTTCAATAATTATAAAAAGTTTTCTCCTATTTTTAATCATGATTACAGGTGCAATTTGGGAAAAAGTAGTGTTTGGACAATTTTTATTTGCAGAAGCTTTCTTTTGGGAAGATGTCGTAAGCTTTTTTGTTATCTTCTTCCATGGTCTGTATCTTTATGTCTTATTAGCTGGTGATTTCTTGCCAACGACTCAAATGTTTGTAGCTCTATTCGCTTACTTTCTATATTTCATAAACGCCTTTCAGTTCCTGAGGAAGCTAAGATTGGCGAGGCAAACTGACCAAAAAACTGCCTTGCTAGAATATGAGGTAAGTAAGTGAACGAGCACTCAAAAATTGAAAATATGGGAGGGTGTTCGGAGATACCTGTACTGAAAGAGCGTGGTCAAAGAGAAGTTTTTTGTGGTCTTACCGGTATCATCTGGCTTCACAGAAAAATCCAGGATGCTTTTTTTCTAGTAGTAGGGTCACGAACCTGTGCTCACCTCTTGCAATCAGCTGCAGGAGTAATGATTTTTGCTGAACCAAGGTTTGGAACAGCAATATTAGAAGAAAAAGACCTTGCGGGAATGGCTGATGCCCATGAAGAGTTAGATAGAGAAGTTGCAAATTTATTAGAGAGGCGCCCGGATATAAAACAGCTTTTTCTGGTTGGCTCCTGTCCCTCAGAGGTAATTAAGCTTGACTTATCTAATGCTGCTGAAAGACTTTCCAAAATATATTTCCCAAAAGTAAAAGTGTTAAACTTTTCGGGTTCCGGGATTGAAACCACATTTACTCAAGGCGAAGACGCCTGTCTTGCATCATTAGTTCCAACTTTGAAAGAAACAGATGAAGAAAATCTAATTTTAGTTGGTAGTCTGCCTGATATTGTGGAAGATCAATTAGTAGAGCTTATTAAAGAGTTAGGGATTAAAGAAGTTGCTGTGTTGCCCGGGCGAGATAGGGAAACAATGCCTTCAATTGGTAAAAAATCAAAATTTATCTTAGTGCAGCCCTTCCTTACAGATACAACCGAGGCTCTAGAAAAAAGAGGTGCCCTAAGAATAAATGCACCATTTCCGTTTGGTGAGGAAGGAACAACTCTTTGGCTAAGATCAATAAAAGAAAACTATGGTATAAGTGATGATAAATTTGAAATTGTAACTTCTGCTCCAAGAAAACGAGCCCAGTTAGGGCTAAAAAAACTTAGAACTAGTTTGCAAGGTAAAACAATTTTTTTCTTTCCTGATAGTCAACTGGAAATCCCATTAGCTCGGTTTTTATCTAGAGAATGTGGGATGAAGTTGATTGAAGTGGGATCACCATATATCAACCGCTCACTAGTTAATAAGGATCTCGAACTAATAGAAGACATGCCTGTAATTTCAGAAGGACAGGATGTTGACCTTCAATTGGATAGATGTCGAGAAAGTAATCCCGATATAACTGTTTGTGGCTTAGGTTTGGCAAATCCCCTTGAAGCAGAAGGACTTACAACAAAATGGGCAATTGAATTGGTCTTTACCCCAATTCATGGTTATGAGCAAGCACAGGATTTAGCAGAGTTGTTTGTAAGACCCTTAAAAAGAAAAGAGGCGCTTTTAATATGAAGCTAAGTATTTGGACATACGAAGGCCCACCTCATGTAGGAGCGATGAGAGTGGCCACCGCTATGGAAAAGCTTCATTTTGTTTTGCACGCTCCACAGGGGGATACCTATGCAGACTTATTGTTTACAATGATTGAAAGGGGTAACAAAAGGCCACCTGTCACCTACACTACTTTTCAAGCAAGAGATCTAGGAGCAGATACGGCTGATCTATTCAAGAAAGCATGCAAAGAGGCGGTTGAAAGATTTAAGCCAGAGGCGTTGTTGGTAGGCGCATCATGCACCGCTGAACTTATTCAGGATGATCCAGGTGGCCTAGCGGATGCCCTTAACTTAGAAATTCCAGTGATACCACTAGAACTTCCTTCATATCAAAGAAAAGAAAACTTTGGCACAGACGAGACGTTTTACCAAATAGTGAAAGCACTTTCTTGTACTCAGGAAAAGACCAAAAAATTTAGTGTAAATATATTAGGTCCAACCGCTCTCGGTTTTAGGCATAAAGATGATGTAAGGGAATTAAAAACTATTTTAGATGATCTAAATATTGACTTAAATACTGTTGCCCCTCTCGGAGCATCGCCATCAAGTATTAAAAGTTTAACAAAAGCACATGCTAATGTAATGCTTTATCCAGAAAGCAGTGAGTTAGCCTGTAGGTGGCTTAAAGAAAATTTTGGAATGCCTTATACTGAACATACACCTATAGGTATAAACTCTACTAAGGACTTTATCGAAGAACTAAACAAAATCAGGGGAGTCAAGGATAGCTTTTCTGACACCTCACGTCTGAATTTCGACTGGTGGTCGAA
>CACGMO010000057.1 GCA_902574225.1 uncultured Alphaproteobacteria bacterium
TTCTTACTATGGCAGTAGCAAGGAGGTTAATTTCTGCAAATAAAAGCGGTTCATTAATTAATATTTCATCACAAATGGGACTGGTTGGAGGGCAAGAGCGTGCCGTATATAGCGCTTCTAAACATGCTGTAGAAGGATTTACTAAATCAATTGCCATTGAATTAGGAGCTTCTAACATAAGAGTTAACACAATTTGTCCCACTTTTATACTAACTGATTTGACTAAACCCACTTTTGATGACCCAAAAAAACTCTCTTGGATTAAAAGTAAAATTAAATTGGATCGAGTTGGAAAAGTTGAAGATATTATGGGAGCAGTAGTTTTCTTAGCTTCTGATGCATCTGCATTAATTACTGGCAGCTCTCTAGTGATAGATGGAGGCTGGACAGCAGAATGAAGAACTCAAAAGTAACATCTGCTGACGTAGCCGAGCTTGCTGGAGTTTCCCAATCGGCTGTGAGTAGGGTGTTTACCCCCGGAGCATCGGTCTCTATTAAAACCACCACAAAGGTAAAAGAAGCTGCTTTAAGCCTGGGATATCGACCCAACTCAATTGCTAGAGCTATGGTATCTGGCAAAAGTCGTATGATCGGTGTGGTCGTAGCGTACTTAGAAAACCAATTCTATCCTGAAGCGCTAGAACGCCTCTCTAATTGTCTGCAGGAAAAAGGATATCATGTGTTGATTTTTATGGCGGGTAAAGACAGGCAAAGTATAGATAACGTAATCGGAGAGATCTTAGACTATCAAGTAGATGGAATAATTGCTGCATCTGTGTCAATGTCCTCGGGTCTATCCGAAAGATGCCGTAATGCTGGCGTACCCATGGTTCTATTTAATAGAGCTCAAGACGAACCAAATATGTCAGCCATCACCTCGGATAACATAGAAGGAGGCAAAAAAATTGCAAAATTCTTAATTAGTTCTGGTCACAAGAAGATTAGTTACATAGCAGGATGGGAAGGTGCCTCTACTCAAAGAGATCGTGAGGCTGGTTTTGTCTCTATACTTAATGATGCTGGACTATCTTTACATAGTAGAAAAGTGGGTAATTTTGTACTTGAAGAGTCTAGAGAAGCTACAAGATCAATGTTCTTGAATAATCCTCCTGAGGCGGTATTTGTAGCTAACGATCACATGGCCTTTGCGGTTATGGATACCCTCAGATATGAGCTTGGACTAAAAATTCCTGACGATGTATCAGTTGTGGGTTACGACGACGTTCCGGCGGCGTCTTGGCCCTCATATTTGCTAACAACTGTTCAACAACCAGTAAATATCATGGTTAGAGAGACTGTAGAGATATTGATTGAAAAAATAGAAAATCCCGAGGCGAGGCCTCAAAAAATTAAGGTTGACGGACCGCTTATTTTAAGAAAATCAGCTAAAATTCATAAAGGACATTAACAATGAAAGGCTTTGCAGAGAAATGGAAAGATTTACCAGACTACATATTAGGAATTACCAAAGAAATTTGGGAAGATAGGGGCATTGATACATTAAATCATTATTACACTAAAGATATACCCATGCGTTTTCCTGAAGGTATTTCGATTGGCAATCAAAATACAATTAATGGAACCTTAGCAACTTTATCTGAATTTCCAGATAGACAATTAACTGGTGAAGATGTGATTTGGAGTGGAGATGATGAAACTGGCTTTTTATCTTCACACCGCTTATTAACAATGGGAACTCACTTAGGTAACGGCTATTTTGGTAAAGCAACTGGTAAGCGTTTTGTAATAAGAGCAATTGCAGATTGTTCCGCTATAAATAATCAGATAAATGATGAATGGTTAATCAGAGACACAGCTGGGATCGTTAAACAATTAGGCATGGATCCCAAAAAATTTGCTATAGACTTAATTGAAAGAGAGGGGGGCGCAGAAAAGTGTATCAAGCCCTTTTCTCCATCAATAGATGTTAAGGGTCCTTATACAGGCTCTGGTAATGATAATAGGTGGGGCCAGAAATTAAGTGAAATTCTTAGTGGAATAATGCAAAAAAACTACTCTATTATCCAAAAAGAATATGATCGAGCTGTGCAAACCGAACACCCTGGAAGCACTACGGTTCATTCTTGGGCTGATACTGAATTTTTATGGATGGGGCTGAGATCGTCTTTTCCAAACGCAACATTTAAACTAGAGCATATCATTGGCAGGGAAGACCCTATGCTTTCGCCAAGAGCAGCTGTTCGTTGGAGTTTAAGTGGTAAACACGAAGGTTGGGGGATGTTCGACGAACCCAGTGGTGCGAAGGTATACATTATGGGGTTTACCCACGCCGAATTTGGTCCCTATGGATTAAGAAAGGAATTTACTCTTTTTGATCCAGTTTCAATTTGGAAACAAATATATATGCAAAAATAAATTTTATATTGATACAAAAAAAGGAAAACTTATGTCTCAGTTAGATATCGAAAGCAGAATTATACGTTATGGTGAACTTATACCTTGTAAAACAGCCTTTATCGATGCCCATACACCGGGATCTGACCAAAAGGAAAACTTCACTATTATAGGTGCGGGTGTTTCCGAAAGCCCCGATCAACATGTCCATCTTGCCCTTCCTCATGGATTTAACATTGGGGCTGCTGGGCAACCACCAAAATGTAGGAATTCTCTTCATAGTCACAGAACTGCCGAGGTATTTTTTGTGTTGAGGGGAAGATGGCGCTTTTTTTGGGGTCGTTGGGGTACTGCGGGTGAGGTTATTCTTCAAGAAGGAGATATTATTAATATTCCAACAGGGATTTTTAGAGGTTTTGAAAATATAGGGAATGACTATGGGATGATTATGGCAATTTTAGGGGGTGATGATGCTGGAGGAGGTGTCATTTGGGCTCCACAAGTTTTAGAAGACGCAAAAAATCATGGGCTTGTACTGTCTGAAAAAGGTAAACTCTATGATACAAAAAAAGGTGAAAGCTTACCTAATAATATGAACCCAATGCCGCCACTAACAGAAAAACAATTATCTGAATTTCCAGAGCTCAAAGGGGATGATATTATTGCTAATCATGTTGCAAGATATTTAGACCTTTTATCTTTATCTAAAAATAATCCTGCTAAAGTTATTGGAGAAAAGGCTAAACTGGTAGACAAGCCTGGATTTGAAGTTGAGTTTATTTCTAGAAATTCACTTTCAAATGCCTCTCAAAAATCAAATAAAATAAATGTTTTGATGCCCGTCAAGGGTCATTGGAAGTTCTTTTCCAATATATTTGAAACAGTTTTAAATCCTGGTGACACTTTTTCTGTACCTGAAAATCTAGATTATACATTAGAACCTTCAATGACTGGGGAAAGTGGTTTGTATAGGGTAATACCAACGGACGATCCAGCTGGTGCAACATGGAGGCCATAAAGTGAAAGTACTAACAACACACGTAGGATCTCTTCCTAGATCCCAAAAAGTCGTAGATTTTATTTTTGCTAGAGAAAAAAATGAACCTTTTTCAATTGATGAATTCGATGACGTTATGAAGAAAGCGGTTGAAGCAACTGTAAAGAAACAGAAAGATTCCGGTATTGATATAGTCTCTGATGGAGAAACAAGTAAAATTTCCTATGCTACATATGTCAAAGATAGATATACAGGGTTTGATGGTGATAGTCCAAGGAATGCACCTCAAGACTTGAAATTATTTCCACAATATTTAAAAAAGTTAGCTGATGATGGTGGAACCCCTCAGTACGCACGCCCGATGTGCGTAGGTGAAGTAAAATCAAAAGAAAATAATGAACTCCAAAAAGACATAAAAAACCTAAAGTCGGCTATGAAAGTTAATAATGTTGAGAGAGGCTTTATGAATGCTGCTTCACCTGGAGTTATTTCTCTTTTTCTTCAGAATGATTACTATCCAAGTAGAGAAAAATACCTTGAGGCCTTAGCGGATGCGATGAAGCAAGAGTATGATGCAATAGTTGCTGAAGGTCTTACGCTACAACTTGATTGCCCGGATTTAGCATTGTCTCGACATATGCTATTTAATGATCTATCTGATGAAGATTTTATTAAAATTGCAAACCTCCATGTGGAAGCACTGAATCACGCTTTAAGAGACATTCCCTCAGAAAAAATTAGAGTTCACATCTGTTGGGGAAACTATGAGGGTCCGCATGTTTGCGATATTTCAATGAAAAAAATGTTCGATACACTTATGTCGTCAAAAGCACAGTACCTACTTTTTGAAACCTCCAATCCAAGACATGCCCATGAATGGCATATTTTTCAAGAGCGAAAGAATGATATTCCGGAAAACAAAATACTTGTACCTGGATGCTTAGATTCTACTACGAACTTTGTTGAGCATCCAATGCTTGTTGCAGAAAGAATAAATAAGTTCGTGAATATTGTGGGACACGACCGTGTAATTGGTGGTACGGATTGCGGTTTTGGTACATTTGCTGGATTTGGGGCTGTTGATCCAGACATCGCCTATGCAAAGCTGAAATCATTAGCAGAGGGTGCGTCACTAGTAAAATGAAGCCATCTGTCGTTCTTATACCAGGAATGATGTGTAATGAAGATATTTTTTCTAATCAAATCAATGTATTAGAAAAATTTTTTAATGTCATAGTTGTTGAGTTCAATGAGCATCGCGATATCGAGTTGGGTGTTAAAAATTTAGCTTCAAATTTACCAAATAAATTTCATCTTCTAGGCCACTCCATGGGAGGCATTATTGCTATGGAACTTGTCAAGCAACATAGTAAAAGAGTGCTCTCTTTAGCTTTACTAAATACTAATCCTTATGAAGAAAAAGAGGAGGTAAAGGATAGGAGGAATAAAACACTTAAAGAGTTGGACGCATTAGATTTAATTTCACTAATGCGATCTGATTATATATCTCGATACTTTCCTGATGACTGCAGAGATAAAAATAACCTTATTCAACAATGTGTAGATATGGCATCGAAACTGGATAAAAAAGTATTTTACAATCAATCTGTTGCACTTAGAGACCGAAAGGATCAAACCTCCATTTTAGAAAACGTTGATTGCAAAACGCTTATTATATGTGGTGAAAGTGATCAACTCTGCCCGGTATCCTATCATTCTGATATGAATAAAATGATCAAAAGCTCTGATCTTATAGTTTTGGAGGGTGTAGGTCACATGCCAATAATTGAGTGCCCTCTAATATTAAATAATCATTTAAAAAACTTTTACTTAAAATAAAAATATGTAGTGTATAGTTCGGAGTAGACGTAGGGGGGCTGATTTGAAGCTACTAGTTGCCGACATTGGCGGGACAAATGCGCGTTTTGGTTATCAGAAAAATAAGGAATCTGAGATAGAGCATATTGAGTTCTTTAATTGTGTTGATTTTAAAAATATAGACCACGCTGTTATACACTATATCTCGAAAAATCAGCTGGTTGTTGATAATCTATCTTTATCCATCGCCGGACCTTGCGAAGATAATCTAATAAAGTTCACTAATAACCATTGGTTTTTTAAAAAAAACGAGCTTTTAAAAAAAATTGGCTGTAATAGCTTGTTAGCCGTTAATGACTTTGCTGCCCAAGGATTAGGATTTACATCATTTTTCAAAAATAATCTCAATTTTTTAGATAAAGAGGTTCTTAAAGACCATAAGCTTTATTTATTAAAGTCCGGAAAGATTATCGATAATAGTAATGTACTTATAACAGGACCTGGAACAGGTCTTGGTGTTGGTACTCTTTTGTTTCATGATAATGGGCTACTTCCAATTCAAGGAGAGGGAGGTAATGTAAATTTTTCTCCTGCAACCAAACTGGAAATTGATCTTCTTAAGTGGTTAGCTGATAGAATGAACTACGTACCTACTGAAGAGGTTTTAAGTGGAAGAG
>CACGMO010000058.1 GCA_902574225.1 uncultured Alphaproteobacteria bacterium
CTAAGTTTACTAAGATAGCTAATGACTTACCTGTATCAGTGCCTTTCGTAGGACCAGAAAGTCAGGAGAGAGAAAATAAATTCAGTTTCGATGCTAGGATGGGCGCTAATGAGAGTGTGTTCGGTCCCTCTAAAAGGGTTATGAATGCCATATCGGCTCAAGCTGAACATGTCTGGAAATACGGAGATCCTGAGAGTTTTGATCTTTTACAGGCCTTATCAGAATTCTATAAGGTGCCTAGAGACAGCTTTACAGTGGGGGAGGGTATTGACGGTCTTTTAGGAAACCTAGTGAGGCTTTTTATAGAACCAGGTGATAAGGTTATTTCTTCCCTTGGTGCCTACCCTACTTTTAAATATCATGTGGATGGCTTTGGAGGTAATATGTCTCTTGTTCCCTACAACAATAATTATGAAGATCTTGATGCGTTGCTAAGTGCTACAAAGAAAAGCAAAGCGAAAATGTTATATTTATCTAACCCAGATAATCCAATGGGAACTTTTCACTCTAAAGAAAGAATACAGGATTTCATAGATAATATACCTGACAAAACAATACTTTGTCTCGACGAAGCATACTCAGACTTCGTAGATGTGAATGAATTAGTTCCGATTGACATAGAAAAGGAAAACGTTCTTAGATTAAGAACGTTTTCTAAGGCCTATGGCTTGGCTGGGTTGAGGATAGGCTATGGAATTGGAAATAAGAAATTGGTTGAGGCTTTTAATAAAGTAAGAAATCACTTCGGAGTAAACAGACTTGGTCAAATCGCTGCCAAAGCAGCGTTGGAAGATCAAGAGTATTTACAGTTTGTTTTGAAAAAAGTTGACCAATCAAAAAAAGATATTGCCTCGATCTTTGAGAAATTTGGGTTTAACTCATTAGTTTCAAGAACAAACTTTGTGCCGATAAATAGTGGTGGTGACGGAAAATTTGCTGCAAAGTTAATGCACAGCTTAATTCAAGAAAAGATTTTTGTCCGCATGCCAAGTGTTAAGCCTCTCAATTCATTTATAAGAATTACCGCAGGCACAAATAAAGATTTAACAGTCTTAGATGATGCAATGAAAAGGATAATTAAGAATATCTAACTCTCACTATTTATAGAGTTTGCCAGGTAATCAATAGCATTATCTAGGCCACCTTTTTTAAATGGTATATTGGTTGCTATAAGACCCATTTCTAACGAAGCTAAAACCCCAAGAAGCATGTGAGGATTAAGGTGGCCCATATGTGCAATTCTGAACGCAGAATTTCCATCAAAGTACTCTGGACCTTCAAATCCTAATCCAATCCCCAATTCAACCCCAGTATTTTTCTCTACCCAGTTTTTAAATGGGAGAAGGTCATAGTTTTTTGCCACAAGTGTAGTGACCGCGTTAGATCTATTTTCCTTATTAGTAACATTAAATTTCAACACTCCTTCTTGACTCCAGATATCAACGGCTTTCCAAACTGTACCGGCTAGTATCTCATGTCTTTTTATTATATTATCTTTACCTTCTTCGTTCATAATCTCTAGTGCTGCCTTTTGAGCAAATAATAAGTGTGTTGGTGCGGTTCCAAAATAAATTTCATAAAAGTTTGTTGGATCAAGTCTTGGACCCCAATCCCAGTAGGCTGATTTTTTTGTGACTTTTTTTGCGTGGATCTCAGCTTTTTCTCCTATCACTAGGTATCCTAAACCAGGCGGAGTCATTAGACCTTTTTGTGATGCTGTTAAAAGTAGATCAACACCCCATTCATCCATTTTCATATCATCACATCCAAAACATGCAATACTGTCTACTAATAACAAGGCTGGATGATTCAAACTTTGTTTTAATTTACTTATTTCCTCTATGTTTAAAAGCATAGAAGAAGCAGTGTCTGTTTGAACAACCAAAATACCTTTGATCTTTTTATCTTTATCCGCGGAAAGAACTTTTTCGAGGTCATTGAATTCAAATGCCCTGTCCATTCCGTATTCTAAATGAACTACTTCTATTCCAAGTTTTGAAGCAATATTACCCCAGTGCTTGCCAAAAACACCATTTGAAATAGCTAGAATTTTGTCATTTTCATTGAAGAGATTTGTTAACGCCGCTTCCCACACTCCATGACCATTTGATATATATAGCGCCACTCTGCCTTTGCTACCAGCTAATTTAGAGATATCCGATAATATGCTCATGGTAATCTCTTCGAGCTCGCCCCCGTAAATGTTGGGAGCAGGTCTTTGCATAGCTTGAAGTACCTTATCTGGTATTATTGAAGGCCCGGGAAGAGCTCTGTGTATGCGTCCGTTAGAAATTTTCATTATTATTTCACCAATCTGGGTTGCTAATGTAACCTATAAACAAAAGTTATAGCTATTTGCAATCAAAAAGTCTTGCTGGTTTGGAAGTGTTGTAATACTAATCGCGGAAAAGGATGAACATATTGTTTAACTTAAAGCAAAAGTTTGAAAAGTTTGATGAAAACTGGAGAAGTGATTTAGAGAAGACTTTCTCTTCCTCAAATAAGAAATCCGCTGAAAAGCATGCTTTTTGGATAGACCATGAGTTTCTCAGAATTTTTTACCATAATAATTTCCAGATAGCGCCCGGAGTGTTCAGATCTAATCAGCCCTCTGAGAGGCGGATATTGGAATGGCAAAAAGAAAAAGGAGTTCAGTCTATAATAAATTTTAGAGGTGAGTCTAACCAAGGAGCATTTTTTATTGAGAAAAATATATGTGAAGAGATCGGGATTAAACTGATCAACATAAAATTATACTCATCAAAATTGCCTGAAAAAGAAAAAATTTTCGAAATAAATGAAGTTTTCAAAACCATAAAAAAACCTTTTTTGATGCACTGTAAGTCAGGCTCTGATAGAGCTGGCTTAGGCTCAGCACTTTATTTCTTATTGGTTCTAAACGCACCTGTGGAAACAGCTCAAAAGCAACTTTCCTTTAAGTTTTTACACCTGGGCGGTTGGACTGCAGGAATTTTAGACTTTATGCTTATGGAATATAGACATGCTTTCAAAAAAAACAGGATTAACTTTTTGGATTGGGTAAGGGAACGCTATCATACAGAAGAGATGACACAAAGATACGGTGATTTTAGAAAAAATTCTCATTGGTTCAAAATTCCCAGATAAAATTAACAATATGAATATTGAAGATGACAAAAAACCTCTTTTTAAATGGTTCTGGACTTTATATGTAAGAGAGCATTTTGCTCTCCTATTTATAGCATTGATTTTTATGTCAATAGAAGGCTCGATGCTGGGCCTGCTTTCTTATTCAATTAAATTTTTGTTTGATAATGTCTTGGTTTCTAAAGATACATCGAGCATTTTGTTTGTCGCAGTTGTGATCTTTTCCATTTTTTCGATGAGGGCCATAGCAGGATTCGTCCACAGACTTTTGACAGTAAATGTTTGCCAGAAAATTATTAAAGTTATTCAGGATCGAATGGTAGCACATCTTTTAAATATGGATGTTAGATTCTATCAAAAAAACTCACCAGGTATTCTTATGGATAGGGTAAGAGCTGATAGCAAAGCTGTATCTGAGTCCGTTGGAGAGGCGTTTATGACGGTTGGAAGAGACGGATTTTCATTAATCTCTTTGCTTGCTGTCGTTTTTTTTATTGATTGGAAGTGGTCGTTAATTGCTTTTCTGGGAATTCCATTTTTAGTGTTACCAATTTTGCTTCTACAAGGCTTAGTCAGATCCAGAGCAGGAGAAAATAGGGACTATGAGTCGAAAGCGAACGTACGGTTGGATGAGATATTCCACGGCATAACGGATATTAAGCTTAACCGAGCTGAAAAGCGTGAACGCAGCAAATTTTTTGATATCCTTCAGCTTACGCATAAAGTAAGACTTCGGCTCGAGGCTGGAATGGCGGGTATCCCAGCCATGATTGATGTCATAGCAGCTATTGGGTTTTTAGCTGTAATGGTTTTTGGAGCTATCGATATCACATCAGGATCTAAGACTATAGGAGAGTTCATGAGTTTTTTCACTGCTATGGCATTAATTTTTGAACCTCTCAGAAGATTGAGTAATGTCTCAGGTAATATTCAGGTTGCCATGGCTAGCTTGGAAAGAGTATTTAAAATTTTTCAGGAAAAATCATCTATAGTTTTTCCTACGTTGTCTAGCGTTGAAAAAAAATTTGATAAGATAGGAATAGAGTTCGATAGCGTACATTTTTCTTATAAAGATAAAAAAGTTCTTGAAAATATAACTTTCGAGATTGAAGAGGGCACATCAAATGCGATTGTTGGCTATTCGGGTAGCGGAAAAACAACTTTATTTAATCTTATTACAAGGTTGATAGACCCAAATAGTGGGCATATTAAGCTTAACGGAATTAATATTAAAGACCTCTGCTTAAAGGATCTGCGTTCCCTTATTTCCGTTGTACGTCAAGATGGCATGGTGTTTGACGAAACGATACTCGAAAATATTAGATTTGGAAAGCCAACAGCTTCTGATGTAGAAATCAGAGAGGCAGCTAAAATGGCTTATGTTGACGAATTTACTAATGAGTTAAAAGATGGTCTAAATACAGTCGTTGGCCCAAGAGGGTCAACCCTATCAGGGGGGCAACGCCAACGGATATCTATTGCTCGCGCCTTCCTTAGGGGTAGTCCCCTTCTTCTTTTAGATGAACCAACCTCGGCCTTGGACAGTAAGTCAGAGAAGTTGATCCAAAAATCCCTCAGAAATCTTGCAAAGCATTCAACTACAATTACAATAGCGCATAGATTATCTACGATAGTTGATACCGACAAAGTACTGGTTTTGGACAATGGGAAAATTGTGGGACAGGGTAAGCATAGTAAATTATTGCTGGAGAACTCTCTTTATTCTAATTTATTCAAATCACAAGTAGAAAAGAAAAATGATGATTAAAACTGATATTGCTGATTTTCTCTTTGTTGACAAAAATAGAGCCACTCTAGCCATAGGCGGAGAGGATAAAATTGATTTTTTACAAGCACTAACTACGAACAATATTGAGAAAGTATCTAAGGAGGGTATTGTTTATACTGCTATTTTGTCTCCCCAAGGCAAATATTTGTTTGATTTTTTTGTTTTTTCTTTATGCGAGAAGGACATTTTTATCGATATCCATCAGTCTAGAGCTGTAGCATTCAAAAAATTTCTAGAATTTTATAAACTCAATTCAGATGTGACTATTTTTGATAAAGAATGTCAGGTTGTGCTGAGTTCTGTGCAGCAAGAAACCTGTTCTTTTGCTGACCCAAGAGCAAATATTTTGGGCTGGCGTTGTTATGATTTCAAGGGGGAGTTTACAAATGAGAGAAGAGGGTGGGAGGAGTTTGAGACTAATAGAATAAAAAGCCTTATTCCGGAAACAGGGGTAGAATTGATCCCTGAGAAATCATATATATTAGAGTTGAACTTTGAGAAAATTAAAGGCGTGGATTTCAAAAAAGGCTGTTATATAGGCCAAGAAGTGACTGCACGAATGAAACATAAGGCGAAGTTAAAAAACAAGCTCTACTGTGGACATATTCCAACCAATCCTAAAAACAAAGTGGACAAAAA
>CACGMO010000059.1 GCA_902574225.1 uncultured Alphaproteobacteria bacterium
TTGTTACCATAGCACTTTATCATTTACAAAAACACCATGGTTTTTTAAAACAATATAAATGGAGAGTAAATTTGAATAAGCCTATCCTTTCAGTCGTCATACCAACCTATAACGAAAAAAATAATATCTCTAAAATCTTAGAAAAACTAAAGAAATCGTTAAAAGGTATTACATATGAAATAATATTTGTCGATGACAATAGTCCAGATGGAACTAGTTTTGAGATAAAAAATTTTATTAAAAATTCATCTAAAATTCATCTTATCCATAGAGTAGGGAGAAGGGGACTCTCAGGCGCGATAATCGAGGGTATCTTTGCTGCAAGATCTGAGTTAGTTGCCGTAATGGACTGTGATCTTCAACACGATGAGACTAAACTTAGAGACATGTTAGATCTGTTTTCTAAATATGCTTCACTAGATCTTGTTATTGGCAGTAGGTTTACCGCAGATGGAGAAATTTCTACTAATGCGTTCTCGAAGATTAGAAAGCTAGGAAGTAAGGTAACTACGTTTTTGATAAAGAAACTTCTTAGAATAAAATCTACTGATCCTTTATCAGGCTTCTTCATGGTAAAAAAAGAATCTTTTTTAAAAAAATCCGATAAGTTACAAACTCAGGGTTTCAAAGTTCTAGCAGACTTTTTAGCGACGCCTGGGACAAGTATTGAGGTCAAGGAAGTCGGATACAGTTTTAAAAACCGTATTGCGGGTGAAAGTAAGATGAGTATCCTTACCGCCTTGGAGTTGGTTGGCCTCGTTTTGTCTCAGATACTTAAAGGCAGAGTTTCTATAAGATTTATCCTTTTCTGCATGGTTGGACTTAGTGGTTTATTTGTCCAATTGTTAATTACTGGTCTTGCAATGCTGTTAATTAATCAGTTTCCTACTTCTCAAACACTAGGAATAATTGCGGCTATGACCTCAAACTATTTTCTAAACAACATAATCACATTTCAGGAACGAAAGTTAAAATCTTTAGAATTGATTAGAGGGCTATTTTCCTTTTATATTATTTGTTCTTTGGGAGCGTTTACAAATATCGCTATCGCTACCTATATTTTTGGCTTTTCATCTAATTGGCTCATTTCAAGTTTTATTGGTGGGTGCTTCGGCGCTGTTTGGAATTTTACACTCACATCTATTTTTACGTGGAAGTCTAAGTGAGAAAATGAAAGGAAAAACATACAATCAAACGCACTTGCTCATATTTTTGTTTATAATTTTCTGCCTCACAAAACTTACAGTATTAAAACATGTCACTCTGATAAACGATGAGGCTTATACTTTAACAATTAGTAGATACTTTTCTCTATCATATTTTGATCACCCCCCATTGATGATGTGGGTTTCATATTTTTTACACTTATTTGAAATTGTTTCGTTAAATACTTTTAGAATTCCTTTTATTGCTTTCGGTTTATTAACGAGCTTTTTTCTCTATAAGATAACCTCCACGATTTATTCAAAGCAAGCTGGAACCGTTTCAGCCATTCTATATTTTGTTTCTCCCTTTTTCTTCTTTTCAGGCGGTTTTTTTATTGTACCCGATGCATCTTTAAATTTCTCTGTAGCTGGTGCAACTTATATAGCAATAAGACTGATTTTTAATAATGAGGATAATATCTATTTATGGATTTCACTAGGCCTACTTTTATCAATGGCATTTTTATCAAAATACCAAGCATATCTGTTTGGCATAACTTTGTTTATGGCTTTCATTATATGGAGGAAAAGTGCATTTTTCACAAAAAACTTTTATATTTCTCTATTAATTTCTTTGCTTGGATTGGTACCCGTTTTTCTTTGGAATATAGAGAATAACTTTGATAGCTTCAATTTTCATGGAAACAGAAGTTCATTCCACTTAGACCTTTTCCACATTTTTAACTCTATGTTTGCACAACTTTTCTTATTGCTTCCCACCACTGGTTTTTTAATTATTTTGAGTTTAATAAAAAATAAAAAATTTTTTACTGTTAATGAAAAATTTCTTATTCTCCTATCACTACCAACAGTAATTATATTTAACATTTTAATTTTTATTTCTGATAACAGTTTTTCTCACTGGTCTATGGTTGGATGGATGTTATTAATTCCTATTGCATCTAACCATCTTTTGAAGATGAAATCATTCAAACTCCATCTGATAATACTGAAAGTAGCCAGTGTTTTTGCAAGCATTATTGTGATCTTGACTATTTTAATACATGCAAAAACGGGTTTCATTACCAGAAACTTTGATCAGAAAATACCGAGATGGGATAATACTAGGGAGCTGCTAGATTGGAGACATATCGCAGACATTTTGACAAACACTCTTAAACAAAAAGAATTGGACTCTTTGGCAACACTAAATTGGTATGACAGTGGGCAATTAACCTCAGCTTTTTACTATAGACACATCGTTGGGGTAATCGGCCCAAATGGAAATCACTTTAAATATATTGATGTGGCCAAAAAAAATTTAATCACGCTTATTGATGTTCGACTTATTCACAATAATACTGATGCTGACATATCGGAGCAAATTCTTTCCTACAACTATAATATAATTAAAAGACTTGAAATACCTTTTTATAGGGGACTTCGGAGATATGGTAGTATCAGTGTAATTTCAATAGAAAAAATTCAATAAACTTTTAAGCTTAAAAATTAGATGTTAATTTAAGATTCTTTTATAAATACATATTATATTCTCTGTCCTCACTTTTACCAAAACTACATACCATTATCTTAATGGCTAGTTAATAAAAACTACTATATAAATAGCTTCTCCAAATTAGTAATTTATTAAAATTTTTCAAAGTAATAGCTGCATAAGAGAGATAAAAATAGAGATTTCTAAATAAATCATATGATATTGAGTTTTTCAACTGATTGATATAAACATAGATCCATGCAAAATAAGTTAAAAACTATTTGTATCATTCCTGCTAGAGGTGGGTCTAAGGGATTACCAGGAAAGAATTTGCGAATTTTCAATGGCAAACCACTGATAGCTTGGCCGATTATAGCGGCTACGAATTGTGAAAGGATAGATAATGTAATAGTAACTACAGATAGCGAAGAAATTGCTACACAAGCTAAGTTATATGGAGCTCAAGTTCCATCTTTAAGACCACCTAACTTGGCCCAAGATAATACTACCACTGAAGCAACTTTAAGAGATGCATTAGATAAATTTGAAAAGCTTACAAAACAACACTTTGATATATGTGTTTTCCTAACCTGCACAGACATTTTCAGAGATTCCAGTTGGCTTACTAATGCTATAGAAAAATTAGAGAATAATAATGCTCTAGAGTCAGTTTTTGCTGCTCATCCAACTCACAAAAACTTTTGGCAAAGAAATAAGGAGGGAAAATTAAAGAGAGTTTCCGAAAAAATGAAAGTTTATTCGAGCAGACAGGAGAAAGAACCAATATATAGAGAAGATACAGGACTGGCGTGTGCTTCTAGATCTTATTTATGGCGTAATGGAAAGAGAATAGGGAATAACGTCGAAATAATAATTAATAATAACTTTGAAACATCAATAGATATTCATAATGAGTTTGATTTTTTCTTAGCAGAAAAAGCTCTTGAATATTTGAAAAAAAATAATCCTGAAAAGGTGCAACTATTCCTATGAATATAAATACTGAGCCCTCAACTCCTCTAGTTTCAATAATTGTAAGAACGAAAAATGAGGAAAGATGGATAGACCATTGTTTGAGCGCTATAGCTACACAAAGCATACAAGACTATGAAATCATATTGGTTGATAATAATTCCGACGACAACTCGGTAAAAATTGCGAAAAAATACACAGACAAAATAATAAATATAGCTCAATTTTACCCAGGAAAAGCTATCAACGAGGGTATCAGAGCTTCATCTGGTAAATTTGTCGTGATTATATCTGGACATTGCATTCCAAAAAATAATATGTGGCTTCAAAAATTAATTGAGCCTCTAGAAAATGATCGAACCGGTTTACTTGCTGGTGTTTACGGTCGCCAAGAACCTTTATCTTCTACCTCAGCATTAGATAGAAGAGATCTTACTGTCGTTTTTGGGTTAGATGAACGAACACAGAGAAATGATAGCTTTTTTCACAATGCCAACAGCGCATTAACACGAGATATGTGGAAGAAATTTCCGTTTGATGAAACCACCACTAATATCGAAGACAGATTATGGGGTTCCGAGGTTATAAAAAATGGATATCATATCTTTTACACACCTGACGCCTGCGTTTACCACCACCACGGAATTAATCATGGGGGAAAAGTTGACAGAGCTAAAAAGATTGTAAATATAATTGAAAATTTCGAGGGCTCACCTGCCTCCCTTTCAAAGCTGATAGTAAATAAGCTGAATATAATCAGCATACTTCCTATCAAAGGATTACCGACTACTTTTGAGGGAAAAAACTTATTGGTCGAAAGTATAAAATACCTCAAGTCTTGTAAGCTCATTTCAGAAATTTATGTATCGACAGATAACGAAGATACTGCAAAGGTAGCCAGAGATAATGGTGCATTAGCTCCTTTTATAAGACCAATTGAACTTTCAGCTGAAAATGTAAGTTTGCCAGATGTATTAAAATATACTATTGAGGAAATAGAAAAATTTAGGGATGTTGATTTAGTAGTTATTGCAGAAGAGAATTATCCCTTCCGACCAACAGGATTACTTACCAAATTGATAAATAATATCATTGACGGTGGATACGACACAGTGTGTGCATCAGTTATTGAACAAAGAAGTATATGGTTGGACACTAGGGATAAGATTAATGCAATTGGAGATAACAAAATGATGTCAAGAAGCATTAAACCTGAAAAAATACATATAAATTTATTTGGACTGGGAGCGGTAACATTTGTAGATAACTTAAGAAACAAAACAATCTTGACAAACAACGTAGGGCTTTCCCCTGTTCCAAAATACCCATATTCGTTTCAAATTGATGAGCGAGACCAATCATGAATAAAGAAAAGATAAAAATAGGAATTCTTGGATGCGGCCGCGTTAGCGAGCACTACATAAAGAAAATCTTTATTTCAGAAAAAGTTGGTACCCTTTACCAAGTCATTGCTTGTTGCGATGTGGATAAGAAGAAAAGCACATATGTTGGAAATATATTCTCCTGTAGATCTTACAATAATATTGAAAAGTTTGTTAGGCACAAAGAAATGGAAGTAGTTGTTATACTTACCAAAAGTGGCCAACACTACGAACACTCAAGAATATGTTTGTTGAATGGTTTACATGTAATAGTAGAAAAACCATTATCCCTTAGGATAGAACACGCGGAGGATTTAATTGGTATTTCGTCTGAAACTGGGAAGTTTTGTTGCTCAATCTTTCAGAATAGGTTAAATCCAGCGGTTGAAGTTACTAAAAATGCGTT
>CACGMO010000060.1 GCA_902574225.1 uncultured Alphaproteobacteria bacterium
CAGTATTGCAAAAATTTTGGTAAAAAATGGGCAGATGGTATCTAAAGATGAAGCAGTCGTATTCATAGAAGCAATGAAAATGGAGTATAAGTTAGTTGCGCTTAAAAGTGGGAAAGTTATAGGATTAAAAAATAAAAAAGGTGACTTGATTGAAAAAGGTGAGACACTTTTAGAAATAGAATAAGATGGTTGAGACAATAAGTATTTTTGAGGTAGGGCCCAGAGATGGTCTGCAGAGCATCAAAAATGAAATCCCAATAAAAAAGAAGATTGAGTTAATTAATATCCTGAGTACTACAGGAATAGGCAAAATAGAATGCGGTAGTTTTGTGAGTGCAAAGTGGGTTCCTCAGATGAGGGGCACCAATGAAATTTTTGAGGAAATAACAAGAAAAAATGGAGTTAAATACACCGCTTTGACACCAAACCTAAAGGGTTTTGAAAACGCATTGCACGCCAAGGTAGATGAGGTCGCAGTCTTTGCTGCTGCGTCAGAGACTTTTTCTCAAAAAAATGTCAATTGCTCAATAGACGAAAGTTTAGCGAGATTCCGAGATCTTTTCAATAAGGCTGGTGAAAAGAAAGTGCCAGTAAGAGGATACGTATCATGTATAGTTGAATGTCCCTATGAGGGTAAAATTTCTCCAGAGAGTGTACTCAAAGTTACGTCACAGCTCCTAGAGATGGGTTGTTATGAAGTTTCCTTAGGAGATACAATAGGCAAGGGTACACCTAAAACTATAGAGGAACTTCTCAAGGTGCTGTGTTCCGAGATAAATCAAAAAAAACTTGCAGGACATTTCCATGATACTTCGGATACCGCTATAAGAAATGTCGAAATCGGGCTAAAATACGGACTATCAACCTTTGACTCAGCAGTAGGTGGACTTGGAGGGTGTCCTTACGCTCCCGGTGCAAAAGGCAATTTAAATACGCGCAGTTTAATTGAGGCGTTTGGTATCAATAGCTTTAGTGAAGATTTAGATTTAGATAAAATAAAGTTTGCGGAAAAACATATAGGTAAGATCAATCAATACTAATACTTGTTCTAACATTACTGGTTGTGTTTTTTACGCAACGTTATGCAACTTTTTCTGCTACATTTAACTTCTAGAAGTATTTTGATTATAGTATAGTACCAAGAGATTACAGTTGTTAGAAATAAATGTATCAGCCACTTGAAAGAGCCACAGGCACACTGAAGGCCACAATTAGAGGTAGTCAAAATAGAATTGGCGAACTTTATCAGGAAGGATCGTCAAGGCTCTTTTTTCCTAAAAACTTTTCCAAAATGAAGGAATGTGTTGTTATTAATACAGCTGGCGGTGTGACGGGAGGCGACAAGTTTGAGTGTTCGATAGAAGCCGCTGAAGAAAGTTCTATTGTCGTCACAACACAGGCGTCGGAAAAGGTTTATAAAGCGAGCAATGGATCAGCTGAGGTCGAAGCGACTTTTTTCGTAAGCAAAAACAGTAAATTACTTTGGCTACCCCAAGACACCATTCTTTTTTCAAAGAGTGATCTCTCAAGAAAGATTACGATATATATCGAAGATAACTCAGAATTTCTTGCCTTTGATCAGATAGTACTTGGCCGATCCGCAATGGGAGAAAATATTAAAAAATCAAATTTTAATGATAAGTGGAAAATATATAAGGGAGATAAATTGATATACTTTGACCAGTCAGGTTGGAAAGAAAGTGTCCCATTACACTGCGCTGGTTTTAAGGGTATAAAGTCTTACGCGTCATTTTATTACGTGGGGGCCAAATCAGTGGTTTACGAACAAAAATTAAAAAATCTGAAAAAAGATAATAAAAATGTTTATTTTGGAAGCAGTCTAAGAAATGATTGCTTGCTGGTGCGAATGTTTGGATCAGACGCAAAAGCAATTAAAGATAAAGCTATACATTTACTATTGGAGATTTGGCAAGTGGATACACCTAATGTGTGGAAAGTATAAATAAAGGAGATATAAATGAATCTGTCGCCTCGTGAAAAAGACAAATTAATGATAGCAGTGGCAGCAATGGTTGCAACTGACCGCAAAAATAGAGGAGTAAAACTAAACCATCCGGAAGCTATAGCTCTTATTACAAACTTTGTAATGGAGGGGGCCAGAGACGGTCGGTCCGTCGCGGATCTTATGTCAGCTGGGGGAACCATAATTTCCAGAGAGGATTGTATGGAGGGGATAGCTGAAATGATACATGAAGTTCAAGTTGAAGCAACTTTCCCAGATGGCACTAAATTAGTGACAGTGCATCACCCAATCAGATAGAGGAAAAAATGATACCAGGAGAGATTATTATATCAGAAAGAGAGTTAGAGATTAATTCAGGCTCAGAAGCTATAGAAGTCGAGGTGTCCAATACTGGAGACCGCCCTATTCAAGTAGGAAGCCACTATCATTTTTTTGAGACCAATAAAGCATTAAAATTTTCAAGAGAGAAATCAAGAGGTAAGAGACTTGATATTATCTCCGGAACAGCGATACGGTTTGAACCGGGCCAAACTAAAACTGTAAATTTAATTTCTTTTCATGGGGATAGAAAAGTATATGGGTTTAATAAAAAAATAATGGGTGATTTATAATGGCACAGAAAGTTTCTAGAGAGAAGTATGCAAGCATTTTTGGGCCAACAATTGGAGACAGAGTCAGATTGGCTGACACTGAATTATTTGCAGAGGTTGAACACGACTACACTGTATATGGTGAGGAGGTAAAGTTTGGTGGTGGCAAAGTGATAAGAGATGGGATGGGACAGAGTCAGGTCACGAGAGCAGATGGTGCAGTCGATTTAGTCGTGACTAATGCATTAGTAATCGATTACTTAGGAATATACAAAGCAGATATCGGTGTAAAAGATGGAAGGATTCACTCTATAGGAAAAGCTGGAAATCCAGACATTCAAAGTGGGGTGAATATAATAGTTGGTCCAGCAACAGAGGTCATCGCTGGGGAAGGAAAAATTTTGACGGCCGGTGGAATGGATTCTCATATTCATTTTATTTGTCCCCAACAAATTGAAGATGCACTTCATTCGGGACTCACTACAATGTTAGGGGGCGGAACTGGTCCTGCGCATGGAACGCTTGCAACCACATGCACCCCAGGTCCATGGAACATTGGGAAAATGCTACAATCAGCTGATGCTTTTCCAATGAATTTATCTTTCGCTGGGAAAGGGAATGCAAGTTTACCTGAGGCTCTAAAGGAACAAGTCAGGGCAGGCGCTTCTTCTCTGAAGCTTCATGAGGACTGGGGCACGACGCCGGGAGCTATCGATTGCTGTTTAAAGGTAGCTGACGAATTAGATGTGCAAGTAATGATTCATACAGATACACTTAATGAGAGTGGATTTGTAGAAAATACTATTAAAGCGATTGGTGGACGAACAATACATGCTTTCCATACTGAAGGAGCCGGGGGTGGACACGCGCCGGATATTATTAAGCTTGCTGGAGAAGAAAATGTTATTCCCTCCTCGACTAACCCGACCAGACCATATACCGTCAATACTATTGAAGAGCATTTGGATATGTTAATGGTATGTCATCACCTTGACAAATCTATACCTGAGGATGTTGCTTTTGCAGAAAGCAGGATTAGAAAAGAGACAATTGCAGCAGAAGATATACTTCACGATGTTGGTGCTATGTCTATTATTGCTTCCGATAGCCAAGCAATGGGCCGGGTGGGAGAAGTTATTATCCGAACATGGCAAACAGCTGACAAAATGAAAAAGCAGCGAGGAAGGTTATCGGAGGAGAAGGGTGAGAATGATAATTTACGAATAAAAAGATATATAGCGAAATATACCATTAATCCAGCGATAGCACATGGTATGTCAAATCATATAGGCAGTATAGAAATTGGAAAAAGAGCTGACTTCGTTTTATGGAATACAGCTTTTTTTGGTGTAAAGCCTGAAATGGTTCTGATAGGAGGTGTTATTACCTGTGCTCAAATGGGAGATCCCAATGCGTCAATCCCAACTCCTCAACCGGTATATAGCAGACCAATGTTTGGTGCGTACGGAAGGTCAATGGAAACAAATTCAATCATATTTGTTTCTCAATCGGCAAGTGAAAATAAAGGCCTAGATGAGCTTGCCCTGAGGAAAAAAATTGTTCCTATAGAGAATACAAGAAATATATCCAAAAAAAGTATGAAGTTGAACGATCTATGTCCAGAGATTGAGGTGGATCCAGAAACTTATGAAGTGCGGTTAAATGGAGAATTAATAACTTGTGATCCCGCTAGGGAATTGCCTATGGCACAGCGATATTTTTTATATTGATATGGATACAGTAGAAGAAGTCACAGAGAAAAGTTTGGAGTTTAATGATACTATTTCTCTAGATTTTGATGCGCGATTTAAACGAAAAATAAAACTTGTTTCAGATAGTGGTTATGAGTTTTTTTTATCATTGGATAAAGCAACTGAATTACCAGTTAATGGTACATTGATTTTAAAAAGTAAAAAAAAGATAAAAGTATTAGCCGCTAAAGAGGCACTTATGCGTATAGAAACCGAAAACACTATCGATCTAATGAAAGCTATATGGCATATTGGTAATCGGCATTTAAATTGTGCTATCAGTAACGACTCTGTTATCTTAAGAGAAGATAAGGTAATTGCAGATATGCTTGAAAAACTAAACTGTAAAGTTTCATATTTCAAAGATTGCTTCACACCTCTCTCAGGCGCATATGGGGTAGGCCGAACTTTTTCCCATACCCACTAATTATCTGTATCATCATGTATAGTAAAAACCAATTAATGTTTCAATGGCTCTCACCAGGCTTTCCTACAGGGAGCTTTAATTTCTCACAGGGGCTTGAGTATGCTGTTAGTCAATCGATGGTTAAAAATGAAGCTGATTTAGTTATGTGGATTGAAAATAATCTAGAACATGGTTTTTTAAGAAATGACGCAATATTCTTAAAGCTGGCTTATCAAATCTCGACAGATAAAGATTTAGATGATTTAACAGAGTTATGCTTGGCTTTTTCTTGTTCTGCCTTGCAA
>CACGMO010000061.1 GCA_902574225.1 uncultured Alphaproteobacteria bacterium
CGTTTGGTGCAATTCTATTTGACATTTATAGATTTTGAAGTCATACAAACTTTTATTATCTAACGCCTTGGGTAAAGTAAAAAAAATTGATAATTGGTAATTTTCAGTATCCTGAGTTACAAATGATTTTAACGACTTCTGATGAAATTAAAAATAGTTTACCGAGGGCATGTGTAAATGTTATCCCAAAATCGTAAATTTTTTTATTTAGTACTTTTTTCTGGCCTCGTAATAGTATTTTCTTTTTCCTATAACATCTACACGCATATATCAGAATCCGGAAGCTGTAATAAATCAAACAATTTTGTTAATGGATTAGGGGGACCAATAGATTTAATTGATCAGAATGAAACTACTTTTTCTTTGGAAAAACAAAACGCTACCCTTTCATTATTATACTTCGGATATAGCTATTGTCCAGACATCTGTCCCTATGATTTAGAAAGAAACGCTTATGTAAAAGATATTATGGATGAACAGCAATTAGATATTAACTTAGTCTTTATCACCCTTGATCCATCTAGAGATACAACGGAGCGATTGAAAGATTTCTCAGAGTACATTCATAAATCAATGATTGCTTTAACTGGTTCAAATGATCAAATAGAAACCCTCAAGAAGGCATATGGTGTTTTTGGAAAATTAAATAAAGTTGATTATGAAGATCAATCTTATTTAGTTGATCACTCAACTTTCTCTTATCTTGTGAACAAGAATGGTGAAGTCTTATCTTATTTTAATAGAAGAGAGTCTCCTGAAAAAATTTCTGAAAAAATAAAGTGTTTTTATTAAATTTTTTCTTATTAACGAATTAGCTAGATCGGTTTTTATTGTTCATATATATAAAAATATGCTAACAATATCGTTACTATATATTGAGGCGAGGATTATATATAAATGGCTCTACACTGCCCAGGCTGGATACTGTGTATTTTTTGTGCAAATACCGCTAGGGAAACCCTTCTTTACTCAGCGCCTATAAACACAATCGTCAAAAAGTATTCGGCTGCAATAGATGAACATTATTCCGAAATATCACCTGATTTTATACAGGTATGTGCAGAAAAAATGCTTGCATCACTTGTAGAAGTTGATGCAGGAAGCGCCGCGGAAGAGATTATTCGTGGATATATCCATAAAAAAATAAAGACTAAGGATGATGGTTCGGCTAGAAAGTTGTCGGGAATATTTTCGTCGGAATTTAAAGGTGAAAGAACACCTACAGGAACTGAGAAATATATTGTTACCAACTTTAGAGCTTTTTTATTTTCAATGAGATCAGGAGCAAAAGGCCTTCCGCCTCCAGGCTGGCAAGTCGATCAGGTTCAAGATTTAGATTGGGTTGGTGAAGTCATGATGCAAAAAGTTTCCATAATGGATGTATAAAAAGTAGATTCGTAATTCCCTTCCAATATTTTTTGGTTCCTTTTCAACGACCAGTCTGGGAGAACTATTTTAGAAAAATATCTTTACTCTCTTAATATTGGTTGGATTTTTATAACTATGATGTTAACTTTTGGTCTTCCGAAACTCGAATATTAGGTTGTTAAGTTATGTCAAACTATTGCCCAGAATGGATATTGTGCGTAACTGCGGGAGTAATTGTGGGAGACGCTCTAACGGGGAGCACCTCAATTCTAGCTAATTCTCAAAAATATAGTGATGGCTTATCCAAACATTATGAAGAAGTTAGTAAAGATTTTTTAAATGATACTGCAAACGACATAATTTCGGAGTTGAATGATATAGGAATTGATGAATTTACTGCTCGATTTGTTAAATCTTTTGTATTTAATAAAATAAAATTTAAAGAAAACGGTAGTGCGAGGCGATTTAATGTATTTTTCAACCAATTCAAGGGGGAAAAAGCGGCAGTAAGCTCTAAAAAACTCGTCAGCTCCTTTAAAGCATTTGTATTTAGATGTAGGGCCCAAAAAGTATCACTAGCTCCTAAGAGCTGGAATATACATCAAGAGGAGCAAATTGATTGGCTTTTGACTTTGATACAGCAGGACCCGCCCAAGTTATCCGGATGAGTTTTAAACTTTAATAGTATTCGAGAAGTTATATTATTACCTAGGTTGATCTTAAGTTAAGTTTAGACATTTAATTAGTAGAATCTGGTCTAAGTGTAGTAACATTTTGTCACATTAAAACAAGTTCAGGAGAGAATCATGCCTAAATTGATTTTAAACAGGCGAGAGTTCGCCGTCGGAAGTGCTGCTTTGGTTACTGCAATGAGCTCTTTGCCGGTAATGGCAAGCGGTAAACTTAAGGTGGCCGGTATATATACAGTGCCTACACAACAGAAATGGGTAGCTCGATTGCACCTTGCATTAGATGCAGCAGCAAAGCGCGGTGAAATTGACTATGTATATTCAGAAAGCACAGCTAATACAGACTATGTTAGGGTTATGCGTGAATACTGTGACAGTGGCGTAAACATGATTGTTGGAGAAGCCTTTGGCATCAGTAAAGAAGCCAGAAAAGTCGCTGATGATTATCCAGAGATTGCATTTCTAATGGGAGATCCATTTAAGCCGCATGGAAATAATTTTTCAGTTTTTGATAATTACATACATGAACCTTGCTATTTGATGGGAATTGTAGCTGGCCATATGACAAAAGCTAAAAAGATAGGTATGGTTGGTGGATATGCCATCGGTGAAGTTAACAGATTATTTCATGCTTTTATGAATGGAGCAAAATCTGTTAAGCCAGACATAAAATTTAAAGTTACTTTTATTGGATCATGGTACGACCCACCGAAAGCAAAAGAAGCGGCGTTTGCACAGATTGAGGCTGGCTGCGATATTCTTTACGCGGAAAGAGCAGGTGTAGTTGACGCTTGTAGAGAAAAAGGCATTCTAGCATTTGGTAATGTAAATGATATGAACAAAGAAGAAAATGGTACAGACGTAGTTGTGACCTCAGCCCTTTGGCATATGGAAGGTGCGATTGATCATGCTATAGCAAAGGTGAAATCGGGTAACTTTTCTTCAGAAGAATATCACGATTGGACTATGATGGCAAAAGGAGGTGCATCCCTAGCACCATATTACGAGTTTGAAAGCAAGATATCTTCTGCAGTAAAAGAACAGGTAGCTACCCTCGCAGATAACATCAAGAAGGGTAAGTTCACGGTAGAAATAAATGACGCCGAACCAAAGTCTACCTTCTAAATAAAACACCACTCCCATTTAATAGAGTGGGAGTGGTATTTTTCTAATGACTACACTTCTAAAAGTAGAGAAAATAACAAAAAAATTTGGTGACTTTTATGCCAATGACAAAATTAGCTTTGAAGTAAAAAAGAGCGAAGTATTAGCAATTCTAGGTGAAAATGGAGCGGGTAAAACTACCCTAATGAATATCCTTTTTGGTCACTATACACCAGATGCTGGAAAAATAAGTTTTGAAGGAAACTCAATAGAATTTGGTAACACAAATAATGCTATAAAGCTTGGAATTGGAATGGTTCATCAGCACTTTACATTAGCTGAAAATTTGACCGTTTTAGAAAATATTATTATCGGTAGACAATCAATCTTCTCCCTGTCTTTACCCAAAAGACAAGCTAGAGTAAAGATCTTGGAGTTATCGAAGAAATTCGGGTTACCTATTAATCCTGATGAACTAGTAGCAAACCTATCCGTAAGTGAGAAACAGAGAATAGAGATTTTAAAAACTCTATTTTTAGACTGCAAACTACTGATTTTAGATGAACCTACTGCAGCTCTCACTCCTCAAGAAACAGATGCTTTGTTCTCAACTATTCGTAATATGATTGAAACCGGTTTATCGGTAATTTTAATTTCACATAAACTCAATGAAATACTTGCAGTCAGCGATAGAATAATTGTATTGAGAAACGGCTCCTCTGTTGGTGAAATCGATACCCATTCTGCAGATAGAAAAAAAATCGCTGAAATGATAGTTGGAAAAAAAATAGACTATCCTCAGAAAAAAAAAATACCAAGGAAATCAAGGGTCTTAAGTTTAGTAGATGTTTCATACAATAAAACAGATGCACCAAATTTAAGCAAAGTCAATTTGGATTTATATGGTGGTCAAATACTTGGAATTGCGGGTGTTGCAGGAAACGGTCAAACCACTTTAGCAAAAATTCTTTCAGGGCATTTTAAACCAACTCAGGGAAAGATAGTCTTTAATGAGGCTAAAAGTGTGCATACATCGCCAAAATCATTTATGGATTTGGGAGTTGCCTACATACCTGAAGATCGTAATAGTGATGGAATAGTTGGAGATATGGAAATATGGGAAAATGCCATAATGACCGAAATGGATGACCCATACTTGAGGAATAGCCTTGGAATTATAAACAAAAAAATATCGTTTGATAGAAGTGAAAATCTCTGTGAAACATATGACGTACGAATGCAGTCGATAAGACAACGAAGCAGATTACTATCTGGTGGAAATGTACAAAAGCTTCTTTTAGGGCGTTGGCTGATTAGAAAACCCAAAATAATAATCGCTTGTCAACCAACCCGTGGACTTGATGAAGGCGCGATAGCTTCTATCCAGAAATTACTTCTTGAAGCCCAACAGAATGGTTCAGCAATCATTTTAATATCAGAGGACTTAGATGAATTACTGACTATGTCTGATGACATTTCCGTTATGTATAAAGGTATGTTATCTGGTCCGACAGAAACTAGTTCTACAAATAAACTTTCTATTGGACTTCAAATGGCAGGTGACGGTTACTTATGATAAAATTTAGACTTGAAGAAAGAGCTAAAAGCCCCTATTGGCTAATCATATTATCTCCCTTTATAGC
>CACGMO010000062.1 GCA_902574225.1 uncultured Alphaproteobacteria bacterium
ACATTTTTAATAGAAGTCCCATCAATATAAAAGATTCTAAAGAAAATGATTTACATTCATATTATCTAAATGATTTAGAGGCCATTATTCCTGATTTTGATTTGTTGATAAATGCAACCTCTATTGGTCACGCAGAAAGCATTGATATGACCCCTGTACCAATAAAATTTCTTGCAAAAGCTAAAAATACAATGGTTGTTTATGATATTATTTATGATCCAATTAAAACAACACTGCTAAAGAATAGTGAAGAAATAGGGTTAAAGACAATAAATGGATTACGCATGAATCTAATCCAGGCGGTTCTTGCGTACAGTTATACAAATCAAACTGATCTATCAATTCAAGAAATCTATAATATTATGAATTAATTACGTATTGGTTCCCAAAAATACTTGGTATTTCTTTATAAGTTTATTTCCTAAACTGATTTTAATATCTCTAACAAACTCTATCTTCTCAAAGTTAGATGAAATCTTTTGACCTATTGGAAAATCAATATCAGCAATAATTATAGTGTTCCCTCCGTATGAGCTTTTTTCCTCTCTCCAGATATCAAACTGTGTTCTTCTTCCTTCCATTAACACATCTGCTTCAAAATCACCTGAATGAAAAATATACAGAGAACCCAATCTGTAATCCGAAAAAACAATCTTTTCCGCACCCTGTAATTCTTTTTCACTGCCAACAATATCTATTATTTCTTCCCATCCATATAATATTGCTGTCTCCCGGTCAACATTACCAAAAAATGCACTTATTGGATAAAAGCTGATATTTATCAATAAAATAAGTGAAATTAAAATTCCATAAAGTATATGAATATATTGTGCCAGCTCTGATTTTAAAATATTGGTCAAAAACGGAGTAAGTAGGACTAAAGCGGGTGTTGCCCAGTAGTACAACACATTTGTAAAAAAAGACAAAATAAAGCAGAAACCTAATGAGAAAATAAAGACAAACTTACTCATTACTATAAAGTCCTTCACATCACTTTTATAGTTTTCTAAAAAAAAGATATTCTTTAAGTTGAATATAAAAATAGGTGAAAATGCAAGAAATACTCCTAATAGAAAACCTATGTTATTTCTGAATACAGAAAAAAAGTTTTTTTCTTGATCAAATCTTTCACTCAAATGGAAATTGAAAGAACCAAAATCATTGCCTAAATTCCACAACAATACAGGAACCTGAATTAAAATAATAATAACAATTGAGGCAACTATGTGGCCATAAGTGGGACCTCTTAATTTTTCTTTGTAATATAAAATATAAGATAAAGCTCCTAATCCAAAAAGGATTGCGTTGTACTTCGTTAAAAGAGCAAAAGAAAATAACAGCACTGCAGAATACCAAAAATAAATGCCATTGCTTGCCTTTGTATCGCTTTCAAAATATAGAAAAAGACAGAAAGAACTTGCAAATAATAATGTAATTAGTAGGTGGTCTGGGAATGATATAGAAAAAAAAATAGTATATATTGGGAGTGCTAGAAATAAGATTATATTCTTTAGACATAAGTCATAATCAAATCTTCTCAACATATGTTTTTGCCACATTATCATAATTGCCATTACAATTACTAAACTCAAGATTGGTAGTATACTGATAACAAAGTAATTGTTATCACAATAGGAAACTAGCAAAGCCTGTACCCATGCCGCTAGTGGGGGGTGATCAAAATAGGAAAGTGCAACCTTGTTAGACCACAACCAGTAATAAGCTTCGTCGGGTAGCGGCTGAGAGTACATAATAAAAATTAATTTGATCAAGACAAAAAATAGAAGAAACAATAATGGTAATACTCTCTCTAATTTTCTATTGAGTAGCCTGAATGAATTTTCTTTTGTCAAAGCTGCTCTCACATAAAATTTTTTAAACTCTTATTTTAACAGATAACGAAGCTTAGGCCACATATAAACGATTTGCTCTTAAAGTAACGTTTCTCTTCAAAAAAGGTTTTGAGTATGAACATTCTTTACTAACCTCTTATGCGCTACTTTAATTCTAGTATAGCTTACTCTGAAGATCTTTTCTAATAGATACATAAACACTGTCCCAATCATCTAATGTTGATTGACGATAAAGTGTTAAACTAGGATACCAAATACTATCAGTACGCTCTATCAACCACCAGAAGTTTACCAATATACGTGGTAACATTACCCATGTCTCTTTTGCTAAAGCTCCAGCCATATGAACAGTAACGTTGCTTGTTGATACTACCAAATCACAAACCTCTATCAACGCCGCCAAACCATCAAGATCCTCTCTATTATCAACTGAAGCACATTGCACTATATCGATCCCTGTCACTTCTTTAAACTCTCTTATCTCATCATCAACATCACCATACTGAAGATTGACAAGAACAACATCTAAACCTGAAAATATCCGTTCCATATCAAGCAACGAAACACTTTTCTTTTCTTGATTTAATGACTTAAAACTTTTCCATGAGATACCAATAACCGTCTTACCCTCCAAGTTTAATTCGTTACGTATCGCTTTCACTCGTTGTGGGTCTGCGTTGAAATATCCTTTAACCGTCCTATCAAAATCACTAATATCGTTGCGTATCAATCCCGGCACACTTCCCAGTGGTAAATGATAGTCACACTCTATATCTTCTAGTTCTTCCAAATCTTTAACAAAATCTATTTCGGGCATTGCACGTTTGCATAAGTCTTTTAGTCTTGGGTCAACATATACCGACAAAATGCTACACATCTCCTTAACTTCAGACATAAGGCTTAAGCATATAATTTGGTCTCCAATACCTTGTTCCATCCATAAAGAAACTCGTTTACTTCTCTCTCCTTGCCAAACTGGCTTATTTTGAATAGGCCATTTAGTTGTTTTCATCGGAAAAACTTTCCACCTGTACTCATAATATCGCCATCCCTCTTTAAACTTTTCCATTTTTAAAGCAAATACACTTTTTCTGTAAAGGACCTCGGGATTATCTGATTGCTCCTCTTCGATACCAACATAAACCCTGGTAGCCTCGTCTATATTTCCTTCCAGAAGATAAAGTGATGCAATATTCAGTTTTGCTAAAATGAAATTTTCATTTAATTCTATCGCTCTTAAAAAGTGATTTTTCGCCTGCTCATAATGCCCTTGTTTTTCAAGAATTGTTCCCATTAAATTTATTGTATCGGGATCATTTTTTTCAATTGCTAGTATCTTTTTGCACTCTACTGATGCCTCATCAAAACTATTTAAGAGAAGTAGTGATGCTATGAGATTCTTTAATAATGGGATATTGAATTGTTTTAACGACAAACCTTTCTTTGCTATTTCTATTGATTTTGACAAACGGCCTTCATCAAAATAAACCTTACTGAGATTTACAAGCGCCTCATCACTATTTGGATCTATGCTTAACACTTTTTCGAATTGAACAGATGCCAACGCATAATGTCTACCTTTTTGCAAAATGAGCCCATAATTTGTAAGGCCCTCAGCATAGTCAGGATTAATATCAATTGCTTTTTCAAAAAATTTTTTGGCTTCTTCTTCAATTTCGAGTTTAATACAGCACATACCCATTCTGTTATACGCATAATAGAATGAGGGATCTAACTCTATTATTTTTCTACATACCTCAATTGCCCGCTTGTAGTCTTTAGAATTAAAAAGGCAATTAGACAGATTGTAGAGTAGTGATGTGTTAGTAGGATTAAGGGATACTGCTTTTTTGAAATATATTTCCGCTTTACTAAAATTATTCATAAGATCGTAAATAATCCCAGCATTTGAGATTGCATCAATTAAATTAGGGTTTATTTGAACTGATTTCTTATAGGACTCCAGTGCTAGAGCAAATTCTTTCTTCTCCTTAAATGCATTTCCTCTGTTATTGTAAGCTTCAGCGTACGAAGGGTTTATTTCGATTGCTCTATTAAAAAATTCTATTGCCTTATTATTTTTATTACAACTAGTGTAGGCTATGCCGATGTTGTTATAAGCTTCAAAATATTTTGGGTTTAACTTTATTGCCTTTAAATAATTTTTTATACTGTCGTTATAAGATTCCATTTGTGCATATAGGACACCCAAAAGGTTATAAATAAATGGCTCATTAGGATATTTCCTTTTGGCGACAAGTGCCTCTTTAAGAGATTTTTTTACACTTCCCTGATTAAAAAGAGATATCGCTTTATTTATTAGTATGTCTTTTGCAAGCTGGCTCATCTCTCAGTTAACTCTCTTTTCAAATCTTTTCTAATAGATACAAAAACACTGTCCCAATCATTTAATGTTGGTTGACGGTATAACGACACGCTGGGATACCAAATACTATCTGAGCGATCCAAAAACCAATAATATATAGAAACGAAATTTAACATTACCCATGTCTTTTTTGCTAAAGCTCCAGCTAAATGGACGGTAACATTAGTTATTGATACTACTAAATCACATACCTCAATCAATGCCGCCAATCCATCAAGAT
>CACGMO010000063.1 GCA_902574225.1 uncultured Alphaproteobacteria bacterium
GGAATGGAACAGTTGTTTTATGGGAAATCAAGCCCGATAATACTGAAGCAAAATTAGGCGTTGGTCAGGTTGCTGACACTGTCGCTGAGTTGTATTGGCGGCCTGATGACAGAGCAGTTGCAGCTCTAGACAGACAAGGCGGTGTTACCGTATGGCGAATTTAACTTAAAATTCAAATTCTGAACTTCTTTACAAGAACACTTATTTCCAATACAGGTAAGTAAACAAAATACGAGCACACAAACTTGTCAGGCAAAAATCTTTACATGAGCCAGAGCCATTTTTTGGATCGCAGCTCTCCTCCCCATATTTCTACTCTCGCTATTCTGGCTGGGGTCTCGGCTATGAATATGAGTATATTCCTGCCTAGTTTACCGAGTATGGCTAGAGACTTTGATGTAGATTACGGAACTATGCAAATCTTTATTTCGGGATACTTTTTGTCGTTAGCTTTTTTTCAGCTTATTATAGGCCCAATATCGGATAGGATTGGAAGAAAGCCGACTATGATAGCAGCTTTTCTTCTATTCACTGCATCAACTTTAATATGCGAAATAACCACAAATTTTTATGTTTTTCTATTCTTTAGAATGCTTCAAGCTGGTGTCGCTGCTGGCTTTGTTTTAGGGCGGGCAGTAATTAGAGACATTGTACCAATGGAGCATGCAGCTTCGATGATTGGCTATGTAACGATGGCTATGACAATAATGCCAATGTTAGCCCCAGCCGTGGGCGGGATTTTGGAAGAGCAGCTTAACTGGCGTTATAGTTTAAGATTAATGTATTTGATGGGAATTATCTCTCTACTGCTGATCTGGTTTGATCAGAAAGAAACTCTTAACAAAAATGAGACAGTTAGGTCAAAATTGAGTGACGATTACAAAGAGCTGTTTTTAAACAGAAATTTTTGGTTTTACGTTATCGTTATGGGCTTTTCAGTTGGGTCCTATTTTAGCTTTTTGACCGGAGCACCTGTAATATCGGCTGAATATTTTGAGTTAGCTCCATCTGTTCAAGGGTATTTGTTTGCTATACTGGGACTGGGATTTTTGTTAGGAAACTTTCTTACAGGTCGCTTTGCTATGAAAATAGGACTTACCCGCCTTATGCTTTGGGGCTGTTTTGTTGCGCTCACAGGCCCAGCTTTGCAAGCACTTATTTATTTAAATTTTACTTTTGGCCCACTTAGTTTTTTTACTCCAATGTTTTTGGTAGGTTTGGGCCAAGGTTTAATTGTTCCAAATGCTGCTGCAGGCATTGTGTCTGTTAACCCTAGGTTAGCAGGTAGTGCATCAGGCTTAGGCGCAACGATACAGGTTACTATAGGAGGTATTCTAGCCTATATAACAGGATATATAATTTCTATTTTTGTAACGCCTCTACCTTTGCTATTTATTCTATTTCTAACAATTTTGGTAACGCTGTTTTTTTCTTATAAATTGCATAGAAATATTTCTTAATAATAAAATAAGACGATCTTTGTAAACTCAAGCTCGCAATTTCTAACTTGTTTCGATATTGGCTAAGTGCTGACCCTCTTGAACTAGATCACCTTCCTCCACAAGAAAGCTTTTAATAATTCCCTTTTTTTCAGCAAGAATTTCTATTTCCATTTTCATAGACTCGAGAATTAAAATTACATCTCCTTCATCGATGGTATCTCCTGCATTTTTTTCTATTCTAAATATCGTTCCTGCCGTCTCAGATATCACTTTAAAAAGCTCCATTCTCATCTCCTGTCATTGAATAAAATTTGAAATTATTTTTGATAATTTATCTGGCTGCTCAACAGCTATATCATGACCTGCATTTTCTAAAATTACCATCTTTGATGGTGGGATTGCAAATTTGTCGGCCATATTTTTTTTTAATAAAGGATCATTTTTCCCACATACAAAGAGTGTAGGTATAACAATATTTTTTAAGTCTTTGGAAACATTGAACTGGGCCATTTCTTTGGCCATCCCGAAATAATGTCCATGGGAACAGCTGCAAATTACTTTGGCTCTTTGAAAAAACCAGCTATCCTTTTTTCTGTGCCAAAAAGTATTTCGCTTCCTTAATAATTTTTTTAATAATGGGATGTTTTTATTCAAACGGAATATATCACGTTTTCGCGCAAAATCTTTGTCTGCTTTATATCCTGAAGAAGGTATTGGTGCCAATAATATTAAGCGTTTTACTCTTTTTGGGTAATTTATTGCTAGTTGCAACCCTAGTCCACCTCCCATGCTGTGTCCGATGTAATTAAAGCTATTTATTTTTAAATAATCCATCAAGTTAACAACATCATCGGCATGGGAGTTTAGAGAGTAGCCTTCTCGTGTATGCTGAGACCTTCCAACGCCGCGGCTTTCCATGCTGATAAGGCGGTGTTGTTTTTCCAGTTTAGAGCCGAGGGGTTGCAAGTTTTCTTCAGAAGCAGTGTGCCCGTGGTGAAGCACTGTTGCTTCTCCTCGGGGGCCTCTATCTTGATACCATATATTCGCTTCTCTTATATAAGCAAATGCCATAAGACAACCGGTAGTAGGATTATGAAATTTTTAATGACACAATGTTACTAGCTGCCAATACCCCGAAATTTTGGTGGACGTTTCTCCATAAAGCTGTTTACACCCTCTTTGAAATCAAACTCCTCAAAACTTGCAAACATCTGATCGTTTGCCTCTTTAAGAGATTCAATAAATGTTTGGCTGTAGCCAGCTCTTATTTGCCTCTTCATTATTGCTAATGATCTTGGAGAAGTTTTAAGAGCCATATTTTCTGCATAATTTTTGACATAACTAGTGAGTTCCTCAGAGGATAAGCTCCTATTTACTAAGCCCATGGACTCAGCTTCATCACCCTTAAAGATCCTGGCAGTTAATAACAAATCTAAAGCGTTAGCTTCCCCAATAAGTCTTGGCAGCATCCAAGCGATACCATGTTCTGCAATAAGTCCACGAGACGCAAAAGCAGTTGTGAGCTTGGCATCCTGATTTACAAATCGTAAATCGGCATAGAGAGTGAATATTAAACCTATTCCTGCACAAGCGCCATTAATCATTGCAATAATTGGTTTAGGACAATTATACATGTAGGCGAAGCGTCCTTCGAAGTCATTAATAATGTCTGGTCCTAAACCTTTATCAGCTTGATATGGTTTTATTTCCATATCAACGTCAATTGGCTTGGCCCCACTCCCATCAGCTCTATTTTTTAGGCCACCCATGTCCGCGCCCGCACAAAAACCTCTGCCAGCCCCAGTAACTATAATGCAGCGGCATTCTTTATTTTGTCCGGCTATTTCAATTGCACTTTTCACTTCATTTCCCATTGTTGGGGTCCACGCATTTAGTTTATCGGGTCTATTTAACGTAATCGTAGTAACTCCCTTATCAGTATTAACCAAAATTTCTTGAAAATTCATGAGATACTCCCTAATTTATAAAAAGCTGATACTTGTCAGGGTATAAATAGGAAGTCCGGAAGTCAATATTCGTAAATATTTTAACGTGTTAAAAATTAATTTTATGTATTGTTTAGTTTAAATTTTAGTAAGCGCGCTAACAAAAAGTTATAGAAAGTAGAAATCTGAGATGGTTAATAATAATGATCCAATTGAAAAATTTATATCTGCGTCTGTGGAGTTATCTTATGAAACCCCAAATGTTAAATTTGATGGCCCACTAATCGAAGTAGATAAAGTTGGCATCATAGGTGCTGGTACTATGGGTGGTGGTATCGCAATGAATTTTGCAAATATTGGTACGACTGTGAAAATAGTAGAAAATTCTTCTGAAAATTTAGAGAAAGGTCTCAAAAGAGTGAGAGAAAATTATCAAAGAAGTGTTAACAGGGGGAGATTTTCTCAAGAAGAGTTAGAGAATCGAATGCACCTGATAGAAGGCGTAAGTAGCTTAGAAGAATTAGAAGACTGTAATTTGATAATTGAAGCTGCATTTGAAGAATTAGATGTGAAAACAAACCTATTCCAAAAAATAGATAAGATTGCTCAACCTGGCGCGATATTAGCTACCAATACATCAGGATTAGATATTAACGAGATTGCAAAAGCTACAAATAGACCAGAAAGTGTCATTGGTCTTCATTTCTTCTCGCCTGCAAATGTCATGAGGCTTCTAGAAATTGTTCAGGGAAGGGAAACTGATCCAATTACGGTGAGATCTTGTATGAATATTGCCCATAAAATAAATAAGATACCCGTGTTAGTGGGTGTGTGTCACGGATTTGTAGGAAATAGAATACTATGGGCTAGAACAAGGCAAGCGCATAGGCTTTTGGGTAAAGGAGTAATGCCTTGGGACGTTGATGGGGCATTAAACATGTTTGGTTTTAAAATGGGCCCCTTCCAAATGTCTGATTTGGCTGGACTCGACCTTGGTTGGTCCAAGGGTA
>CACGMO010000064.1 GCA_902574225.1 uncultured Alphaproteobacteria bacterium
CAAAATTTCTTGCTTGGTGGAACAATTTTGGTATTTGGTGTTTTGATTCCTATTATGAGGCTATGTACGAATTTCATACCAATCGATAAACTCAAAAATCTAAATTTACATAAATTGGCAATGGTAGACATATTCCTAATAAGCTTTCTCCTCTTTTCCTCTCAACTGTCCTATTTCTTCGAGGTCAGTCTACTGAAGGGTTTTTATTTTCTGTTTGCAGCATTGGTTGTAAGTTACGTAAATCACTGGACTATGAAGAGTATGAAATAATGTCAGAAAATGAATTACTTATTGAAAGAGAAAAATTACTCGGTCGATTGGTAGAAATAAACTGGTATTTCATGGCAATAAAAAAAATGACAACCATTACAAAAAGAAAAAAATTTTTAACGATTTTGGAGAAACAAATCGCCCAAGAAGCAAATGCCTCAAATGTCATTTTTGTAGAAGAGGATGGAGATGTGTATATTTGCATGATATTCAGGGCTAACAGTATCGTTAAAAAAGCGGTAATCGATGTCTTGGATAAAAACCGAAAACCCATTCAGCCAAATTTGCAAGCAGGAAATGTCTACATTTATGGAGCTTCTGGAACCATCTTTCAACCAAATGTCAAAAATAGTCATCCAGATATTATCAGTAGCGAAAAATATGGTGATTTTGATGCTTAGTATAATATAAATACTATCTCTTTGAGATATTCACATTAATGGGCGATTTTTAGTTCCTTTTTACCTAAATGAATTTTTACAGGTAATGCCCCTAAGTATTCTCCATCTCCCGAGACAATTGAGCTCCACTTATCTGAGGTGAGACTTTCTATTTTTATGCTCCGAACGTGAGTATTTGTCACTGCATGATGGAATATATGCCTTCCAGAGAAGACCTTAATTAATAATTTTATTGCTTGAAGTCGACTTAGTTTCTTTGCAAACAATAAGTTTAATTTGTCTCTGAACTTTTTTGCATCAGGAGCAATATACATTCCACCGCCGGTATATTCTGAAGCAGCCCCTGCTAATATAAGGTTGTTCATCTCCATTTTTTGGGTCTCTGTGGTAACAACATATCTATGTGATTTTAAGTTAATGAAGCTTATCAACGCAGCGGATGCATATAATAGTGGCCCTTTAAGCACAGGAATCTGTGAAGCACGAAATGAAGCCTCACTTAATAATCCAACTCCAGCATTCGTAAGCGAGATTCGGCTATTACCTGAAAAGACAACTTTCAAATATCTTACCGATTTAAAGTTGCGACGCCGGATCGCATCAATAGCCTTTTCCAGTGTGCCGATATCCAGAGATCTAGCAAAGTCATTGCCTCTTCCAAATGGAAGGATAGCTATGTTACAAGAGCAATCTATTGCTTTTTGGGCAATTAAATTTATGAAGCCATCACCTCCACAGGCCACAATAAAATATTTCCTCGACATAAACTCCTGCGCCTTTTTACATGCATCTTCTGCCGACTGTGAAAAAACTATTTCTGGTTTGGTGCTGGGATCTATATTTTCAATTATGCGGATTTTTTTTGTCTTAGATAGCTTTCCTGATTTCGGATTCACTATGTAAACAATATTTTCTTTCATGAGCTCTCAGAAGTATCACTATAATTGGTTCAGTGTAGAGTTTAAACAGAGCGGACGTAAACAACAAACAATTATACAAACCGCCATTTGTACTTTACTAGTGGTTTAACTAACTGCGAAAATTTTAATGATTAATTTACAGAATAAGCGATGGAATGGAATAGCAATTGTATTATTGTCGTCATTCTTCTTTGCCTTCGTTCCGACGTCTGCAAAAATTGCTTTAGATGATGGCGTATCTCTAATGGTCTTGCTGATGTCCAGATGTCTTATAGGATTGATAATTCTAGCTCCTTTAACATATGGTCTGCGGGAACCTATTTTTGTAGATACAAAAAAAGTTCCTATGTTGATATTTGTCAGTATTATTTCAGTTTGTTTAATCGCATCAACATACTACGCTATTGGGTACATTAGTATCGCTCTTGTCTTAATGATTATTTATCTGTTTCCCATCGGGGTAGCCCTTATTACAACAATTAAAGGAGAAGAACATTTATCACGCACTCAATGGTTTAGTATCATAGGTGTTCTATTAGGTCTTGGCATCCTAATTTTAGATGAACCATCAGGGACAAGTCTCTACGGTATATTTATCAGTATTATAGGTCTCTTACTATTTATCACATTTATATACTTCACAGGGAAGTTAGTGGATGAGATAGGCTCTGTCACGATAAACTTACAGTTGAGTTTTTTCAGTGTGATTGCGTTAATAATATATACATTAATGGTTCCTGTGGAGCTTTCGCTTCCTACCAATAACTATGGTTGGCTAGGTATACTAGGTAATGGCATATTTTATGTCTTAAGTTATGTTCTCTTTTTTATTGGCTCGAAGGCTATCGGTATAACGACCGCCTCTGTTTTAGCTTTAACAGAACCTCTTTTTGCAACGATTATAGCACTTTTAATTCTTAGCCAGTATTTGTCGTTACAGGAATTCTCTGGTTTTATTGTAACACTTTGTTTTCTGTCTTTATTCTTGATATTTGCACACAAAAAAGATGGATAAAAAATTATTTTTAATTTAGCCAGAGAAAATTAAGTTATATTGTAATAACCACTAGAAATCCTAATTTACGCACACATTATGGAAATTAGTCTTAAAAAAAATTTAATGATGAAAATGCTCGACCAAGTTCCAAACCTCGGGTGGACATGGAATGCTTTACATGAAGCCGCAAAAACTGCCAAAAAAGCAAAAAATTCCAATAAAAAAGAATTACAGACACTTTTTGACAATAAAATTTCTAATATCATCAGTACATTCAATGATAAATTAGATGAGGATATGTATGTAATATTTAATGCCGAAAACAATAAAAATTTGGGAACCACTGATACTGTAAAGACGCTTATTTTATCAAGGATAAAAGCATCTGAAAATTACAAGAGTATTATCAAAACGTCTTTGTTTTTTATGGCGCAGCCAAGAAATGCCTATGATGCATTTACCCAAGTAATGAAAACATCTAATAAAATTTGGGAAATAGCAGGCGACACATCAAGCGGAGGAACATTTTACTCAAAAAGACTTATTTTGTCGGGAGTATATTCTTCCACTTTAGCGCACTGGCTTGCAAAGGAGAACCGCACTATTGGAGAGTCGGAGTATTTTTTGGACCGACGGCTCGATGACGTCAAAAATATTGGGAAAATTTCTAAACAGTCGGTTGAGGTATTTGAGAAAACTAAACGTGAGCTGGGATCAATTCTTAGAAAAAAGTAGAGATGAGACCTAGTTCCCAACCAAAAAATTAAAGTCATGTAGAAAAAAAATGAGCGAAAAAATCAGAATATTCTCTTACCTACCAAATCCAAGGGTATGGAAGTCTCTAATCACTGGAAGACTTGGTCGTGTTAAAGTAAAGGTCTTGGGTGATAATCCAAAAAATTTAGTTGATTGGTTATGGGACTTTGATGCCGAGAAGCTGAGTAATTTAGAACTTGATGACATAAAGCACTTTGAAAGACAGGGTAAAAGAGGATTTAAGGGTAGTCTCTACAAAACGGATAGCTTTCTTGAAAAGCATCCATTTGGTACAGTGCCCGCCGGTTTCAATAACGATGGGTCAATAGGTATCTTTGAGTCGAATAGTATAATGCGCGCAGTGGCTCGTAGTTCAAATATTACATCACTTTATGGAGATAATGATCCCTATTTACAATCCCGAATAGACAGTTTTCTTGATGCAAATCTCGTCT
>CACGMO010000065.1 GCA_902574225.1 uncultured Alphaproteobacteria bacterium
TAATTGGTAGGTTTGGAATGTCCTTGTTTTTGAATGAAGATTCATCATTCTTTTTTATGAGATTTTTTGTCAAGGTTACAGATCCTTTATTGGGCTGGTTTAAACCTATAACGCCTTCATTTTTGATTCACCGGCTTCGCCCATTATATGTGGCTTGGTTTATTTATATGATCCGCTTTTATGTTATACCACTGAGTTTAGGGTATGGAGTAATGGGTGTATTGTCCTTGCCACTTGAGTCAGAAATCTCGCTCGCAATATATGACCTTTTGGATCTCTTAACTACCAAAGTGGATTGAATAAAGTAATAAACTTATACTGAGTATTTTACTTTGTTATCCTTATTTAATACGATTAGGTGGTTTAATAAGGGAGTGGTCAAATATGAAAATAAATGAACTTTTTAATGTTTCTGGCAAAGTTGCAGTAGTAACGGGTGGATCTAGAGGAATAGGTGAAATGATTTCCGCAGGCTTTCTTGCAAATGGAGTAAAAGTATATATAACAGCTCGTAAAGAGCAACCCTTGGTTGAGAAAGCTGAAGAATTATCAAATAAATATAACGGTGTTTGTATACCAATTGCATGTGATCTGAGTAGCTTAGTAGGGATAGAATACTTTGCTAAAAGAGTTGGTGAAAAAGAGGAAGCTATTGATTTTTTGATTAACAATGCAGGAGCTGCTTGGGGTGAGTCATATGACGAATTTCCTGAGGTGGGTTGGGACAAAGTTATGGATTTAAATGTGAAATCTCTCTTCTTTTTAACACAAAAGCTAACGGAAATGTTAAAGTTAAGGGCGTCTAGTGATGATCCGTCACGTGTTATAAATATTGGTTCCATTGATGGGCTCAATGTTCCAGCATTTGAAACTTATTCATATAGTACATCTAAAGCAGCTGTTCATCATTTAACGCGGGTAATGGCAGCAAGGCTCGTGAAAGAAAATATACTTGTTAATGCGATAGCTCCCGGTCCATATCCTAGTCAAATGCTTGGTTCCGCAGTAGATCACGATTACAGCGAGACGGCACGGAAAAATCCTCGAAAAAGAGTGGGTTTGCCAGAAGATATTGCTGGGTTGGTAATATTCCTATGCTCGAAGGCAGGATCCTATGTTGTGGGTGAAACTATTGCCTCTGACGGTGGAATAGTTAAAACCGCAGGTCATAATTTAGGTTAATGCTTATATTTTGAATAAATTATAGCGGTAAAGTCAAGCTGGCCCTAAGGCCTCCAAGATTTTTACTTTTTTTGAGATGTAGGTTCCCTCCATGAATTTTGATAAGGTCTGATGCTATAGATAATCCAAGTCCTACACCATGAGGTTTATTTAAATTTCTTGAATTGTCCAGTCGAACAAAGGGCTTCACAGCCTCTTTTATTTTGTCTGTAGGTATTCCAGGACCGTTGTCTTCTACATGAATAAGCAACCGAGTTTGTTTTTCCACAATAGAAACTTTGATTTGAGACCCATAGCAGTCTGCATTCTCTATCAAATTATTTAATGCCCTTGATAAATTGTTTTTTCGTAAATGTACTTTTCTCTCACGGTTTTTTAAATTTATGTGCCATTCTAATTTTTCTTGTAAATTTAAGCTTTGGTTCTTTAAAAACTCATTAAGTGCAATTAGTGAAACTGCTGTTACTTTTTCTGTCTGCTGGTTTTTAGAAAATTCTAAAAACTCATCAAGTATGTTTTGCATTATTTGAATGTCATTTGACATTTCTTTTGTATCAGCATCGTCTTCTTTAAGGGCCAAAGCAAGTTTAAGGCGGGTTAAAGGTGTTCGAAGATCATGACTAACTCCAGATAGCATTTGCGTTCGTTGTTCAATCTGCCTTTCAAGTCGTTTTCTCATTTCAATAAATGCTGAACCAGCCTTTCTTATTTCTATCGATCCGGTTGGTTTGTAACTAAGGGTTTGTCCTTTTCCAAAGGCTTCTGCTACAGATGCAAGAGTCTTTATCGGTTTTATTTGGTTTCTTAGAACCATTAGCAACAAAAATCCAAGTATAATGGTTAGCAGCACCATTAGAACCAATAACTGATGGGGGTTTGACGCAGTAAATCTTTCTCTATCTATTTCGAATTTTAGATAGGAATTGTTAGGCTGGCTTATAAAAATAGTAACTATTCCATAGGTTTTGAGATCAATGTGTTTAATGTTTGGCACGTCATTTTTGAGTATTTTTATAAGGGTTACTCCAGAAAAGTCATAAGGGTGTTTTTGAGCAAATTTTCTAATAATTTTCTTTTTTACTTTTATTAACTTGAGTTCAAACTTATCTTCCATGTTTCTTAAAAAAAGTTCTTTTGCATCATTTTGTGTATTTTCATAACGATCTTGAACATAGTTAATTTGTAAAATGGTACTTCTTGCTAATTGCGTAGTTACTTGTTCAAAATAGCGCTGTATGAATGCAAAACCTATAATCGCCTCTAAAAAAATAATTGGTAAAATTATAATTAGAAGAGCTCTTCCGAAAAAGCTTTTGGGCAGATATTTTTTCAGCTTTAAATTTTTCATATTTTTTCATATTTTTTGTAATTATAATGTAATCTGAAAATATGGCCATAAGCTTTGATACAGATCATAACCCAATAGTCGGTAAGGCAGAAAAGCTTGAAGACGATTTAGTAGTGATAACCGCTAACAACGCCAGTCCTATGACTTTTACAGGTACCAGATCCTATATTTTAGGAACCGACAATTTAATTGTTATCGACCCTGGCCCTGACATTAATCAGCACTTCGATGCAATAATGGATTTCATAGGCAATAGAAAAGTAACAGATATTATTTTAACTCACTCCCACGTGGATCATTCACCATTATCCAGAAGATTGAAAAATGAAACTGGAGCATCAATCATTGGCTTTGGATCTGCCGATGAAGCTCGTACAACTTTTATGAAAGAATTATCTTCTTCGCTTGATCTAGGGGGTGAAGAGGGTATTGATAAGAACCTGACTTTAGATGAAAAAGTTATTGATAAACAAAAGCTTGTAAAAAATAATTACAATATTGAAGTTGTTCATACTCCTGGCCATTTAAGTAATCATATATGTCTCGCGGTAAAAGAAAAGAAAGCGTTATTCAGTGGTGACCATGTAATGGGTTGGGCTACCACTCTGATTTCTCCACCGGATGGAGATTTAGGTTCTTTTATGAGATCGCTAGAAAAATTATCAGAGAGAGATGAATTAATTTATTATCCTGGGCATGGAAAGCCTTTGAGAGAACCAAAAAAAATGGTATTAGCACAGATTGCTCACAGACGAGATAGAGAAACACAAATATTGAGCTCTATTTCTAAGAATGCAAAGACACCGTCAGAAATTGTTGACGACGTATATATTGATTTAAATCCAATGCTAAAAACAGCCGCAATCAGAAATGTTTTAGCCCACCTTATAGATCTATATGAACGGAAAAAAGTTTCTGTAGATAAATTCGCTATTACAGCTAAATTTTCCAAAGTGATTTAAAATTGTAATTATTTTCCTTGAAATAGATTAAAATTTAGTGCAATGCTTTTGTGTGTTCCGGCGTAGCTCAGCGGTAGAGCAGTTGACTGTTAATCAATTGGTCGTTGGTTCGATCCCAACCGCCGGAGCCATCTTTGCTCATAAAATCAGTGACTTAAATTTTCTTCTGACATTTTTGTTAACAAGTCTTTTAACGGTCCGTAAGGATTAGCAAATTCTTTGCTATTGAAATTTATTTAAGGAAATTGAGAATCTTATGCCTAATAGGCACATTTAAGTAAATGTT
>CACGMO010000066.1 GCA_902574225.1 uncultured Alphaproteobacteria bacterium
CCATGGCTGCAAAGTAGCGTCTTCTTATTTCATCTGAGGATAGGCTCCTAGCTTCTATGCCCTTAACTTTTCTTTCCTCTTGGATAATCGACAGAACCTCAGGATCTTCCTCTCCTCTTCGTGCTCCAGGTGTGTATTTATAATAACCGCGTCCAGTTTTTTGTCCAAACCAACCCTTTTCACAAATACGGTCAGCAATAGAAACGTATCGTTCCTCATTCGATCTAAATGCAGCTTTGCGTTTTCGATCCGCCCATCCTATGTCTCCACCTGCTAGGTCAAACATTTGAAATGGTCCCATAGGGTATCCGAATTCTACTATCGCTTTATCTATATCATATGGTGAGGTGCCGTCTTCCATCATGTAGTTTGCTGCCTTTGCATAGTTTTCAAGCACCCGGTTCCCAATAAACCCATCACAATTCCCTGCCCGGACTGGCACCTTCTTAAGAATTTTTGCTAGTTGAAAACCAGTAGCCACAACATCATCTTTCACATTAGTTGGAACAACTATCTCTAAAAGGCGCATAATGTTTGCTGGAGAAAAGAAATGAAGACCAATCACATCACCAACTCTATCTGTCGCCGAAGCAATTTTGTCGATATCTAAATATGAGGTATTTGATGCCAACACGGCTCCTTCTTTTGCGATATCATTAAGTTGTGAAAAGACACCTTTTTTAACATCAAGTTCTTCAAATACAGCTTCAATTATCATGTCCTTATCTGAGAGGTCTTTTAAATGAGTTGATGTAGAGTAGTTTGATAAAATCTTATCCGCTTTCTCTTGGGACAATCTCCCTTTCTCTACGTCACGCCTATACACCTTCTTTACATTCTCAATACCTCGCTCAAGACTCTCTTGATCCCTTTCTACCATGGTAACAGGTAGACCTGAGTTTAATGCAGCGATCGTGATACCTGATCCCATAGTACCCCCACCAATAACACCTAGTTTCGATATAGGTCGGGGTTTTGCACCTCTTTCTAACTCAGGGATTTTGTTACTCTTTCTTTCAGCAAAAAAGGCGTGGATAAGGCTTTTACTCTGGTCGCTATCCATTAACCCCTGAAAGGTCTTTTGCTCGAAGTTCATACCACCTGCATAATCGAGCAATACTGCTTGCTCTACACAGTCAATAATTTTCTGTGGAGCGTTTAGGTGAGGACTATTCTTTTTCCACTTTGCCCTTTCTTGTGCAATTACTTCTAAGTTCTCGGAATTGTTCTCAACTCTTTCTTCACTTTTACTCACTCTTTTTAAAGGGGTAGCATTTTCAATGACTTTTTTTGCAAAAGCAATAGCACCGGTCTTGAGGTCATCAACAATTTCGTCAATTGCACCAATTGCGAGTGCTTTTTCCGCTTTAACAGGGTTCCCTATTGTCATAATATCTATTGCACTTTTTACTCCCACTAACCTGGGCGTTCTTTGTGTTCCAGCAGATCCTGGTAGCAAGCCTAAATGTACTTCTGGAAGTCCAACTGAAGCATCTTTAGTTGCTATTCTAAAGTGGGTTGATAAAGCAATCTCAAAAGCACCACCCAGAGCAAACCCATGTATTGCAGCAATTACGGGTTTCTCGCTTTGTTCAATTAAGTCGCAAACATTAGGTAAATGAGGCTCTACGGCAGGCAGATGAAATTCTGAAATATCAGCACCTGCTGAAAATACATTTCCATCGCCGTGGATGACAATTGCTTTTATCGTGTTATCGCTTAATGCTTCTTCAACACCCTTTCTTAAACCAGCTCTCACACCTTGGCTCAGAGCGTTCATAGGGGCATTAGAGAGAGCTATGAAAGCTATTTCATTTTCTTTTGATAAATGCGCTGTTTTTGTCATAAATTTCCCCCCTGAAGATGTTACACACATATAGAATAGTGTTGAAAAATAAGAAATCTAGTGAAATGATACATCTGGTAAGTCTCTAGTCAAGAGATTGGAAAAATTATTAAAGTTAATTAGGGAGAGTATTATGAGAGCGGTAATTTGTTCTAAGTTTGGGTCGCCAGAAGATTTGGAAGTTAAAGAAGTTGAGGAACCAGTTACCGGCGCCAATCAGGTGAAGCTTAAAGTAGAGGCGTGCGGTGTAAATTTTCCTGATACTCTAATTATTAATAATAAATATCAATTTAAACCAGATCTGCCATTCTCACCAGGTGGCGAGGTTGCCGGTATTGTTGAGGAAGTGGGAGAAGGAGTAAAAGATTTTGTAGTTGGTGACAAAGTAATGACGACTACCATACACGGAGGCTTTGCAGAAAAACTTGTTGTGGGCACTGAGATGTTAATGAAAAGGCCAGAAAAAATGAGTGGCGTTGTTGCCTCTGGCATTCAGATTACCTACGGTACTTCGATGCATGCACTTAAACAAAGAGCATCATTACAGAAGGGCGAAACTCTCTTGGTGCTCGGAGCAGCTGGAGGAGTGGGTATCTCTGCAGTAGAGATAGGTAAAGCAATGGGAGCTACTGTAATAGGGGCTGCAAGTACGGATGAAAAGCTAGAAGTAGTGAAGAAGGCTGGAGCGGATCATTTAATTAATTATGGAAAAGATGACCTGAGAGAACGTCTCAAAGAAATAACTGGGCAAAAGGAGTCATATGATGTTTTGTATGATCCGGTTGGAGCTGATCTATTCGAACCAGCACTTAGGTCTATTAGGTGGAATGGTCGTGCTTTAGTCATTGGTTTTGCTGGTGGAGACGATAAGATACCTAGGGTTCCTATGAATTTGCCTCTACTTAAAGGTTGTGCAATTGTAGGGGTTTTCTGGGGTTCTTTTAGAGTAAGAGAGTCAAAAGAGGAGCTTGCTAACTTTCAGCAACTATTTAAGTGGTTTAATAACGGTGATATTGATCCTTTAGTTTCAGACGTATATCCATTAGAAGAAGCTGCCGTTGCTCTCAGAAAACTTATGAACCGGCAAGCAGTCGGAAAAATCGTTTTAACTACTGAATAGTTTTAACTTAACTAATAGAACTTTTAGTAACCCATTTGTCGCACAGCTAAATCTCTCATGATTTCCTCGGAACCACCGCCGATAGCCATGACCTTTACCTCACGGTAAATCCTTTCTACTGGATTTCCTCTGAGATATCCAGCTCCACCCATTATTTGCATTGCCTCACTTGAGCAATACTCAAGCTCTTTAGTAGCAAAAAACTTTGCCTTTGAGATTTCTGCGACTGGAACTTCTCCATTATTCATATTCCAGCAAATATTATTTACTAACGCTTCAAGAGCATCAATTTTTGAGGACATGTTTGCTAGCTTATGACGTATAACTTGATGCTGAATAAGAGGTTTTCCAAAAGTCTCTCTAGTCTTTGCCCATTCTATGCTTTCCTCAAGGCAGACTTTCATCATCCCTAAAGAGCTAG
>CACGMO010000067.1 GCA_902574225.1 uncultured Alphaproteobacteria bacterium
CATGATGCATCGCAGCTTGCATTTTTGAAGCACCCAGTCCCAGAGCGGCTTCTCTTATAGATGGTGGAATGGAACGAATAGATGCTCTAGAGGCAATAATTATTGTAGGAAGCGTCATTAATCCTAATACTAGACCACCGACTAGCGGTGCCGATCTTGGCAAACCAAATGTGGAGAGAAAAACTGATAAGCCTAGCAAGCCAAAAACTATAGATGGAACAGCAGCTAAATTATTTATATTAACTTCAATGAAATCCGTTATTCGTCCAGGCTTAGCAAAATACTCAAGATATATCGAAGCCATAACAGCCAGTGGAAGTGCAAACATTACGGTGACAAAAAGGGTTAGAGCAGAACCTACTACCGAGCCTAATATTCCAGCACTCTCAGGCTCTCTAGAATCAGCAGATGTGAAAAATGTTTTGTTGAATTTAAGCTTTGCAATATCTCTCTCAACCAAGCTATTTACCCATGCTATTTGCTTGTTATTAATTCTTCTATCTTCCTCTGGAATAACAATGCTTAATCTACCTTTTAAATACTGATCCGCGTCATCAGATAAATGAAGCCAAACTGACAAAGTGTGAGAGCCACTTCCAAGAGCTTTCTTTTTGACAATTTCCTTTAGATCGTATCCAGCATTAGCTGAAATAATTGCAAACAGTTCCTTTTTTTCGTCTCTCTCTTTTATCTCGGGAAAAAATTCTCTCAACGCACTTTTGACTAAGACATCCCAGTTGAAAAGGTTCATTTTATTTTTATTTATATTACCGGTTTCATCAACTAGCTTGTCCATATTTACAGAGATATCTACCTTGAAGTAGGCTTGCTGAAGAGCGCTATATCCATTAAGCCCGATCGAAATAAGTAGGGTTGCTAGCATAATAAGAGCAAAACAAATGGAGGTAATACCATAGATCTTTAATCTGGTCTCACGTGCTCTTCTTGATTGGATACTTTTTCTAATCATATCTTTCAGCTAGCCTCCGAGATATAGAAAGAGCAAAAATATTGAGTAACAGGGTGAAGAAGAAAAGTGCCAATCCTAGGCCAAAGGCTGACAAGGTTTTAATATCATCAAACTCTGTATCCCCAGTAAGGAGAGATACAATCTGAACTGTGACAGTGGTTACAGAATCTAATGGATTAACAGTCAAACTTGCACTTAATCCTGCGGCCATTACAACGATCATTGTTTCGCCAATCGCTCGACTGACGGCTAAGAGAACAGCACCAACTAAACCAGGAATAGCAGCGGGAAGAACTACGTTGTATATTGTTTCAGCTTTTGTGGCACCAAGCCCCATTGAACCATCCCGCAAGCTTTGAGGAACAGCTCTGATAACGTCATCTGATAAAGAGGAGATAAAAGGAATAATCATTATTCCCATTACAGCACCGGCTGCTAATGCTGACTCAGACGATACATCTAATCCTAGTGAAAACCCTATTTCCCGGAAAAATGGTGCCGCTGTTAATGCAGCAAAATACCCATAAACCACAGTAGGTATTCCTGCCAAAATTTCTAATGTCGGTTTCACAAAATCCCTTGTTCGTGGCGAGGCAAATTCCGCAAGATAAATTGCGGAAAACAACCCTATAGGAATAGCAACACACATTGCAATAAAAGAGATAAGGAGTGTCCCAACCAATACGGGGATCATACCAAAAGAGCCAGCTGCCGCAACTTGGTCGCTGCGAATAGCTACATTTGGTGCCCAGTGCAACCCAAATAGAAAGTCGAAAAAGTTGTAGAGACTGAAAAACCTCAGTGCCTCAAACAAAAGGCTCAGAATTATTGCTCCAGTCGTAAAAATAGCTATTACCGCTGAAACAAAGAAAATATTTATTATTAATTTTTCAACGTTTTCTCTTGCATTTGCGCGAGGGCTTTGTAGTGAGCTTACAAACATACCCACAAGGGCTGCACACAAAATAACAACTAGTCCCCGATAAAAATGTAGTTGGTCTAAAGCTGCTTTATAATCACTGGCAAGTGAAAGAATTTTTTCATCATCGGTCGCTATTTTCCCATTAGAAACGTTAATAACTTTCGCTAAAATAAGGCTTACAAAGGATTGATTTAATTTTGGGTTTAACTCCTGAATTTTATTATAAAAGAGTTGATCAATATAGTTGGGCCCTCCTATGGTTAGGAAAAGAAGAATAATCGCCGAAGGAATAAAAGCCCATAAAAAGGACTGCTGCCCATAATGTGACGGGAGCGCTTTTGATCTTTGTCCAACGAAGGCTGCCTTTTTTAAAATATTATTTTTGGAATAAAAATAAAAGAAAAGCGAAACTCCAATAAGCATAAAAAATACGAAGCTTAGAGGGATGTTTTGCAATATTCGAATCCTGAAAAAATTAGATCTATGAAGCCGATATGCTAATCGGCTTTATAGATTTAGTAAATGGATTTTACCTTAAGGCTTTGGTATTAGACCGGCATCCTCCAATGGACTTTCACTTGTTGCTAGGCTCATGAAGTAATCTCCAAACTCTTGAAGCCCAGGTATTACCCCAACGTGTTCTTGTTTTATATAAAAGTAGAGCGGTCGAGACACTTCATAACTTCCATCCGCTATTGTTGATATCGACGGAGCTACACCATTGATAATAGAGCCCTGTACCTTCTCTTTATTTTGATCAAGAAACGAAAATCCGAATATGCCAAACCGATCCTTATTAGCTGATAATTTCTCGATAATTAAATTGTCATTCTCTCCAGCTTCTGTGACCGCACCATCTTCCCTTAAAGCTGAACATGACGCTTTATAGTCTTTCTTACTCATATTATATATTTTCTTACAAGTATCGTGCATTACTAACTCTACAAAGGCATCTCTCGTTCCTGAGGAGGGAGGAGGAGCTAAGACGTCTATTTCAATGGTAGGTAACGAGGGATTGATATCGCTCCACGTTTTGAAGTTATTATCAACCATCAGTCCATTAGACATAACTTTGGCAGATACTGCTTTAAAGATTTCTTCTTTTGTTAAGGATAATTGTTCACTTCCTTTACTATTGGAGAAAGTAATTCCATCATATCCAATCATATACTCGATAGGATTTATTCCATTTGATGCACAATCTTTTTTTTCTGTCTCTTTTATAGCCCGGCTTGCATTTGTGATGTCTGGGTGCTCTAGTCCGATGCCAGCACAGAATAGTTTTACACCTCCCCCAGTCCCAGTAGACTCTATTACCGGTGCCCTGAAATCGGTATTTTTGGCAAATCGTTCTGCTACAATAGTAGAAAAAGGAAATACTGTTGATGACCCAACTATCGATATTTGATCACCCTCTCTT
>CACGMO010000068.1 GCA_902574225.1 uncultured Alphaproteobacteria bacterium
TCGACCTAACAGTGGCAACGATTACAGCAGCGTCGGGCTTTATCCCAGATTTCCTACACTTTATATTAACAAATTTTTCGGCACCGAGGTCGGCTCCAAAACCCGCTTCGGTTACTACATAGTTAGCTATCTTTAGAGCGGTTTTTGTAGCGATAACAGAATTGCAACCATGGGCAATATTAGCAAAAGGTCCTCCATGGACAAATGCAGGATTATTTTCTAGTGTTTGAACGATATTGGGTTGCATAGCTTGTTGTAATAGTACGGTCATTGCGCCATCTGCTTTAATATCTTTGCAAAAAACTGGAGTTCGATCTTTTCTATACGCAACGATTATTTCACCTAATCTTTTTCTGAGATCTGAAAGATCATTAGCTAAACATAAAATTGCCATTACTTCAGAAGCTACAGTGATATCAAACCCTGATTGCTTTGGATATCCATTAGCGACACCTCCTAGGCTTGTGACTACGTCTCTAAGTGCCCTATCATTCATATCCATTACCCGTCGCCAAACAACTCTTCGGAGGTCAATATTTTGCTCGTTACCCCAATATATATGGTTGTCTATCATCGCTGCTAAAAGGTTATGAGCGCTAGTAATTGCGTGAAAGTCTCCAGTGAAGTGTAAATTCATTTCTTCCATAGGCACAACTTGCGCTAACCCTCCGCCAGCAGCTCCCCCTTTCATGCCAAAGCAAGGTCCTAAAGATGCTTCGCGAATGCATATAGCCGCTCTCTTTCCCAAAGCACAAAGTCCATCACCTAGGCCTACCGTAGTCGTAGTCTTACCTTCACCGGCGGGTGTCGGATTTACCGCTGTTACTAAAATGAGCTTGCCGTTTTGATTATTTTTTACCGATCTAATAAATTGATCTGATACTTTTGCTTTATCATGCCCAAAGGGAATTAATTCTTCGTCTTCTATACCTAATTTTTTTGCTACTTCTTTTATAGGAAGTTTCTGTGCCTCTCTTGCAATTTCGATATCAGATTTGACTTTCATTTCATCTCCCTTTTATTTAAATATTTCTCGAAGATATCTCAATGGATTTAAGAAAGGAACCAGAAGAAGAGCTTGGCGAGAACAATATAAATTTTTTTTCTGTCTCTCTAAATATAATCACATTTAAGTGATCCATAATAGTTCTTTTAACATCTCCGATAGCAAAAATTTTTTGAGATAAATTTAGAGGACAAATTCGTTCTAACATCTCAATGACTCTATCCCCATCAACTCTAACCCCACACCACCCTCCGGTTTGGTCAGTTATGTAAAAAGCTTGCTTTAACGACGGGACAGTTTTTTTTTACAAATGACGAATGCGATGGATTACAGACCAAAAGTAAGTCAAGGCCAATTCTAAAACCTAGAATACCACTTTTATTAATTATTGACTTTTCAATGTTTGGCATTGGCTCCCCTAAGGATTTCTTGAAATTTAGTTTACACTTTCGCTCGGTTTTTAACGGAATTGCAAGTGATATGAGATTATCGAATTGATACTCGGCAATTTTTATTTTGTTTATGACCTTGGAGTAACCATCTAGTGGCTTTTTTATTTTAAGATCTAGTTTAGCCACGTTGTTTATCCCCTTCCGGATCGATAAAGTGAGGCGAAACAATCTCTACTTCCGTGGTTTTGTTTTGAAGTAGATTTACAGCACACACCTTTTCTCCAATTCTTGTTTCACCGCGTTTAATAAATCCTAAAGCTATGTAGTGACCAAGTGTTGGAGAGAATGCTACTGAAGATAACCAACCCTCATCATTTTCCATTGTGGGTTTTTTCCCTGCTGAAATCAGGTGTGATCCAGCTTGAAGCTTTTGGTTGCGTTGAACAGGCTTAAAGCCTGACAATGTTGCGATATCAGATCTATTGAAGCCTTCTCTCTCTGATAGAATGTTTCCTATGCTGTCTGCTTTTTTTGATATCATCCTTGATAAGCCGAGGTTCTGTGCGGTTGTCTGACCATTTATTTCATTACCAGCTACATGACCTTTTTCTATTCGCATAACTCCTAATGCTTCAGTACCATAAGGAACGGCATTAAACTCTTGGCCTTCCAAAAGAAGGGCGTCAAATAAAGCATTTCCATATTGTGTAGGAACTGCAATTTCATAAGCTAATTCTCCGGAGAAGGAAATTCGAAAAAGTCTTGCCATAATACCGCCACAGATGGTGAGCTCACGACAAGCCATGAATGGAAAATTTTCATTAGTTATGTCTTTTGGTTTATCTACAATCTTTTGCAATAATCTGCGAGAGTTTGGTCCTGCGACCGAATACTGGGCCCAAGAATCTGTAGTAGAAATTAAATGAACATCTAGATTTGGAAGGAGGCACTGTCGAACAAATTCTAAATTTCTAAGAACTAAAGGGGCATTAGCGGTCGTAGTCGTCATTATAAAATGATTTTCGCCTAACCTTGCAGTAGTCCCATCATCATATGCAACGCCATCTTCTCTTAACATTAATCCGTAACGTACTCTATTGATAGGTAACTTAGCAAAGGCATTTGTGTACACAAAATTTAAAAACTCTGAGCAGTCTTTTCCTTGAATATCGATTTTTCCAAGTGTAGTTACATCACAAATTCCAACTGAATTTCTCGTCTGTATGACCTCTCTATCAACACTTTGTCGCCAAAATTTCTCTCCCGTTTCTGGAAACCATTGAGCTCGCAACCAGTTACCTGTCTCTACAAAAACTGCATTTCGTTTGGAGGCTACATTATGTGATGGGGTCAACCTTGTCGGTCTAAAGTCCTTTCCCCTAGAACGTCCTGCAAATGCCGATATAGCTACAGGTACATATGGTGGTCTAAAAATAGTAGTGCCTACTTCAGAAATATTCGTTCCCTTCAATTTAGCCATAGACGCTAACCCAAGGATATTAGATGTTTTCCCCTGATCGGTTGCCATACCCAACGTGGAGTATCGCTTTAAATGTTCCACACTTTTAAAACCCTCTTTGAAACTTAACTCTATATCTTTTTGGGTAACATCGTTTTGCAGATCTATGAAGGAGTTAGAGGGATCGGAACTACTAACAAGATCAAGTGAGCAGCTATACTGCTCTTTCGAGCTAGTTAGTGTAATGCGGTTAGGCATGCTCAAACTAAGTTTTTTAATCAAAGATAAAATAACGCTATTGGTATCTGAAATGATATTTTGGATTTCAAATATTCCTCTCGCGGCTCCCACAGGAATTATTTTATCTTTTTGCCCATCACCCCCCGATAGAAAGTTCTTGAACTTGTTATCCCAAACGGGTTTGCCTCTCTTGTGGCATGTCAAATGAA
>CACGMO010000069.1 GCA_902574225.1 uncultured Alphaproteobacteria bacterium
CGATAACATCACCTGAATTGAAGATAAAAAATTTTACAGTTATACCTGGAGCTGAGTTACATACAAGCAAGATGGAAAATGGAGAACTTTGGCATTTGCTCGCTTTGGGTTTGAATGACAAGTTTAAACCACCTGACCAACCTAACTTTTTGATAAACACTAAATCAGAGAATATTGAAAACCTGAGCTCACGTCTTTTCGATGCGGGTGCCTTTGTGTCACTTACACACCCAGAATGGAATGGAATGACGCTCAAAGACACACTTAACATCAAAAAAGCGCACGCTATAGAGATTTATAATCATAGCTGTGCCGTTGAATGCGACAGAGGGTCAGGGGTCGCAGTGCTGGATCAGATTCTTAACTATGGGAAAGAACTTAATATCATAGCCACAGACGACTCCCATTTTCATATCAATGATGCGTTTGGAGGCTGGGTTATGGTAAAGTCAGAGATTAATAGCGAAGAGGCGCTACTTGAAGCCCTCAAAAACGGTCACTACTATTCATCTCAAGGTCCTGATTTCAAAAATATAAAAGTCCAAAATGGCCGTTTGGAAGTGTTATGCTCACCTGTTGAAAAAATTATTGTTAGTGGATACGGGTCAGGAAGCATATATAAGAATAAAACTGCTATGGAGTCGGCGATTTTTAATTTAGGACTACTCTCCCAAGAAAAATGGCTAAGAGTTACCATCATTGATAATAAGGGAAAGAAGGCTTGGACAAATCCAATCTATGATTACTGAGCCTTTTTTATATTGTTTGATTTATAAATCTTATAATCTCATCAAAAACTATTCTGGCTTTTTTGGATAGATGACGTGCTCTAAGAAAACCATGGGGCAAACCTAAGCCTTCTAGATAAGTTATATCGCACCCGTATTGTCTTAGACTTTCTACATAAGACTGACAATCATCCGCTAAGGGATCTATTTCAGCACTGACCACTAATGTCTTAGGCATATTATCATTATCAAAATTTCTAATGAGATCATGAAGCCCCATTTTTAATGGAAGGCCAGCACATTTATGATAAAAATCTATATCATCTTGCGTTAAAAGCGGCGCATCATAAAACCTTCTCTTATTAGTTCCACTGATCTCACCAGCCAAATCAGGATAGATGAGCACTTGGGCTTCTGGGCGAATTGAAACATTTCTAACCTTGTTTGCCACAAAACCTGCTAAAGTCCCTCCTGCACTATCCCCGACTAAAATTAGTCGTCTCTCAGGATTTTTAATAAAGTAGTAAAAACGAATGGCGTCTAGAAAAAACTCTGGGTATTTAACCTCTGGAGCAAGTGAATATTCTAATGAGAAAACGTTACACCCTGTGCTTTCACAAATTTCAGCACATATATCGTCATGACTTTCAAGACCCCCGACAACAAACCCTCCCCCATGAAAATATATGAGATCAGAATTATTGTCGGTGCCCTTAGAGTACTGTCGATATATCAAAGACCTTTCTTTAAAGTCTACTTTTTTATCTTGAACTTGTACGTTTGGAGGTCTAACTTCTCTAAAGTGTTTCACCATTTCATTGTAGTTTTGCCGTAGCTTTTCTACTGAGTCCCCTAGATATTCTTGTGCGAAATTTTCAGAAATACGTATAAATTCTTTTATTTCTTCGTCAAACAACTTTTCGTATTTTGGCCTCATTTTCAATCTCAGGTTACGTTAGGTCAATTCTTGAAATATTAATGTTTTCTCTTGTCATAGTGTAAATTGTTACTTAACATTTAATGTAATCTTTACAATAAATTAAAAAAATCTTTCCATAACGGATAGATTTACTCAAAAATTTAGGGGAGAAATTAAAGTGAAAGATAAATTCATAAAAGCTCAACAAGAGAAATTGACGCTTGGAGCAATCGATAGACGACAGTTTATGACATCGGCAATCGCTGCGGGTATAGCAATACCAACAGCCTTGTCATTGGCTAGTGATGCAATTGCGGCAACACCAAAGAAAGGTGGAAAATTTAGAATGGGTTTAGGGCACGGCTCGACTACCGATACGCTCGACTCAGGAACATCAGAAAACCATTTTACTCTTGTAAATGGGTACACCTTTGGAAATCATCTAACCGAAATCAATAATGAAGGAAAGCTAGTTGGCGAATTAGCTGAAACCTTTGAGTCGGATGATGGTAAAACTTGGGTGTTTAACTTAAGAAAAGGTGTTGAATTTCACAACGGAAAAACAATGACATCAGAAGATGTTTTAGCGTCTTACGAGCATCATATGGGCGAAAAGTCAACTTCTGCTGCAAAGGGATCACTATCACCCGTAAAGAGTATAAAAGCTGATGGAAA
>CACGMO010000070.1 GCA_902574225.1 uncultured Alphaproteobacteria bacterium
TCAATTCTTTTAGATAGACCATAAAAAATCCAACATGAAACAAGCTCAAAGTTCTATTTCGATAAATTCATTATATTGCGCGATTGATAGCAAAGTAATACTCAGTGATATAAATTTCAATTTAAATTCGGGGCAGTCGATTACCATTACAGGCCCAAACGGAGTTGGCAAGACACTTCTTTTGAACACAATTATGGGATTTAAATCAATTTTCAAAGGCAAAATATCGATAAACAAAATTAATCTTTCCAATGATCCTTCAAATAGGCAGGAACACATAGGATATTACGGGCATAAAGCCTCTATCCATACTGGGCTAACGGTAATGGAGACAATAGACTATTGGAAAGCATATTACACCTCAGATGCTAATACTAGCGAATTAATAAAATTCTGGGATCTACCAAATAAAACTGTTGAAAGTTGTTCCGAGGGTCAGCGAAAAAGACTAGCCTTGGCGAGACTTTCCTTGATTAATAGAAATATTTGGATACTCGATGAGCCAACAACAAACCTAGATATTGTTGGCAAGAAAAAGTTTTTGGAACTACACACCTCTCATCTTAGGGCAGGAGGCTTGTCGATAATTACTTCTCATGAACCGGCACAAGTTAAGGGGCATAAAATAATTAATCTAGAAAGACATAGCGGTAAAAATTAAAATGCTAAATATTCTTCGACTGGAATTTCTATTGGTAATAAGGTCTGGTTCACACGTAGTTTTGGCTTTTTCCTTCTTTTTATTCTTTATCCTCTTATTCGCGCTTTCGGCATTTGGTGATAACTTTGTGCTTAGTAATATAGGTCTGACTGCAGTTTGGTTAAGTCTTTTAATGTCTATCTTGCTTACTCTAAACAAAGTTATTCATGAAGATTACGAAAGTGGTATTTTGGACTATCTTTTGATCGCTGATATTCCCCTAGAAGTAACAATGTTTTTAAAAACGATTGTTCATTGGGTTTCAGTTGTTATTCCGCTCATTATCATAATTCCAGTTGTCTTGATTACATTTCAAATAAGCTCTGATCATATTTTAAGGATTTTTATAGTGCTGCTGTTTGGATCTCCTTCACTCAGCTTTATAGGAACAATGATATCCTGCCTAACGTTATCAAACCGCAGTAATTTTCTTCTTACAACAATTACTATACCGTTTTATTTCCCTACTCTTCTTCTAGGAATTTTCTGTTGCACTTCCAGCACCACCGATTTATTTGCCTTGGAATATTTGCTACTATACGCAAATACACTATTTACTGTGGTACTCAGTCCCTATATATCTGCGTATGCAATTAAACTGAATTATTCATAAAATGAAAAACAGTGCGTTAAATAAATTTTGGAAGTTTTCTAACCCGGTACTTTTTAAAAAACTAGCAAAGATAATTTCACCTCTTGCAGGTTTGATAGCTGTTTTAGCAATTATACCTGGTTTAGTTTGGGGGGTATTCTTTACTGGCCCTGACTATAAGCAACTGGAGACAGTGAAAATAATTTTTATCCATGTTCCTGCAGCATTCTTAGCAATAAACGTATATCTTATGATGACTGTAGCCTCTATAGTTTGGTTGATTAGGCGCCAATACGTTAGCGCATTAGCAGCTAAATCGTCTGCAATGATTGGTTTAATAATGACTATTGCTACCATAATAACAGGAAGTTTGTGGGGTAGCAGCACTTGGGGAACTTACTGGGTTTGGGACCCTCGACTAACCTCATTTGCAGTTCTGCTATGTTTCTACGTGGGGTACATCATCTTATGGTCAGCTATCAAACCTTTAGAACGGGCAGCAAATGTTACTTCTTTATTTTGCATATTAGGATCTGTTTTCGCTCTTCTATCCAGGTATATCGTTTTTTTTATAGATCAGGGTCTACATCAAGGCCCAACTTTGTCTCTGGACGAAGAAAAGAATATTGATGACAGCTACTATTTTCCACTTATTTTAGCATTAGTTGGGTTTTCATCTCTTTTTGTTTATCTTTTACTTGTACGAACAACTACTGAGCTTAATAAATTGAAGCTGAAATTAATGGAATAGTCCGGGATCAATGTTATCAATTTTTGGGAAGTTTTCTTTTGTAATCATTGCATCTTATGTGAGCACAATTGCTCTTATATTAGCCCTGATAGTACAAACCTTAATCTCTAAGATAAAGACAGATAAAGAATTAAGAAAAAAAGAAACTAAAAATGAATCAAATTAGTTTCAAAATAATTTTAGTAATACCCATATTCATTTTACTTTGCCTCTCTTTGTTCGTGATTTTTGCTTACGATATCGAAATG
>CACGMO010000071.1 GCA_902574225.1 uncultured Alphaproteobacteria bacterium
AGGCAAGAATGATGATCTTGATAGAAATATGATTTCAACAAAAGTAGTCACTAAAGTTAATGATAGCATGGATGTAATGCGACGTGAGATTTTTGGCCCAATCCTTCCTATCATGACTTATGAAAATATCAGTGACGTTGTTGACTACATAAATAAAAATGATAACCCACTAGGTCTCTATTATTTTGGCAGAAGCCAATCTGAACAAAACTTTGTTATAAATAATACAAGATCTGGAGGAGTTACTGTGAACGATACAATGTTTCACATTTTACAGTCTAGACTTCCTTTTGGAGGAGTGGGTCAGTCAGGGCATGGGTGTTTTCATGGATATGAAGGATTTTTAAATTTTTCACATTTAAAGTCCATTTATCATCAAACCAGTATTGATTTTATTCTGGCTATGATACGGCCCCCGAGAAGCAAAGCTTTTAGCTTGCTCTCAAAAATTATGAAAAAGCTTGGATAGAATTTTGGAGGAAGCAGATTTCGTAATAATTGGTGGCGGGTCAGCAGGAGCAGTAATCGCGTCCCGTTTGACTGAAAAAAGCAAATTTAAAGTTTGTCTTTTAGAAGCTGGTGGCTGGGGCAGCAATTTGCTGTTTAGAGCCCCCGCAGGTGGACTTTTGATGCTAAGAGACAAACCTAAATTTAATAATTGGGCTTTTCATACAACACCGCAAAAAGGTCTGAATAATAGGAGAGGTTATCAACCAAGAGGCAAGGCACTCGGTGGATCAAGTGCAATAAATGCTATGATCTACATTCGGGGGCAGAAAGAAGACTACGACAGCTGGGCAAAAGAGGGAAATAATGGCTGGAGCTGGAATGAAGTACTTCCATTTTTTAAAAAGGCTGAAAATAATGAAAATAGAAGTGAAGAGTTTCATGGAAACCTTGGGCCTTTAGAAGTGTCCAATCAAAAAGCAGCAAAACCGATTTCACATGATTATATTAAGGCCTGTGCGAACTCTCAGGTCAGAATAAGAGACGATTTCAATACAGGGGATAACGAAGGTGCCGGTTTTTGGCAATCAACAATATTCCATTCAGACAACAAAAATGGCCAACGATGCTCTACTGCTGCGGCTTATCTTTTGCCCTACGTAAAAAATAGAGAAAATCTAGAAATTATTACTAAGGCAAATGTAATGAGAATAATTTTTGATGGGAAAAAAGCAGTTGGCTTGGAATATATGCATCAAGGTAAAAAAAAGAAAATCAGGGCACATAAAGAGGTAATTCTTTCGGCAGGGTCTTTCATGTCACCTACAATTTTACAGCGCTCTGGAATAGGTGTATTAGAGGATTTAAAACCCCATGGTATTAAGTTAATCCATGAACTACCGGGTGTTGGAAAGAATTTGCAGGATCATATTGACTTCAACTTCTGCTTTAAAACTTATGATAAAAATACCCTAGGATTTTCTCCAGGCGGCTTTTTGAAAATTTTAGGAGAAACGGCAAAATGGCTAACCCACGGTAACTCAATGATTTCCTCAACTCTTTCAGAGGCTGGAGGATTTTTGAAAACTGATCAATCTTTGGACAGACCCGACATACAACATCATTTTGTTATAGGTCTTATCGACGATCATCTTAGGAAATTACACTATGGATATGGTTATTCATGCCACGTCTGTCTGCTTAGACCTTATTCCAGAGGTACAGTTTCTTTAGCTTCAGCTGAATACAATGATGCCCCTTTAATAAATCCTAATTTCTTAAATGATAATCGAGACGTTGAAAGCTTAATAAAGGGTGCAAAAATAACTCAAAATATTTTAAACACTCCACCTCTCAAAAAATACCAAAAGAGAGAAATTTATGGGGTTCATAGTAATCTCACAGATAAAGAGTGGGAACAGCATATTAGAAATCGTGCTGATACAATTTATCATCCAGTTGGGACCTGTAAAATGGGAAAAGATCATTTAGCTGTTGTTGATAGTTCATTGAAAATAAGAGGGCTTAATAATATCCGAGTAGCAGACGCATCTATAATGCCCACTATCACCTCAGGCAATACGAACGCTCCCACAATTATGATTGGAGAAAAATGCGCTACTATGATTACGGACGATCATACATGACCTTAGTTATTGGGCTATTTAATTATCAAAAGAATACTTTTGATTCTTTAGCGCAAGTTTAAGCAGCAAACTTTTTGGACAAGCGTTACGTCTTTTGTATGTCATGTTATCGATATTTATCAACGAGAATGTCAGGGTGCAGTTTTTGTGGCATACACGACAGATGGGGTGTTTACAACTAAGTCCATTGAGTTCA
>CACGMO010000072.1 GCA_902574225.1 uncultured Alphaproteobacteria bacterium
TGGAAAGTTAAAAAATTTTACAGATTCATTAACAGGCTCTAGTGCATTTAGCGTAAACTCAAATAGTTCAGCTATCGACGTTAAAGTTAATAACCAAGGAGAAGCTAGTGCATTTAGCGCGCAAATATCGGTAAGTTCTTTAGCGAGCGCACAGACTTTAGAATTCTCAGGATTTTCGACTAAGACAGCAAATGTAAATTTAGGAAGTATTGCGATCGATTTTGGTAGCTGGTCTGATGATACTTTTACAGTGAATAATGAAAAAACGTCACAAAGCGTTACCATTTCTAGTGCAAATAATACATTAGACGGATTAGCGGAGGCTCTAACGGCACTTGATGGTGTAAATGCCACAGTGACAGATAAAGGTGATGGGACATTTTCTTTAATCGTAAACTCAGACACAGGAGCAAAGAATGCGTTGAGGTTAACAGTTACAGAAGATCCTTCAGACTCCGGGTTATCAGAATTTGATACGTCCAGTAACAATTCAAATAAACAAGTTGTTGCTGCTCAGGATGCCTCGATAAATTTAAATGGAGTTACAATTTCTAGAGAGAAAAATGTTATTACAGATTTAATAGATGGTTATGAATTTAAACTTAACTCAACTACAAGCTCAGCGGCAAGTGTAACCTCAGTGACCGATCAATCCGTGGCATTTGCGACAATAAGCGATTTTGTAAATACATATAACAGTGTGTCCGCTACCATCAAAACATTGGTTCAAAGTGGTGTAAATGGAGAAGAAAAAGGAGTTTTATCAAGAGATATCACTGTAAAATCTATCCAACGAAGTTTACGTTCAATGATTACATCAGAGCTTCCAGGTTACGGCGACAATCCTCGTTATCTATCAGAGCTTGGTGTGAAAACAATGAGAGATGGATCAATAAGTATAAGTGAAACCGATTTCAACAAAGCCTTTGAGGCTGAGCCAATATTATTTGATACGGTAGTAAATTCTTTGGCTTCATCAGACAACGCTTTAGTTTCGGCTTCTCACACAAGCTCCGTTCTTATCCCAAAGGCAGGGGCATATGATTTTGTTGTTAATGACGATGGATCGGCAACCTTGGGAGGAATTTCGTTAAGTGAGAGTACTTTGTCGGATGGTACCAAGCAATATATTTCTACTTCTGGAGATACAAAGGGTTTAAGATTGAGTGTGTCAGGAACGGTAAATAGCGCAACTGTTTACTATGGTCAAAGCTTAGCTGATAGACTGGTATCTTACATTGAAGAGTTACTTGGAGCCACAGGAGATCTTGAAAAAAGTAAATCGCGAGCAACGTCACTAATTTCGGAATATAACGAAGATAAAGCCGTAATGGATGCTAGAGTAGAGTCGATAAGAGAAAGATATATGAAACAATTTTCTGCAATGGAAGCCGCTGTGTCGGGATTTAATAAAACTGGCCAATTTTTAACTGGTTTTATTGACTCAATGAAACCAAAAGATTAGGAAAAATATGAGAACAGAAACCTTTAAAACGGAAACTCGGGTCAGTCTTTTTAATCAAATTAAACTCGATTTAGAAAGAACCAAAAGAGTTTACAAAGTACTAGGCGAACTTTCACAAAAATCTATGGATCAGCTGAAATTAGGAAACCTGCAGGGTTTTAGTTATGCAAGCGATAAAATGAGACCAATGCTATCTTATATTGCAGATAACAATATACTCTTAAGTACGCATATTAAAGATAAACAGTTAGATCCGAAGATAGAAGAAGAAATTAGAAGTTTAGCTCAAAATTTAAAAAAGAACCTTAATGTAGTAGATAGTGCAAGAAAATCTTTATCTCAGGTGGATTTTAATCCTGTTTTTTTTCTCTCTGAGGAGCTTTCTAATGCCTATCTTGATTACCATCTACCTATGGCATGGGAATTTGAGCATGATTTAATTACAATTAATAATCTTGATAATCCCGTTTTGCTAGATCTTCTTATAAAAAGAGGACAAAAAAGAATGTTTTTGATTGGAGGTAGTTTAAATGTCTCTGAATTAAAAATAGAGGCGCCCGATGTAATAATCTATAAAGTAGAAGACGAAAATCAGTTGGATGAACTAGTAGTTGCTTTTCCTCAAAGACCACCTAGACGGGTAGTGTCTTTAGATTGCGGTAATGTACGTACTACCCAGGAAAAGATGGATGAAATGCATGAGCTTCTAAGCAGAGGTCGGACTAGAGCGTGGTTGAGGTTCAATACAATAAATAGGGGAGATGCGGTAAAAATATTAGATAATTTAA
>CACGMO010000073.1 GCA_902574225.1 uncultured Alphaproteobacteria bacterium
ATAGCATCTTATAAAAGGCTTCCTTATTTAACTTATGAAGAAAGAGAGGCGGTTGTCAAAGCTGTACAGGGAGTATCTAAAGTTATTCCACAAGCTACTCTTGACTACAGACCTAACCTGAAAAAACTTAAACCTGATTTTGTAGTTCATGGCGATGACTGGAAAACAGGCATTCAGGCTGAGGTAAGGTCTCAGGTGGTAAAAGAACTAGAAAATTGGGGAGGCTCTGTAGTGGACGTACCATATACCAGAGGTATCTCATCCACACGCTTAAATAATTCTGTTAAATCTCATGGAACAACACCTGATAGAAGAAGGTCCCAACTGAAAAGATTGTTGGCATCAAAAAGTATAATAAGAATTCTTGAGACGCACAGTGGGATTTCTAGTTTGATCGCCGATAATTTGGAAATAGAGGTTGGAGGCAGAAAGAAAAGTTTTGATGGTATTTGGTCTAGTTCTCTGACTGATAGCACAAATAAAGGTAAACCTGATATCGAAGCAGTTGATACCTCTGATCGAGTGACGACCATTAACAGCATTTTTGATGTTACAATTAAACCCATGATTTACGATGGAGACACTGGGGGAATGTCTGAGCATTTTGTGTTTACCGTAAAGACTCTAGAACGTTTAGGTGTTTCTGCAGTAATTATAGAAGATAAGTCTGGTTTGAAAAAAAACTCGTTACTTGGCAATAATGTACCTCAAACACAAGAGAGTATTGAAGATTTTTGTTTTAAGATTAAATCTGGGAAAAATGCACAAGTTTCAGAAGATTTTATGATTTTTGCGAGATGTGAGAGTCTGATCCTAGAAAAAGGTATGGAAAGCGCACTAAACAGATCGAAAGCTTACCTTGATGCTGGAGCTGATGGGATAATGATCCACTCTCGAAAGAACGATGGTCAAGAAATAATGGAATTTTGTAAATTCTATAAAGAGTTTGGCGCAGGAAAGCCATTAATTGTGGTACCTTCGTCCTTTGATGAAATTAAAGAACACGAGTTTGAAGCAGCTGGTGTGAACATTGTAATCTATGCCAATCATATGTTACGAGCTGCTTATCCAGCAATGTTAAAGGTGGCAGAAACTATTCTTATAAATGGAAGATCTAAAGAGGCTAGAGAATATTGTATGTCGATAAATGATATCCTCAAAATCATTCCGGGAACAATATAATGCTTTGTCCATTGACTAGCCTCGATAATTTTCGCACTGCCGGGATAAATTTTTATACCGGGGTACCTGATAGTTTACTAAAACCGTTTTGTGACTGTATTACCGATAAAATAGAGAAAAAAAATCATATTATTGCGGCTAATGAGGGTAGCGCAATAGGATTAGCGATCGGTAAACATATTGCTACTAATGAAATACCTCTTGTGTATATGCAAAATTCGGGCCTAGGGAATGCAGTAAATCCCCTTTTATCGCTAGCTAGTAGTGATGTTTACGGCATTCCAATTATTCTGATGATTGGCTGGAGAGGAGAGCCTGGTGTAAAAGATGAGCCGCAGCACAAGCATCAAGGGAAAGTTACAATTTCGATGCTTGAATGCATGGATATTCCTTACATTCTGCTTTCAGAGAAGCAAGATAAAGCAACTGAGCAAATTAAGAAGTTGGTGAAAAAGGCAAAAGATCTTTCAAGGCCAGTGGCAATTGTAGTAAAAAAGGAATTATTCAGTCCCTACACTCAAAAGAAAGCCACAAATAATCCCAGAAATTTCCTTAGAGAAAAAGCTATAGTACTCACCGCAGAAAAGTTGGGAACAGAACCTATAATTGTTTGCACTACTGGTATGGCAAGTAGGGAACTTTTTGAATATAGATTAAAGAATAAATTAACTCTCGCAAAAGATTTTTTAACTGTCGGTGGAATGGGGCACGCAAGCCAAATAGCTCTGGGTTTAGCTATGAGCAAGACTCATGAAAAAATAGTATGTTTTGATGGTGACGGTGCGGTCTTGATGCATATGGGGTCGCTCCCCATAATTGGGCAGTCAGGATGCACTAATTTTTTACATATTGTTTTCAATAACGGAGTTCACGACTCCGTTGGTGGACAACCTACAGTAAGTAAAAACATTGATCTTCCCAAAATAGCAATTGCTTGTGGCTATTCATCGGCATTAACGGTATCAACTCAACAATCCCTTATTGATGCGTTAGATAAAGCTACAAATATCCGCGGTCCAAATTTTATTGAGGTGATTATTGATCCAGG
>CACGMO010000074.1 GCA_902574225.1 uncultured Alphaproteobacteria bacterium
ATTTTATTGTCTTTTTATCAATAGCAAAAAAGACGCTCATTTCTTTGCCCTCAAGGTACTCTTCAATTATAACCTTACTTTTCACTGTTCCAATTTTTCCTGCAAAGATAGACTTTATAAAATTGTCGGCCTCTTCAATATCGCTTGAAACTAAAACTCCCTTACCTGCAGCAAGTCCATCTGCTTTAATTACGTAGGGTGTAGGTTGTTCTCTCAAAAATTTCTTAGCATCATCAACTCTTGAAAAAATCTCGTAATTTCCAGTAGGTATTTTTTTGTGCTTGCACATATTCTTGGTAAAGGATTTTGAGGCTTCTAATTGAGAAGCTTCCATGGTTGGCCCAAATACCAATATATTTTTTTCTTTGAGAGCATTTGTAAGACCTTGCTCAAATTGCTTCTCAGGCCCGACTATTACAAGATCAATGGAATGCAGCAAACACATTTTCAGGATCTCGTTATTTGACGTCACATCAATATCAACATTAGTCGCTAATTCGGTGGTCCCGGCATTCCCTGGGCTACAATAAATTTTCGTACATCTTGGATTTTGGGATATAGCCCAAGTCAATGCGTGTTCCCGTGCACCGTTTCCAATAATCAAAATTTTCATTCTCTTTCCAATCCTTTTCGATCATGATACTCATAGGAGTGATTATATAAAGAAATAAAAATCAGTTGTGATCTAAAGGCTATGACAAAAGAGAACATACCGGAATTTACTGTTACGACCCTATCCCAATCGATACGAAATACATTAGAAACGGAGTTTGAATATGTCAGGGTAAAGGGGGAACTCGGCAGGGTTAGCAGACCTGCCTCTGGCCATGTATATTTTGACCTTAAAGATGACAAATCAATATTAGCTAGCGTTGTATGGCGAGGTACCAAACTAACCAAAAGAGATCTAATCGAAGAAGGAAATGAAGTTGTCTTAGTAGGTCGCATATCGTCTTTTTCTGGACACAGCAAATATCAAATAATAGTGGAGGATATACAAGCAGCGGGGATTGGGGCTCTACTTGCAATGTTAAATAAGCGAAGGGAAAAACTTGCGGCTGAGGGTATATTTAGTGAAAAAAGAAAACTAGCTTTACCAACGTACCCTCTTAGTATCGGAGTAATAACGTCTATATCTGGGGCAGTTATTAAAGATATTTTGAACAGAGTTGAAGCCAGATTTCCTGTAAAGGTTATTATCTTCCCAGTTACTGTTCAAGGAGATAGTTGTGCGAAAGATGTTATAGAAGGAATTAACTTCTTCCATCAGGAAAAAGCCAATACCAAAGGCCTTAGACCTGATTTATTAATAATTGCCCGGGGAGGGGGATCATTTGAAGATTTATGGTCTTTCAATGACGAAAGTCTCATTAGAGCCGTATCAGAAGCAAAGATACCCATTATCTCAGCTATTGGACATGAAACCGATACAACACTATTAGACCTTGTTGCGGATGTTAGAGCGCCCACTCCCACAGCAGCGGCAGAGATTGCCCTACCTAATCGAACAGAAATTTTAGGGCAGTTAAATTACCTTTCTACAAATTTAAGAAATAGTGTGGAAAAGATAACATTTTTAAAAATGTCTTTGCTTAATCAATGCTCTGCAAAGCTTAAAAGCCCATACCAAAACCTGAACGACATGAAAAAATCACTTACAATGAACATACTAAAACTCGATAGTATTATTAAAGATGCTTTTTCTGAGATGTCTAATGACGTAAAATTATTAGATAAGGATCTATCAGCGAGGCTAAAGCAAATTTTCCACTATGTCTATGATACAAAAAAACGATTAGGTATATTAGATGAGATGGCTTTGAAGCATCTTTGGAATAACTTTAGAAAAAAATCAGAAAATTTTGTGGCGGCATCCAGATTGTTGGAGAGCGTAAGTTATAAAAAAGTCCTATCCAGGGGATACTCTGTCATACGAGATGAAGATGAAAAAATTGTGAGCACCAAATCTCAATTGAAGAGTAAAAGTGCTCTTACAATTGAATGGGCTGATGGTAAGGTAAGGGTAAGAGCAGATAAGTAGAAAGATGGTATTACAAAATGGTAACAGGATTTTTCAAAAAACTTAAAAATAAACTATTTAACTCCAGTTCAAAGTTTACAAAAAATTTAGATGAGGCCGTTAACGAAGTATCTAAAGCTGAAGTCGATGTGAATATTGAG
>CACGMO010000075.1 GCA_902574225.1 uncultured Alphaproteobacteria bacterium
AGCAGGCACATGGCCAAAACAGTATGGTGGCCAAGAATGGGATGTTGTTGAAAAATTCATTTTTGAAGAAGAGTGTGGTTCTGCAGGAGCACCTCGAATTGTACCATTCGGAGTTGGTATGCTCGCACCAGTTTTAATGAAATTTGGCTCACAAGAACAAAGAGATTATTGGCTGCCTAGGATGCTGACAGGTGAGGACTGGTGGTGCCAAGGGTACTCTGAGCCTGGCTCTGGTTCAGACCTAGCATCTTTAAAAACGAGTGCCGTGAAAGATGGTGACCATTACATCGTAAATGGTCAAAAAACTTGGACGACATTTGCACAACACGCCAATATGATCTTTTGCTTAGTTAGAACCTCAAACGAGGGAAAACCACAAGAGGGAATATCATTTATTCTGATTGACATGAACTCTCCGGGAATCGAAGTGAGGCCTATTATTACATTAGATGGTAGTCATGAGGTTAACGAAATATTTTTTTCAGACGTAAAAGTTCCCGCAAAAAACCTTGTAGGGGAAGAAAATAAAGGGTGGACCTATGCCAAATATTTACTGACTCATGAAAGAACTGGCAATGCAAATGTTGCAGTGTCAAAACGAAAAATCCAAAAGCTTAAGAAGTTGGCAGATGATGCAAAAAAGAATGAGCAACCATTGTCAAACGACCCAATGTTCGCATCCAGATTAGCACAGATAGAAATTGATCTGCAAAATCTAGAAATAACGAATTTAAGAACACTGGCTTCTGTAGAAAATGGTGAGGCACCCGGGGCAGAGAGCTCCATAATAAAAATATTAGGTTCTGAGATAGAGCAAGATATAGATAATCTAACGAGAAAATCACTTGGGAAACGAGCTTTTGTTAATGAACCAGATGCACTTTCTACCGGTTACAACGGAGCAGAAGTTTTTCCTAAGGCTGCTGCATACGCGTCAGGAAAGTATTTTAATCATCGAAAAAAATCAATATATGCAGGGTCAAACGAAATCCAAAAGAATATAATTTCAAAACTAATGCTCAATTTATAGGAAAGAGAAACTAATGGATTTCAAACCGAGTCCTGAGAGGCAAATTCTATTTGACACTCTTAAGAAATATTTCGAAAACGAATACAGTCTTTCTGATCGTAATATCGCAGCACATTCTGATCTTGGATATTCAAAAAAAGCTTGGGAAGCCATGAGAACCCTAGGGATTCTCGAATCTCTTATAGACCCAGAATTAGACGGGTTTGGCGGCACAGCACTAGATATTTCGACCGTTTTTGAAGCTTTAGGAAGAGGCCTCGTCGTAGAGCCTTTTCTGGAGGTCGGGATACTTGCTGCCAAAGTATTATCAAAAGGAAATGATGCTCAAAAATCGCTTGTAAAAAAGATTCTTGAAAACGAGTGTTTACCTATCTTAGCCCACAGCGAGACAGATACAGAGTACTCGAAAAGTTTTGTAGAAACGAAACTATCTGTAGAAGCTGATGGAGGTTATAAGATTTCAGGCGCGAAGCGAATGATAAAGCATGCAGCTGAGGCAACACACTTTTTGGTAACCTGTAGAAATACCGGGGATGCTTCCAGCGAAGAAGGTATTTCAATTGCTTGTATTCCAACTGATCGAGAAGGTATAAAAATTGATAGCTTCGCTACTATAGATGGGGGCCGAGTGTCTGACTTGACTTTTACAAATATAAGTATCTCATCAGAGGAACTGGTTGGTGAACTTGGAATGAGCTATTCAATAGTCTCCCATGCGATAGATACTGGTATTCTTGCAATTTGTTCCGAGGCCCTCGGTATTATGGAAAGAATAAAGGAATTAACTCTTGAATACCTTAAAACCAGAAAGCAATTTGGCGTACCTATCGGTAAGTTTCAAGCTATTCAACATAGAATGGCACAGTTATTAGTTGAAATAGAGCAGGCTCGTTCTTCAGTTATTAATGCTACAATTTATTTTGACGACGAAACAGAAAGAGAAAAGACAATTTCTGCGGCAAAATTTTCAATTGGGAAAATAGGAACTTTGGTAGCAGAGGAAAGTATTCAACTGCATGGTGGAATGGGAATGACTTGGGAATATGACCTTGGTC
>CACGMO010000076.1 GCA_902574225.1 uncultured Alphaproteobacteria bacterium
AGCGAATAAAATAATTCTAAGGGGTTTAAAGCAACAGTTTCCTAAGATACCTGCAATATCAGAGGAATCCGAAAATAGAGGTTTAGAGAAGCAAGAATTTTTCATCATTGATCCATTGGACGGAACAAAAGGTTTTTTGAACAAAACCAACAATTTTACGGTGAACATAGCTTTCATTAAAAATCGTAAATCCGAGTTGGGAGTTATTTATAGCCCAATAAGCGGTGAACTTTTTTACACCTCACCCGATCGGGAAAGCTTCAAATATAATTACTTAGAAAAAACTCAGAAAGTAAAAATATCAGGGAAGGTAGAAAATAGAGAGGCACTTACGTTGATAACTTCTGAAAATAATTTGGTTGGAAGAGAAAGTAAAATTTTAAAAGTCGATTGTGAGCATGACACTTTAAAGATTGGCTCATCGATTAAGTTTTGTAGACTTGCAGAAGGGAAAGCGGATATTTATCCTAGATTTGGTCGAACCATGGAGTGGGATACGGCTGCGGGCCATGCGATACTCAAATATGCAGGTGGCTCCCTTATTGATATAAATACAAGAAAGGAACTCATTTATGGAAAAAAAGACTATGAGAACGGCAGTTTTATAGCGATCAGAGAGTCAGAAGACAGTAAGAAAGTAGATTGGCAGAGCCTGGCGTAAGACAGTTAATAGCCTTACGGGCGAGCTTTTTCTGCCAGTGTTTTATAAATAGAGATCGGTCGAAGTTATAATCCACTCAAAAAACATATTAAAAGCTATAGAGTAAAGAGTTAAAATTATAAATCGATATATCAGGCGGCCTTTGAGTCTTCACTGCTCGTTAGTATGGCAAACACAGATTCGGTATTTTCTGAAGACCTAAGCTTAGATCTGATATTTTTATCGCTGAACACTCTTGAAACCATTGCAAGTGCCTTAAGATGTTCAGTTCCACTATTATTTTCTGGTGCCAACAAGGTAAACACTAGATCTACCGGCTGCTTGTCAGCTGACTCAAAATCAATAGGGCGTTCTAAGCTTGAAAAAAAACCAAATATTTTCGTCAAGCCCCTTATCTTTACGTGAGGGATTGCCACACCATTTCCAATTCCAGTTGGCCCAAGAATTTCTCGTTGTTGCAAAGACTTAGCGATGTTCATATATGGAATTCCTACATGTTCTGACGCTATACTAGAAATTTCTTGCAAAAGTTGCTTCTTGTTAGACGATTTTACCTTCGTTCTTATCGCCTTATTGGATAGTATTTCATTCATTTTCATTTGAAAACCCCCGCTTATAGCTGGACGTTACAATAAAAAAAATTTTTTTTCTAGCGTTTTATATAATTTTTATAAAGCGAACTTGTCGCCCAAATAAACCCGCCTGACGTCTTGATCACTTACAACAAACTCAGGAGTTCCGTACTTGATAATTTTTCCATCGTTTATAATGTAGGCTCGATCAACTATCTTAAGTGTTTCTCTAACGTTGTGATCAGTGATTAGAATTCCTATATTTCTATTTTTAAGCTCTCGAACTAACCCTCTTATCTCATCAATAGCTATTGGATCAACACCAGCAAATGGCTCATCCAGTAAGATATATTTTGGTTGACTGGCTAAACACCGTGCTATTTCAACCCTTCTTCTTTCGCCACCTGAAAGGTTGACTGCCTTGGCATTTCGGAGATGTGTTATTGAAAACTCGCCTAATAATTGCTCAAGTTTTTTCTTTCTCTCCTTTGAGTCTCTAATTTTCAACTCCAATATCGCATCAATATTTTTTTCGACATTCAGGCCTTTAAAAATTGACGATTCTTGAGGAAGGTACCCCAGTCCTGCTTTTGATCTTCTGTACATAGGAAGGTTTGATATTTCATCTCCATCGAGTTTAATGGAACCACCGTCTGATCTATGTATTCCGGCAATAATGTTGAATGCTGTTGTTTTTCCTGCACCATTTGGACCAAGTAAACTAACCACTTCACCTCTGGTTACAGAAATATTAAAATCCATCAAAGCAAGTCTGGATTTGTACACTTTTCTTAAACCCTGGACCTTTAACCCAACTTCTTTATTAGTTAGATTGTCCACAGTTAAATATG